>JBEKWB010000066.1:0-23705 GCA_049513455.1 Acidimicrobiales bacterium
CCGTTCCACCATGGTGCGCCTGCTCCTGTCGGCGAGCGCCTGGAATGTCCGGTCCAGGTCGATCGATTGGTCAAGCATCTACTTGAGTATAGGACCTCAGACCACCATACTCAAGTATCTTCTTAAGTTTCTACGACCCCGAGGCCGGGCGCTCACGAGCGGAACTTGGGAATGACCTCCGTGCCCATCAGCTCGATGGTCTGCATGACCGCCTCATGGGAGATCTTGTAGGGGTTGACCAGGCAGAGCAACAGGTCCACCCCGGCTTCCTCGTAGGCCCGGCAGGACTCGATGCACTCTTCGGGCGTGCCGAGGATGCAGGCGTTGGAATCGGTGAGGTACTCCAGGCGCATGAGGTCGAGGAGGCCCTGATCGTCGCGGCTCTTCATTTCGGCCGCGTAGGAGTACGTGCCGAGCTCCTCCTTCCGTTCAGCCATCCAATCGGTGAGCGAGGCGATGGCGCGGGCACCCGTCTTCGGATACCACTCGAAGGACTCCCGTGCGTTGGCGATGGCCTCCTCGCGGTCGGGGGCGCAGATGGCCATGGTGAAGGTGGCGGCCTGGTTGTTGACGAAGGCGCCGATCGGCTTCTCGCACGCGTTGACGGCTTCGCGGTAGATGTCGATCTTGCGCTTCACCTCCGAGGGAGGGAGCCCGACGGCGAACGAACACAAGCCGAGGCCGAGCGCGCCGATCTGCCCGTGGCCCTCGTCGCTGGTCGTGGCACCCCACAGCGGCGGGTGCGGTTGTTGCAGCGGCTTGGGCTGGACCCGGCGGCGCGGCATCTGCCAGTACTTCCCGGAGAACTCGGTGTACTCGTTGGTCCAACAGCTCACAATGTGGCCGATCGCCTCCTGCCACATACCGCGGCTCTCGGCGGGGTCGATCCCGAATCCCTCGAGCTCCGCCCGGGTCGCCGAGCGCCCCGCGCCCATGTCCACCCGGCCGCCCGAGAGTAGGTCGAGCACCGCCACGGACTCGGCCGTGCGCACGGGATGGTTGTAGGGCTTGGGCATGAGCCGCACGCCGTAGCCCAGCCGAATCCGCTCCGTGCGCGATGCGATGGCGCCGTAGAGCACCTCGGGGTTCGAGCAATGCGAGTACTCCTCCAAGAAGTGGTGCTCGACGGTCCAGAAGGCGTCCCACCCGAAACGGTCGCCTGCGATCGCCTCTTCGAGCGTGTGCTGATAGGCCAGGAGCTCGCTGTCGGGCTCCCACGGGCGCGGGACCGGGATCTCGTAGAACAAGGCGAATTTCATGATGTCTGTCCTCTCTTAGTCGGGTTCACTTCCGTGTAGTCGGGTTCACTTCCGTGTTGGCGGGTTCGTTTCCGGGCGGGGCCCGAGGCCGTCGACGATGAACGAGCGCACAAAGGCGCGCACCTGGGCCGGGCGCTCGGCGTCGAAGGAGACCGCGGGCATGATGGCGAACGACAACATCATGCGGACGATCCATTCCGAGGCCTGCCGACGATCGACGCCGTCCCGGAGCTCGCCCCGCTCTCCGGCCGCGGTCAGGTACGGGATCCAGAAGTCGACCCACTCCTCGACGACCCGCTCCAGGCGGGTGGTGAGCAGCGTGGCGAACAACGACTCCTCGTCGGCGGGAAGGCGGAGCGTCAGCACCTTGTCATCCTGATGCCCCCTGATGAAGACCGCCGCTTCGGCCACCTGGTCGACCAGCGTGCCATGGCGGCTGACGGTCTCGGCGCAGCGGGTCACGAACCGGCTGGCCGCCCGTGTCAGCACGGCGTCGATGAGCGCCCGGCGGTCTGCAAAATGCAGGTAGACCGCGCCACGCGACACGCCGGCCTGCGCGGCCACATCGGTCAGGGAGAGCCGCGCCAGGCCGAGCCGGGCCAGGCACCGCTCCGCCGCCACCAAAATGCGCTCTTCGGTCCCGTCGGGGGCGGCGGCGGACGGGGACGCACCGGCAATTTTGGTGTCGGCGCCGGCGCTGGCGCGACTAGACATATGAACAACTTTTATCAGTCTGTTCAGTAGGACGCAACCACACCGAGGAGGCATCTCGTGCAAGGACTGAAGGGGCGCAGCTACATCGTCACCGGCGCGGCGTCAGGGATCGGCTGGGCCACGGCGACCCGGCTCCTCACGGAAGGGGCCCTCGTCATGGGGGCCGACATCAACGAACCCCTCAACACCCCCACCGGCAACCGGGCCAGCGACGGCACATGGGCCTTCACCCGCACCGACGTGACCGACGAGGCCTCGGTCGAGCAGCTGGTCCGGGCCGCGGTGGCCTTCGGCGGCGACCTGGCCGGCCTGGTACACGCGGCCGGCGTCGCCGGCGGCGGGCCCGTGCACGTTCTGGCCCGGGAGGACTGGGACCGGGTCCTCGCCGTCAATCTGACCGGGACGTATCTCACCGCCAAGCACGTCCTGGCGCAGATGTTGCGGCAACCGTCGGTGGACGGTCGGCGGGGCGCTCTGGTGACGATCGCCAGCGTCGAGGGGTTGGAGGGAACGGCCGGGGGAAGTGCCTACAGCGCGTCGAAGGGCGGTGTGGTCCTACTCACCAAGAACATGGCCATCGACTACGCCGGACGCGGCATCAGGGTGAACGCCGTGTGCCCCGGGTTCATCGACACCCCGATGCTGGCGGGCATCTTCAAGGCGCCCGGCATGGAGGACACCCTGGCCGATGTCGTCGCGCACCACAAGCTGCACCGGTTGGGTCGCCCCGAGGAGATCGCCGCCGCGGCCGCCTTCCTGCTCTCCGACGATGCCTCGTTCATCACCGGGCACGCCCTGCCGGTCGACGGCGGGTACACCGCGGGACGCGATCACGGGATCACGGCCAAGCTCGGGCTCTCCGGGCCCGAATAGGCCACACGCTCCCCGCTCAACCGAGGACCAGGCGCCCGCCGTCGTAGTCGAAGATCACCCAGCCGAACCGCTGCAACTGGTCGGAGCCGAGCAGTCCCGCCGTCCCGCCGGCGCCGATCGGTCCGAAGTTCACCGACCCGAGCAGCTGGGGATGGAGCACGACGCCGGGGATGAACCAGCTGCCGCTGTGCACCAAAGGGACGGTGATGGTCGAGCACACCGTGGTCTGGCGCTGGGCCAGGTCGCTGTGGGCCAGACGGGCGCTGTTGGCCAGCGAGTCAGCCACCACGGACTGGGACGAGCCGGTGTCGATGATGAAGTCCTTGTACGTTCCCTTCCCGAACCGCAGGCGGACGTTGAGCGAGATGTCTCCCGGCGTCAGCGCGACGGTGAGCGGCACCGTCGTGCCCGCCTGGCCCTGGGTGAGCACGGCGGCGGGCGGAGGTCCGGTCGGGCCGCGCACCTCCTCGGCACTGTTCGACAACGCTGGTCCCTCCGGGCCCCCGAAGGTGAGCGTCTGCGCGGCGAAGTCGATGCGGACGGCACCGAAGCGGCTCAGCACGTCCGATCCCAGCAGGCCGACCGGCTGCCCCGCCACGCCGAAGTCGGGCAGGGTCGTCGCCGTCAACGTCTGCGGGCTCAGGGCGACGCCGGCCACCGACCACGACGTCACACCCACGGGCTGCGCCTTCCCCGTACAGCCCACCCCCGCGAATTCGGTCGACGACCCGGCATGCGACAGCTGCAACGTGGCGGCCAGACGGGCGTCGATGATGGACTCCCCGGCACCGGAGTCGATCACGAACGGGTACGGGCCCCGGCCGCCGATGCAGACGTTGACCATTTCGGCCACCTGGCCCGACACCGTGCTCACGGTGATCGGAATGCGCGTGGCGCCACCGCCCAGCGCGATGGCCCCGCCGCAGCCGGCCGACGCCGGGGGGAGGGCGAAGTTCACCAGAGGTTCGACGTGGACATGGCTGGAGCCGCGCGCCCCCACGAGCACGGTGGCCGCAGCCATGAGCGCGACGAGCGAGGTGGCCACCCGGTACAACGGCCTAGGCCCGCGTGACGGCCAGGCGCACGGTGGCCAGTACCAGGCGCAACCCCAGGACGGCGGCGGCCAGGGGCAGCGCGGCCCGTCGCCACCCCGACGTGGTCCGCACGGTGAAGCGCAGCGCGGAGCGGTGGTGGGCCACCAGCATCTGGTAGGGATGCCGGGCCGTGCTCACTCCCTGCACATGGGTCACGCTCGCCGCCCCGGTGAACCCGATGCCCCATCCGGCCTGGCGGGCACGCCAACACAGGTCCATGTCCTCCGCGTACATGAAGTAGGACTCGTCGAAGCCTCCGAGCTCTTCGAGGGCGTCACGCCGGGCCAGGAAGCACGATCCGGAGATCCACCCGGCCTCAACGACGCCGTCACCCTCGGGGGTGCCGGGGTTGTAGCGCCTAGTGAACCGGTTCCGGGGCACGAAGAGCGCCAGCAGGGCGTGGCCGGCGGCGTCGAGAAACGAGGGGAAGCGGCGCACGGACGGGTACACGTCGCCCTCCTCGGTGAAGATCCGGGGACCCACCATGGCCCACGCCGGCCGGGCCTCGAGGACGCGGCGCAGCGCGTCGATGGCTCCGGGGTGTACGCGCACGTCGGCGTTGGCGACCAGGACCCACTCCGGCGGGGGTGTCATGCCGCCCAGCACCGCCAGTCCCCTGTTCACCCCCGACCCGAATCCGATGTTCATCCGGGGCTGCACAACCACGACGGCCTCGGCCCCGCTGTCGGCGAGGAGCGGGCCGAGGGCCTGCTGGGCGCTCCCCGGTGCGCCGTTGTCGACGACGACCACCGGTGAGGCGCCGTCGGCGAGGAGGGAACGGACGCACTCGGCGAGGAACGGGCCGGCATCGTGGTCGACGATGACGGCACCAACAGGGCTCGGCACCGGGGGCTCAATACTCCTTGGAGAAGCGGAAGCGCACGAGCGCAGCCAGCGCGCTGAAACCGTCGCGCCAGGTGATCTTCTTGCCCTCGTGGGGCTCGCGCCCGGCGTAGGAGATGGGCACCTCGTAAATCCGGTGCCCCCGACGCAGCACCTTGGCCGTGATCTCCGGTTCGAAGTCGAAACGGTTCGACACGATGGTGATGCCCTCGATCGCCCGGGCGTCGAACAGCTTGTAGCAGGTCTCCATGTCCGAGAGGGTCGAGCGGTACAACAGGTTGGTCGTGAACGACAGCACCCGATTGGCGAACCAGTGCAGCGGCAGCATGTTCTTGCGCTCGCCCGTGAAGCGACTCCCGTAGACGACGCGGGCCTTGCCCTTGAAAATGGGATCGAGCAGTCGCGGCCAGTCGTCGGGGTCGTACTCGAGGTCGGCGTCTTGGATGAGCACGAGGTCTCCCGTCGCCACCGCCAACCCGGAGCGGATGGCCGCGCCCTTGCCCAGGTTCTGCTTGTGGGTGATGACCCGGACCGTCGAGTCCTCCAGGGCCCCCAGCACCTTTTCGGACCCGTCGCTCGACCCGTCGTCCACCACGATCAGCTGCAGCACCAGGGGGATCTCGACAGCCCGTATGCGCCGCACGATCTCGGCCACCGTGGCCCGTTCGTTGAAGACCGGCATGATGACCGACAGCGTCTTGTAGCTGGGCCGGTGCGAGGGTGAGTCGTCGTCCCTCGGCGCGTCCCTCGGCGCGTCCGTCGGCGCGGTCATGGTCTGCCCACCCGCGGGGCGAGATACGCAATGGTGGCCGCCAGGCCGTCCCGCAACTCGGTCGTCGGCTTCCACCCCAGTTCGGATGCGGCGAGGGTGATGTCGGGGCAGCGCCGGGTGGGGTCGTCGATGGGCAGGGGCAGATAGACGAGGGGCGACTGCGAGCCCGTCACCTCGAGCACGAGGGTGGCCAGTTCGGCGACGGTGCGCTCGTCGGGGCTGCCGATGTTGACCGGACCGGTCAGGCTCGAGTCGAGCAGGGCGACCAGCCCGGCCACCTCGTCGTCGACGTAGCACAGGCTCCGGGTCTGCGACCCGTCCCCGTAGACGGTCAAGGGCTCGCCACGCAGGGCCTGGCTGATGAAGTTGGACACCACCCGGCCGTCCCCGGGGGCGAGCCGGGGGCCGTAGGTGTTGAAGATGCGGGCGATGCCGACGTCGACCCCGTAGGTGCGGCGCATGGCCATGGTGATGCTCTCCGCGAACCGCTTGGCCTCGTCGTAGACGCTGCGGGGCCCGGTCGGGTCGACGTTGCCACGGTAGGACTCGACCTGGGGGTGGACCTCGGGGTCGCCGTAGATCTCGCTGGTGCTCGCCATGAGGAACCGTGCCCCGTGGTCCCGGGCCAGCTCGAGCAGGCGCCGGGTGCCCTCGCTGCCCGCGGCCAGGGTCTCGAGCGGGCGGGCGAGGTAGGCCGGCGGCGAGGCCGGGCTGGCCAGGTTGCAGACGCCGTCGATCTGTTGGCCCGCAGCCACCTCGACGGACGCGCTGACGTCGGTGCGCACGAAGGTGAAGCGCTCGTGGCCCTCCAGGTGGGCCACGTTTTCGGCGGTACCCGTCGAGAGGTCGTCGAGGCAGATGACCGAGTCGCCCCGGGCGATGAGGAAGTCGCACAGGTGCGAGCCCAAGAAGCCCGCCCCGCCCGCCACCACGATCCGGCTCACCGGCGTCCGATCCCGGTGTAGGCGAAGCCCATGCGCCGCACCGCGGCGGGATCCAACAGGTTGCGGGCGTCGACGATGGACGGGGCGGCCATGACCGACAGCACGCGGGCGAGGTCGAGCCAACGGAACTCGTCCCATTCGGTCAACACGACCAATACCCTCGCCCCCGTGGCCGCCTCGTAGGGATCGGCGCACAGCGAGAGGCCGGCCAGATCCGGGGGAACCGCATCGGCACCGGCCGCGTCAGGGTCCACGGCCACTGTCGGATCGAAGGCCCGGACCGTGGCGCCGAGGGCGACCAGGCGGTGGGCGACCTGCAGGCTCGGCGAGTCGCGGCGGTCATCGGTGTTGGCCTTGAAGGTGAGGCCCCACGCGCCGACCGTCACCCCCTCGAGCGCACCGCCGCACGCCGCCTCGACCTTGGCCACCACGCGGGCCAGCTGCTGCTCGTTGCTGGCGATGGCGCCGGCCAAGAGCGAGAAGTCGTAGCCCGCCGCCTCGGCGATGTGGAGCAGGGCCCGGGTGTCCTTGGGCAGGCACGACCCACCCCAACCCGGGCCGGGGCGCAGGAACTCGAAGCCGATGCGCTTGTCATACCCCATGCCGAGCATGACGTCGCGCACGTCGGCGCCCACCTCCTCGCACAGTCCGGCCACGGCGTTGACGTAGCTCAGCTTGGTGGCCAAGAACGCGTTGGAGGCGTACTTGATGGTCTCCGACGTGGTGGCGTCGGTGACGATGAGCGGTGCTCCGGTCGAGGTGAAGAGGTTGCCCACCAGAGCCGCCGCCTCGGCGTCGTCGGCCCCCACCACGAGGCGGTCGGGATGCAGGCTGTCGCGCACCGCGCTGCCCTCGCGCAAGAACTCGGGGTTGGAGACGACGCGGATGTCGGGCCGGCCGATGACCTGCTCGACCAGGGTGGCCGAGCCCACCGGCACGGTCGACTTGTTGACAACGATGGCCCTGTGCTCCAGGTGGGGACCGACCTCTTTGGCCGCCTCCTCGACGTAGGACAGGTCGGCCGACCCGTCATCGCCCTGGGGGGTCGGCACACACAAGAAGACGAACTCGGCGCCGAGCACGGCCTCGGTGGCCGAGGCGGTGAAGCGGAGATGGCCGGCATCGACGCCCTCGGCCACCAGCTCGTTCAACCCCACCTCGACAATGGGCATCACGCCGCTGCGCAGCGCGGCCAGGCGCGACGCGTCCCGCTCGGCCAGCACCACCCGGTGCCCGAAGTGGGCCAGCGTGGCGGCGGTGGGGAGGCCGACGTAACCGGCGCCGATCACGGCCACCGCGGACGATGCCGGGTCGTTCGCCCTCTTGTTCCTGCGCTGGCTCACGAGTTCCTGCGTCGGGTCACGCCTGCACCTCCTCGGTCGCCAGGGCGTTGACGAGGCGCACGAGCCCATCTTTCCAGTCCGGCAGGGACGGCAGGTGGCTCAGGCGCAGGGCCATGTTGTCGAGCACGGAGTTGGCCGGACGCGGTGCCGGGTACTGGAGCGGGTCGAGGTCGGCCGAGGTGATGGGGTGCACCCGCTCGGGATCGCCGCCCGCGGCCTCCAGCACGGCGCGGACGAAGCCCCACCAGGTGGTGGCCCCGCGGTTGGTCACGTGGAAGATGCCCGGGCGCCTGTCCGTCCCCAGCGTGACGATCGCCGGGGCCAGGTCGGCCGTGAAGGTGGGTGACCCGTGCTGATCGTCGACGAAGCGCAGGATCCCCTCGCCCCGGGCCAGGCGCAGGGCGGTCTTGACCATGTTCGCCCCGTGGGCCCCGCACACCCACGACGTGCGCACGATGGTCGATCCCGGCGGGCACTCCCGTTCTCCGGCCAGCTTGCTGGCGCCGTAGACCGACTTCGGATTGGGCGCGTCCCACTCCCGGTACGGCCCGTCCGCCGTCCCGTCGAAGACGTAGTCGGTAGAGACGTAGAGCAGGTGAGCCTGCACGGCGGTGGCCGCCTCGGCCACGTTGCGGGTCCCGACGGCGTTGACCGCGTAGGCCGTGTCCACCTCGGTCTCGCACAAGTCCACCGCGGTGAGCGCCCCACCATGGAGGACCAGGTCCGGCTTGAACTCGTGGAAGACAGTCAGCACCGCCTCGCGCTCATCGACCCGCATGGTGCCGATGTCGGTCGCCAGCACGTCATAGTCGAGCCCTCGAAGTGGACCCTCGGGCGCCAGCAGGCTGCAGCGCCGGCCGCCGGCCGGGACCCGTCCGGCCAACGAGTCCAGCAGGTCGCGCCCGAGCTGCCCGTCGGCACCGGTGACGAGTACGCGCATGGTCGGAACCGGCCTCAGCCGGCCGAGCCCCATCCGGCCTCGACAACCGGCGCTCGGGCCCGCAGCGGCTCCCACCAGGACCGGTTGGCCGCGTACCACTCCACGGTCTGGGCCAACCCCTCCTCCCAGGGGATCTCGGGCGCCCAGCCCAGCTGCTGGCGCAGCTTCGACGAGTCGAGCAGGTAGCGGCGATCGTGCCCGGGGCGATCGGGCACGATCTCCTTGAGCGAGGCGGGCTTGCCCAGCGTCGCCAGCACGAGGTCGGCGACCTCCATGATGGAGGCCTCCACGCCGCTGCCCACGTGGTAGGTCTCGCCGATCTTGCCCCGCAGGAGCACGGCCTCAATGGCGGTGCAGTGGTCGCGGACGTGCAGCCATTCCCGGCGGTTCTCGGTGGTGGCGTACAGGGTCAGGTTCTTGTCGTCCAGCGCGGAGGTGGTGAAGACGGGGATGACCTTCTCGGGAAACTGGTACGGCCCGTAGTTGTTCGAGCAGTTGGTGATGGTGACCGGCAGCTCGTAGGTCTCCCCGTAGGCGCGCACGGCGTGATCGGCCCCGGCCTTGCTGGCGTTGTACGGGGTGCGGGGGCGGTAGGGGGAGGACTCCGTGAAGGCCTCATCCGAATCGAGTGCCAGATCGCCGTAGACCTCGCAGGTGCTGATGTGGTGGAAGCGGGACACGCCGACCTGGCGGGCCGCTTCGAGGAGGGTCTGGGTGCCCAACACGTTGGTGCGGAAGAACAGTCCGGGATCGAGCACGGCCAGGCTGTTGTGGGACTCTGCGGCGAAGTGGACGATGGTGTCGATGTCCTCGTCGCGCAGCGTCTTCTCTGCCTGGAGGCCGTCGCAGATGTCGCCCTGCACGAAGACGATCCGATCCTCGATGTCCGACAGATTCGGGCGGTTGCCGGCGTAGGTCAGCACGTCGTAGACGACGACGTGGTCCTCGGGGTGCTGTTCGACCCAGTAGTGGACGAAGTTCGACCCGATGAAGCCGGCTCCTCCCGTGACGAGAAGGCGCATAAGGGCGAGAGTGTAGCCCCCATCTCCCGGTCCCCCCGATACGGGGTGGGGCCCCCGGCGTGGATCGGAACCTCACTACCTGCGAGAACGGCACCGGCGGGCCACGCCTAAGCCGGGCGCAGGTGGACGACGTCACCGGCCGACACCGTCCGGGGTCCGGCGGAGGTCCGCACCACCAGGTGGCCGGCGTCGTCGATTTCGGTCGCCACCCCGACGACCGCCTCGGCCGCCAGTTCCACCCGCACCCGTCTTCCCAGGGTGGCACAGCGATTTCGCAGCTCGGCCACCACCTCGCGCCGGCCCGTCACGCTGTCCAGGAGGGCGCGGCGGGCGGAGAGCGCGTCGAGCAGGGCACCGAGGAACGCCGCCCGGTCCACCGGCCCCGCCCCCAATTCCAGCAGGCAGGTGCCCCCGGCCCCGTCGGGACCGGGCCAGTCGATGTTGAGCCCGATGCCGACGACCACCGCCACCGCACCGCCCGCACCCCCGTCGAACCCCGGACCCCCGTCGAATACGGCCTCGGCCAGCACGCCGGCCAGCTTCTCCTCGCCCACCAGGACATCGTTGGGCCACTTGAGCACCGGGCCTACACCGGCCACCCGACGGCAGGCCTCGGCCGCGGCGAGAGCCATGGCTGCGGTACAAAGATGCAGCTCAGCGGGGTCGAGGTCGGGACGGAAGAGCACCGAGGCCAGCAGGGAGGCGCCCGGGGGCGACTCCCACCGGCGGTCCAGGCGGCCCCGGCCGGCGCTCTGGTGCTCCGCCACGGCCACCGTCCCCTCCGGCGCGCCGAGACGGGCCTGACGATGCAGATAGGCGTTGGTCGAATCGATCTCGTCGAACCGGCGCACGTCCCAGGTCCCACCCCACATGGCAGACACCATACGGTCCGTGCAATTGTGATGGCCCCTGTGGAATCGAAAGGTCCTTTGTGCTGAAGAAGATCCTCATCGCCAACCGCGGCGAGATTGCCGTCCGTGTCATTCGGACCTGCCGCGAGATGGGCATCGCCACGGTCGCCGTCTACTCCGAGCTCGACCGTGAAGCCCTGCACGTCAGAATGGCCGACGAGGCGTACGCCCTCGGCGGCGAGACGGCGGCCGAGAGCTACCTGAACACCGCGGCCATCCTCGACGCCATCGAGAAGAGCGGCGCCGACGGTGTCCACCCCGGCTACGGGTTCTTCTCGGAGAACACCGACTTCGCCCGCGCCATCACCGACCGCGGCGTGACCTTCATCGGCCCGCCGCCCGAGGCGATCGAGGTGATGGGCGACAAGATCAGCTCGCGCATCGCGGCGGAGGCGGCCGGCGTGGCCGGCGTGCCGGGCCGATCGGAGCCGTTGACCTCACCGGACGAGGTCGTCGCCTTCGGCACCGAGGTCGGATGGCCGCTGGCCATCAAGGCGGCGTACGGCGGGGGCGGGCGGGGCATGAAGGTGGTGGCGTCCGCCTCCGAAGCCGCAGAGGCGATGGAGTCGGCCGCCCGCGAAGCCCAGGCGTACTTCGGGCGACCGGAGATCTACGTGGAGCGGTATCTCGGCTGGCCCCGCCACGTGGAGATGCAGGTGCTCGGGGACAAACACGGCACCGTGCTGTGGCTGGGCGAGCGTGACTGCTCGGCCCAACGGCGCCACCAGAAGCTGATCGAGGAGAGCCCGGCACCCGCGTTTCCCGACGAGGTGCGCCGGGCCATGGGCGAGGCCGCGGTCAAGGTGTCCAAGGCGTGCGGCTACTACAACGCCGGCACGGTCGAGTTCCTCTTCCAGGACGGTGAGTTCTACTTCCTCGAGATGAACACCCGGCTCCAGGTGGAGCACCCGGTGACTGAGCTGGTGACCGGGCTCGACCTGGTCGCCTGGCAGATCCGCATCGCCTCGGGTGAGGAGCTCACCTTCGGGCAGGACGACGTCGCGCGCAACGGGCACGCCATCGAGGTGCGTCTCAACGCCGAGGACCCGAGCGGGGGGAGGTTCTCCCCCTCTCCGGGCACCATCACCAAGTTCACCGCGCCCTCGGGTCCGGGCGTGCGCCTGGACTCGGGCTACGAGGCCGGCGACACGGTCAGCCAGTTCTACGACAACCTGGTGGCCAAGCTCATCGTGTGGGCGCCGGACCGCGAGGCGGCGCGGCGCCGTATGTTGCGCGCGCTCGATGAGACCGAGATCACCGGGATCGCCACCACCATCCCGGCCGATGTCGCCATCCTCAGCCACCCCGACTTCGCCGAGGCGACGCACTCGACCAAGTGGGTGGAGGACGTCCTCGACCTCAGCGCGCTGACGGTCGCCGCACCCGAGGCGGCAGCCCCCGCCGACGGTGCCGTCCCGACCGTGCAGCGCGATGTCACGGCCGAGGTGGACGGGCGGCGCTTCTCCGTCAAGCTCTGGGTACCCGACCTGGTGGGGGTGGCAGCCCCCCAGGGCGTCGTGCGCCCCAAGCGGGCGGCGCAGGCGGCGGCCGGCGCGTCCGGTTCGGGCGACGTGACCGTGCCGATGCAGGGGACGATCGTCAAGGTGCTGGTCGCCGTGGGCGACACGGTGGAGGTGGGCCAGACCATCTGCCTCCTGGAGGCGATGAAGATGGAGAACGCGGTGAACGCCGAGAAGGATGGCGTGATCAAGGAGGTCAGGGTCAGCGCCGGCGCATCCGTCGGCGCGGGCGACATCGTGGCCGTGATCGAATAGAGCCGTGGACACGCAAGCGGCCAAGGACGCTGCGGCAGCGGTCATAGCGGAGCGCCTGCCCGAGTTGGTCGCCCTCAGCCACTCGGTCCACTCGACGCCCGAGCTGTGCTTCAATGAGACCCGGTCGGCTCACGCCGTGGCCGAGGCGCTCCGTGCGGGCGGGCTCACGGTCACCGAAGGCGTCTACGACATCCCCACGGCACTGGAGTCCCGGTCGGGCCACGGCGACCTGGTCGTCGCCGTGTGCGCCGAATACGACGCGCTGCCCGACGTGGGCCACGCCTGCGGCCACAACATCATCGCGGCGAGCGCCGTGGGGGCCGGGTTGGCCCTGGCCGCGGTGGCCGACGACATAGGCCTGCAGGTGCGGGTGCTCGGCACGCCCGCCGAGGAGGGGGGCGGCGGCAAAATCCTCATGCTGGACCGCGGCGCCTTCGAGGACGTCCACGCCGCCATGATGATCCACCCCTGGCCGGTCGAGCGCCTGACCGGCGCCTGCCTCGCCGTGGCCCACTTCGACGTCTTCTTCGAAGGCAAGGAGGCCCATGCCTCGGCCGCCCCCTGGGAGGGGATCAACGCCCTCGACGCGATGACGATCTCCCAGGTGGCCCTCGGCCTGCTCCGCCAGCAGCTCCCCCCGGGGGACCAGGTGCACGGGATCATCACCCGGGGCGGCGGCGCGGCCAACGTGATCCCGGCCGCGGTGAGCGGGCGGTTCATGGCCCGCTCGCGCACCATCGACGGCCTGGCGGCGCTCGAGGCGCGTGTCCGCGCCTGCTTCGAGGCCGGCGCCCTCGCCACCGGCAGCACCGTGACGTACGAGAAGCTCTCACCCGACTACTCGCACATGGAGGCCGATCCCGCGCTGGTGGCGGCCTACCGGGTCAACGCCGAGTCGCTCGGCCGGAACTTCGCCGCCGATGATGCCGACGCCCCGCTCCCCACGTTCTCCACGGACATGGCGAACGTATCGCTGGCGGTACCCACCATCCACCCGCTCATGGGGATCGAGACGGGCGGCGCCGTCAACCACCAGCATGAGTTCGCCGCCGCGTGCATCACCCCCTCCGCCGATGCCGCGGTCCGTGACGGGGCCCTGGCGCTGGCCTGGACGGCCATCGACGCCGCCACCGATCCCGCTCTCCGGGACAGGCTGCTTCAGGCGTGATCACCGAGCACGCCGTGCTGTCGGTGCTCCCCGGCCGAGCCGCCGATTTCATCGACACCATGGATCGGGCCAAGACGATCATCGCCGCCAGCCCCGGGTTCATCTCTTTACGCGTGGCCCGGTGTGTCGAGCGCCCCGACACCTTCTTGCTCCTGGTCGAGTGGGAAACGCTCGAGGACCACACCGAAGGGTTCCGGGGCTCCGACGGGTACCAGGAGTGGCGCGCCCTTCTCCACCACTTCTACGACCCCTTTCCCGTCGTCGAGCACTTCGAGACCGTCGTCACGGCCTGAACCGGCGCGGGCGTCCCGCGTCCCGCGTCCCGCGTCCCGCGTCCCGCGTCCCGCGTCCCGCGTCCCGCGCTAGCTGTCATCGATCCAAGGGTGTCGCCTCCGGAGGCGCCGCAATGAACATGTCGAGGCACTCCTCCAGGCCGACCAGCTCGATGTCGTCACGCTGGCGCTCCATCCATGTGGCCCGGTCGATGCGGACGTTGATCATGCGCGCGGCGCCGTCGCGGCGGGGGGCGAGCGCCTCGCCGTTGGGCTGGTAGCCCACGGAGCGCGAGGTGGCCAGCGAGGGCGCGTTGTCGAAGAACGCGCCGCTGTGAGCCTCGAGCGCCCCCAGACCCGCGAAGGCAAGATGCAGAATGGCCTGGCGCATCTCTTTGCCCAGACCCTGCCCCTGGTGGGCCAGACCCAGCCATGAGCCGGTGTGGACCGAGCGCAGGGTGGCGAAATGCTCGGCGTTGATGTCCTGCACACCGACGACCTCACCATCCACAAAGACCGCACCGGTGAGGTTCCACTTCTCCGGCGTCCACTCGGCCCGCTGGCGCCACCACCACTGGGCGGACTCGCGTTCGCGCGCGGGCGAAGGGCGATCGGTGAACGGCGTGGTGAAGGGCATGGTGGCCGGATCGTGAACCCCGCCGGCGATCACCGCCAGGAGTGCGCCGAACTCCTCCTCGCGGGGCAGGCGTATCTCGAGCCGGGGCGTGCGGACGACGAGGTCGAACAGGGGCCAGAACGCGTGCCCCCCTGCCGCCGCGTCGCCCGTCGCCGCGTCCCCCACGCCCGCCCTCATCCCCCGGGTTGGTAGACCCCGAACTCGTCACGCAGGACGTCGGCGACTTCGCCCAGCGTGGCCATGGCGGCCAGGGCGGCCTTCATCGGAACCAGCAGGTTGCCCTCCCCCCGGGCCGTCACGGCGATTTCCGAGAGCGCCGCATCGACCACCGACTGGTCCCGCTCCGCCCGCACCGACTTCGTGCGATCGATCTGGGTCTGCTGCAGCGTCACGTCGATGGGGAAGACATCGGCCGGCTCGCTCTCTGCATCGGTGAACCGGTTCACCCCCACCACCACCTTTTCACCGTTGTCGACGGCCTTGGCGAAGCTGTAGGCCGCGCTCTCAATCTCGTCTTGCATGAAGCGGGCCTCAATGGCGGCCACCGCGCCCCCGAGCGCCGCAATGCGGTCGAGGTACTCGTTGGCCGCCTTCTCGACCTCGTCGGTGAGGGACTCCACGAAGTAGGACCCGGCCATGGGATCGACGGTGTCGGCCACCCCGGACTCGAAGCCCACGATCTGCTGGGTCCGCAGCGCGATCTTCGCGGCGCGCGTGGTGGGCAGGCCGAGCGCCTCGTCGAAACCGTTGGTGTGGAGGCTCTGCGTGCCTCCCATCGCCGCCGCCAGCGACTGCAGGGTGACGCGCACGATGTTGTTCTCCGGCTGCTGGGCGGTCAGGGTCGAGCCCCCCGTCTGCGTGTGGAAGCGCAGCATCTTCGAGCGGGGATCCTTGGCCCCGAAGCGCTCGGTCATGATGCGCGCCCACATCCGGCGGGCTGCCCGGTACTTGGCCACCTCCTCGAACAGGTTGTTGTGGGCGTTCCAGAAGAACGACAGACGTGGGGCGAAGGCGTCGACGTCCATGCCGGCTGCGATGGCCGCCTCGACATAGGCGATGCCATTGGCCAACGTGAAGGCGATCTCCTGGACCGCCGTCGAACCCGCTTCGCGGATGTGGTAGCCGGAGATCGAGATGGTGTTCCAGTTGGGCAGGTTGGCGGCACAGTAGGAGAACGTGTCGACGATCAACCGCATGGAGGGGCGGGGCGGGTAGATGTAGGTCCCGCGCGCGATGTACTCCTTCAGAATGTCGTTCTGGATGGTGCCGCGGATCTTGTCGCCCGGAACGCCCTGCTCCTCGGCGACCAGTTGGTACAGCAGCAGGAGGATGGCGCCCGTGGCGTTGATGGTCATGGAGGTGGTGACCTTGTCCATCGGCAGATCGGCCATCAAGAGGCGCATGTCGGCCAGGGAGTCGATCGCCACGCCGACCTTTCCCACCTCCCCCTCGGCCCGCGGATGGTCCGAGTCGTACCCCATCTGCGTGGGGAGGTCGAAGGCACAGGACAGGCCGGTCTGGCCGGCGTCGAGCAGGAACTTGAACCGCTCGTTGGTCGACTCCGCCGAGCCGAACCCGGCGTACTGGCGCATGGTCCAGAGCTTCGATCGGTACATCTCGGGGTGCACACCCCGCGTATAGGGGTAGGAACCGGGCTCACCGAGCTTGGCTTCGGGATCCCATCCTTCGAGAACTTGCGGCCGATAGACGGGAAGGATCTCGATCCCTGAATCCGTTCGGCGCTCATGTCGGTCCTGCGTGGGGGGCGTCACACCTATGAGACTACGGAGGTCGCGGTGGAAGAAGCCATCCGGGCCCGCGTGTGGGCCGACTTTTGGGCTGACTGACAGACTGGGGCCATGGAACCCACCTTCTCCCATTTCGGCATCTGCGTGAGCGATCTCGACCGGTCGCTCCGCTTCTACTGCGATGGCTTCGGCTTCGAGAAGGCCGAATCCCACGACATCGGCCGGGAGTTCGCCCGGTTGATGGACTTCCCCGATGTGACCCTGACCTCCCAGTTCATCCGGAGGGGCGCAACGGCCATTGAGCTCTTGGCGTTCACCGAACCTGCCGCCTTCGGCGACCGGGTGCGAAGGGCCGTCAACCAACTGGGGTTGACCCACCTCTCGTTCCGGGTCGGCGACCTCGACGCCACAGCGGCCAAGGTGGTCGAGCTGGGCGGCGCCATCGTCGAGACGAGCCGGACCACCATCGATCTCGGCGACACCCCGCTCCGGTTCGTCTACTGCACCGATCCCGACGGGGTGCGGGTCGAGCTGATGGACCTGGGGGCTTGACCGCAGGCGGCTGAACGGGATGACCGCCGAACTCGCGGCAGGACCCCTACAATTGAACTATGTCGTTGCCGTGGCGCATGTGTCTGGTGGTGGTGTTCGCTGCCACCGTGCTCAGCGGCTTTATACCCCAGGCCGTACTGACGGACAGCCACCTCCCGGCCAGCGCCACCACCCTGATCGCTGAAGGCCCACCCACGTTCCCTTCGGGTTGCGCCGGAACCGCCTGCGGCCGGAGCACCCCGGCGGCACCGGCCCCGGTCCTCACCATCGCGGCCCTGGTCGCCACCGTCGGACTCATCGTGGCCGCCGGCGGGAGTGGCTTCGCACGGCGCCTGCGCTCCCGTGTGCAGGGCCTGCCCCGCGGTGTCGCCCTGACGCTGTTCCACCCCCCGCGGTTCTCCTAGTTCGAACCCCGCGTCGCCGCTCAGGCGACCTCCCCTCCCACCTGCGATCGGCCACCTCGGCCGCCACCGCTCATCGAACTTCTCGTGACGCGCCATCTGCCGTCACGACCTACCCATTGGAGAACTCTCATGGCGAAAGCCCCCTCCGGATCGGAGCGCAATACGCGTCCTGTCCGTCCTAGTCCCACCGGAGCGCCCGCGCCCCGGGCCCCCAAGAACCAGTCCAAGCAGTCCGGACCGTCCAAGCAGTCGGGGCCGTCCAAGCAGTCCGGCCAGCCGGGGCAGTCCGGCCAGGGCCGCCAGGTTGGCCAACCCCGCCCGGCCCGCCCGGCGGGCCAGCCCCGCCCCGCGGTGGCCAGACGAAACGCGCCACCTCCGGCCTCCGGTATCGCGGGTTTCCGGAGGCGGCACCCGATGATGGCGGCACTTGTGCCGGTCGGGCTCGTCGTGCTGGCCGTCGTCGCCCTCGTGGTTGTCAAGGCCGCCGGCGGGTCCGGCGGGACACCGGCGGCCTCCAAGGTCGCGGCGGGCAGCGGCGCGGCGGCAACCAGCGCGGGCACCTCTGCACTCCCGGCCGGCGTGATGGCAGGCGTCACGTCGGTCAGCCCGACCACGCTGTCCGCAATCGGGGAGCCCAGTGCGACCGCCGCCCCCATGGCAACGGGCGCCAAGACGGCGCTCACCGCCAGCAACGGGAAGCCCGAGATCCTCTTCATCGGGGCGGAGTACTGCCCGTACTGCGCGGCACAACGATGGTCGGTGGTCGAGGCCCTGTCACGCTTTGGGACCTTCAGCGGGTTGAGCGCCACCCACTCGTCGACCTCTGACATCTACCCCGGCACCCAGACCTTCTCGTTCTACGGCGCGACCTACACCAGCACGAGTCTGGGCTTCACCTCGGTCGAATTGCAGACGAACCAGGCCTCGGGCGATTCGTACACCACACTGCAGACGCCGACGAGCGCAGACGATGCCCTCGTGTCCAAGTACGACAAGGCCCCGTACACCACCCAGACCGGCAGCATCCCCTTCCTCGATATCGACAACAAGTACATAAGCGTCGGGGCGGGCTACACGCCGCAGGTGCTGCAGGGACTGAGCATGCAGCAGATCGCCGCGCAACTGAACGACAAGAGCAGCACGGTGGCCATCGCCATCGATGGTGAAGCAAACCGGATTGCCGCCGCCATCACCGCAGCGACGGGCGTACAGCCGGACAGCGGGACGGCCACCTCGACGGCGACCGGGGCGGCGACCACGGCAGCGGGGTCGTGACGTGGCGACGGCACGCCGACGGGCGTTGCCCCGCTGGATCACCATCACGACCCTGGGTCTGTCGCTGCTCGCGGTGGGCCTCACGGCCTACCTGACGGTCACCCACTACACGGACCCGACGGCGCTGGCCTGTCCCGATACCGGGATCGTCAACTGCACGGCGGTCACAACCAGCTCGTGGTCGGTGATCCTCGGCGTGCCCGTGGCCCTCATCGGGCTGCTCTGGGCCGCCAGCATGACGGCCTTGAACTCCCCGTGGGCCTGGCGCTCGTCGGCCACGTGGCTCGACACCGCTCGGCTGGCGGGGGCGGGGGCGGGGGCGGTGGCGGTGTTCTACCTGGTCTTCGTGGAACTATTCCGGGTGGACGCCATCTGCCTATGGTGCACGGGAGTCCATCTGACCACCATCGCCCTCTTCGGGGTGATCCTGGCGGCCCGGGCCTCCCTGGCACCGGGCGCATCCACTGCGACCGGTGTTTCCGGCAGCTCCCGCAGCTCCGGCAGCTCCGATGGTTCCCGCAGCTTTGGTCGGAGCGGCGCCAGAGGGCGGCGCACCAGATCCCTGGCCCCCTGACAGCGGGCTGGCCCCCCCAGGGTTGCTACGGCTCCACGGCGTTCGACGGCCCGGCCAGGAACTCCGCCAGCCGGGCGTCGGACGCCTCTTCAACGGCATCGAGCTGCCGGTCGATGCGGACAGCCTTGCGCTCCTCGAGGTGCATCCAACCCAGGGCCACGGGGATCATGGGCCACAGCATGAGCGTGTCGCCGGCCACCCACATGAGGACCCCCCCGATATGGAGGTCGTCGACCAGCGACGGGCCCCAGGTGCGGTGAAAGGCGAGGTACGCCGGGAACATCTCGTGGACCGCCTGGTCCAGCGAGAGCCCCGTGAACGTGTCGATGGGGATGGCCAGGAAGAGGTAGCCGAACTGGAGCGCCGGGTGCATCTTGTAGCGGTTGGGGTCACTGCCGAAGATCTGGCGCCAGAAGAGGTAGCCCAGGGCGAGGAAGATCAGGTGTTCGAGGTCGTCGATCGCCGGATGCTCGAGCGTGTAGTTGTACCAAACCGTCAGGTGGGTCAGCGGGATCGCCACGGCGTAGAGGACGAAAGCCACCCCGGGGTGCCCGAGCAAGGTGGCGGTCCGTGAGCGCAGCACGCGGGTGAACTGCTCGTGCAACGGTCCGGTCGAGGCGCGCCAGCACAGATCGATCGGCGAGGCGATGGCGAACAGCGGGGCCGCCACCATGATCAAGAGGAGATGCTGGACCATGTGGTCCCAGAAAAGCTCCTGGTCGTAGACGCCGATGAAGCTGAAGACGGAGATTGCGGTGGTCGCCAGCCCGCCGATGAAGGCCGCCGTCTTGAGCGTCGACCAGGGGTGGCGGGGGCGGAGCCGATTGACCCGCTGCACACCCCACAGGTAGAGGGCCAGGGCGCCCAGGATCATGACCACGGGAATGGCGTTGAACGTGGTGGAGAAGAGCTGACTTCCTCGCAGCGGCGGCAGTGAAACGGCGGCCAGCTGGGCGATCATGCCCGTTCACCGTACTGCGGCCCCTTCGGATGGGCCAGATCGCCCACGGCGGCTCAGCCGTGCCCGCGGCGGCTCAGCCTTGCCCGCGGCGGCTCAGCCGTGCTGCCACACCCGCTGCGAGACGCCCCGTTTGCCGTAGAAGGCCGCCGCATCGAGCGCAGCCACCTCGGCGTCGTCCATCCGCCAACCCAGCGCACCGGCGTTCTCCTCGGCTTGCCGCCTGCTCTTCGCACCGGGGATGGGGACGGCGCCCTTGGCGATGATCCAGGCCAGGGCGACCTGGCTCGGGGTGCGCCCGCCGTGCGCCTCGCCGATCCGCCGCAGGATGTCCACGATCCGGTCCACGGACGCCATCGGGTGGTTCGAGAACGTGCGCGTCTTGGGCGGCGGGTTGGCGGCGGTGTACTTGCCGGTCAGGCGTCCCTGGCCGATGGGTGAGTAGGCCAGCGGGACCACGTCCAGCTCCCGGCAGCACTCGAGCAGACCGGCCTTCTCGGGCATGGTGCGCAGGAGGGAGAACTCGATCTGGTTGCTGGCCAGGCGCAGGCCCCGTTTCCGCAACGCGGCGTCTATCGCCCGAGTTTCCCTGGCCGAGTAATTGGAGACGCCGACCGCCCTGATCAGCCCCTCGGCGTGGGCGGCGGCCAGCGCATCGGCCAGGGCGCCATGGGAGCGCAGCGAGATCGGACCGTGGATCTGGTAGAGGTCGATGGACTCGATTCCGAGCCTGGTCAGGGAGGCCCGGGCCGCGCTGACCAGGGCCGGGGTGACCGCGAGCTTCCAGGGGCTCGGCATGAACTTGGTGGCGATCACCACCTTCTCCCGGACCGACGGTTCGGCGGCCAGCAGGCGGCCGATGATGCGCTCGCTCTCCCCGCCGCCGTAGATCTCCGCCGTGTCGAAGAGCACGACGCCCGCCTCAATTGAGGCGTCCCACGCCTCGCGGATCGTCGCCTCGCTGTACGAGCTGTCGTAACCACCCATGCCCCAGGTGCCCTTGTCGCCCCAGGCCCAGGTGCCCACCCCGAGGGGCGGCACCGATACGTCAGAACCCTGGAGCCGGATGCGGTCACCCGACTCCGGTACGACCACGTCACTCATGCGTGCCCTGGGGGCCGGTCAATGTGCGTGCGGCATGCAGAGGTCGTCGTACTCCGCGATGACGATCTCGCCGGCGTCGGGGCCACACGCCGGACAGGCCGGGTCGCGCCGCACGTTGAACGTGCGGAACGACTCCTCCAGAGCGTCATAGGAGAGCAGCCGACCGACCAGGGGGTCGCCGATGCCGAGGAGCACCTTGATGGCCTCAATGGCCTGGATCGACCCGATGATGCCCGGCAGGACGCCCAGAACCCCGGCCTCCGAGCACGACGGCGCCAACTCCGCCGGGGGCGGCTCGGGAATGAGGCACCGGTAGCAGGGGCCGTTGTAGGGGTCGAAGACGGTGGCCTGCCCCTCGAAGCGGAAGATCGAGCCGTGGACGACCGGGATCCGCTTCAACAGGGCGGCGTCGTTGACGAGATACCTTGTGGGGAAGTTGTCGGTCCCGTCCACAATGACGTCATAGCCGTCGATGACATCGAGGACGTTGTCGGCCCCGAGGCGGACGTCATAGGTCACCACGTTGACGTCAGGGTTGAGCGCGGTCAGCGTCTTCTTGGCCGAGTCCACCTTGCGATCCCCGACCCGGTCCATGTTGTGCAGGATCTGCCGCTGCAGGTTCGACTCGTCGACCACGTCCATGTCGATGATGCCCAGGGTGCCGACTCCGGCGGCGGCCAGGTAGAGGGCAGCCGGTGAGCCCAATCCTCCGGCGCCCAGGAGCAGCACCTTTGAGTCGAGCAGCTTGATCTGACCCGTCTCGCCGATCTCGGGCAGGAGCAGGTGACGCTGGTAACGGTTGCGCTGGGCCGGGGTGAGGGCCCGGGGCGCTGACCAGGGGCGGCCATCGTCCTTCCACTTGTTGAAGCCGCCGATGAGGGACTGGACGTCGGTGTAGCCGAGGTCGCCCAGGGTCTTGGCGGCGAATGCGGAGCGCACACCGCCGGCGCAGTAGACGACAACGGGCGCGCTCTTGTCGGGGAGCTTGCCCTCGACCTGGAACTCCAGGTGGCCACGGGGAAGGTGCACGGCGTTGGGGATGGCGCCCTGCTCGTACTCGTCGGGCTCACGCACATCGAGGAAGACCGTGTTGCCGTCGGCCAGAATCTGCTCCGCATCCGGCGGCTCCACCTCACGGATGGATTTCTTTGCCTCATTCAGCAGATCTCGGGGTGTGGGCACTCGCTACCTCCAGGCCGCGCCGTCAGGGCCGTCCGACTTCGACTTCGACTTCGACTTCGACTTCGAACTGTTAAACACTACCAGCGGGGTCAACATTCCCCCGGTGGCGGCCGGCCGCCCTGACTCCCACGACTCCCCTGACTTCTCTGACCCCTCTGGCTCCCACCCCGGTTCCTCGTCCCGGAAGCCCGAAACTGGAAAGCTGCCCCAATGGATCTCCACGAGGCCATCCGCCGCCGGGCCATGGTCCGGAGCTTCGCCACCGATCCGGTCGATCCGGTTGTGTTGGATACCGTGATGCAGGCGGCGCTGCGGGCGCCGAGCGCCGGTAACACCGCGGGGACCTCATGGGTGGTCCTCGAGGGGACCACCCAGACCTCTCTCTACTGGGAGTCCGCGACCGACGAGGCGTGGCGCTCCACGAGCGCCCGATCACAGGGTCTCCGCCGGGCCCCGGTGATCCTCCTGGCCTACGCGTCCGCCGAGGCCTACGTGGCCCGGTACGCCGAGGCGGACAAGGCCGGGTCGGGGGCCGGGTCGGGGGCCGGGTCGGGGGCTGGGTCGGGGGCCGGGTCGGGGGCCGGGTCGGGGGCCGGGTCGGGGGCTGGGGAAGCGGCGGGCCCAGCGCTCGGCCTCGATGCAGCCGAGTGGCCCGTCCCCTACTGGGTCGGCGATGCCGCCTTCGCCGTCATGACCGTGCTCCTGTGCGCCGTCGACGCCGGCCTCGGTGCCTGCGTTCTGGGCAACTTCAGGGGAGAGGCGGCCCTGGCGGGTGCCCTGGGCGTGCCGGCGGCATGGAGTCTCTTCTGTGCCGTCCTGCTGGGCCACCCGGACGGCAAGGACCACCCTTCCCGTTCACTGGACCGCCCTCGACCCGATCCCGACGAACGGATCCACCGCGGTTCGTGGTGAGAGCCCGCTTCGTGGCGAGAAACCGGCTCGTCAACCTCCGATCAGGGTTTCCGCACTATTTATAGGGATGTATAAGAATTTATCTATACAGAAGCATTTGCCAGAAGAAAGCCCCTGACCTCGACCGATGCCCAATTCCAGGGCAAGGCGCATCACGCTTCACGCGGCGGACCGCACTCCCGACGACGGAACCGTCCCCCCATCACCGCGCGTCCCGACGGCCCTCGATACCGGCCCCTGACACACCCCTTCCCCATACTCGCCCCATGGCTTCCGGCCCGGCCCACAGCACCGTCGCTCCGCCCCCCGATGACGGCGCCTCACCCCGCCTGCGCACCCGCCCGCTCAGCCGCGACCGGGGCGGGGATGCCCGTTCGGCCGCGTTGGCCGAGAGCATGGTGGCCCACCAGCGCGCCATCTCGGTGCACC
>JBEKWB010000067.1:0-23320 GCA_049513455.1 Acidimicrobiales bacterium
ATCTTGCCCATCACTGCCCATCAGTTGCCCATCATGCATGCGGCCCCGGGTAAGGGGTCGCCGGGCCGTGCCAGATGAAGGGTTCGATCCGTCAGCGGGGGAGTAGCTCCTTTGAGCTGCGGGTTTATGTCGGCACCGACCCTGGCACGGGGAAACGCCGGTGGATCACCCGGACCGTGCGCGGTACTCGTGCCGATGCGCAGCGCGAGCTCAAAGTGCTGGCGGCGCACGCCAATGTCGCCCCGGCGGTCGGGGCGCACACGACGGTCGCAGAACTCCTCGACCAATGGTTCGCCCGGGGTCGGACCGGCTGGTCGCCCACCACCGTGCGCAATCTCGGCTCCATCATTGAGCGCCACCTCAAACCCGCGCTGGGTGAGCTTTTGGTCGGCGATCTCACGGCGGCTCTCGTCGATCAATTCTACGAACGCCTGCGTACCGAGGGCCGCATCGACGGCAAACCGTTGGCGGTCGGAACCGTGCGGCGTGTCCACTCGACCCTCCACGCTGCGCTGGCCCAGGCCCAGCGCTGGTCGTGGGTCTTCGACAATGTGGCCGATCACGCCAGCCCGCCCCGGGGCGAGCCCGTCGAGATGCGACCCCCCACCCCGGCCGAGGTGGCGCGACTTCTCGAGTCCGTCGCAGACGATCCGCCTCTTCAGCTCTACCTCACGCTGGCCGCAACCACCGGCGCCCGTCGAGGACAGCTGCTCGCACTTCGGTGGACTGATGTCGACCTGGCGGCCGGAGGCCTCTCGATGCAGCGCTCGGTCGTCGAGGGGCCCCAAGGACCGGTCCTCGTTCCCACCAAGACCCGTCGTTCGCACCGGGTGGCGCTTGACCCCGCGAGCCTCGGGCTCCTGCGGACCCACCGTGAGCGTGTGGCAGAAGAGAACGGAGAAGATGCGTTTGAACAACGATTTGTGTTCTGTGCCGACGCTGCCGGGACCCGACCATGGTTGCCGAACTTCGTGACCAAACGTTTCATCGTTGCCCGTCGGGCCGCCGGTCTCGGTCATTTCCGCCTTCACGATCTTCGACACTTCATGGCCACCGAGATGCTCGACGCCGGCGTGCCGGTCCCGATCGTGGCGGCTCGCCTCGCCCACGCCCGGGCCTCGACGACGCTCAACGTCTACGCGCACGCCGTGCCGGGCGGAGATCGCCTGGCCGCCGAGGCGTTGTGGCGAAAGGTCGAACAAGCGAAGAGGGACATCCCCGATTCGTGCGCTGATTCCACGGGAAGATAACAACGATATGATACTAGACGAGGGTACTCGGGCTCGGAGTGGCCCACTCGAGGAGGCTGGTGGTACCAAACGGGTTTTCCCAAAGTGGCGCAGACGTCGGCAGTGACCTGGATCTCGATGGCCTGGTGGCAGGTCAACTTCAGGAGTTGCTGGAGAGGTATCCCCCGGACCAAGTGCCTTCGGCGGTTTTCTTCGGAGCTCGCTATGACCTCGGGCTGGCCTGGACTCATTATCCACGTGGGGCAGGCGGCCTTGGAGGGACGCCGCGCCATCACAGAGTGGTTGAAGAAACACTGAGAGGGATCGGCAGTCCGGATCCGTTCCCAGGTAATCCCATCGGCATCGGCATGGTTGCGCCAACCATCGCATTCCACGGCACGGAGCTGCAACGCAATGAGCATCTCCGATCCATCTACACCGGGGAGATGGTCTGGTGTCAGCTGTTCAGTGAGCCGGGGGCTGGATCAGATCTCGCGGGGCTGGCCACACGGGCGGAAAGGGTGGGAGATGGGTGGCGCATCGACGGCCAAAAAGTGTGGACGTCACTCGCCCATGTTGCTCAATGGGGACTGCTACTGGCAAGAACCGATCCGACGGTTCCAAAGCACCGAGGACTGACCTGTTTTCTTGTTGATTTGAAGACGAATGGAGTAGAAGTTAGACCGTTGAGGCAGATCACGGGGGAAGCAGAATTCAATGAAGTCTTCTTGGACGACGTACTGGTAGACGATCACCAACGCCTCGGTGACGTCGGTGACGGGTGGACCGTTGCGATGACGACCTTGATGCATGAGCGGGTGGCGATTGGAGGCGCGATGGCATCCCGTGGATCCGGACCAGCGGAGCTTCTGCTTTCCCTCTTGACCTCCGGAGATAGAGCCGATCGTGGCTTGGTCGACCGCTCCATGCGTTTGTGGATTGAAGCGGAGCTGGGACGCTTGATGACGCTCCGGTCAACGCACCTCGCGCAGGCGGGCGTTCCAGGACCCGTTGGGTCGGTCAACAAACTGTTTGCGGCCGAGCACAACAAGCGCATCTTTGAGTTCGTCGTCGAGCTGATGGGGCCATCGGGCATGCTGTATCCGAGCGAGACTCCCATCGCGGAAGGCAGCGCCCGAACGGCATTCCGCTCCGACCCTCGTGTTGCGTTCCTCAGAGCACGAGCAAACACCATCGAAGGAGGGACGTCCGAAATTATGCGCAACATTCTGGCCGAACGCATTCTCGGGCTACCTCGAGAGGCGCAACGCAATATTCCGTGGAGCGAGACACCGAAATAGCGGATTGCTCCCGGGCGCTCGGATCATCGGTCCCGATGGCGTCTTGGATCAGATTTCCTCGCCGATTAGTTGCGACGGCTGGTGATTCTGTCACGGTACCTGGACATGTACTCCCGAACTTCCTCAGATTTATTGGCTATGTCCTGATTCCGGTTCTCAAGTGCGAGACATGCATCGAGACTAGGCGTATCGAGATTGGCCCACATGACCTCTTTGGTCATTCGCAGCCCAATTGATGTGAAACCAGCAATGTCATTGGCCAGAGAGTAAATCTCCTCTTCAAACGTGGCGTCGTCAATCACGCGGGACACAATTCCCATCTCCAAGGCTCCCGACGCATCAAGCGAACGTCCGGTGACCATGAGGTCGAATGCACGTGAGGCGCCGATGAGACGCGGAAGAAAGTATGAGATTCCTACATCGGTGGCCGTAAGGCCAGTGCGTATGAAGGCGGCGCAGAATCTCGCTGTTGACGACGCAACTCGAAGATCACAGGCGAGTGAAAGGGCGAAGCCACCACCGTAAGCCGGACCGTTAACAGCTGCAAGCAATATCTGCGGCGTCGCACGAATGTGGGACGCCAAGCTGGACAGGAAGGATTGGCCGGTGGAACCTGCCTTGCGATGTGGATTAGCTCCCACCTCTGGGACCTCGCCCCAGTCCTGCAGATCGAGGCCCGAACAGAAGGCTCGACCGGCGCCGGTCAGGATCACGACTCGGCATTCGTCGTTCGTTGCAACCACATCTAGCTGTGCGTGGAGTTCTGACACGAGAGTGAAGTTGATGGCATTGAGCTGATCGGGTCGATTCAACCGCAAGACCATCACTCGAGAATTCAAGGCTTCAAGTTCAATTGTTGGCATCGGTTCTCTCCTTCGGATCAATCACGTGTTCGGCTCCCTTAGTGGGATCCATGGACTCTCCACCTCTAGGTCGTCTCCTTCGAGCTCGAAGACCCAAAGCTCGGCTTTCTCTGCGTGCCGGGCGGCCTATTTCTGCATTCCACCCGAGACGGAAATGTCATCGCCAGTCACAAACGAAGAAGCATCGCTCGCAAGGTAAACGACCGGACCGACAATCTCCCAAGGTTCAGCTATTCGCTTTTGGAGGGTTCCCCCGGCAATGAGGTCCTTGAAACCGGGCGAAACACGAGCTGCGCCTTCGACCATCTCGCTCATAAAGGGCCCGGGAGCCAGGGAGTTTACGCGAACATTCCAGGGCGCCCACGCCTGCGACATACTCTTGGTCAGATTGATGAGGGCCGCCTTCGATGCGCAATAGGGCGAAATCGGAGCGCCGCCCGAGTACCCACCCATACTCGCAATATTGATGATGCTCCCGCCACCCTGATCGCGCATGATAGGTGCCACGAGCTGGTTCGTTCGGAGTGGGCCCTCGAGATTGACGTTAAACACCTTTCTCCAAAGGTCGAGTGAAATGTCTTCAATCGTTGTTCTCGCCGGGTTTATACCGGCGTTGTTTACCAAAATATCGATCCGTCCGAGCTGCTTCATCACCGCATCCACGAAGTGCGGGATGTGCTCCCAATCTCCGACGTGGCACGCAATGCCGACAGCCTTCGATCCGGTCGCGATACTTATCTGATCGGCGACCTCGCTGCAGAGATCCTGTTTCCGGCTACTGACGACGATGGTTGCTCCGGCCTGCGCCAGACCCTCGGCCATCGCTCTTCCGATTCCCTTGGTGGAGCCGGTCACAATGGCTACCTTGCCCGTGAGATCAAACAGGTCTTTTTGGCCCGACATGAGGACCCCTTTCTCTGGAACTGTCGTTTGAGATGTCCCGCAACGCTGCCCCAAGAGCCGTCCTAGAGCTTGAACCCGCGCTCACACTTCGAAAATTGGGGCACCGCGTCACATAACAATGTTACATCCTCTGAAACCGAAGAGTCTGAGATGAAAGAGCCAGAGAACGATGCAAGACGCTGGCAGGCCGACTTCTGCTCCGGCCCACGAAGTTCGGAGTTGTAAGACGGAGTAGTCGTCGCTAGCACGTGGGCAAAGGTCCGTGAGAGCCAACGGAGGCGGTTCCGTCGTCATGATGTGGTTTCCCGGCGGTAGGCATCCGCTAATGTCAGCCGGTACCAGACGCGGAGTTCTTGGAACGAACTCATCGACCCGTCGCCTATCGCACTGGAGAGTCGGACGTGAAAGGCAGTTCTGCAGAAGTAGGCAAACCCCGTATCGGTGGCTCGAAGGCTCAAGCCACTCGGGCGATGCTGATTGAACTGGCTACCGAGTTGTTCTCGGAGCAGGGGTACGGGCAGACTTCAATCCGAGATATTGCCCGCCGGGCCGCACTTACAACAGGCGCCGTATACGGCCAATTTCAGAACAAAGCAGATCTTCTCGTGGAAGCCATTAATAGTCGGATCGCGAACGAACTCGAGGCTCAGTCCCCGCTCCAAGGGGAGATCTCACATGTGGAAACGCTGGCCCGGCTGGCCTACCAGTATCCCAAGCGTCGGCGCTTGCGAGCCCTCATTGTACAAGGCGCGGCCGCATCGCTTACCGACAAAGAGACACGTGACCGACTCCGCAACGAGCAACTCGTGCACCTAAACGAGTGGATTGTCGGATACGAGCGTGAGCGGCATCGACTGGGCATCGATGATTCCGTTGATATCCAGGCGGCGGTGCTTTACACCTGGGCCGCCGAGGTCGGGCTGGGGGTTCTTGAAGCAGTGGGCATTCAGCCAAGAAGCAGGCGAGGTTGGTCTGATGTCTCCGAACGGTTTGCCCGATCACTCATGCTTCCGAAGTCCTCCGGCGTCGCAACGTCCCAGAAGACCAAGGGCGATCGGAGCTTCTCGAAAGGCACCAAAGTGATCCCGTAGCACCTACGCGAGTTTCCGCTCACTATACATTTTTCAGAGTTAGCCAATCGACGAATGTGATTCATCTCGACCACCTGCGTCACGTTAGGTCTGCAGCCAGTATGTCTCGAAGGTTTCGCGAGGGCTCGGTGTCGAGGACGACGTGAAGTGAGGAGATCTTAAGGCTGCTTGCTTCGCTCCGCACAGATCCGGTCACAATGCCGGTCGAGAGATTGGACACCTTTCCTTCGACGATCTGGGTGACGAAGATGTACGACTGGAAAAGAGCATCCTCCCCACGCGTACCAGCCAGATGCACATTGGTTCCGTTGTGCCGGAGCGGTGACGGACTGTCCAGGCGATGCTCCGTCTGCCAATGCATGACATCTACCTTCCCATGGACATCGGCGGTCACGAATGCCTCGAAGTCTGTCTTGCCGGTATCGGTCCGAACGGTGAAGTGCACATCCTCAGTTACAAGCAGACTCAGTTCGTCGAACAGGCCCTGGTCGTACGCGAACCACCAGCGACTGATCAATTCTTGAAGCTCCCAAGGCGCGGTCATCGTGCCACCAGAGACGCCCGGGGACGTAACAAAATGCGTCCGATTCCGATCATGTGGCCGACGACGCTCATATGCCGTTCCCTCCCTTGGGGCAGGTACTCAGTGCCCCCGTTTGCTTCCGTACGATACCTGATAAAATAGCGTTGTTACAATAGCTCAGATTAGTTGTAGATTGACCACCGTGTCGTATCTCCCTACAGACGGTCAGACCGAATTCACGCTGGTCGGCGTCTTCGAAGCCGTGGCCGATGCCGTGCCCGACCGCCCTGCAGTCATTCAGGGCGCCCGGCGGGTTCCCTATGGAGCGATGAAAAAGCGGGCGAGGCGCCTGGCCTCGTACCTGCATGAGCACGGACTCGGTTGGCACACTGATCGCGCCGATCTGGCTGGGCACGAGAGCGGCCAGGACCACCTCGCCCTGATGCTCTACAACGGCCCTGAGTACATCGAGGGAATGCTTGGCGCTTATGGCGCCCGAGTCGCCCCGTTCAACGTGAACTACCGCTATGTGGGGAACGAACTGCGTTACCTCTTCAATGACTCCAAGCCCAGAGGAGTCATATATCACGGCTCGATGGCTCCGGTCCTGGCCCCACTTATTGCGGAAATGAAACCCCAACCCTTGCTTCTGCAGGTCCAAGATAGCCCGGGAAACGACCTCCTTCCTGGGGCGGTCGACTACGAAGCGGCATTGGAAGGTGCAGACCCAGCGGGACCGCCGGTTAAGCCGAGCCCAGACGATCTTTACATCCTCTATACCGGAGGAACAACAGGGATGCCCAAAGGCGTGCTCTGGCGACAGCACGACATCTTCATGGCAGCCATGGGCGGGCGCGTCGTCGGTACCTGGAAACCCATGATGAATTATGAACAAATAGAAAAGGGTGCGATTGACGGTTCAGGACTGCCCGTCCTTGTGGTTCCACCCCTCATGCATGGTGGAGCACAGTGGGGAGCCTTCCACCTGTTTCGAGACGGAAATGCGCTCGTGATGCCGGAAGATACACGACGTATGGATCCGGCAGACGTGTGGCGGACGCTGGAGCGTGAGCGTGCGGTGACCATCTCGGTGATCGGTGACGCAATGGTGCGCCCGCTGCTCGATGAGCTCGAGCGAGACAAGTACGACACGGAGTCTCTGGCAGCTATTGCCAACGGAGGAGCTCCGCTCACTCCAGGGGTACGGAGGAGTCTCCTGGCGCGGTTTCCAAATCTCATTATTGCTGACACTGTAGGTTCGTCAGAGACTGGCGCGCAGATGAATCTCGCGACCAACCAGGCCGAGAGCGCCACAATTTTCAACCCTGGACCGGGTGCAGTCGTTCTCGATGCTGAGCGTCAGCATGTGCTGAAACCTGGGCATGACGGCACTGGCTGGCTTGGTCAGGCGGGTTGGATGCCGCTCGGTTACCTCGGTGACGCCGAGCGAACCGCGCAGACCTTTCCCATGGTGGACGAGGTCCGCTTTGCCGTGCCCGGCGACCGAGCCCGCCACCTGTCCGACGGGCGGATTGAGTTGTTCGGGCGCGATTCGCTCAGCATCAACTCTGGAGGGGAGAAGATCTTCGTCGAGGAGGTCGAGGCCGCCATTGCGGCCCACTCGGCGGTGGCGGACGTGATCGTGGTCGGAAGGTCCTCAGAGCGCTGGGGTCAAGAGGTCTGTGCCCTTATTGAGCTGGTTCCTGGTGCCATTGTGACGGAAGGGGAGATACTCGACTTCTCGGCGCACACCATCGCTCGCTACAAGGTGCCCAAGAGCGTCCGATTCGTAGGCCACGTGCAACGTTCACCGTCGGGCAAGGGCGACTACAGATGGGCGAAGGAGGTAGCGACCTCAGGGCCGGACTGACACCAGAATGTCGGTTCGCCTTGCTGGCGTCCGCCCAGCTCCATCCACCCTCATGAGAGCGAGGTGTATATGCAACAACGCACACTGTCCGCCGAGGAAGTGCTGACGACTACTCGCGCCGTCCGCCGACGTCTTGATCTGCAACGACCGGTGGATCGTGAAGTCATCGAAGGGTGTCTCCGTATCGCCTTCCAGGCGCCAAATGGCTCGGATCAGCAGACGTGGGGTTGGGTCCTCGTCGATGACGGACCTACGAAAGAGCAGATGGCGACTATCTACCGATGTGCGCTGCGTGACTTTGTCGACCGTCCCCGAGAAACCGCTGATCACACGCAGCGCACCCCACAGGAGGAAGCCAAGCAGAGGCGGATGGCTGACTCAGTGATGTTTCTGACGGACCATTCGGCAGACGTCCCCGTCCTTTTGGTCCCGACGTTCCGGGGGCGGGTGGAACACGAGGGGGTCTTTTGGCAGGCGAGCAGGTGGGGTTCGATCGCCCCAGGCGTGTGGAGCTTCATGCTTGCGCTCCGCCTTCACGGCCTGGGTAGCGCCTGGACAACACTGCATCTGCTTCGCGAGCGTGAAATGGGCGCCCTCCTCGGCATACCCGAGACGGAGACCCAAGCGGGTTTGTTTCCGGTGGCCTATACATTGGGCACGAACTTCAAGGTCGTGGATCGGTCCAAGTCCGAGACCCAGATTCACTGGAACCACTGGTGAAGACCTAGGGGAGAAGGCGCCGGCCGCCGACGACGGCGCTGCTGTAACGACGCATCAAGGTCGGGGACTGTGCTTGCGACCGAACGAGTATGCATCCGGCCATCCTTGGTGCGCCAGGTGTTCCTCCTGAAGGGCGATCACGGCCGACAGGTCTGATGGTTGCCACCCCTCAATGAGATTGATGCCTTCGAGGTCGTAGACGGGTCGTCCCAGCTCCAGGAGAAGCTGAAGGCTGTACGCGATGCGGCCCGTCAATTCAGCCGGGTTTTCCGAACAGAGAACGAGGGCCGCCTCGGCCATTGTTTCGAGTGGTTCAAACATCGTCTCATCGATCCATCCGGCCGCGACAAGGCTTGGTGTAGCAATGGCCGCTTGAGGCGAGAGGGCGTTCACAGCGATGCCGTCTCCTTCACACTCACTGGCAGCAGTAACGGTCAATCGATTTAACGCAGCTTTGGACGCCCCGTACTGAAAGCCAGCCTTTCCCGGTTTATTGGTCGGGAACGGTGGACCCGGTGGAAGCTCGGCACTGAACGAGGTCAGGTTGAGTATCCAGCCACGACGACGTGCACGCATTCCGCTCACGACGCCCCGCATCAACTCCCAAGGCGCCCAGAGGTTTACCTGGAGGCATCGCTCCAGTGCTTCGGGTGTCGTCTGCTCAAACGGATGGTAGCCGTTGGCAGCAGCGTTATTCACGAGAATGTCGATCGGACCCAGGTCCGCCTCGGTACGCGCGACCAACTCTGCTCGGCCACCCTCCGGGTCGGAGAGGTCACAGGGGATCACACGCGCCACGCCGCCGATGTCTTTGATCCGGCTCTGTGTCTCTTCGAGGCCTTCCAGCGTGCGGGCGGTCAGCATGACCTTTGCTCCCTCGGCCGCCAGCCGAATGGCGATCGCCGTTCCCGTGCCGCCTTTGCTCGCACCGGTCACCAGGGCCACCGTGCCCTCACAGGCTCGCTCCGACATCACGCCACCGTGCTTGGATTACTCATGGGAATGCGCGCTTGCCTTTCCAACCGTTGTACTGGTTGATCTCTCAGGAAAGAGATAACGTTATATTTTTAAGCGCCCATCCGCAACAGTGGGCGGGCGTCATTGCGGCCGTGCAACAAGGCGTGGGCACAGCATGCAAGATGACGAGGGCGACGTACCCACCAGTGAGTCGTCGACCGCATGAGGAGGGCATATGGACGCCGAGAGATTGAGGGGTCTGCACGACCTCGCAGGACGGGTCGCAATAGTCACCGGCGGAACGCGGGGAATCGGGCTGGCCATTGCCGAGGGTCTGTCAGCAGCCGGCGCCAAAATAGTGGTGGCGAGCCGCAAGGAGGATGCTTGTTCGCAGGTGGAGGCACACCTGCGCTCCGATGGCGGGGAAGCGATAGGCGTCCCAACACACATGGGTGACATCGACTCCATCAATGCACTCGTCGAGCGTACGGTCGTGGAATTCGGTCGCATCGACATAGTCGTCAACAACGCCGCTAACGCGCTGACACTTCCGCTCGGCCGACTCACGCTTGAGGCGTGGGACAAATCACTCGGAACCAACCTCCGTGGGCCAGTGTTCCTCGTAGAGAAGGCACTCCCGTACCTCGAAGCATCCGGGAACGGGGCGATCCTCAACGTGATTTCGGTGGGGGCCTTTCTGTTTTCGGCCAATACCGCGATGTATGCCGCCGCGAAGGCAGGGTTGATGGCGATGACTCGGTCGATGGCGGCGGTATTCGCGGCAAAGGGTATCCGAGTGAATGCCCTAGCCCCGGGAACCGTCGACACGGACATGGTTCGGAACAACGACCCTGACACGATCGAGGCGATGAAGAATGCGTGCTTCATGAGACGGGCTGCCCACCCTGACGAGATGGTCGGCCCTGCCTTGCTGCTGTGCTCGGACGCAGGCAGTTACATAACCGGGCAGGTCATCATCGTAGACGGTGGTCTCACACCCCATTGAGTGCTCGACCGGGCGGCGGGTTAGGCGGAGGGCTTCCCGCACTCCGCCAAGCATTCTGTGACATTCGGGACATAGTCTGATTGGTGCAGAGGTATGGGGATAAGGCGTGCCGTGTGATATAACAACGTGATTAGATTCGGGATCGAGGGAGGACGCGCTCCCGACACGCTCTCGACATGGCTCATGTCGATTGGCACGGGGAGCGAACGGCCGCTCAGACCTGGTCTGGGTGTTGAGGGAGGATGCCGTGAAGAGCAAAGCAGCGATCTTGTGGGACACCCACACGAAATGGAGTGTCGAGGAAATCGAGCTTGATCCTCCCAAAGCCGGCGAGGTATTGGTCCAGCTCGCAGCGTCAGGTCTGTGCCACTCAGATGAGCACCTTGTGACCGGCGACATGGTGCTCGACCCGGCCATGGCTGAAGCCTTCGGTGCGCGGCAGCTGCCCTGCATCGGTGGGCATGAAGGTGCTGGAGTCGTCGCCGAGGTAGGACCGGAAGTGACGAGCCTTCGTCCAGGGGACCACATCGTCACCAGTTTCATCCCAGCGTGCGGGCGCTGCCCGTCTTGTGCCATCGGGCAGCAGCACCTGTGCGATCTGGGGGCTTTTTCGCTGGCCGGTAGGCAACCTACAGATTTTACAGCGAGGCATCACGCCAGCGACGGTACCGACCTGGGGCTGATGTGCATGCTCGGGACCTTCGAGCCGTGGACGGTTGTCAGCGAAGCCAGTTGCGTCAAGATCGAGCCCCACATCCCGCTCGACAAAGCCGCTCTTGTCGGATGCGGTGTGACCACGGGGTGGGGGTCGGCTGTCAATGCGGGCGATGTCCGTGCGGGTGAGACCGTCGTCGTCGTCGGGCTGGGCGGTATCGGTATGAACGCCGTGCAAGGTGCACGCCTAGCCGGGGCCGACAAGATCGTTGGCGTCGACCCTTTGGAGAACAAGCGATCGGCTGCGGCGACGTTCGGGGCAACCCATACCGCGGCCAACCTGGACGAGGCTGCGTCGTTGGTACGCGAACTCACGAGGGGGGCAATGGCCGACAAGAGCATTCTCACGGTGAGCGTTGCGCATGGTGACCTTATTGCACCGGTCATGGATCTCACAAAAAAGGCTGGCCGTATGGTGGTGACCGCGGTGGCACCTGTATCCCAGATGGACGTCAAACTGAATCTATTCAGTTTTGCCATGAGCCGAAAAGAGTTGGTCGGGTGCATCTACGGCAACGCGAATCCTCGTCGTGACATTCCACGGATTCTCGACCTGTACATGAACGGTCGAGTACTTCTCGATGAGCTTGTCACCAATGTCTACGCGCTCGAGGACATAAACCAAGGTTACGAAGACATGCGAAATGGAACAAATGTACGCGGCATGGTTGTCTTTTAGTGCGTCGGAGGGCTGACGAAGGGGTTGGCGACTCCCGACGTGTGGGCTTGGTACAAACCCGATCGACTGGTAGTGGGGAGTGAAGGAGCAACGCAGAGGGCACAGAATTGCGATGACGTCCGAGGAACGTGACGCGTTCCTCGGTTCGGAACGCACATGCCGAGTGGCGAGCGTGGGACGTGATGGTGCACCGCACGTGTCGCCGTTGTGGTTCGCGTGGGATGGAGCTTCGCTGTGGCTCACGTCGGTCGTGAAGAGCCAACGTTGGACGGATCTCCAGCGAGACAATCGGGTGAGCGTGGTTGTCGACGCCGGGCTCGAGTTCACGGACCTTCGAGGGGTTGAGGTACGGGGGGTCGCCGCACCGGTGGGCGAAATGCCGCGAGTCGGAAAGCGCGAGCCGGAGCTAGAGATACCGGAAAGGCTCTACGCCGACAAATACGGCAGTGGGCAGATCTATCACGACGGTCGCCATGCCTGGCTGCGTATTACACCAGAAAAGGTCGTGAGCTGGGACTTCCGCAAGATGCTGGTGTAAGCGAAGGCATCGCCGCACTTGCTCTCTCCCTTCGGATCGGAGGGAGGAGATTCCCATTTGTAATAACGTTATGTGATTGATAGAATCAACGCACGGGCGATCCGATCGACGCTGAGTTTTCGTGATATGGCCGGTTCATTCGGCACTGACGATGGGTGCCGATCTCTATTGGCTAGCGAGCCGGCCGTCTCGATTCAGACAACTACAAGGGGAGCGTGTGAGGATGTTCTGTGGGGAATTACTGAAGCTTCGAAAGTCGGTGCTACCGCTGGCGATGGCGGCAGTAATTCTCGCCGGGACGTCCATCGCACTCTCGTCGACGAAAGCTGCCGCAGCGACCTCGGCGTCGAGTTCGAGCGGCGTCTGGCCCGGGGTCGGCAAGATCTGCGAGTCGGGACCGGGGGGCACCTCGTCGGTGCGAGGTGTGAGCTCCAAGACCATCAACATCGCCGTGTTCAACGACGCCGCCAACACCATCGTCCCGGGGCTTGAGGCGGAGTTCCCCGAACAGGCCACTGCGTTCGCAGACTGGTGCAACGCCGCCGGGGGCATCAACGGGCGCAAGATCGTGATCGACAACCGAGACGCTGCGCTGTTCAACGCCGCCCAGCAAACGACAGCGGCCTGTCAGAGCGATTTCATGGCGGTCGGGGGCGGCTTGGCCATTGACCAATCAGCCGTCCCAGTCCGCGAGAAGTGCGGACTGGGACAGATTTCCGGCTATGTCGTCTCGAATGCGTCCGATTTGGCCACACTTCAAGTCGACCCGAACGGCATCAATACAGACTCGGTTTCCTCCGGATGGTTCGGGGTGCTGGCCAAGGCCTACCCGAAGGCGGTCACGGTAGCCGGTATGGGCGGGGCCGACGACCCCACGACTCTCCAGGCCGAAACGAAGTACGAGTTCGGTGCCGAGGCGCAAGGCTGGAAGGTCGCCGATTTCCTCGAGCCTCCGACCACGGTGGAGAACTGGGCGCCCTACGTCGAGCAGTACCAGCAAAAGGGGGTCACGGCCCTGTGGCCCGCCGACAGTGACAATTTCACTCCCTTCGCCCAGGCGATGACGACGGCCGGCTACAAACCCGCTTTCGTGGCGCTCGGGACCCAGTTCGCCAACACCCAGACGCAGCAAGCTGTGGCCGCCAACCCCGATCTTCCCCCGGTCTATGTCGAGACGCAGTGGTGGCCACTGGCAATAGCCTCGCAGAACCCCTCGACCGAACAGCTCGTCACCATCATGCACAAATACGAAAAGGGCGACACCATCGACTTCGACGACGAGGAGGGGGCCGAGTCGTGGCTCCTGTGGGCGAAGTCGGCGTCGGCCTGCGGCGCCACCCTCACGGTGAACTGCGTGCTGACCCACGCCGCCGCCACGAAGAACTGGGACGCCGGAGGCATTCAGGCACCAGTGCCGAGTTTGACGCTCTCCAACGAGAACCCCCAGCCCTCCCCGTGTTTCGCCCTGCTCCAGTTGTCAGCCAAGGGGATCCTCTTCGACAAAGCGATCACCCACCCCACGCAGTCCATCTGGAACTGCAACTCCAAGAACGTCGTGCAGTTGACGGCGGCACAGCAGGCGCAGCTGAACGCCCTGTGACCGTCGGTCCGGTTATGTCCCACGCGTATGGTCCGATAGTGGAGGCTCAATGGAATTCGGCATTTTCCTGAACGGTTACATCCCAGGTCCCGGTGCCCACGACACCGAGTGGGAGCACCGCCAATTGATGCGAGAGGCGGACTACGCGATATTCGCCGACAAGCACAACTGGAAGTACGCGTGGTTCGGCGAGCACCACTGCCTGACGGAGTACAGCCACATGTCAGCGCCGGAAGTCGTCATGGGACTCGTCGCAGGTCAGACGGACTATATCCACCTGGCTTCGGGGATCAACAGCCTGTCCCCGCGCAAGGAGCACCCGGTGCGCCTGGCGGAGCGGGCGGCCATGCTCGACCACGTCACGGGGCGCCGCTATGAGTGGGGGACGGGCCGCGGTGCCGGCAGCCACGAGATGGCGAGCTTCAACATCCTCGATGTGAACTCGACCAAAGCCGAGTGGGATGAGGTCGTCCGGGAGATCCCCCGGATGTGGGAGCAGAAGGACTACTCCTACGCCGGGGAGTATTTCACGGTGCCGACACCCCACAACGTGCTGCCCAAGCCGTACGGGCAGGGGCACCCGCCCATCTGGGTCGCCTGTGGCAATCCGCCGACCTTTCAAAAGGCCGGAGAGCTCGGGATCGGGGCGATCGCCTTCAACTTCGAGCCGATCTACAACCTGAAGGGTCGCATCGAGGCCTACAAGGAAGGCATTGCCAACTGCAAGGCGCCCCTTGGTCAGTTCATGAACGACAACGTGATGATGACCAATGGGGTGCTCTGCTTCGAGGACCGCACCAAGGCGAGGGAACTGGCGCTCGAACGAGTGAGCGGCTACCTGGTGACCATGGTCAACTTGTACCACGACACGATGCCCAAGTCGCCTGACGCGATCACGTGGCCCGATGCGCCGATCGTGTTGAAGGATCTGATCGGAGGGGGTGACCCTGATGAGTTCCTCGATCAGCTGATCGCGGCCGGGATCATGTTGGTGGGCAGCCCCGAGGAAGTGTCCGAGCAGCTCGAGTCCTATAAGTCGGTGGGCTGCGACCAGTTGGTGTTCGGCATTCCCCAGGACCTCCACAAAGACGAGATCATCGAACTGCTCGAGCTTTTCGGCGACCAGGTCATCCCTGAGCACGACCCTGATCGCACCCACTCCACCGATCGCTATCGCGCCACCGCAGTGCCCAAGTATGAGTCCTTTAATCAGCCGCTCCCGGACCTGAAGTGGCCGACCGTCGTTCCCGTCACCGCCGCCTAACGCGGCTGAACAAGGAGATACAAAATGGCTGATGACCTACAGAAGCTCAATCAAATCTTGCGGCCCGTAGCCCGCCCCCGCGTCCTGGAAGGCGTGTACACCGATGACCAATACGAGCGCATCATGGGGTTGATCAAGCACAATGGTCCCTGGCCGACGATTACCGCCCACCATTTCAACACCGTCGAGGAACTAATTGCCACGTCGAATGGCGGGACGACGACTGAAAACAAACTCACCCTTGACGACCTCGCGACGGCCCACTTTCGTGGAATCCTCGGCGAGAATTCAATCTCGCTTTATCCTGAGATCGAGGACTGCTACTTCAGTGGGAAATTTCAGCAATTGGTTCGCGATTACTGGGGGGCGCGGTACGTCCGCCCAACACTGATGCTGTTCAACCTCTGCGGACCGCACCGTAGCGGGCTCAACGCCCACCTCGACGCCGTCACTTTTCGAGGCATACGAATCGAGAACTCACCGGTGTGGTTACAGAATGTGATGGGCCGTTCGGGACTGTTCACGGAGCACCTTGTGAAGATGGGGCAAGTAATCACCTGGTGGTATCAGGGAGAGAACGGTACATTCACGTACTGGCCCGATGGTCCGTTGGGAAGGCCACAACGGCTGGAGCACCCACTGTGGAACAAGGGTGTGGTGGTCCAGAACGAGATGATGTTCCATCGCGGAGATCCCGTCGGCCGCCCTGACGAGCGTGAGATACCGGGGCTCAAGCATCGATCGCGAATTGGCTACGACGCGGACCAGGGTGATTGGGCGATTACGACCGATGCCGAGGTGATCAGGCGATACCGGCCGGAGGAGATGCGCCTGTTGGTGCACTGGAGTGCTGAGGTGTACGCCGACAGGGACGAAATCAAGAAGAATATGGATCATTCCGACGATCTAACCCACGAAATAGTTTTCGATCGCCTCCTCGCGGACATGCGAGCGCGAGGAGTGAAGGTCTCCGAGCCGTCGGATCCACTTCACGACCAGGAGTTTATTCGCGCTCTGAGCGCGACCTACTCAATTGCACCAACGACCGACTGGGCGTCGTCGGCAGCCTGACGAGCCATAACCACTGCGAAAAACTCTCTGGCGCAGGCTCACGGTCCGGCGAGCGAGTGCCCTTTCGCGAGGTCTGACACGAAAGGATTACTACATGGAAAAGAGGGCCCGGTGACGCAGGTGTCAGAGGATCAGCCGACCGAACTGGACAGCCGCGTTTATTACGCCTCGAGCGTCCATGACGAGGCTGAAATCAATGCCGTTCTCGAGGTGCTGCGAGACCCGAGGGGCTTCTGGGTCGGAAAACGGGTCAATGCCATGGAACGGGCTGTGGCCGACCTCTTCGGGAAGCGCCGGGGCGTGATGGTCAACTCCGGTTCTTCGGCCCTCTACCTAGCCGTCGAATTGGCCGAACTACCAAATGGCGCCGAAGTAATCACACCAGCTGTCACCTTCTCAACCGACCTGGCCCCCCTTGTGCGGGGAGGTTTCGTCCCGGTCTTCGTCGACGTCGAAGCCGACACTTACAACGTCGACGTCGAACGTATCGAGGAGATGGTGACCGACCGCACGGCGGCCATCTTGGTGCCCAACTTGATTGGCAATGCGCCAGACTGGGACCGTATACGCCAGATTGCCGACGTCCACGGGCTCGTAGTGATCGAGGACTCATGCGACGCCCTCGGGCCGCTCCTTCGAGGTCGTCCTACCGGTGAGCGCGCTGACTTCACCGTAACGAGCTTTGCCGCATCGCACATCATCACGTGCGCCGGGAGCGGCGGGATGGTGATGCTCGACGACGAGGACACCCGAGACCGGGCTCTTCTGTTGCGCCGGTGGGGCCGGCGCTCAGAGGTCCAGTTCTTCGGCTCGCGTCGGGGCGACCGGAGCTATTGGGAGGATCTAGACGGTGTCCGCTACGACAATCAGTTCATCTTCGACGAGCTGGGGTGGAACTTCGAACCCTCCGAACTTGGGGCCGCCTTCGGGCTGGAACAGCTGAAGAAGCTCCCGGGCAACCGGGAGCGGAGGCAACGCAACTTCGCGCTGTACTCGGAATTTTTCGCAGAACACGCCGACCGTGTGGCGCCTCCACGACAGACTGATGAGCTTGAAACGGCCTGGCTGTGCTTCCCGTTCACGATTGGCGCCGGGGCCGGATTCGAGCGGTCTGAACTGCAACAGTACCTGGACGGTCAGGGAATCGACACTCGAACAGTGTGGACCGGTAACGCCACCCGTCAGCCCATGATGACCGGGAAGTCGTTCCGGGTGCCCGTCGATGGTCTCCCGCATGCCGACCGCATCATGGAGGGGGGTGTCGTACTGCCCTGCAATCACGGCATGGGTGACGAACACATCGAGTTCGTGATCGATCGGCTGCGGGCGTTCCTGGACGGCGCCCGCTGAGGTGGGAGCCGCCATCGATGCGACAGGGGAGTCGGACGCGAAAACCGGTGAGATGATCTCGCCGCTTCAGGACTTGGTCGGTGCCGATCGCCAAGTGCGACCGTACAGTGAGGGGCGGTATGTCTGTGGGTGAGGCTCTGGTGGAGAAGGTGCGCGACGGGCGGGTGCTCATCATTTCGATGCACCGGGAGGGGAAGCGGAACGCGGTGGATCGTGCGCTGGCTCAAGAGGCGCAAGCCTCTCATCGCGGCTGTCGAAGGTCCGGCCTTCGGGGGTGGCATGGAGATCGTGCTGGCATGCGATCTGGTGGTGGCCTCGTCCACCGCCCGTTTCGGCCTGCCCGAGGTCCGGCGCGGGCTGGTCCCGATCTGCGCCGCGTTGTTCCGGGGCCCGCAGACAATGCCGCTCAACCTGGCCCGAGAGCTGATTCTCACGGGCGAGCCGATCGGCCCCGAGCGCGCGTATCAGGTCGGATTCGTCAATCTGGTGACTGAACCGGGTCAGGCTCTGCCCGGGGCGGTCGGGCTGGCGAAGCGGGTCAGCGCCAGCGCCCCGATGGCGGTGCAGGCGTGTCTCGCCGCCGTGAATAGCCTGGCGAGGTCGTGGGACGACTCGGGTTGGATGGCGACACAGGACGCAACCAGGGCAATCGTCGGTTCGGCCGACTTGGCCGAGGGCATGACCGCCTTCTTCGAGCGGCGCCGCCGGTGTGGACCGGGCGCTGACCGGTTCTCGTGCGTCGTGAGCAGCGAACTAACCCCGGGAAAACGGCTACAGGTTTTTGTGGTGGACCTCAAGAAACTGATCACCGAGGCGATAACAACGTTACATTACTCAAAAAGCTCTGGTGTAGAGTGGCGACATGAATGCCATCGATCCGTTTGCGCCCGCTTTGGTCGGACCATTGACGTTACGGAACCGTTTCATCAAGGCGGCCACATTCGAGGGCATGGCCGAGAAGAACCTTGTCTCCGAGCGTTTGATCAAGTTCCATCGGGCGATGGCGGCCGGTGGGGTGGGGATGACGACGGTTGCCTATCTAGCTGTGTCCGAGGACGGACAAGGCGCGCCGGGGGAAATTGTTGTCCGACCGGACGCCGCCTCTGGTCTTCGCCGGCTCGCTGAGGCTGTACACGCCGAAGGGGCGGCGATCTCGGCCCAGATCGGCCATGCCGGCCCGGTCTCCGCCGGAACGGGGCGGCATGGCCTTGCGCCGTCGAAAATCTTCAGCCCTCTGGCTATGAAGTTCACAAAAGCGGTCGACGACGAGGACATCGAACGAATCATCGGCGAGTTCGCGCGGGCGGCGAAGATCTTGGCGGACAGCGGATTCGATGCCGTTGAGCTGCACCTGGGCCACAACTACCTGCTGAGCGCATTCCTCAGCCCGGCATTGAACAAGCGCAAGGACCGTTGGGGAGGAAGCGTTGCCAACCGTGTCGAATTCTCCCGCCGGGTTGCCCGGGCGGTGCGCGAGGCAGTCGGCGACTCAATTGCGATTCTCGCCAAGCTCAACATGGTCGATGGTTATCGCGGTGGCATCTGGATTGATGAGAGTCTCGAAGCGGCGCGCCTTCTCGAATCTGACGGCGTGCTTGACGCGCTGGAGCTCACAGGTGGTAGTTCGCTAAAGAATCCGATGTACCTCTTCAAAGGTGATGCCCCGATCGACGAAATGGCACAAGTCTTCCCGCAACCGCTGCGAACCGGCTTCAAGCTGCTCGGAGGCAAGTTCCTATCGTCGTACCCGTTTGAGGAGGCGTACTTCCTGCCGTTCGCGCGTCAGTTCCGCGAAGCACTGGTGATGCCCCTCGTCCTGCTCGGTGGTGTGAACCGTCTCGACACCGTTACTCGAGCGCTCGAAGAGGGCTTCCAGTTCGTGGCGATGGGGCGCGCCCTGCTGCGAGAGCCCGACCTACTCACACGTTGGCAGAAGGGCGAGCTCAGCGAATCGCTGTGCATCCACTGCAACAAGTGTATGCCAACTATCTACACCGGGACGCATTGCGTCTTGGTCCCGCCCAACAAACGGCCTGGTCACAGTCTTAAGCTTTAGAGCACTCTTCGGCGCGATCCTGCGGGTCGCCTAATGACGACTTTGACGTCATTAGAGCGAGGCCCGCTCGAGGCATGGTGAAAGCCCGGAATGAAACCGCCTCGGAAAGCCAGCCCGTTGAACCAAAGCATTCGTGCCGGTACCTGCGAACGGCAAGGCGGTCTGCGGCACTAAACCAAGCTCGTCGCTCAGATCGGATTTGCCGAATGGGCGAGCGACGCCCGACTGCGCCAGCCGCGCTTTCTTGGACTCCACGACGACAAGAGCCCGGCTGAGGTCGTCCGAGAGCGGCCTCAGTGAGCATGGGCGGCGGTCCTCACAGCTGGCAGCAGAAGCACGGTACCGTTGGCTCGGCACCACGGGCGCGATAGAGGGCGCTCTGCTGTTGGGGGCGAACTGGGTGGACGGTGCCTCACTTCCTTGGCCGAGTCTTGCTGCCGTGCCTTAGTCAAGCTGCTTCGCCTCGATCTGAAGGTCCGTCTGATCGTCCGATTTGCGGAAATTATCGGTCGATCTGCTCGAAAATCCCATGCGCCGTTCTTTTCGAGACTCCTTCCTCCGCCATCGAGTCATCGCAGTTGCATTTGGCCGCCGTCGAGCATGAGGGTCGTCCCAGTGATGAACTTGGCCTCCTCGGTCGCCAGCCAAGCCACTGGGCGCCCAATGTCCGCCTCCGCATCGCCGAAGCGACCGAGAGGCACGCGCCCCATCATCTGTTCGAACTTCGCCGGGTCGCGGGCCCGGAAGGCTGCCAACTGGTCGGACTCGGCCGCCGGGACCACCAGCACAGCCCGAATACCCTCGGGACCCCATTCCACTGCCGCACTGCGAGTGAGGTTGGCAATCGCGCCCTTGGCCGCGTTGTACGTCGAGTGGAACTGCTCGCTCGGGTCAAACTGGGTGCCCGACCCGAAGTTCACGATCAGGCCACCCACCTCGCACAGGTGCGGGTACGCCGCCTTCATCGACCTGAACGCGGCCAACGGCCCGGTGCGCCACACGAGGTCCATATCGTCGTCGGTCGCATCGACCAGCGAGGCGTGACGGTAGCCCTGGGCGTTGTTCACGAGTACGTCCAGACGGCCGAAGTGCTCGACGGTCATTTCGACCATACTCTGGACATCGCCGGCTACGCCCACGTCCGCGGAAACGGCAAGGGCCCGCCCGCCGGCCGCGACGATTTCGTCGCGCGTCTCCTGTAGCGGGCCGAGGCGCCTCCCGACGATGGCCACGCCTGCCCCGCGAGCAGCGAAGGCTTTGGCCACCCCGCGGCCTATGCCCGCCCCGCCTCCCGTGATCAGAGCCACCTTCCCCCTGAGGGTTTCGCCCGCGTCCGACTCCGTCGTCATCGCTGCGTGGCCGAGGTCATGCGACACAGCGTACGACCCGGTGCTGGCTTTGGCTGCTGATCCGTCAAGGCCAGCGTGCCTATGGCCCTGTGTATCTAGCGAAGCGGGCGCGGGCCGGAACGAACGAAGCAGCGTCCACGGTGCCCCACCCGGTCGCGTCGCTATAGGAGCCGTTGGCGGAACAGCCAGGGACGGTCACGAGGTCGGAGCTTGAGGCGCAGGGAGAAGGTCGCCTCAATCTCTCTGTCGGTCGCGCAGGGCACTTATGGGGTGCCGGCCGCCTCTCGCAGGCTGGCGTCGACCCACGCAGGGATGGCCGGCCCGCCGAAGGAGACCGTCGTCGCCGGGCTGGGGTGGCTACGCACGCCCAACCAACCCCGAGCCACAACTAACTCGGCCCCGACCAACACGGAAGCATCCTTGGCGCAGACCAATCGAGCTGCCAGATCGGCCAGGGGGGAACGGTCGTTGTCGTTATGACTCTCCAGCGTGATCGAGAAGGCGGCGAGTCCGGAACCCTCGGGCACAGAACGTACGAACTGTGTCACCGCCTGCGCAACGGTTTGCGCCGCTGGCGTGCGGGCTGACACCACATGGACTGCCCTCACGTTCTGGCCGGTGGTTGCGGCATGCCGGGCGGCTGCTCGAGCCCATGCGGCCTGGGCGATCACGTCATGGGCCGTTCCCCGGTGGCTCTCGACCAACTGTTGCCAGGCGGGGGTCCCCGCGGAGTGAGTGGCAGTGTGCGGCGTGAGGATGACGACCACCGCATCGATGGGGCCGGCCACCCCACTGGCGCGTTCGAGCGTGTCGAGGGCCTCGTCGAACCCTGTCGGCACCTCGGAGGCCGGCCTATCGAACGGTTGCCAGGGGCCCACGCCGGCAGTTCGCTTGCCCCAATGGGTTAGCGCCCCACCGAGCACGCGGGCGATCTGCGGGTCGTCCGAAACGACCAGACACGCGCCGGTGGTCGGATCACCGAGCGGCTCTCGTGGCTCGGACGGCGCCGGGAGGTTCCAGACGTTGCCGAACCGGGGATTCGAGCCTCCGGAAGTCCGCTGCCCCGACTCGGCCGGTCCCAGCACGACGGGCACCAGCGTGTCGAGCGATGTCGCCAGGTCACCGGCACCTTCGGTACGGACGGCCTCGACGAGCCGCGGTGGCTCGATGAGCGACAGCTCGGAACCGGCCGAGAAGAGCACGCGGCCGCTCGACCAGCCGAAGCGGTCGCTCGCGAGGAACGCCACCGCCGGCCCCATGTCCTCACCCTGGGGCATCGCCGTGAGATCGAGACCCTTCGGGCTTGCGCCCGCTGCAACCAGGCCCTCCCGCACCATCCTCGTCGCGGCGATCGGGGAGAGGGCGTTCACCGTGACCCCCGACGGTGCCACCTCGCCAAGCTTCCAGGTCAACGAGGCCACCGCCCGCTTGGCGCTCCCGTAAGCCGGCCCGTCCACCGAGGTCCTGGCCAGGCCGACGCCCGAGGTGCAGCCGACGATCCGCCCGTAGCCCGCTGTGCCCATGAGCGGCAACGCGGCGGCCAGCACATTGAGGTAGCCGTTGAAGTGGACGTCGAGTACGGTCCACCAGTCGTCCTCCGAGGTGTCGGCCAGCCGGGGGAAGCGCAGTACCCCGGCGGTGTTCACCACCGCGTCGAGCGAGCCGAGCTCGTCCACGACCTCGGCGAAGAGCGCCCGAACCGCCTCAGCGTCGGTCACCGAGATCGTAGAGATTCTGGCCGTCCCACCCGCGGCCTCTATCCGCTTGGCCGTCTCCTCCGCCACCGGTTCGCCAAGCGGCTCGCCCGTCACCCCCACCCCCGCGTCAAGGACGATCACAGCGGCGCCTTGGCGAGCCAGCTCCAGCGCGCCGGCGGAGCCGATCCCGCCCCCACCCCCGGTCACGACCACCACTCGATTGCCCAGGTGTTTTCTTCGAGGACCCGATGACGTTGACATAGCAGACCACTCCTCTTTTCTCTTCTTACTACCTGTCTCTGGTACTACCTACCCAGGGTGGTCGTGGACACTATGCCGCCCGGCGCCTCATCGGAATACGGATCCATCCGACAGCGCGGAGCTGGTCGTCGAGGGTCGCTCCTTGTTCGCCGACCAAAATCAGCGGTGATTAGCTGAGCTTGGTCGAGCTTCGGGTTGACGCCCGCAGACACCTGAGCATGGGCGTCGCGCACGATTCTGACCAGCTGGACAGCCAGAATCCTGCCTGGTCCGGCTAG
>JBEKWB010000068.1:0-23307 GCA_049513455.1 Acidimicrobiales bacterium
CATCACCTGTTCCCCCGGACGCTGCCCCCATGGGGCGACACGCGCTCGTCTCGCGCCTGACGACTCTACCCCGTCATGTTGCGCGCCGGGAAGGGAGGAGGTGCGTGCGTCCCAGCGGGGGAGAGCCAGGGGCTGGGATATCATGCGGGCCTCGCACGCCTAAGGGGGGCGCATGTCCGACAAAGCAGACGATCGCGGTGAGATAGAGAACCTTCTCGCGCGCTACTGCGAGTTGTTCGATTCCGGCGACATGGACGGGTACGTGGCGCTCTTCACCGACGCCCATATCGCGAACCACTTCGCACAATCGAGCGGGCCCGAGGAGCTGCGAGCTTTCTTCGAGCGCAACGGACTGTTCTATGACGGCGTGCCCCACACCCGGCACGTCATCAGCAATTTGCACGTCGAGGTGGCGGACGACGGCCAGAGCGCGAAGGCCCGGTCGTATGTCACCGTCTTCCAGGCCCTTTCGGACTTCCCCTTGCAGCCGGTGTTCATCGGCCAATACCAGGATGAGCTGAAAAAGGCGGACGGGCAGTGGCGGTTCTCTTCCCGGGTGTGCGAGCCGTTCCTCGCCGGCGATCTGAGCCGCCACGCGCGGGAGTACCCGCCACCGGGACCGGTGGTGGTGTGACATCCGCCCTGCTCGACCCGTCGAGGACCGGACGGGGATTCTGGGAGCTCCTGGTCGCCCGGGCCGCGGCCACCCCGGATGCCGTTCTGGCCATTGACGAGCGTGGGCAGCAGGTGACGTTTGCCGAGTACCGGGACCGGGCCGAGGTCGTGGCGGCGGGGCTGGCCGACCGCGGCGTCGGGGAGGGCTCGGTCGTCGTCTGGCAGTTACCGACCTGGATCGAGTCGTTCGTCCTCATGGGGGCCCTGGTCCGTCTCGGGGCCACGCAGGTCCCGTTGATCCCCAGCTACCGCGCCCGCGAGGTGTCCTTCATCATTCGCCAGACCGGGGCCGAGCTCTTCGTCGTCCCCTCCCCCTGGAAGAAGTTCGACTATCCCGACATGGCCCGCACCATTGCCGGCGAGGTGGACGGTCTGGATGTGCTGGTGGTGGACGCCGAGAACCGGGAGCTCCCCACTGGCGACCCGACCCGACTGGCGCCCGTGCCCCCTTCGCCGGCCGCGGCCGAGGATTTCCCGGTCCGCTGGGTGTATTTCACCTCGGGTACGACCGCCTCGCCCAAGGGCACGCGGCATACCGATGCCACCTTGTTCGGCGCCGTCGCCGGCATGGTCGCCATGCTGGAGCCCGGCCCGGGGGACCGGAGCTCCATGGTGTTTCCCTTCGCCCACATCGGCGGCGTGGTCTGGTTGCTGACCAGCTTGGTCTGCGGCTCCGCCCACCTGGTGGTCGAAAGTTTCAACGCCGAGACGACCATTCCGATGCTCGCCGCCAACGGTGTCACCCTGGCCGGCACCGGGACGCCGTTCAACCTGGCCTACCTGCAGGCGCAGCGGGATCTGACCGCGTCGTCTCCGGGCGCCCGGTTGTTTCCCCGGGTACGGGGGTTCATGTCGGGCGCCGCCCCGAAGCCGCCGACGCTCCACGCCGACCTGCGGGACGAGCTGGGTGGGACGGGCATCCTGTCCAGCTACGGGATGACCGAGGCGCCGATCGTCACGTTCTGCGGCCCCCACGCGTCGGAGGCCCACCGGGCCAGCACCGAGGGCAAGGCGTCGCCGGGCGTGGATCTCAAGATCCTGACTGCTGACGGCACCCTGGCCAAGCCGGGGGAACCGGGGGAGATCCGCCTGAAGGGTCCGCAGTTGTGCCGCGGCTATCTCGACGCCTCGCTCAACGAAGCCGCTTTCGACGAAGACGGCTACATCAAGACCGGTGACCTGGGGACGCTCGACGAAGAGGGATTCCTCACCATTGTGGGCCGCCTCAAGGACGTCATCATTCGAAATGGCGAGAACATCAGCGCCAAGGAGATAGAGGATCTGTTGTTCGCGCATCCGGCCGTGCGGGATGTCGCCGTCATCGGATTGCCGGATCCCCGGGTCGGCGAGCGCTGCTGCGCCGTCGTGGCGCTCGACGAGTCCAAGGGCGCCTTCGCCTTCGAGGACATGGTGACGTTTCTGAAGAGCCACGACCTGATGGTGCAGAAACTGCCCGAGCAGTTGGAGATCCTCGATTCGGTTCCCCGCAACGCCGCCGGCAAGGTACTCAAAGAGCAGCTGCGCCAGCAGTTCTCGGCGGCATCGTCGCGCTAGAGCCCACCGGGCTCGCTCACCAGCCGGAGAGCGTCAGGTCTGCGGGTAGGGGCCCGTCCGCCAGTCGGGCGCGACCTGGCGCCTGGTGATGCGCCACCCCGCCCCGCGCCGCTGGACGGTGTCGAGGTACCGCACGCCGACCACCAGGTTCTCGGGGTGATCCGTCCCCGCCACCTCGTCCTTCCAGTGGTACGCGACCGCGTAGGTCTCCACGTGGGCGGTGTCACCGTCCAGCTCGATCAGCTGATTACCCATGAAATGCATCGTCGTGGGGTAGAACTCGACGCCGGGTCGTAGTGCGGCCAGATAGGGCTCGATGGGGCCCGTGCTCCGCGAGCCCTGGGCCTCGGCGTCGTCGGAGAAACACGACCGCACCAGACCCCAGTCCCGGCGGTCGACCCCGTGCGCGTAGGTCCGGATCAACCTGGCGATCTCGTCGCGGTCCTTGAGCTCTCGGGCGATTGTCTCGAGATCCGGCATGTTGCCCCTCCCATGTCCTTGGCCCTCGGCCGACCATTGCCCGGGTCCGGCCGATGACGTCCCGGGCCCGGCCCCGGCGACGCCAGAACATAGTCGCGTTCGTGTGCAGGGCCGTCTGGGGCGGCCGGCGCCGGTGACGAGGCACGACTTCGGGCTGTGCGGAATTCTCGATAGGCTGCCTCCTGCAGGAAAGGGCACGAGAAGCTCGACCACGAACAGGGAGGGGGAGCCACATGACGGCTATCACGCAGCTCGATCCGACGTTGTTCTACGCCGAGCCCGAGCCGCGCCCCGTCCAGTACACGCTGATCAGCGTCGACGATCACCTGGTCGAGCCGCCCGGGATGTTCGAGGGCCGTCTCCCGGCCCGCTGGCAGGACCAGGCGCCCCGCGTAGTGGAGACGCCCGAGGGCCACCAGGTCTGGGAGTTCGACGGCAACCGGTACACGCAGGTCGGGATGAACGCCGTCGCCGGCCGGCGACCCGAGACCGTGGCGGTCGAGCCGTTCCGCTTCGATCAGATGCGACCGGGTTGCTGGGACATCGACGCCCGCATCCGCGACATGGACATCAACGGCGTGTGGGCCTCACTTAACTTCCCGTCGATGATCACCGGATTCTGCGGGCGGGTATTCTCCGTGGCCAAGGAGGCGGAGCTGGGGGTGCAGACCACGCGCGCCTGGAACGACTGGCTGTTCGAGGAGTGGTACTCCCCGTACCCCGATCGCATCATCCCGCTCGGCATCACGTTCCTGGCCGATCCCGAGGAGGGGGCGCGGGAGATCCGCCGCAACGCGGCGCGCGGCTTCAAGTCGGTGGCCCTGCCCGAGCGGCCCCATCGCATCGGTTTCCCGTCGCTCTTCGACGAGTACTGGAAGCCGATCATCGAGGCGTGTGCCGAGACCGAGACGGTGATCAGCCTGCACGTCGGTTCGTCGGGCGTCGCCGACCACGCGCCCGGCGCGCCGTCCCTGGCCCTCGGCGCCACCCTGTTCGGTCAGCTGTCGTTGACCGCCTGCGCGGAATGGCTGTGGTCGGGGTGGGCTGTCCGCTACCCCGAATTGAAGATCGCCATGTCCGAGGGTGGCATCGGATGGGTGGCCATGCTCCTCGACCGCCTGGACAACATCATCGACCGGTCGGGGTACGGACTGGGCTGGGACATCCGCCCCGCCGACCTGCTCCAGCGCAACTTCTGGTTCTGCACGCTCGACGACCCCTCGACCATCGGCACCCGCCACCGCATCGGGGTCGACCGCATCATGTTCGAGACCGACTACCCGCACGGCGACGGCACCTGGCCCGACTCCCAGCAGCTGGTGAAAGAGGTATGGGGCCATCTCCCCGAGGACGAGATCCGGGCCATGTGCTGCGAGAACGCGGCCCGTCTCTTCCGGCATCCCTTACCCGAACACGTCTTGCCGTAGCGCCCGAGGAGGACTGATGGAATTCATACCGACCCAGGAGAAACTGATCCCCGACCTGAGCCCCCGCGAGGAGGTGGTGCTGCTGGCGCGGACCTTGTGGCGCGAGGGGTACGACGATCACGTGGCGGGCCACATCACCTACCGCCAACCCGATGGGACGTTCCTGTGCAATCCCTGGTTCCTCCTGTGGAGCGAGCTCCGGGCCGAGCACATCATCCGCATCGACGGCGACGGGAACGTGCTCGAGGGCGACTGGCCGGCTCCCCTCGGCATCCCGCTCCACCTCCAGCTGCACAAAATGCGCGAGGACGTCACGGTGGCCATGCACAACCACCCGCGTTACGGCACCATCTGGGCCGACGCCCACCGGGTGCCGCCGGTCTACGACCAGACCTCTGCGATGGGTGGTGGCGAGCTGGTCCTCGTCGACGAGTACGAGGGTGGTGTCAGCAACGCCGACTTCGCGCGCAGCGCGGTGGAGGCGATGGGGGATGCCGATCTGGCTCTCCTCGCCAACCACGGGGTCTTCGTGCTCGGTTCTTCGATCCGGGCGGTCCACCAGCGCGCGGTGGCGCTCGAGCAGCGGTGCCGCAACGCCTGGCACGTCGAAGCGCTGGGCGGCGGAAAACCGCTCAAGGGCCCCGTGGCCGAAGTGTTCCGTCAGAGCGACGGCAACAAGTTCATCGGCTTCTGGGAGGCGATGGTCCGGGTGGAGCTCGAGGCTGACCCGACGTTGCTCAGCGCCGATCGGTGAGGTAGCGGCCGTACCCACGAACCTGTTGGCGCGTGTGCGGGGACTTGCCGCGTCGTCCGGTCGTACCGATCCGATCAACGTCGTGTACCGGCTCCCGCCCGCGCGCGCCGGCAGAGATGAAACGCCACGTCACAATGGCCAAAATGGCCCGGGAGCGGGGTGTCAATTGGTCCGTCGTCAACGGGCAGGGGACGATGCGCGGCGACGTCAGACGCCTCGTCGAGCGCTATCGAGAACACGTTCTACAACGCCTCGAAGGTCGGTGACAGATTTTATATACATGCCAAACTCGACGGCTATAGTGCGTGCGGCCGTCGGGCGGTAGGGGACAGGGGGAAGTGGAAACGATGTGTGAGAACGCAGCGGCCGTGCCCGGTGAGGTGCGATGACCCAGACCGACGAGTCGATCACCTCCGGCCCGACGCCGGCACCGGGGTCCGGCCTGAGGGTGCAGGGAGTGGGCGTGTCCTTCTCCGGCGTCATCGCCCTGCGCGACGTCTCCCTGGAAGTGAAGCGAGGAGAAGTCCTCGGGCTGATCGGCCCCAACGGAGCCGGGAAGACCACCCTTTTCGATGTGGTCTCCGGGCTGCGGCCACCTGGGAGCGGCTCGATCTTCTTCGACGGGAACGACATCACCAGGCATTCCGCCGTGGCGCGCTCGCGTGCGGGAATTCGACGGACGTTCCAGCGCCAGCAGGTCTTCGGCCGGCTCACGGTCGAGGAGAACCTGTTGACCGCCACCGAATGGCACGGCGGCGGCGGCGGCATTTTGGCCGACCTCGTCGCATTCCCCCCCCGCAAAAGAATCGAACGTCGCCGACGCGAGGCGGTCAACGACGTGCTCGGCATGTGCGGTCTCGAACCTTTTCGGCACACCATGGCCGGATCGCTCCCGATCGGCACCGCCCGCATGGTGGAGTTGGGCCGTGCGCTGGCCGAGTCGCCCTCGTTGCTCCTGCTCGACGAGCCGACATCGGGACTCGGGGGGGCCGAGGTCGAGCACCTGAGCGAGGTCATCCGCCGGCTGAAGAGCGAGCTGTCCTGTGCCATCCTTCTGGTCGAGCACGACATCACGTTCGTGATGTCGCACTCTGACCGCATTGTGGTGTTGCAACTCGGCGAGGTTCTCGCCGAGGGCACGCCGAGCGAAATTCAGGCGAATCCGGAGGTTCGTAATGCCTACCTGGGCTAAGCGGTCGGGAAGGGCGGCGTGACCAAGCTCATCAGCCTCCTGGTCTCGGGCATCGTCTCGGGCGCCATCTACTCCATGCTGGCGGCCGGTCTCACGCTGACCAACACCACGACGGGGATCTTCAATTTCGGCTACGGCGCCGTGGCCTTCACGTGCGCGTTCGTCTACTTCGAACTGCAGAACGGTTTGGGCTGGCCGAACGTGTGGGCCGGGATCGTCGTCATCTTGGTGCTGGCGCCGCTGCTCGGCCTGGTCCTGGACCGCTTCGTCTTCCGCCGGCTGAGCCGGGCCAGCGACGCCTCCAAAATCATGGCGACGGTGGGTGTCCTGATCGCCGTTCCCGCGTTGGCCGAGTTCATTGTGGCGCTGCTCATCGGCGTCGGGCATTTCGACATCCCGAACGGGTCGCTCGTGTCGCTGGCGCCGGGGCTCGGGCCCGAGCCTCCGGTGCAGTGGCACCTCAGCTCTGCCTTCAACTTCAACTCCGACCAGCTCATCGTGGCGATCGTCGCCCTCCTCATGGCGGTCGGACTGTGGTGGCTGCTCAAACACACCTCCATCGGGCTCAAAATGCGCGCCCTGGTCGACCGGCCCGATCTGGCCACGGCGCGCGGGGTCGACCGGGGTCGCACGTCGGGTTTCGCCTGGGTGCTCGGCACGACGCTGGCCGGACTGGCCGGTGTCGCCGGTGCGCCCATCTTCAACTCGCTCACCACGAGCACCTATCTCTTCGTCCTGCTGGCCGCAGCGGCGGCCGCCGTGCTGGGCGGATTCCGCTCCGTCCCGTTGGCCGCGCTCGGTGGCCTCCTCATCGGCGCCGTGCAGAGCCTCGTCGCCGGCTACGCGAACTTCGCCCAGTCCATTCCCGGGTTCAGCGACGCCGTGCCGTTCGCCCTCCTCTTCGTCGGGCTCGCCTTCTGGGGCCGCGAACGTGGACGCCGCGCCGGCTCGGTGGCCGAGGACGTCCCACCGCCGGACTATCTGGCGTTGCGCCCGCCGTGGCGCCGGGCCGCGCCCTGGGTGTTCTGGTTCGTGGTGATCTTCGTCTACATCCTCTTCGGGGCGGACAGTTACTGGCTCGGTCTGGCGACCACCGGCCTCGCCCTCTCCGTGGTCTTCCTCTCGTTCACCATCGTCACCGGCACCGGTGGGATCGTCAGCCTGGCGCAGGCGGCGTTCGTCACGGGCGCCGGGTTGATGGCCGGTGTGCTGATCGGCCAGTACCACGCGCCCTACTTCTTAGGGCTGCTCGGGGGTGTGGCGTTCGCCGTGCTCCTGGGGGTCGTGGTGGCGTTCCCCGCGCTGCGCTTGGGTGGGCTGTCGCTCGCCCTGGCCACGTTGGCCATGGGGCTCATCGCCGACAACGTGCTGTACCAGTGGTCGTGGCTGGCCGGACCGCTCCAGCAGGGTTGGGCCATTCCCCAGCCGAGCATCGGCCCGTTCCATCTCTCCGACGACAAGACGATGGCCGTGGTCCTGGCCATCATCGTCATCGTGGTCACCTTGCTGATACGCAACCTCCAGGGGTCGGCGTCGGGACGGATGATGAGTGCCGTGCGCACGTCGGAGTCGGCCGCGTCGACGTCGGGCATCTCGGGCTTCGCCGTCAAGATCACCCTGTTCGCGGTCTCGGCCGGTCTGGCCGGTCTGGGCGGCGTGCTCTTGGTCACGGTGGATCAACATGTGACCAACTCGACCTACACGACGATCACCGGGCTCACCTGGTTGGCCGTCGTCGTGCTGTGGGGGATCCGTCGGCCGAGCGCGGCCATCGCGGCGGGCATGGGGAGCACGCTCTTCGACGGCGTCCTGTCATCGGGCTTCCACTTCTCCTTCATCTCGTGGTCCGGGACGTCGTCGGTGTGGTTGCCCCAGGTGCTCTTCGGGCTGGGCGCCGTCACCATGGCGCAGAACCCCGATGGCATCTTGGCCCTCCAAGAAGAGCAGAGCTTTCGCCGCAAGCAGAAGAAGCAAGCCAAGCTGGCGTTGCTCACTTCGGCTGCCCCGGTCACACCGGCCCCGTTGCCGGCCGACGGGGTGCCTGCCGTCGCCGGTAACGGCAGGGCCCAGCCGGTGGTCGCCGCGGCCGTCCGACCGGCCCGGCCGCCCTCAACGGATGCCGCGCTCCGCCTCGATTCGATCTGTGCCGCCTACGGCGAGACCCAGGTCCTCTTCGATCTCGACCTCGACGTCCGTCGCGGCAAGCTCACGGCCCTGGTGGGCGCGAACGGTGCCGGGAAGTCGACGTTGTGCAAGGTGTTGGCCGGCCTCATGGAGCCGACCGCCGGCACCATCACGCTCGAGGGCAAGGACATCACCAAAATGCCGGTGCACCGACGGGCCAAGAGCATGTTGCTCGCCCCCGAGTCCCGCGGCATCTTCCCCGGCCTTTCGGTGGAGGACAACCTGATGATGCTGCTCCCGGGAGCCGATGAGCGGGACCAGGCCTATGCGCGCTTCCCGGTGCTCGGGGCCCGCCGCCACATCCCGGCCGGCAACCTCTCCGGTGGTGAGCAGCAGATGCTGACCATGGCACCGGTGATGGTGAAGCCACCGGCGCTGTTGATCGCCGACGAGCCCACCCTGGGCCTGGCCCCCCTGATTGTCGAGCAGATCATGGGCGTCTTCGCCGAATTGCGCGATCAGGGAGTGACGCTGCTCGTCGTGGAGGAGCGCGCCAAGGCCGTGCTGGACATCGCCGACGATGTCGCCCTGTTGGAGCTGGGCCGGTTGGTGTGGGACGGGCCGCGTCAAGATCTCGATCCGGCACACCTCACGGCTATCTACCTGGGGCAGAGCACCGTGGAGGACGCCCCGACGCCGGCCTAGGCCGGTTCTTTGGCGGTAGAGGGCTCCCTCAGGAGGGGACGTCGCCCTTGATCGTGACCCGATGCAGGACCCGCTCCGCCCCGTGGGTGTCGCCCACCACCGAGTGCTGTGTGGCGCGGTTGTCCCAGATCACCAGGTCGCCCACCTGCCAGTGGTGCCGGTACTGATACTCCGGTTTGGTGAACTGGCTGAAGAGGTACGCCAGCAACGGGGCGCTGTCCTCCGGGCTCCATCCCTCGAACCGCGTCACGTAGTTCCCGTTCACGAACAGCGCCTCGCGACCGGTCTCGGGGTGGGTGCGCACGACCGGGTGCACCGTGGTCACCGCGTCCTGGTCCAGGCCGGCGTCGCTGGCCAGCTCCGTGCCCTGGTGGACGGCGCGCAGGGTGCGGAGTGTGGCGCGCAGGCCCTCGGACAAGCCCTCGAAGGCCGCGTACGCGTTGGCCCACATGGTGTCGCCGCCGTAGGGGGGGATGGTGCGGGCCAACAGCAAGGTGAGCGACGGTGGACGCGGGGCGTGGGTCGTGTCCGAGTGCCACGTCTGGGTGATGGGGTTGGGGTCATAAATGCGCATCAACCCCGGATACCCCTCGATGGAGGGCACGTAGGGATGGATCGACACCTCGCCCCACCGGCCGGCGAACGCCAACTGGTCGTCCGGGGTCATCGCCCCCTGTCCGCGGATGCAGATCACCCCGTGGTCGAGGAGGGCGCGGTGGAGGAGCTCGAAGGTCGCCTGGTCGGCCCCCTCCGCCAGATCGACCCCGGTGATGAGGGCGCCTATGACGCCGGACTGCTGCTGGACGACGATGGGCGCCGTTCCCGTTCCGGATTCCGCTTCTACGGTCGTCGACATTTCGTCCCGTCTCCTCTGCGTGATGCCCCTGGTCAGGCAGCGTCAGTTTTAGCACCAACCGTCTGTGCGGCCGTTCAGTGGCCGGCGGCACCGACCGGGTGGCGGGCTCGAAAGTGGGTTGACACCGGCCGCCGACCGGCGCGACAGTGAACTAGACATTTTGAGATGGTATTCGAAATATCGAATAATGGGCGCGCCCGAGGGCGGCTCCGACGACGCAGCACCGACAAGGGGGATGAACCATGAAACTCGATCTGCTCTACGAGATCGATGCGCCCAAGCCCTGGGACAAGCCGCACCCGTACGGCCAGCGCGAGGCGGAGCAGCGCGCCTACCGCGAGGCGATCGAACAGATCAAGCTGGGGGACAGTCTCGGCTTCAACACCATCTGGGCCGTCGAGCACCACTTCCGCGAGGGGCGGTCGCACTGCCCGGCGCCCGAGACGCTGCTGGGGGCGTTGTCACAGATCACCGAGCAGATCCGGCTGGGCTTCGGGGTGACGCTGACCCCGTTCGGGTTCACCCCCCCGCAACGGATCGCCGAGAAGGTGGCCTCCGTCGACATCCTCTCCAATGGCCGGGTGGAGTGGGGCACCGGTCGCTCGACGCCGATGGAGCAGGCCGCCTTCCACGTCGACCGGGAGCAGTCCCGCGCGGATTGGGCCGAGGCCATCAAAATCGTCGTGGGCATGTGGCGTGAGGAGTACTTCGAGTACGAGTCGGAGCGTTTCTCTTTCCCCAAGCGGATGGTGACCCCCAAGCCCGTGCAGGACCCGCACCCGCCGGCGTGGATGGCCGCCACCTCGGGGAGCTCGGCCACGGTGGCCGGGGAGAACGGGCTCGGGCTCCTGTCCTTCTCCATCATGCAACCCCTCGAGACCCTGGCCAAGGTCATCCGGGAGTACCGGGAGGCGGGCAAGAACGCCACCCCGCTGACGGAGGTCACGACGAACAAGGTCGCGGCCTACACGCTGGTGCACTGCGCCGAGAGCATGGCGCAGGCCGAAGCCGACGGCATCTGGGGGTCCGTGGCCTGGTGGTACCAGAACCTGGCCCAGTTCACCCTGGACTGGGAGCTCCCGCACCTGTCGAAGGAGGAGCAGGACGCCACCTTCCCGCTCATGAAGCCGCTCATCGACGGGATCATCCCCGTCGAGCACTTCCATGAAGCCGACATGCTCGTCGTCGGTGATCCCGAGCGCTGCTACCAGAAGATGAAGCACTACGCCGACCTCGGCGTCGACCAGCTGATCTGCTACGTGCAATTCGGCCACAACTCGCACGAGTCGGTCATGAAGACCATCGAACTGCTCGGCAAGGAGGTCCTCCCCGAGCTCGAGGGTTACAAGGCAAACATCGCCTCGTCATGACCGCGACCGAGAGCCCCGTTGGGTGCTCACGGCCCGTGGCGAGGGGGCACACAGATGTCTGATCCGAGCGAGGTCCCCGACTACCTCTCGCGGTTGCGACTGGACGGCACCGGGGTGGTGATCCTCGGTGCGGGTCAAGGGATCGGCCGCCAGGCCAGTCACGCCTTCGCGCAAGCCGGCGCGCGCTGTTTGTGTGTCGACCTGGATCGCGACCTGGCCCACGAAGTGGCGACCGAGGTGGATGGGGTCGCATTGGTGGGGGATGCCACCAAGCGCAGCGAGACGGAACGACTCTTCGCCGAGGCGGCGGCAGAGTCCGGGGGATTCGGGGCGGTGGTCGACATCATCGGGATGGCGCGCTTCAAGCTCCTCAGCGATATGGACGACGTCGATCTCGCGTGGCAGTACGACATCGTCCTGGGTCACGCCATACTGGCCCTGCAGGTAGCGGGGCCGCTTCTGGCCGCGCAGGGTGGCGGCGCCTTCTCCTTCGTGTCGTCGGCCTCCGGGGGGCCGACGGGTGCGGCCAATCACGCCGTCTACGGTGCCATGAAGGCCGGCTTGATCTCACTGGTCCGGTCGATGGCGGTCGAGTACGGGCCGTCGGGTGTCCGGGTCAACTCGGTGGCGCCCGGTGCGGTGCGCACGCCGCGGGTCGGCGGGATGCTCGGCGAGGCCGGGGTGCAGCGCAATGCAGAGGCCACGCCGCTCGGGCGGATGGCGCTTCCGTCGGACATCGCCGCCGCGTTGCTGTTCCTGACGTCGGACCTGGCTTCGTACGTGACGGGTCAGACGCTGCTGGTCGATGGAGGTGTGGCGTGCAAGTTCCCCTATCCGCCCCCGCCGGTTTAGGAGAACGGCGATGACCCGTCCGGCCCTGGCGGCTGCACGGGCGGTCGAGGTGCTCAACTTCCTGGCCTCTCATCCGGGAGAGAGCTTCACCCTTTCCGAGCTGTCCCGGCACTTGAACCTGAACATGGCCTCGGGGCTGTCGGTGTTGAAGGCGCTCACCGACGCCGGCTACGTCCATCGTCACCACAGCCACAAGACGTACTCCTTGGGGCCGGCGCTGGTGGCCGTGGGCTACGCCGCCCTGGCCCGCTATCAGGTCATTGAGATCGCCGTCGAGGAGATGCGGCGTCTGGCGGCCGACTGTGACACCGAGTGCGTGGCCAGTGTGGTGGTGGGCGACGAGATCGTGATCGTGGGCGCCTCGGGGCGCCCCCGCCTCGAAGGGGCCGACGTCCGTGTGGGCCAGCGGGTTCCGATGATCCCGCCGCTCGGGCCCATCTTCTTGGCCTGGGGCGAGCCCGCGCAGGTGGAGCGCTGGCTCGAGGCGTTGGGGCCGGGCGCCGACGAGGCGGAGCGCCAGCAGTATCGCGACGCGCTGGAGACGGTGCGCCGGCGAGGATTCTCGGTCGGCCTCGAGTCGGGTGCGCGGGCCCGCAGCGGACGTGCCCTCATCGACCTGGTCAACTCGCCCCGCGACGAGCGGTTGCGGGGAAGGGCCCTCGGCCTCATCGCGGCCATGCGCCACGACTACCAGGTGATCGACCTCGACAGCACGGCGCGACTCCTGATCTCCAACATGGCGGCGCCGGTCTTCGGCGTCGACGGCGAGGTCGTTCTGGCCCTGACCCTGCAGGGCTTCGCCCAACCGATGAACGGGCGCGAGATCAACGCCATCGGGGACCGCCTGTTGTCCTCGACGCTCCACGTGACCAGGGAGAGTGGCGGCCATGCGCCCGCCGATTTTCTCCAGCGTCCATCCCGGAACGGCGACAGTGCCGACCTGACCTCGGCGCGCTAGGTTCGAACCGCACCGGGGCGTTGGGCGGACAGGGAGGCGAGCATGGAATTGTGGGAGCTAGTCGCACGCGAGAGCATCCGGGATCTGGTCGCCCGCTACAACGCCAACGGGGACTCCGGGCGGTTCGATCAGGTGCTCGAGCTCTTCGCCCCGGACGCCGTCATGGAAACCGACGGTGACGTACGCGTGGGCCACGAGGAGATCCGGACCATCTTCACCAACGCCGCCGCGGCGGTGCTCCGGTGGCCCGAGCCGGTGAGCATGCGGCACAGCACGAGCACCCTGCAGATCGATGTCGCCGGCCCGACCGAAGCCACGTCACGCTGCTATTACCAGGTCGTCACCAGTCACGGGCTCGACCATTGGGGGAGGTATCTCGATTCCTACTGCGTGCGCGACGGGAGATGGCTCTTCGCCCACCGGCGTGAGTTCGTGGACGGGTCCATACCGGGCAGCTGGGCCGAGTTCGCCATGGCGCAAGACCACTAGGGACGAACACGAGAAGGGGAGGGGCGATGTTGGAGGGAAAGAAGATCCTTGTCTCGGGGGCGGGGGGGCAGATCGCGTTGCCGCTCTGCGAGTACCTGGCGTCGCACAACGAGGTGTGGGGTATCGCCCGCTTCAGCGACCAGGCCACGCGGGAGCGCCTGGAGCGGGCCGGCGTTACGACACGGGTAGTAGACCTGGGGCGCCCCGACTTCAGCGAGATCCCCGAGGATTTCGACTACCTGCTCCACCTGGCCGCGTTCTTGGGACCGGGCACGGACTACGAGACGGCGCTGGGGATCAACGCCGACGGGACCGGGGCCTTGCTGGCGCACTGCCGGCATGTGACGGCGGCCCTCGTGATGGGAACGGGTTCGGTCTACGACCCCAATCCCGACCCCTGGCATCTCTATACGGAGACCGACCCGCTCGGTGACGGCCATCTGCCCTCTGTCCCGACCTACTCGATTTCGAAGATCGCAGAAGAAGCCGTGGCGCGGACATGCGCGCGCCTCCTCAACCTGCCCATCGTCATCGCGCGCATGAACGTCGCCTACGGGGCCAACGGGGGACTGGCGATCTTCCACCTCGACTCTGTCGTGACCGATCACCCGATCGCCATCCGCTGGGACCCGGCGCCCTACAGCCCCATCTTTCAGGACGACATCAACGACCAGGTGGAGGCGATCCTTGCCGCCGCCTCGGTCCCCGCCACCATCGTCAACTGGGGCGGCGACGAGGTCGTCACCGTCCAGGAGTGGTCGAACTACTTCGGGGAGCTGACCGGGCGCACGGTGCGGTTCGACCTCGAACCGGCGCCGGGCACCCATCGCGGGGTGGCCCTCGACGTCTCGCGGCGGCTGGCCCTCACCGGGCCGTGCCGCACCACCTGGCGCCAGGGGATGAAAGCGGCGTACGAGGCCCGCTACCCGGAGGGGGCGGTCGAGGGTGCGGTGCCGCCGTCGTCGGCGGCCCGCGCGGTCGAGGCCCATGCCGCCGAACGGACTGATCAGTAACCCACCTTGATCAGGCCGGGCTCACCGGGCGAAAGTAGGGGAGGCTCAGGTGGTCGCTGTTGGGATGAAACTCCACCGCGAGGTCCATGCCCTCGACGAGGTCCTCCGGCGTACAGCCGATGACGGCGCTGATGATCGAACAACCCTCGGCGAGGTCGACGATGGCCACCGCGTACGGCACCTCGAACGCGGGTGTCTGCGGTCGCCAGACGATCGTCCAGCTGTAGAGGCGCCCCCTCCCCTCGCTCACCTCCCAGTTGAGCACCCTGCTGTGGCAACGCCAGCAGATGCGGGGGGCATCGGCCAGCGCGAGGTGGCAGTTGGCGCAGCGCAAGAACCGCAACTCGCCCCGGGCGCAACCCTCCCAGTAGGGCGCGGAAAAGATGGAGGGGACGGGTGCGGGCGTGCCCGGAGGCTGGGGGCGCAGGAGGGTCATGGTCGCCCGCTCCCGACCAGCAGCACGTCGTTGAAGAGCGCCCCCGATCCGGCGTTGGAGCACATCGCCACTTCCGCCGACGGCACCTGAGCCGAAACACAGGTTCCGCGCACCTGCTGGACAGCCCGGATGACCCGCTGGAGCATCTGCGTGGAGTTGCCCGGGTGGGCGAACGACATGGTGCCCCCATCGGTGGTCACCGGGAACCTCCCGCCCGGTCCGATGGCACCGTCCATGACGAACGGGCCGCCTTCACCGTCGGGGCAGAACCCGAAGGCCTCGAACTGGCGGATGATCTCGAACGAGAAGGGATCGTAGAACTCGCAGACGTCGACGTCGTCCGGGCGGAGCCCGGCGGTGGAGAACGCGGCGCGGGCGGCGCGCCGGCCGACATAGCCGGCGGGGATGCCATCGCCGCTCCGGCCCACGAAGTCCCATATCGGCGCGTGCTGGTAGGCCGGCCCGTAGGCGTCGCTGCCGCCGCCGAGGATCCACACCGGGGCCTGCCGCAGATCAGCCGCCCGGTCCACCGTGGTCAGGACCAACCCGCACCCACCCTCCGACGTCGTCGAGCAGTCGAGAAGGTGGAACGGTTCGGAGATCGGCCGGGAGGCCAGAATGTCCTCGGGCTTGTACGGGCCCCGGCCGAAGTAGACCGCCTCGGGATTGGCGTGACCGTTGTTCCGAATGGTGGCCGCCACCGTGGCCAGCTGTTCGGGTGTCGTTCCGAACGACAGCATGTGCCGCTTGGCCATGAGCGCGAATTCGACGGCGGTGAACATCCCGTACCCGACCACGAATTCGTTGGTCGGTCGCGTCCACGGGGCGGTCGAGGCCCGTTCGGTGTACACGCCCGCGCTCCCGCCGACGACCAGCACCACCTGGCTCTGCCCGGTGGCGACCAATGACGCCGCCTCCAGGACGGCGGGTATCCCGAGCCCGTTGAGGGAACGCCGGCACGGGCCCAGCCGCAGTTCGTAGGCGAGCTCGCCGGAGCGCTCACCGATCACCGCGTCGACGTCGGTCGTCTCGAGCCCGGCATCGCCGAGGGCACCGAGCGCCCCCTCTATGGAGATGGACACCGAGTCGTGACCGGGCAGGGCGCGGGCCTGCGTGGTGTTGAAGACCCCGACGATGGCCACGTCGCGGAACGGGTGGGTCATATCCGCTGACCGTCGCGCCGGACGATGCCGAGGGTGGCGCCGCCGTCGATCACGACCTCGGCGCCCGTGATGTAACTCGCGGCGTCGGAGGCGAGGAACGCCACCATCGCGGCGATGTCCTCCACCTCGCCCACCCGGCCGAGTGGCAGGTGGTCGAACGACACGCCCGCGGGCATCTCTCCACCGCCCCAGGCCATGGGCGAGTCGATCGTTCCCGGCACGACGGCGTTGACCCGGATCCCGCTCGGGCCGAGCTCGGCCGCCGCCGTCTTGGTCAGTCCGCGGATGGCCCATTTCGAGGCGCCGTAGGAGCCGTGCTGTTGAAAGCCCCGCACGCCCGCGATGGAGGCGATGTTGACGATGGAACCGCCGCCCGAAGCGCGCATGGGGGCGATGGCCGACTTGATCCCGAGGAACGTCCCGCGCAGGTTCACCCCGATCAGCCGATCGAAGTCCTCGATCTTCTCGTCCTCGATCAGGCGCATCCAATGCACGGCGGCATTGTTGACCAGAACGTCGAGCCGGCCGTGCGCGGCCATCACCGCCGCGATCAGCTCCTCCCAGGCCGCCGCGCTGGAGACGTCGGCGTGCCGGTACGTGGCGCCGATCTTCGACGCCACGGCCTCTCCCTTTTCGTCGGAGATGTCCACCATGATCACCGTGGCGCCCAGGTCGCGGAAGTGCCGGGCCTCGGCGGCGCCCTGGCCCTGGGCCGCGCCCGTCACGATGGCCACCCGGCCGGACAGATCGATGGTGGGAACCCCCTCCCCATTCAGTGCGCGCATGTTGGCTTCTCCATTCATGATCGTGTGCGTCGGGCCGTGCTCGGACCCCTGCCCGAACGCTCGGCGGCGGGCCGATGGTCGGCGCGCCGCCCGGTCTCCACCCTCACTCCGTTGGCTTTTGAATGCCGTAGAGCCTGGCTGCGTTCCCCCAGAGGATCTTCTCCCGATCGGACGGCGAGGCATTGGCCAGGCTGACGTCGATCCGCTCCCGCACGTTGCCGAACAGGCAGGTGGGATGCGGGAAGTCGGTCTCGAAGAGGATGTTGTCCACGGGGATCTCGCCCAGGAGCCTCGTCGGCGCCACCGTCTCGAACCAGTAGCAGGCGTAGACCTGACGCGCGAAGTACTCCGACGGGAGCATCTCCCACTCACTCTTGCGCTCCGGGCGGGCTTCGAGATAGCTGTGGTCGGCGGCTTCGAGTACGAACGGGATCCAGCCGATCCCGCTCTCCACGGAGACGAATTTCAGCTCGGGGAAACGGACGAGCACGCCACTCGTGATGAGGTCGGCAACCTGGAGCCCGTTCTTCAGGAACAGTTCGGTCGACGTGTACGCGTAGGCCGCCGCCGTGCTGGTGGCGGCGATGCGGTCGGGTTGGAAGGAGGTCGACATGTCGCCGCTGCCGATGTGGAAGTGGATGGCCAGCCCGGCATCCTGCGCGGCAGCCCAGAAGGGGTCCCAGTGCGGGTCCCCGAGGAACGGAAGGCCGAAGCGCTGCGGCTCGCCGGTGAACAGGATGCCCTTGTGCCCGGCCGCCGCACCGCGTGCGATCTCGGCCACGGAGGCGTCGACGTCCCAGAACGGCATGGCCATGATGGTGATCAGTCGGCGGTGGTCGGCCGACGCCCAGTCGCGCAGGAAGTCGTTGTAGGCCCGCACGCAGAGCAGCTTGAGCTCGTTGTCGTCCATCGACAGGAACTTTTGGCTCCCGAATCCGGCCACGTTCGGGTAGAGCACCTGCGCCCAGATGCCCACCTCGTCGAGGTAGCCGAGCCGGGCCACGGCGTCATAGGAGGCGGGGGGACACTCCGCCAGGGTGGGCGGGCCGGCGGGAAACGGCGCGGGCCACCCGGCGGGCGCGGTCATCCCGACGACCGAGATCTGCCGGCCGTCGAGGAGCCAGACGTCCCGGCCACCGGCGCCCGAGGTCATCCGCGGGACCCGGTCGACGTAGCGCGCCGGGACCCGCGACGTCCAGAGGTCAGCGGGCTCGGTCAGGTGGGAGTCCACATCAATCACGGGAATCGTCATCGTCTCAATACTGCATTCTTACAGCGCCGGCGGAGGCGGCGCAGTCCCGGCCGGACACCTCCGTGGTCGACTCACCCCACCGGGGCGGCGGAGACGGCTCCGGCGGCCTGGCGCTCCTCTTTGTCCCGGAAGTAGGGGATGATGGTGTCGCCCCAGCGCTGAATCGTCTCCATGCAGATCTCATGGGGCACGGTCCCCATCTGGATCAGGCACATGATCTCCTTGGCGCCGGCCGCCTCGAGATGCTCGACGTACGCGATCGCCCCCTCTTCGTCGCCGTAGGCGTGGTTCACGTTGTAGGTGGCGACGGTATTGGGGTTGACCGGAATGTTCGCCTCGTGCAGCCGCGCCACGACGGCCTCGGCGTCGGCTCTGATGGCGTTCACGTTGTCGTCATCGAGCGTGTCCTGTACCGGCGGGGGACCGGCCCCGTACCAGTGGGTGATGGATTCGGCGAAGAACCGCTGACCCCGGGCGCCGATGCGCAGGGCCTCCTCGGGATCGCTCAGGACGATCGTCGGGCATAGGACGGCGAAATGGTCGTTCACCTCGGTGGAGACGAAGCGGCTGCCGTCGCGACGGGCGACGGCGTTGGTGTAGACCTCGTTGAGATGGGCCACTTCGTCGACGCCGGCGAATCCGAACACGAGGGGCCCGACACCGTACTCGGCGGCCAGCTCGAGGCTGTTCTGCTTCGTGGAGGCCATGAAAAGGGGAGGGTGTGGCTTCTGGACCGGCTGGGGGAGAACCGGATGCGGATCGATGTCGAGCAGGCCGTGCCACTCGAACGTGTCTTCCCTCCACACGTTGGCGATGATGCGCAGCGCTTCTTCGACCTCGGCCGGAGTGCGGTCGGCCTCCACGCCGAACAGCGACATCTCCTGGGCGGTGGCACCACGACCGGCGCCCAGGTCGAGCCGGCCGCCCGAGAGGATGTCGAGCATGGCGGCGCGTTCGGCCACCCGGACCGGGTGGTTGTACTGGAAGGGCATGCACACGACGCCGTGGCCGATGCGGATGGTCGAGGTCTTGGCGGCGACGTAGGTCAGGAAGATCTCCGGGGCGGACATGTGGGCGTACCACCGCAGGGCGTGGTGCTCCACGGCCCAGACGCGATCGAAGCCCACCTGCTCGCCCAGGACGGCCTGGGACACGCAGTCGAGGATGCACTGGCGCTCCCGTTCGGGCGTCGGGTGGTTCAGCTGCGCCTCGAAGATCATGGAGAACTGCATGACGGATGCCCCTCTTTCGTCGTCCTTTTTGAACTATAGCTAATAGTTATATAGTAGGTCGAACGACCCTGGTCCAGTTGGTAGCCTGCCAACCTGGCGCGGAAGGAAGGAGCGGCCTCGTGGAGCCCGATGTCGTCCCACCCGCCCGCTCGCGCCCCGGGGCACCGAACGCCGCCACCCCGAATGCGGTCTTGGGCCTGCTCTCGTTCGGTCAGGAGCTCTCGGGCTACGACCTCAAGAAATGGGCCGACCACAGCCTGCGCTTCTTCTTCTGGAGCCCGGCGATCAGTCAGATCTACAGCGAACTGCGCCGGCTGGAGTCGCTCGGGTATGTGACGTCGCGGGTCGTGGCCAAGGACGACACCCGTAGCCGGCGGCTCTACCGCATCACCGAGGAGGGCCGGGAGTGGCTGGCCCACTGGTTGGTCAGCGAACCTGCGGACGTCCCCGTCCTCAAGCACCCGACGGTCCTGCGGGTCTGGTTGGGCCATCTCATGGAGCCGGCCGCTCTGCGGGAGGCGGTCATCGAGCACCGGAACCGGGTGGAGACCCAGCTCGGCGAGGTGCGTGAAGACCGCCGCTGGGCTGCGGCCAACGAGTCGATGGCCTACGCCGAGCTCGTCATCCGATGGGCCGAGCGGTATTACGGCGCCGAGCTGGAGAACACCAACCGGCTGCTCGAGGATCTGGCCGAACTGGATGAGCGGTCGGCACAGAACTGAACTGCTGCCGCCCGCCTCCGATTCACACCTGCCCGATGACCCCGCTTCCGAAGCGTTCGATGAAGGCACGCGCCTCGTCGGGCGTCTCGCCCTTCCCGTTGACCGCCAGCCAGGTCACCCCGACCTCGGCCAGCCGTTTCACCGTCTCGACGGTATTGGTGTCGGCCGCGTCCGCGGCCGGTCCCGGCAGGACGCACATGACATCGATCGGTGCGGTGCGCCCGATGGAGGCCGCGTGGGCATGCAGGTAGGCGAGCAGATCCGTGAGGTCCTCGAGGGTCTCCAGCGGCACCCCGCCACTCCCGCGCGCCGAGGGCATGGGCATCCAGCCCTCCGCCTGCTCGGCGACCCGCCGACGGGTCAATTTGCTGTTCCCGCCGAGCCAGATCGGTGGGCCCGGGCGTTGGGTCGTCGGAGGGTAGGGGGTGACGTTGCGCGCGGAGACGAAGGTGCCGTCGAAGTTGATCGTCTCCCCCGACCACGCCAACTTGAGGACCTGCAGGTACTCGTCGAAGCGGGCGTTGCGTGTCTCGAAGTCGACCCCGAGCGCGGCGAACTCCGACTTCATGTAGCCCACCCCGGCCCCCAGCGTCAGGCGGCCTCCCGAGAGCACATCGAGGGTGGCCGAAGCCTTGGCCAGGAGGAATGGGTTCCGGTACGGAATGACGGTGATGTTGGTCAGAAGGCGGAGCCGGGTCGTGGCGTACGACATGACCGCCAGCGCCACGAAGGGGTCCAGCGCGTCGTGGCCACCGGCCTCGCGCCACCGCTGGCTGGGGGCCGGATGCTCCGTCACGTAGGCGGCGTCGAACCCGGCTTCCTCCGCCTGCTGCGCCAGCGCCGAGAGGGCGGGCCCCGTGGTGAAGGCGGGATTGAGAGGGCAGGAGAAGGGGACGCCGTAGGAAAAGCGCATGGTGCTCACACTCCTTGGATAAACCGCGTGATGGCGGCCATGGCGTCGATCGATTCGGGGAGGTCGGGGAAGAGGGTGGGCCAGACGTGCTGCATACCGGCCGGGAAGTGCGCTTCGACCGACGCTCCCGCGGTCACGAGCGCGGTGCACAGGGAGAGGCCGTCTCCGAGCAGCGTCTCGGCCCCTCCCGCAAAGATCAGGGTCTTCGGGAAACCGGTGAGGTCGGCCAGCAGCGGGGAGGCCAGGGGGTCGCGCGGATCTGCGCCCTGCAGGTACGACTCGGCCGCTTCCGCCGCGGAGTCCTTGGGGAAGAGCTGATCAGTGTCGGCGCGGGTGGCGAACGTCTCGCTGCGGAGCGTCAGGTCGACCCACGGCGACAGCACGATCAGGCCGTCCGGAAGCGGCTGACGCGATTGGCCCGCCGCCACGGTCAGGGCGATCGCCAGGCCGCCTCCGGCGGAGTCCCCCGCCACGAGGAGGGGCCCGACGTGGTCGGTCTGCAGCGATTCGAACACCGCGGCGGCGTCGTGCAGGGCGGCCGGGAACGGGTGCTCGGGGGCCAGCCGGTAGTCCGCGATCACCACCTGTGTGTCGGCTGCCGCGGCGAGGCGGGTGGCGAAGGAGATCCAGGACCGGGCGGCGCCAAGCCGGTAGCCCCCACCGTGGAGATACAGGACGGTCGAGGTGGGCGCCGCAGGGCGGCAGACGACGCAGCCGACACCGCCGATGGTCTCGTCCCGGGCCGTGGTGCCGGGGGCCGTGGGCTGGTCCGCCATCATGGCGGCCGCACCGTCACGCCGGGCCGTGAGCGACTCGGGAGCCGGAAGCCCTGCTCGCTCGGGGGGCAGATTCCAGCTCATAGGGGAAGGGGGTGGCCGCCGGCCCGGTCGCGTCCGTACATGTCCAGTGTCATCTCTCCCTTGCCCCCTGCTCTCGCGGCGCTGGCCACGGCCGCACATTGTGTCACGTCGCTCTCCGATTCAGGCCCGCTCACCGTGCGTAGCCGGCCGACAGTTGGCGCCGGAGCACCTTGCCGATCTCGTTCTTGGGGAGTGCGTCGACCCGCACGAAGTCAAGAGGGATCTTGTACGGGGTCAGGTGGTCCCGGCACAGTGCGATGAGCTCGTCGTCCCCGACGTCGCCGGTGGTGACGACGAACGCCACGGGAACCTCCCCGAGCCGGTCGTCCGGCGCCCCCACGACGGCGGCTTCGGCCACCAGAGGGGAAAGGCACAGCACCTCCTCCACCTCATCGGGGAAGACCTTGTTCCCCCCACGGTTGATGAGGTCGCCCGACCGGCCCTCGATCCACACGAACCCGTCCTCGTCCAATCGCCCCAGATCACCGGTGGCGAGGTACCCCTCCTCGTCGATGCGGTCCGACAGCTCGGCGCCCGAGGCGTACCCGCTCGCCATGTTCGGGGGCCGGACCAGCAGCTCGCCGACCTCGCCCGGGGCGACGGCGGTGCCGTCGGGGTCGACGATCTTGAGGGACACCCCCGCATGGGGTCGCCCCACCGCCCCCACCTTTTCGGGGTGGGCCTTGGCGTCGGCCGCTGTCCATCCGATGACCTCACCGATCTCGGCCTGCCCGTAGCCGTTGAGGACGAAGACCCCGAAAGACTCGGTGAAGCGGCGGGCCTGCAGGGGGGACAGGGGAGACGTGATGCTCCGCACGTAGCGGAGCGGGGTGAGATCCGTCACCGCAGGGTCGTCGTTGAGCATGGCGATGGCGGCCGGCGGCAGGACAGTGGAGCGGATCTCGAACCGGCGCACCAGCTCGGCGAACTCCGCCGTCTCGAAACGGTTCATGATCACCAGGGCCGCACCGGCCCGGAGGCCGAACAGGGCGTTGTAGATGCCGGCGTTGAGGGCCAACGAAACCGGGATGAGATTGGGTGACGGCGCCCGCGTCGATGGCGCGTTCCCGGAACGCAACGGGGTGAGCACCCGGTCCAGCAGCTCGCCGTACCCGCGATGGGTGTGCAGGATGGGCTTGGGGCGGCCGGTGGTGCCCGAGGTCCAGAGAATGAAGGCGGTCCCCGGGGCGTAGGTGCGGGCTCCGGGCAGGGGGCGGATGCCGTCGGGCCCGATGATGGCGGCCGGCGCGGTGGGCCCGAGCACCCCTTCGATCTCCACGTCGGGCAGGCGGGGGTTGACGGGCACGAAGACGGCGCCGGCCAGCCAGATCCCCACCATGGCGATCACGACATCGGGTCCGTTGGGGAGCTGGACGGCCACCGCCTGTTCGGGCTGGACGCCGGCCTCTTGCAGTTCGGCGGCCACCGCCCGGGCCTGGGCCTGGGCATCTCCGGTGGTCACCGAGTGATCGATCGTGTGCAGCAGCGGCTGCTC
>JBEKWB010000069.1:0-23060 GCA_049513455.1 Acidimicrobiales bacterium
CAAGAGCAGATACGGAAGAGCCCGGCCCGAGAGGCCACGACGACGGACGTGGAGGCTGAGGTCGAGACGCCCGCCACCTCGGAGCGGGGCGAGAAGATCAAGGCCGAGCTGGACGACCTGCTGGACGAGATCGACGAGGTCCTGGAGGACAACGCCGAGGAGTTCGTGCGCAACTACGTCCAGAAGGGCGGGCAGTAGTCACCGGTGGCTCTTCCCCTCTTCCCCCCGGAGAGCGATCCGGGGCCTGACTTCATGGGACTCCTGCGCCAGGCCGGCACCGAGCACGCTCCGGCCGCCACGGCCGGAGCCGCCGCGCTCGCCCCCGCCCCCCACGCCACCACGGTCGTCGCCCTGCGCTACGCCGACGGCGTGATCATGGCGGGCGACCGCCGCGCCACCATGGGCAACCTCATCGCCCACCGGGCCATGGAGAAGGTCTTCCCCGCCGACCGCTACAGCGCGGTCGCCATCGCCGGCTCGGCGGGCATGGCCGTCGAGATGGTGCGCCTCTTCCAGGTGCAGCTCGAGCACTACGAGAAGGTCGAGGGCACGACGCTCTCCCTCGAGGGCAAGGCCAACCAGCTGGCGCAGATGGTGCGCCAGAACCTGCCGCTGGCCATGCAGGGGCTCGTGGTGGTGCCCCTCTTCGCCGGCTACGACACGGGGCGGGGGATCGGCCGCATCTTCAGCTACGACGCCACCGGCGGCCACTACGAGGAGATCGACTTCCAGGCCACGGGCTCGGGGGGCCGGGACGCCCGCTCGACCATCAAGCTCGGCTGGCGGGAGGGGATGGGCCGCGACGACGCCGTCGACCTGGCCATCCAGTCCCTCTACGAGGCGGCCGACGAGGACTCGGCCACCGGAGGGCCCGACCTGGTGCGCGGCATCTACCCGCTCATCGCCGTGGTCGACGCCGAGGGGTACCGCCTGGTGCCCGAGGACGAGGTGGCGGAGCGCTTCGGCGCCCTGGTCACCCGGATCCAAGCGGAGCGTGCCCGATGAGCATGCCCTACTACGTGGCCCCTGAACAGGTGATGAAGGACCGGGCCGAGTACGCCCAGAAGGGCATCGCCCGGGGTCGCTCCCTGGTGGCCACCACCTACGACATGGGCATCGCCATGGTGGCGGAGAACCCGTCCCGCTCCCTGCACAAGATCAGCGAGATCTACGACCGCATCGCCTTCGGCGGGGTGGGCAAGTACAACGAGTACGACCAGCTGCGGGTGGCCGGCGTGCGCCACGCCGACACCAAGGGCTACGCCTACAGCCGGGAGGACGTCGACGCCCGCTCGTTGGCCAACCTCTATGCCCAGTATCTCGGCAACGTCTTCACCCACGAGATGAAGCCGCTCGAGGTGGAGATCCTGGTGGCCGAGCTCGGCAGCGGCGACCGTCCCGACCAGCTCTACCACATCGCCTACGAGGGGACCATCACCGACGAGGAGCGCTTCGCCGTCCTCGGCGGCGATGCCGAGACCATCGCCGAGCGGGTGGCGGCCTCCTGGAAGGCCGACTGGGACCTCTCCGCCGCCCTCAAGGCGGCCGTCGCCTCCCTGGCCGGGCCCGACCGGACGCTGGCGCCGGGAGACCTCGAGGTGGCCACGCTGAGCCGGGGCAACGGCCGGATCGAAGGCCGGCGGACCTTCCGGCGCATCGCCGACGGAGAGCTGGCGCTTCTTCTGGCCTAGTCGGCTGTACGGTGGCCTCGTGGAGAAGCGCATCTTCGGCATAGAGAACGAATACGGGGTGACCTTCACCCTGCGCGGCCAGCGCCGTCTCAGCCCCGACGAAGTGGCCCGCTATCTCTTCCGCCGGGTGGTCAGCTGGGGGCGCTCCTCGAACGTGTTCCTCGAGAACGGGGCCCGCCTCTACCTCGATGTGGGCAGCCACCCCGAGTACGCCACGCCCGAGTGCGACAAGATCTCCGACGTCGTGACCCACGACAAGGCGGGGGAGTGGATCCTCAGCGGGTTGGTCACCGGCGCCCAGGCCCGTCTGCGCGAGGAGGGCATCCGCGGCGAGGTCTACCTGTTCAAGAACAACACGGACTCGGTCGGCAACTCCTACGGCTGCCACGAGAACTACCTGACCGAGCGCAACGACGAGTTCAACCGCTACACCGAGGTGCTGATCCCGTTCCTCGTCAGCCGGCAGATCTACGCCGGGGCCGGGAAAGTGTTGCAGACCGCCCGGGGTGCGGTCTTCTGCCTCAGCCAGCGGGCCGAGCACATCTGGGAAGGGGTGTCGTCGGCCACCACCCGGAGCCGCCCCATCATCAACACCCGGGACGAGCCGCACGCCGACGCCGAGCGGTTCCGGCGGCTCCACGTGATCGTCGGCGACTCGAACATGAGCGAGTACGCCACGTTCTTGAAGGTCGGCACGACCAGCATCCTTTTGGCCATGCTGGAGGACTCGTCCACCGTGCTGCGGGACCTGACGCTCGAGAACCCGATCCGCGCCATCCGGGAGATCAGCCACGACATCACCTGCCAGCGCCGGGTCCGCCTGGCCAACGGTCGCGAAATGAGGGCCATCGACATCCAGGCCGAGTATCTCGAGCGGGCCCTCAAGTTCCGGGACCGCCGGGGGCTCTCGCCCGAGGAGGACACCGCCCTCGACATGTGGGAGCACTGCCTCAAGGGGCTCGAGGCCGATCCCACCTCGCTGTGGCGCGAGTGCGACTGGGTGGCCAAGCACCGCCTGGTCGAGCAGATGCGGGCCCGCCACGACGTGCCGCTCTCGCACCCCAAGGTGGCCATGATCGACCTCATGTACCACGACGTCGACCGCACCCGGGGCCTCTACTACAAACTGCAGAGCCGCGACCAGGTCGAGCGGACCTGCACCGACGACGCCATCTCCGACGCCATGACGCTGCCCCCCGAGACGACCAGGGCCCGGCTGCGGGGGGCGTTCGTCAAACGTGCGAAAGAACGTCGCCGCGATTTCACAGTCGATTGGGTGCACCTAAAGCTCAATGACCAGGCACAACGGACCGTGCTGCTCAAGGACCCCTTCAAGTCGCACGACGAACGGGTCGAACGTCTGATCGCCTCGCTCTGAGGCCCCTAGAGTTGCGGCAAGGTGCTGAATCTCGACCCCGCCAAACTTCTGGTGATCGCCGTCGTGGCCGTCATCCTCCTCGGCCCTGACAAGCTGCCCCAGGTGGCGCGCCAGGTCGGGGCGGCCTGGCGTTCCTTCGGCGAGTTCCGCCACAAAATGGAGTCCGAGGTCCGCAGCTCCATCCCCGATCTGCCGTCGAGCGCCGACATAGCCCGCCTGGCCCGCTCGCCCTCGGCGTTGCTCGACCACCTCTCGAAAATGGACCCGACCACGACATCCGCGACATCCGGTGACACCCCGCGTGACGAATCTCCTCTGACAGGCGTGCCGATCACGGCACCCGATACCGTGCCTCCCGTGTCCAAACCCGTGCCCACCCCACTGCCCCCGCACCCGCCCGATCCCAGCCTCAACTGAGCGGCTCGAAAACCGTGTCCTTCCCTTTCATCGGGCCGCGCCAGGGGAAACCCTCGCCGGACAACATGACGCTCAACCAGCATCTGGGGGAGCTGCGCTACCGCCTGATCATCTGCGTCTCCGCCTTCTTGTTCACCACCATTGTGGCGATCATCTTCTACGAGCCGATCCTCCACTTCCTCATCCGCCCGCTGTGTGAGGCCAACGGCAGCGGGACGAAGCTGCACGACGTGGCCTCGTCCAGCGGCGCCACCCTCAACGCCAGCGGTCGGAATTGCGCCAACCTCTACGTGACCTCGCCTCTCGACGGGCTCTCCCTGCGGGTCAAGATCGCCGTCTTCGGCGGCCTGACCTTTGCCTCGCCGGTGATCCTCTTCCAGCTCTGGCGGTTCATCACCCCCGGCCTGCAGGCCCGGGAGAAGAAGTACGCCATCCCCTTCGCCACGGCGGCCTTCGTGCTGTTCGGGGCGGGCTCGGCCACCGCGTACCTCACGCTCGCCCACGCCCTCGGCTGGCTCCGCTCCGTGGGCGGCCCCGACCTGCAGCAGATCTACGACCCGATCCCGTACCTCGGCCTGGTGCTGGCCCTCATGGCCCTCTTCGGGATCACGTTCCAATTCCCGGTCATCCTGGTCTCCTTGCAGCTGGCCCGTGTGGTGACCCCGGCCCGGCTCCTCCGGTCCTGGCGCTGGGCGGTCATACTGATCGTGGTGGTGTCGGCCGTCTTCACACCGAGTTCGGACCCCTTCTCCATGCTGGCCCTGGCGGTTCCCCTCGTCGTCTTCTTCTTCGTCTCCATCGGCATCGGGAAGTTGGCCGGCCGTTGACGGTCTTCCCCTGGCCCGTCACGACCACGGACGAGGACAGCGATTTCGTCACCCGCCTCCCGTTCCCCCCCGACGGTTTCCAGCGGGCCGCCTTCGAGGCCATCGACGCCGACCACTCCGTGCTCGTCTCGGCCCCCACCGGGTCGGGCAAGACGCTGGTCGCCGCCTACGCCATCCATCGGGCCCTGGGCGCCGGCGGCAAGGCGTTCTACACGACCCCCCTCAAGGCGCTCTCCAACCAGAAGTACGGGGAGCTCGTGGCCACCTACGGCAAGGAGCACGTGGGCCTCCTCACCGGCGACACGGCGGTCCGGCCCGACGCGCCGATGGTGGTCATGACGACCGAGGTCCTGCGCAACATGCTCCTGGCCGGCTCGGACCTCCTGGCCGGGCTGCACACCGTGGTCCTCGACGAGGTGCACTTCATTCAGGACCCCTACCGCGGCGGTGTGTGGGAGGAGGTGCTCGTCCTGTCGCCACCCGAGATCCGTTTCGTCTGCCTCTCCGCCACGGTGAACAACGCCAACGAGCTCGGGGCCTGGCTCCGCTCCGTCCGCGGGACGACCGAGGTGATCGTGGAGCGCCACCGCCCCATCGTGCTGCGGCACCACTTCGCCGCCCACCGCCGCGAGGACAGCGAGACACTGCTGCTCCCGCTGCTCGTGAACGGGAAGCCCGGCAACGAGGGGGTCCGCATCGACCAGGCCGTCCGGCGCTCCCTGCAGGGTCGTCCGCCGCAGTGGCAGCCGCGGGGCCGGGGTCCGCGGCTGCCCTACCGCGCGCCGTTGCGCACAGAGCTCATCACCGCGCTGAAGTCCGAGGAGATGCTCCCGGCCATCGTCTTCATCTTCAGCCGCGCCGCCTGCGACGAAGCGGTGCGCCAGGTCGTGCGCGACGGCGTCCGCCTGACGGACGGGAGCGAGCGGGCCGCCATCCGCCAGATCGCCGAGCGACGCGTGGAGACGCTCAGCGACGACGACCTCGGCGTCCTCGGCTACGACGACTGGCTCGAAGGGCTCGAGTGCGGGGTGGCCGCCCATCACGCCGGTCTGGTGCCGGTGTTCCGCGAGACCGTGGAGGAGTGCTTCGCCGCCGGGCTCCTGCAGGTGGTCTTCGCCACCGAGACGCTGTCGCTGGGCATCAACATGCCGGCCCGCTCGGTGGTCATTGAGCGATTCACCAAGTACGGCGGGGCCGGACGGGCCACCTTGACCTCTGGGGAGTACCTGCAACTGACCGGGCGGGCGGGGCGCCGGGGTCTCGACGAGGAGGGCCATGCCGTGGTCCTATGGTCCGCCGAGACCACGTTCAGCGAAGCGGCCCGGGTGGCGTCGGCCCCCCCTCCCGATCTGCGCTCGTCGTTCCGGCCCACCTACAACCTCGCCGTCAACCTGGCCTCGCGCTTCGATCGGGAGACGGCCGACCAGGTCCTGCGGCGCTCCTTCGCCCAGTGGCAGGCCCAGCGGGCGGATCTCTTGACGATCCAGCTCAGCCACCGCGTCGCCGTCCTCGAGGCGCTGGGGCACCTGCAGGGGTGGTCGCTCACGCCGACGGGGCACCGGCTCTCCCGCATCTACCACGAGTCCGACCTCCTGGTCGCCGAGGCGCTGGCGGCCGGCATCTTCACCGGCGCCGAGCCCTCGGTGCTGGCGGGGGTGGTCTCAGGGGTCGTCTTCGAGCCGCGACGGGCCCGGCGACTGGCCGGTCACGGCGGACCCGGACCCCGGGCCGCCGTCCGGCGTGGCCGCCGCAAGGGCCCGCTGGCCGACCGCCTGGGGGAGAAGCGGGTCGCCGAGCTCGAGCGGCGCGGCGCGGCGCTCGAGCAGGTGGCCGAGCGGATCCGGGCGATCGAGGAGCTGCATCTCGTCCCGCGCACCCGCCACCCCTCGTCGGGGCTGGCGACCGCGGTGTCTGCGTGGGCCCGGGGAGCCTCGTTCGAGACCGCCCTGGGTGTGGCGGCCCGTGACGTGGGGGACCTGGCGCCGGGGGACTTCGTGCGGACCGTCAAGTCGGTGGCCGACCTGGTCCAGCAGGTGGCCCACGCCGCCACCGACCCCGAGACGGCCGCATCCGCCCGCAGCGCCGTCGCACTGCTCCTGCGCGGCGTCGTGGCCGTCGGCCTGCCCACGCCCTGACCCGACCCGACCCGACCCGACCTGACCTGCACAGGCCATCCGCCACCACTGCCTCACCCCAGTCCTATGGTGGGGTGGGCATGTTCCCGTACGCAGAAGAGCAGTTCACGCCGGACGAGGAGGCCATCCTCCGGCGCTATGTGACGAACCTCCATCTGCCCGTCTTCGCCCTGGTAAACCTGCCTGAAGTGGTCAAGGGAGCCCTGTTCGCGCGGTACTCCCGCTCCCCGAAGAGCCTGCGCCGGCTCTTCCTCGACGAGTTCGTGGGCGACCTCGACATCTCGGGTGACCTCTCGCTCGATGCGACGGTGGGCCTCGAGCGGGCCGAGCAGCTCTACGAGAAGGTCTTCGTCGAGTACGGCGACGATTCGGTGGCCCAGCTGGGGGGAGTGCACCTGGCGTGCGAGCAGTCCTCCAACGTGCTCTCCAAGGTGCTCGAGTGGGGGCGGCTCATGTCGTACCTGGAGCAGTCGACGCGCTACATCGCCTACGACAACAGGCTGGAGAGCGGCCACTACCGGTACTTCCGTCCCCCCGAAATTCTCGACTCGCCCTACGGCGCCCGGTACGTCGGGGACATGGACCGCATGTTCGACACCTACGGCGGCCTGCTGCCGATCATGCGGGCCCGGGTGGCCCAACGCTTCCCGCAGCAGGCCGGCGACACCGATTTCGTGTACCGCCAGGCGGTGAAGGCCAAGTCGCTCGACGCCCTGCGCGGCCTGCTCCCGGCGGCGTCGCTCTCCAACATCGGCCTGTACGGGACGGGTCAGTCCTACGAGCAGCTGCTGCTGCGGATGCGGGCCCACCCGTTGCCCGAGGCGCGCAGCTACGCCGACATGATGCTGACCGAGCTGCGCAAGGTCATCCCCTCCTTCCTCCAGCGGGTCGATGTGGCCGAGCGGGGAGGGGAGTGGACCTCCTATCTGGCCTCCACACGCGATGCCACGGCACGGGTCGTCGAGCGCCTGTGGCCCGAGTCCGGCTTCGCCGGGCCCGACTCGACCGAGTCGCCCGAGTCGCCCGAGCCAGAGGTCACCTTGCTCGACTTCGATCCCGACGGGGAGGAAAAAGTGCTGGCGGCGGCTTGCTTCAGCCACTTGCGCTGTTCGGAGCGCGAGGCGGCGCGGCGCGTCCGTCTGCTCAGCCATGACGAACGGGTGGCCTTGTTGGCGGCGTACGTCGGTGATCGACGGAACCGCCGCCACCGTCCGGGACGCGCCTTCGAGCGAACCGACTACCGCTTCGAATTGGTGACCGACTACGGCGCCTTTCGCGATCTGCAGCGGCACCGGATGCTGACGATCGAATGGCAGCGTCTCGGTATCTCGCTCGGGTACGACATGCCCGACCTCGTCGGCGATGCGGGACTCGGCGATCAGTACACCGAGGCGATCGACCGGGCCGAGGACCTCTACCGCACCTTGGCGCCCGGCTTCGCGGAGCAGGCGGTGTACGCCGTGGCGCTGGCCCATCGGATCCGCTACGTCATGCAGTGCAACGCGCGGGAAGCCATGCACCTCATCGAGCTCCGCTCCGGTTCCCAGGGGCACCCGGCGTACCGGCGCGTGGCGCAACAGATGCACCGCGCCATCGCCGAGGGCGCCGGCCACCGCGCCGTGGCCGACGCCATGACTTTCGTCGACCACGGGTCGACCGACCTCGAGCGGCTCGAATCGGAACGCAGGTCCGAGCGGCGGCGTGCCGAAAAATCTGCAACACCGTGACCAGGAACTACCGCCATAAACCCAGGTGAGGGGCTGCTCGTTCCCCTTGACGGCACCTCGGGTTCCACACCTAATCTACGTCCCTGTCCCAAACGCCCAAAAGGATCCGGCGGCTACGGCCTGTCGGTCCAGAGGGGGGATTGCGGTGAGAGGCGGAGGTTGGCCCTGGAGGTTGAGTAGAGAACGTTTTGCCTGCTTGATCTGATCGGGCTGACAAGACGGCGCCAAAGACCCCAGGGCCCAGCCGCCTTCTACACTTTTCGACGCCACTGAGCTGCGGCGATACATTCTGCGTTTTTGCGATTGAATGCCTCTCCCGACCGTCTATGCTCCGGCGGCACATGGCGACCAAGAAGAAGGATATGCCCAAAGATCTCCATTCCGGGACCCCGGCTCTCGACGACGATGACCTCGTCGACGATGAGCCTGAGGTCGATGACCTGGAAGCCGATATCGACGAGGACGCGCTCGTCGATATTGACGATGTCGACGCCCTCGACGATGACGATGACATCGTCGAGATAGACGACGACGATGATGACGATGTCGGCGTCGAAGTGGTCGAGATCCTCACGGCCGCGCCCGCGGCTGTGGTCGAGCGGTCCGGCGAGGCCGACGAGGAGGAGGACGAGGAGGAGCCCGAGGACGAGGACGTCGAAGCCAGCCTCGACGTCATTCTGAAGGAGCGCCTCGTCGTCGAGGACGAGCCCGAGGACGACGAGGCGACGGACCAGGAGGACCGCACGGAGGGCAACGAGCGCGTCCTTCCGAAGCAACCCGACGAGTTCGTCTGCCGTTCATGCTTCCTCGTCAAGCACCCGAGCCAATTGGCCGACAAGAAGAATCTGCTCTGCCGGGACTGTGTCTGAGGGCGCCGATCCCGAGCCTGACCCGAGTCCGGTGCGCCGCGCACTGGACCTCTTCGTGTTCGCACCCGTCGGTGTGGCGCTGACCATGGCGGAGGATCTTCCCGCCCTCATCGTCAAGGGACGCCAGCGCTTCGAGAGCGACGTGCGCAACGCGCGCCTCGTTGGAAAGTTCGTGGTCACGCACGGGCAACGCGATGTGGTCGGTCGGGTGAGCAGGCTCCTCTACGGCGGCGCGCTCGAGCCCCCCGCCCCCGCCCCCGCCACGGCCGCGCCCGCATCGGCCAAGCCGGCGAGCGGATCGCCCAAGCCCGCGGCCGACCCCGCCGATGCCATTACCGTCGATGCGGCTCTGGCCGGATACGACACCCTCTCGGCATCCCAGGTCGTGCGGCGCCTGGAAAGTCTGGGGCCCGACGAACTGCGTGCGGTGTGCCGCCACGAGGCCTCGCATCGCAATCGTCGCACCATCCTCAATCGGGCTCAACAGCTCCTCGAGGCTGCCGAACCCGATCGACCGGTCGGCTAGGGCGCCGGGGAGCCGCCATGGAAACGGCGCGACCCGCTCGAGACCACGACATGCCGGCCTGTCTCGAGCTGCTGGCCTGGGCACTGACCGATGCCAGGTCGATGCGTGGAGGACCGGCCCTGGTCGGGAACATGACGCCTGTTGAAATCCTGGCGCGTTGGATGGATGCGGCGCCCGCCGACGCGGCCGTCTATGTCGGGGAGTTCCAGCACGCCGTCGTGGGTCTGGCGGCCGCAACCGTGGCTGTGCGGCCGCACGCCACCGAGCTCAGTGGGCGGATCGAGTGCTGTTATGTCGAAAAGGAGGCGCGTGGCGTCGGCGTCGGCACCGCTCTGATGGATTCCGTGGTCGCGTGGTGCGGCCAACGTGCATGCCGCGATGTCGATGCCCTCGCGCTTCCCGGAGACCGGCTTTCGAAGCAGCGATTCGAAGGAGCCGGGTTCACGGCCCGACTCCTGGTTCTCAACCGCCCGCTGAACTGAGCCGGTGCTCGGTGACCAACCGGCGGGGGGGCGGGGGCGGGATCTTCAGACCGAGCAACTTGGCCAGGGCCGGCACCGATCCGGCGGCATGACGCGCCGCCTGGCGAGCCACTTCGTCGGCCGGGATGCCCGCGGGCTTGACGGTGCGGCGTACCGGCGAGAGGACGACGGCATCGAGCATCTTCATCCACTCTTCTGGTGGCAGGTCGGCCGTCATCGCCTCTCCGGCTGCCGCGGCGAGCTGGACGGCCAGATCGGCGGGGCAGCGCGTTCCCGGCTCGGGCGGCCGAATGGAGGCCTCGAGTGCCTGCTGGACGCGCCCCTCCTTTACGGCATTGGTGATGCGGGCCAACCACTCGTCGCGCAGCGCGGTGACTCGGCGGTCCAGGGACTCCTTGAGGGTCTTGGCCAGTGCCCGGCCGTCCTCGTCGAGAATGACCGTGCGCGACGCCGCGACGACGGTGCGAAGTTCGCGCAACCGGTAGTCCTTCCCCGCGGCTTGCGCGGCCGATGCACGGTCCTTCCAATCCGCCAGCTTGACTGCCGGCAGGAGTTCATCGGCCATGGCCAGGAGGGCGTCCGTCGACGCCGCAGGCCGTCCCGAAGCCTTGGCCGCGGAGTTCTGCGCGTCGATCGCCTGACGGACTGCGGGAAGGCCCCCACGCAACAGCTGCTCGGCCACGGGAATCTGCTCGGGGCGTAGCGCTGCCAGCATGGCGTTGCGGTGCACGGTCGAAGTCGGCGTGACTGCTCGCTCACCTCGGGCCGGCCTTCCCTCGCCCTCGCCAGGACGTCGATTGCCGGGCCGGCGCGGGCCGGTACTCCCGCCGGGTCCACCACGTCCACCGCCTGGGCCGCCTGGGGCGCCTGGGGCTCCTGGGGCTCCACCAGCGGGGCCGGAGCCGGCTCCACCGGGTCCGCCACCACCTGGTCCACCAGCACCGGGGCGATCACCACGGTGACCACCCCGACCCGACCGGCGCTCATCGCGGTCATCGCCCTCTTCGTCACGTCGACGGGATCGTTTGCCTGACCCGGGGGCCAAAATTACGGACACGTCGGGTGCCCGCTTTGGTGTCCCCAGGACCTCAATGCGACCCGTCGTCTTTTCGGGCGAGCGGGTCGGCTTGACCGCGGTGAGCGACAAGACCTCGATCCCCTCTAGTCCCGTCTCGACCTCGGCGCGGAGCACCGATCCGACCTCTTGGTTCTCGGGGACCAACGACCCCTCGACGACGCCCTTGGGCTGGCGCGCACCTGCGGCGCGCCACGTCCATGACCCGTCGCCGCTCTTGCTCGTCAACTCAATATCTATTCGGCGTGACATGCGGCGGACACGCTACCGCGCCGGGCGCCCTCCCCGGTGCAGGGGCCCCGTGAGGGCGGGGACAGAGACCCTGTCGGGTCCCATAACATGGCCGCACGTCCACGAGCGCACGCTTTAATGCCGCCTGGGAGGCTGGCGCGGCGGACGCCGTCCCTTCTCAGGAGGATCCACATGGCAGACGACACTGACTGGACGGGTCTCCCGTCAGAATCGTCCGGCGCAGAGGAACCTCCGCACCCCGCACCAGCCCCCACAGCAGTCCCCAGTTGGCCGCTGCCCCCCGTGGACGAAACCGCAGGCCACACTGGCCCCGCAGTTCCGGTGTCCGCCGACCCCACCGGCCACACGGACCCCACAGACCCAGGGAGTGTCCCCGCTCAGGTCACGGCGGAGATCCCCGCCGCCGTGCCTCCCCCCCCGCCTCCGCCCGTGCCTCAGGCTCCGCCCCCGCCCCCGCCTCCGGCTCCGTTGCCACCCCCGCTGCCACTGGCCCCGCCTGCGCCCCTCCGGCGGGGCCAGTGGCTGGGAGTCGCCGTCGTTGCGGCCCTTGTCGGCGGAGCGGTCGGCGCCGGGGTGACCGCGTTGGCCGACCATGGCAATGGAGGGAACTCCGTCACCATCCACGAGAGCAACTCGACTCCTGGCGCCGCCGTCCTCAGCGGCAACGTGACCATTCCCCAACTTGTCAAGAAGGTCATTCCCGCTGTCGTGTCCATCGACGTCAAATCGCACGGCAGCGAGGATGAGGGAACGGGAATGATCATCAGCACAAGCGGGGAGGTGGTGACCAACAACCACGTGATCGAGCTCTACGCCGACGGGGGTGAGACCGGCAGCATCACCGTGACCGAGTACGGACACAAGAACTCCGAGCCCACCACCCTCGTCGGCTACAACGCGCAGCAGGACGTGGCGCTGCTCAAGATCAACAACCCTTCGCCCAATCTCCCCACCGTCACCTTCGGCAGTTCGTCCAAGGCGGTCGTGGGCGACTCCGTGGTGGCCATCGGCAATGCGCTCGGCCTGGCCGCCGGCACGCCCACGGTCACCCAGGGCATCGTCTCGGCCCTGGGCCGATCGGTGACCGCGGGGGGTGGTGGGACGGCGACCGAGAACCTCCAGAACTTGATCCAGACCGATGCCGCCATCAATCCGGGCAACTCCGGTGGTCCCCTCATCGACACGGCTGCACAGGTCATCGGCATGAACACGGCAGTAGCCGGAAGTTCAGAGAATGGCACCGACGCGCAGAACATCGGGTTCGCCATACCTATCGACGAGGTGGAGGCGCTGCTGCCCCAGCTCGAAAAGGGCGGCCCGGCCTCAAATGAGGGCGGTTATCTCGGCGTGGACATCACCACGCTGACCTCCGCGCTACGGGAGCAGTACGGGTTCACGCCCACCTCGGGCGTGGTGGTTCTCGACGTGATCTCGGGATCGCCCGCGAGCAAGGCCGGGTTCGTGCAGGGCGACGTGATCGTCGCCGTGGACGGCGCCGCGGTGAGTTCCGCCGCCAGCCTGCAAAGCATCATCGAAAGGGACAAGTCGGGACAGAGCATCCAGATCACGTTCTACCGCGGGGACATCAAGCACACCACGACGGTGACGCTCGGGAGCCAGGCGGAAGAGCAGCAGCAGGAGTCGTCGGGTTAACCCGCTCCGTCGGACTGCCCGCTGGTCTTGCCTCGGTGCTTTCCCGCGTGGGCCCGGAAGGCCTCCCGGCACGCCTCCAGCTCCCTGAGCGCGGCGTCGCGCCCCTCGAACCCCATGACCTCGGTGTGTTTCTCGGGCTCGAGGTCCTTGTAGATGCTGAAGAAGTGCTCGATCTCGTTGAGGAGATGCTTTGGCAGATCTTCGATGTCCTCAGCGTCGTCCCACTGTGGGTCGTGCTCCAAGACGGTCAGCAACTTGGCGTCGAGCCCCGCCTCGTCGCGCATGAAAAAGACGCCGAGGATCCGGGCCCGGACGACGCAGCCCGGGAAGGTGGGGTCCGCCACCAGCACCAACGCGTCGAGCGGGTCCCCGTCCTTCGACAGGGTGTCGGGCACGAAGCCATAGTCGGCCGGATACGCCGTGGCCGTGAACAGCCGGCGGTCGAGGCGGATGACGTGATTCTCGTGGTCGTACTCGTACTTGTTACGACTGCCGGTGGGGATTTCGATCATCACGTCGATGGCAGTTGTCGTGGACGCCATAAGGCCCCTAACCGTACCGGCTGGCTCCCGCCCTCGTTACGGCGCGGCAAGAGGCCCGAGCCGGCGCTGATCGTCGCCATCCTCACCGGGCAGGTGGCGGTGGCCCTCATCTACCTTCTGGTCAGGACCCACCTGACCCACCCTTGGCGACGAGGGACCCGAGGAATTCGACCACGGCGCGAGTAACGGCATCCCTCGATGCCTCGGCATGCGGACAGTGGCCGGCATCGGCGTGGAACGAGAGCTGAGCGTCCGGGAGTGCATCCAGAATGGTTGCCAACTCTCCGGGCTCGGTGCGCGGGTCGCAGCCGCCGTGAATGACCAGGGCCGGCCTGCTGATCTCGTGGAGTCGACCGTCGTAGAGGTCTGTCCGAGAGGTCGCCGCTCCCTGGGCGAGGTCCAGCCATGCCTGGCCGTCGTGGCGCACGGTGTCACTCCATCGATGCTCACCGTGCTCGACCGCCAGGGTGCGGCGTATCCCTTCACTGAAGGTGTGGGGCTCACGCGCCATGCGCTGGAAGAACGAACGCGACCGCGGCTTGGCCGCGAAGTAGTGCAGGGCTTCGAGGATCACTGCCTCCACCCTGAGGGGCGCATGAATTGCCGCCATGGCAGCAATGACCGCCCCGTCGCTGTGTCCCCACCACACCGCCTGTTCGATGTCCAGCACGTCGAGGACTGCCAGCGTCTCGATGACGGCGCAGTAGTGGAACTCGGACGGAAAGGCACCGAGAGACGAGGACCGTCCATACCCGGAGCGACTAGGAACGACCAGCGTGTGGGCTGAACTCAGCGTCGCGGTATCGATCGGATAGATGTCGTAGCCCCAGCCGCCATTGGAGAAAGACGAGGGTGGGCCCTTGCCCCTCCCGACGGTAGCTGATCGTGACCGGCTTCCCACCGGCGAGGGGTGACGACTCGAGAACGACCGACGGCATCGCAATCAACGGTAGGTGAACTCGCCCCCTGGGTGACCATTTGCCACCCCCACCTGGGCCTCCAGAGGGGAGTTGGGCGAGCGTTGAGATTGCGTAGTCCCTCAAATGATCTGCACTGCGCATGCTTGTAGCGCACGAGCCGGTTGCACCGCGGACCGTTTCAGCGCGCCACGCCACGACCAATGACTGAAGCGAGGGATCTTGAATCTTGCCATCAAGCCCACTCGGGCCGAGCGGGCGCACGACGTCAGGCAGGTGGAGACCCCCGACCTCAATGGTGCCATCGCAATCGGTCAGGCCATTGTCGAAAATCTCACTCGGGTCCTACTCGGGGGAGACGATGCCATTACCGCGGCTGCAGTCGCCGCGCTCTCCGGAGGCCACCTGTTGATCGAGGACGTGCCGGGCGTCGGCAAGACGGTGCTGGCACGAGCCATCGCGACCTCCCTGGGCGCGGAACTGTCGCGCGTGCAGGGCCACCCGGACCTTCTCCCGTCCGACGTCACCGGTGTTTCGGTCTACGCGTCCGACAAGGAAACCTGGGAGTTCCGTCAGGGACCCGTGTTCGCTCACGTGGTTCTCTTCGACGAATTGAATCGCACCCCACCGCGCACACAGTCCGCCCTCCTCGAGACGATGGAAGAGCATCAGGTGAGTGTCGACGGCGAATCGTGGCCCCTCCCGCTCCCGCACATGGTGATCGCCACCCAGAACCCTCGCTCACAACGGGGCACCTTCCCGCTGGTCGAAAGCCAGCTGGACCGGTTCGCCATCGCCACGTCGATCGGCTATCCCGACGCGGCGAGCGAGGCCCAGATGGCACTCCACGAAGGTGGGAAGTACGCGCTGGCTCGCCTGCAGCCGGTCTGCCGACCCGAGACATGGCTGGAGGCACAGCGGGCGACGAAGCTGGTACCCGTTGCGCCCGAGGTCGCCGAGTACGCCGTCGAGATCTGCCGGACGAGCAGGATCGCACCGGGCGTCCTTCTGGGCGCCAGCCCGCGGGCGGTGATATGGCTCATCCGCTCGGCCCAGGCCCACGCCATTCTCTCCTCCCGGCGGTATGTCGTACCCGCTGACGTCAAGGCGGTTGCCGTCGGTTGCCTCGCCCACCGCATCCTCTTGGACGACGGCGAAGAGAGCATCGGGCAGGCGGCGCACGTCATCGAGAAAATTCTTGAAGCGACGGCGACGCCGAGACCATGAGTCGATTGGCGCGACCGAGCCGCAACGCGGCCCCGGTCGCCGTCGCGACGGCAATTCTGGGCATCTGGTGGCTGGTCGCGCACAACGGAGGGTCCGGGTGGGTGCAGGCGATGGGCGACGTCGTGTTCGGGACGCTCTTCATCGGGATCCTCGGCCCGGCAGTAGTCCTCACGTGCGCCAAAATCCGAATCGCCAGCGCCCCCGTGGACTGCATCGCGGGCATGCCGGCCGACATCCGGTTTGGGGCCTCGACTCGGCTTCGAATCTGCGCGCGAGCCCCCTTCGAGGGTGAGGCCTTCGTCGGGCCGGTAGGGCGACGCCAGGCTCCCGAGCACGGTGTGCCGCTCGTGCCGCAACGACGCGGCGTGCACGACTTTGTGACGCTGGACATCGCCACGGCGGCTCCATTTGCCCTCCAGTGGTGGACGCGCCGGGTCGTACTTCCTCTTCCATCCACGTTGTACGTCGCGCCGCGCAGCGGGCGACCTGAGTCGTTCCCCTTGCGCGCGCACGACGACACCGGTGCGACCATCGACTGGGTGCAGACGGACGCCGGACAGCCCAGGGGAGCGCGTCCGTATCAACCCGGCGACAGTCGACGTCGGGTCCATTGGAGTGCAACAGCCCATGCCGGAGAGCTGATGGTCCGGGAGCTGGAGCGTCCCTCGGCCGAACCCGTCACCCTCACCGTGGACCTCCCTCAGGACCCGCAGGAGGCAGACCGGGTCGCAGAGCGTGCGCTGGGCACGATCACGCGCTTCCTCGAACGGGGTTCCACGGTGCTCCTCGCCACGCTGGAGGCGTCGGGACCGGTCACTGCGAGCGTGGCGGATCGACGCGGAGCAGGACGCCGCCTGGCCCGGGCCGTGGCGAAGGCGAACGCGAACGCCGATTCCGGACGCCCGTGAGAACGCTCCAGGCGATCAAGAGGGCGAACCGACCCGGCCCACCTGAGCACTCGATCCGGTTGCGGGCGGCCTGCTTCTTTACCGTCACCGCGGCGATCGCGGCCTGCGCATCGATGGGAGAGGTGTCCGACGCGGCCGCCCTCGGTGCCATTGGCTTGGTTGCGCTCGGGATGGTGTTTTCCTATCTCACCCGGCGCAACCCGCCGGGGTGGGTCAAGATCGTCGTCGCCGCAGGGGCAATCGGGGTATCCGCCTGGTTCGTCCACGCGGTGAGTGTCCCCGCGACGGACATCACGTCGGTCGAAGACCCACTCACGGTGCTTCTGGTATCGGTCCTGGTCGTGCACTCCTTCCATGTTCCCTCGCGCCGCGACCTGATGTTCTCTCTTGCCGCATCGGCCGGCCTGATGGCAGTCGCCGGCGCGCAGGCGATCGACCTGATCTTCGGCTTCTACGTGGTGGCCTGGGCGGGTTGCACCATCTGGGGTCTGATTGAGATGTGGGCGTCGGCGAGTGATGGGGGACGCCTGGAGCCGATGCGACTCGGAATCGTGTTGGCTACTGTGATCGCGGCCGCGGCCGCCATATTTCTGGTCCTTCCCGCTCCGCAGGTCGCGGCCAAGCTCAACCTGCTGGCCCGAGCCGGCGACGGTGGCTCCATCGGAGTACCCGGGGCCCTAGCGGGCGATGCCGGCTCGCCTTCCCAACTTTCGCGGCCCGGTACCCTCAGCGGCCCGACGCGGGTCGGTGGCTACCTCGGATTTGCCGGCAGCCTCAATACGGCTCTCCGGGGAAACTTGGGCAACACGGTCGTCATGTTGGTCCGCGCCCAACGTCCCTCGTACTGGGTGGGAGAGACCTTCAGCACCTGGAACGGCGAGAGCTGGTCAGCCACCAACAGCGCCACGCAAACCCTGCGCCAGCAATCGCCCTTCGTTCTCCCGATACCCGTGGGATCCAGCGCTTCGGGCCAAACGGATCTACAGACCTTCTATGTCGTCAACTCCACGGCGAATCTCGTGTTCCACGCGCAGAGCGCCACTGAGCTGTGGTTTCCCTCTTCGAAGATCTACTACTCGGCGGACGACACGATCGTGTCGCCGATCGGGTTGGGGAAAGGCGCCATCTACTCCGTCGAGTCCGAGGTGAGGACTCCCACGACCGGCGAACTCCGTACAGCCCAGGGTGACGAGCAGTTGCCCGCCGCCGCGGAAGCGTCTTCTCTCCAGCTCCCACACGCATACCCTCGCGTCGCGGCACTGGCGAAGAAGATCACCGCGGGTGATACCAACGACTACGACAAGGTTGAATCCCTCATCGCATGGATGGGCGCACACACGCACTACTCCACGGATATTCCGCCCCTCCCCGCCGGCGCCGACACCGTGGACGAGTTCCTGTTCGGCAATCGAGTTGGGTTCTGTGAGCAGATCTCCACGTCGCTCGCCGTCATGTTGCGGTCGATCGGAGTCCCCACCCGCGAAGCAGTCGGCTACGTGCCGGGACCGTACGACCCGATAACCGACCTGTACCAGGTCCGTGCCAACGATGCCCACGCCTGGGTCCAAGTCTGGTTCCCGGGCTTCGGATGGCAGAGCTTCGATCCCACCGCCGCCGTACCGCTGGCCAATCCGGCACCCGGCACGGTGGCCCTCGACGATATCGGCCATGCGCTCCGACGGATCCCGATCGTGCCGGTTGCAGGCGCGCTGCTCACCTTCGTCCTCGTGGCCGCATTCTTGCACTCGCGTCGCTCGCGTCCGCTCACGTGGGCGGAGCGGATCGCGTGGAGCGCCGAACGTGCGGGCCGGCGCGCCGGACGTCCCCGCCGCCCCCACGAGACGTTCAGCGAGTACGCCACCACGTTGGACGACCTCACGGGGAGTGGATCGGGGGCCTGGCGAGAATTGGCGGAGCCCGTGGAGGCCAGTGCGTACGGCGGCCACGATCCGACGCCCGAAGCGCAGCGTCAAATGGTCAGGCGCGCCAGGCGGCTCCGAGTGGTCCGGCACCGGGACGTGGACCGCGACCTGCATCCCGTGGCGTAACAGTCAGCGCCGTCGCACCGAACGGGCTCAACCTCTCTACGAGGTCGGAGGACGATCCTTGACTCGCTGCGCCGCAGGTAGCGGAGGGTCCCTAGGCTGAGGGGATGCGCGTAGCCGTTATCGGGATGGGGAGCATGGGGCGTGCCTTTGCCGCGCGAGCGCTCGACCGTGGTCACCAGGTAGTTGTCTGGAATCGGTCCCCGGGCCGTGCCGCGACCGCCGTTGCCGAGGGAGCCGTCGAGGCCTCGCTCGAGAGCGCCGTCGGTGACGCGGACGTCGTCCTGTTGGTCCTGGCCGACGATGAGGCCGTCCTCGACGTCTGTGAGCGTGACGACGGCATTCTGGCCTCGCTCGGATCGTCCACCGTTCTCCTCAACGTCAGCACGGTCTCACCCGACACGGTCCGTCGCCTCGCCGCAGTCGGACCCGCCGACAGGGTCCTCGACGCACCGGTCATGGGAGCACCGGAGAACGTGGCCGCCGGTCAGTGTCGATTCCTCGTCGGAGGACCACTTCCGACCATCCGTTCTTGTGACCCGATCTGGACCGACCTCGGCGTCGGGTATACCCATTGCGGTCCGGTCGGCATGGCCTCGATCATGAAGCTCATCTCCAACCTGCTCCTGATAACCGGAGTGGCGTCGCTGGCCGAGGCCATCGCCACGGCGCGCAGCCACGGAATCTCTGACGAGTTGTTGCAGGACGTGTTTGGCCAGAGCCCCGTGATCAGCCCCACCAGTGCGATCCGGTTGAAAAGCGTGCTCGATCCAAACCACCCGGGCTGGTTCTCGCCCACCTTGGCTCGCAAGGATGTTCGGCTTGCCCTGCGTTTGGCTCAGCAAGCCGGTCTCCCAGTTCGCGTCGGCCCAGCCACCGACGCACTGCTGACGGCCGTGGTCGAGAGCCCGGGCGAATGGCCCGATTTTTCGGCCGTCATCGAGGCGCTCGCCTAGTCGACGCAGCGGGATTGCGCCCCGGCCGCATCCGTCGGTTTGCACGCGGTCTAAAGTGCAGGAGGTGGACGATGCCCGAGCCTTGGCGATACAAGAGGCTCGGGAACTAGTCGACGCCAAACGGGATCTGCTCGGTGGGGATCATCCCGAGACGCTGGACGCGATGACAAGGCTCGCCCACGCCTATAAGGATGCGGGGGACAACCAGTCCGCTCGCGGCCTGTTGGAGGAAATTCTGGCCAGCCAGACCAGAACCCTCGGCGCCGATCACATCGACACGACCCGGACGGAATTCGAATTGGGTCTCGTGCTGAAAAGGATGGACGACCTCTTCTCGGCCCGCCGTGTTCAGGAGCGGGTCTTGGAATCCTCCGACCGGCAATACGGGCCGGACAGCGAACTGTCGATACGGGCCGCGGCCAATCTGGCGAACACGCTCCGGGCGCTCAAGCGTTATGACCTTGAGCTTCCCTTACGCGAGCGCGTCGTCGAAGCCAGGAGAGCCTCGGTCGGTTCGCACCACATGGACTTCTATCGACCACTCGTCGATCTCGCCACGGTCAACCACAACCTGCACAACCGCAAGCTCGCGCTCGACCTGAATCAGATCGTCCTGGAAGGCTTCGAGTTAAACGGGGTCGACAGAAGAACGATCCTGGCTCTCCAGTTCAACATCGTGATAGATCTGCTCAGATTGAAGCGGGCCCGAGAAGCTGCCGATGTATTCGAGCGGGCCTACAAGGAGGCGATAGTGATTCTGCCTCCCGACGACCCCCTACGGATGCAAGCCGAGAAACAGAAGCGCAGCATGACCATTCTCGGCAGGCAAGCGCAAAGACTGAGCGAACGTCGCAGAAGGAAACTCGAACGAGAGGCATGACCCGGTGGTCAGGCGGAACGAAGTTGCGGCCTGACGGCGGCTCCAACCTGGTCGGCGATAGCCACGGCGACCACGCGGCGTTCGAGCGTGACCGGGTAGCCGGGTGTTGGCTTGAAGACGAAACGGCCCTGGGTCTGTCCACCGCTCCGGACAGGGAGTTCCAACTCCGGTCCCGGCAATCCCACGATGTCAACAGCCCACACGGCGCCGGCAATGAGGACGTGACCGTCATTCTCAATCTGTATCGCAGGGCGCGTCGGCGGTCCCGACTCATAACGGCACGCGCGCAGATACAGGAGATCGCTGAGTTCTCGACCTGCATCCTCGATGACCACGCTCGCCGGAGCGCCTGAGACGGCCAGCTCCGAGATGCGGTGAATGAGTCCCACGTAGTCAGACTCTTCAGTGGCGATCTCACGATGCCGGCGATTGCGGGCGGCCAGCTCTGTCACGACGAGTCCCACGACGAAGAGGCTGACCGTCGTCTCTATGTCCGGTCGATGCGTGATGGCAAATCTCTCGTACGGACGCGTGAGGAAGAGGTCGAACCAAACCGTCGCCGACACCGTTGCGACGAATCCGGCTCCCCGATTGCCCACGACAGCGACCGCGACGATGACCGCGACGAGAACGAGAGCCGCGGCGGGGTCCGCAAAGTTCGACCGGAACGGCACCATGATGGCGACGATGGCAAGCGGAAGGACCAGCCCCGCAATGAAGATCGCTGGGTTTCGATAACGCCGGAATGAGTTCATAGCGACCTCGCCTCGATGAGTCGATCCTAGCTTTCCACGGCGGTGGAGCCTCCCGCTCACACACCCGGGCCCGCTCGACACGCGAAGCGGACCAGTTCCATCGGCCCAGGTCCATCGGCCCAGGTCGAGATGGTTCAGGCGGCTCCGCCAGACCCCCGCTCCGCGCGCAGCACCCGGAATCGGTGAACAAAGAACGCCAACACGGCGAGGACGAAAAGGGCGGCGGCGATGTACCCGGCATAGCTGAACGCCTTCAGGACATGGTTGTAGGTGCTGCCCAGGCTGTAGCCCAAACTGGTCAGGGCAGTACACCAGACGGCACAACCGATCACGGTGAACAGCAAGAATTTGGCGAAGGCCATTTCACCCAGCCCGGCGGCGAACGAAACGAAGGAACGCAGGAGGGGGATGAAGCGCCCGAAGAGCACGAACGGATCACCTCGCCGGGCCAACCAGGTCTCGGCGCGGTCGAGATCACGGTGTGTGAGCAGCACATACTTTCCGGCCCGATCGACCAGCGGGCGTCCACCGAAGTAGCCGATCAGATACCCGGCCAATGACCCCAGCACCTCGGCCAGAATTGCCACCACAATGACGAGTGCCAGGTTGAGGTGATGGTGCCCATGGTCCACGTGGCCGCTGGCCAACGCTCCGCCCAAGATGATCGCCACTTCAGCGCCAACGGGCAGACCCATGGCAGAAATGAAGCTGAGGACGAAGACGGCGAGGTATCCCCAGGTCTCGAGAAACGAAGTGAACAATTGAGCAGGCCTCCGATTAGGCGATTCCGACAGCTCAACACCTTGGTTGAGCCTCCCGGGAAATGGGTGCGCCGAAGTATGGCATGTCGAACCTGACGCGAGCATGAATGGACCCCGCCAATAGCTCCCATCTGGGTCCTTCAGCGGCTCCGATCAGCCACAATGCTGCATCACTACTATTGGGGCCCGAGACACCGGGCTGCGGGGCGAATGCCCCGGCGAGGGACGAGCGCATGTCGAAAACGGGGGATAGCTCCCGCTGGTCACTGTGGTCACGTGACTCCGTCCTCTCCATTGGCTCCCGCGGGTCCGTGCTTTCCGTGGGCTCGATCGGCTCTGTGCTGTCCGTCGGAAGTGTCGGCTCGGCCGGTTCTTTGTTCTCGGTGGGATCCTTTCTCTCGCTGGGCTGCCTCATGTCGGGCTTGTCGATCTGGTCCGTGATGTCGTGGTGGACGAAGAGGTCGGTCCTGCACGCCCGCCGGGGCAGGGAGATAACCCGTACGCGCCTGCTCGGGCGCGTCACGGACGAAGGGTTCTCGGCCGCCTGGCCTCGTCGGGACGGTGAGGATCATCAAGGCGGGGGAGGGGGGTCCCATCCTCGGGCATGGTCCGGTCGATGAACTGCGGTTGATGGTCTTTCCCGTCGTGATCGGGGGCGGACCGACCGTGGTCCCCGGGGAACGCGAAAAACATGAGCTCGAGCTGACCGAACTGGAGCGCTACAGCAGCGGCGTGGTGCTACAGGTCTATCGACCGACTTCGTAGAGAGACAGGAAAACGCTCACCCGTCGAGCAGAGCGAGGAGCCACCCGGGTCCGGCCACATCTGCACCCAGGGCCTCGGCACGCCGGCGGAGGCCGCGGTCTGCAGATACCAGCGTCACCTCACCACGGGCGTCGGACGTGACTGCAACGAGCAAATCGTCACCGCTGCCCGATGCGTGCACGACGGTGACACCGCCTGACTCGCCTTCCTCGGCGCCTCCTCGGGCATCCCCTTCGAGCACCACGACGACAGGTTCGGCGAGCCGACCCGCT
>JBEKWB010000070.1:0-34640 GCA_049513455.1 Acidimicrobiales bacterium
GCCGTGAGCAGGTAGTCGGCCACCGGCTCCGTCGTCGCCGCAGTCGTCCCCGCATAGTTGGCCCGGAAAGCGGCGATGGCATTGAGCCAGGGGTGCAGCGACGCCACGAACTTGGTCTCGTTCGCGTGGAACGTCGAGGCGTGGGCCGGGTCGAGCGCCGAAAGATCACTCGCCAACGCCTTGGCGACGGCCGGCATCGTCTTCGGGTCGTACCACAGGTGCGGGTTCGCCGTGCTGTTGGGCAGACCCAGCAGATGCTGCACGTTGATCACCTTGCGAGCCGAGTTCGGCGACGCCGAGGCGAGGGACCCCATGAAGGTGTCGTAGCCGACCCCGTTCTCGATCAGCAGGTTCGCCTTGGCAATCTTTTGGCCCACGCTCGGGGTGGCCTCATACGTGTGGGGATCGGTGTTCGGGTTCGAATCCACCGAGTACACGCTCACGTACTTGCCACCGATCTGTGACGCCACGTTGCCGTACTCGTTCTCCCCCGCCACCAGCGCCACGGTACTGGTGCCGCTCGCCGCAGCGGGCGCCGCCGAGGACACCCAGCCGGCGGCGATCAGCACCGCCCCGAGCCCCACCATCCCCGCTGCCGCCTTCGCGAGCCTGAACATCGTCCTCCGGTCTTTCATGTCATTGTCGGCATCGCCGACACCATCCCGACGGATCCCCTCCGATCTCGAGGAGAGTCCAGCACTTCGGGCGCTTGTCTGGATCGGTTTCAGATAACGATAGACCGTATATGGAATGGTTTCAAATACAACAGCCGGAATGACTTATCGTGGATCTATGGCGTGCTCCTTATATAAGGAAGGACTAATGTAGGGATGTGCTTGACACGAAGGTGCCGGACCGGCTGGCCGGAGCAGTGGATTTGCTCAAGGCCCTGGCGTCTGCGACCCGCTTGGCCACGGTCGTCGAGCTCGGAGAGGGACCTCGTTGCGTCCACGAGTTACAGACGTCGCTCGAGGCCGCCGGACGGGCGGTGAGCCAGCCGCTGCTGTCCCAGCACCTCAAGGTCCTGCGCGAAGCCGGCCTGGTCACCACCACCCGGCGCGGTACAGAGATCACCTACCAACTTGCCGATGCCCACGTCGGTCACATTGTCAACGACGCCATCCGGCACTCCCAGGAGGAACACCCGTGACCAGCGCTCACCTCGAGCACGCCGACCACACCCATGTCCACGGGGACGGCTGCGGACATGTCGCTGTCCCCCATGGCGACCACGTCGACTACGTCCACGACGGACACCGCCATGCATCACACGAAGGACACTGGGACGACCACTGAGTCTCCGGTACAGACGCCGTGGTGATCGCTGCCGACGCTGACGGTGAGCCGCGTCGGGTGCCTCAAGAGCGCTCGACGCGGCAGAAACGCGCTGTCGCCGCCCTCTTGGAAGCCTCCGACGGGTTCCGCTCCGCTCAAGAGCTTCACGCCGAGCTCCAAGCCCAAGGCGAGAACGTCGCGCTCACTACCGTCTATAACCAGGTGCGTGCACTCGCCGATGCCGGCGAGCTCGACGCCCTACGAAGCGATGACGGCGAAACTCGCTACCGTCGCTGCGCCACCGGCGACCATCACCACCACCTTGTCTGCCGCCACTGCAGTAGCGCCATCGAAGTCGAGGGACCAGAAGTCGAACGCTGGGCCAGCAGGATTGGCAAGGAGCACGGCTTTGTCGACGTGACCCACACCGTCGAGATCATCGGCACCTGTCCAGATTGCGCAACCCCCAGCTAACCTCCGCAGCCCCTCCCGTCTCGACGCGGCATGTCGAGGGCGTCTGAGTCTCCGACGCCGCCGATTAGTCCTCGGGGAGATCGGCAAAATCCCGCTTGGCCTGTTTGTACCAGCCCATCCCCGAAATGGGGTGCTTCCATCGGCCCTTCATCTCCTTTAGGGCCGGCTGGTGCCCGTCATCGCCACCAGTGACCATGTCCTTGAGATGCCGGTCCTGGGCCTTTATGACCTCGTCAGCGGTCGCACCCTGGTGGGCGAAGTCACACGGTCCGCCCAGTTCCTTACACGTCATTGTCTTCATGCGTCATTTCCTCTCATTGAATCCGGCCGCTGCTACGACGAACCGAATACGTACAGGGCTCCCGGCTCACACCATCACCAGGCGGCGCCGGCCGGCTGCTTGGTCGTGGCGTTCAGCCGGTTGAAGAGATTGGTTGTCGAGACCCAGAGGACCAGGCCAGCCATCTGCTTCTCGTCGAAGTGTTTCGCAGCCTCGTCCCAGACCTCGTCGGGGACCGGGTCGGGCCGGTCAGCCAGGCGGGTCATGGATTCGGCTAGGGCAAGGGCCGCCCTCTCGGCGTCAGTGAAGAGGTCCGCCTCCCGCCAGGCTGCGACGGCAAAGAGCCGTTCGTCGGTTTCTCCCGCCTTCTTGGCACTGATGGCGCCGCTGTAGACGCAGGGGCTGCACCCGTTCACCTGGCTGGCCCGCAAGTGAGCGAGCTCCATGGTGGGGCCGGGTACGCCGGCGTGGTGCGCGGCCTCAATGATGGCCTGGATCGCCTTCATCGAGTCGGGGAGAACCGTTGCGGGGTTTTTCATTCGTGCTGTCATACCCTGGATGACGCGCCACACCCGTAATGTGTGACATCTCTCGGACAATCGCCGACATTTTTTTTCCGGGGGCCTCCACCCGAGGGTCGACGGCAGCCTCCTGTCACAAACGGGTCGCCCCGCGCGTCAGTCTGGCAACTATGGACGAGGGTCTCAGCACGCAATTCGAAGCCAACCGCCGGAGGCTGCAAGCAGTGGCCTACCGCATGCTCGGTTCTCTCACGGATGCCGAGGACGCGGTGCAGGAGACCTGGGTGCGCCTCAACCGGTCGGAACCCGAGAGCATCGAAAACCTGGGCGGGTGGCTGACCACCGTCCTGTCCCGGGTGTGCCTCGGGGTGCTCCGCTCCCGCCGGACCCGCGATGAAACCCCGATGCCGGGCAACGAACCCGAGTCCGAGCTCGCCGGCCCGGAGGAAGAGACGGTCCTCGCCGAGACGCTGGGGCCGGCCCTGTTGCTCGTGCTCGACACGCTCGGCCCTTCCGAGCGCCTCGCTTTCGTGCTCCACGACCTCTTCGGGGTGCCGTTCGAGGACATCGCACCGATCGTCGACCGCTCTCCGGCCGCCGCCCGTCAGTTGGCCAGCAGGGCTCGGCGACGTGTTCAGGGCCGCGAAGGCGTGCACCCCGGCGACCGCCACCGTCAACAGGAGGTTGTCGAGGCGTTCCTGGCCGCCTCCCGCCACGGGGACTTCGAGACACTGGTCTCCCTGCTCGACCCCGAGGCGGTCCTTCGTGCCGACCGGGCGGCAGTGAAATCCGCCACCGCCAATCGCGATCGTGGCGCGCCCCTCCTGGAGCCCGAAGTGCGGGGCGCTCAGGCCGTAGCCACGGTGTTGTCAGGGCGGGCGGCAGCGGCCGAGGTGGCACTCATCGAAGGCGTTCCTGGAGCGGTCTGGGCCCCCGGCGGGCGGGTCCGGGCGGTCTTCGCTTTCCGCGTGGTCGGTACTACGGTCACCGAGATCGAGATCGTGACTGATCCAGCGGTGGTGAGGTCCCTTCAGGTAGAGCTGTTGAGTTAGTCGAGCTCCCGACTTCACCCACTGGGAGCCATCGCACGCGACGTGACCACATGCGCCGGGTTGTCGCCTCGTGCGACCGCCCTTAGAGGGTGACGGGCTGTTGTAGGGCGCCGAGCTGTGCGGGCTCCAAGGTGGTGGCGAGCAGTTCTGCGAGCGCCGAGAGGTCGGTGGGGTCGATCCCGACCGCAATCAGATGAGCGATCTCTGTCCTGCCCCCCGCCTGACCAGAGGACATAGGACCTGGTCGTGCCGGTGCCGGTGCCGGTGGTACTATACACATGTATATTGATTTATTCGTTTGTATAGTCCTGGAGAGGCTCCTCGTACATGTCGGACACGGCCCTACGCACGGAAGGCCTCACGAAGCACTTTGGCGACGTGGTGGCCCTCGATCACCTGGACCTCGAGGTCGCCCAGGGCGAGGTGGTCGGCTACCTCGGGCCCAACGGAGCGGGCAAGACGACCACGATCCGGCTGCTACTCGGGCTGAGTCGCCCGACCGCAGGGCGAGCGGAGATCTTCGGGCTCGACTGTCAGCGCGAGCCCGTGCAGACCCATCGCCGGCTGGCGTTCGTGACCGGGGAGGCCAGCCTGTGGCCTTCGCTGACTGGTGCCGAGACTCTGGCTCTGCTTGGCCGCGTCCATGGCCAGGTCGACGAGGCCTACCGGGACGAGCTGATCGAACGGTTCGATCTCGATCCGACCAAGAAGGTGCGCTCCTACTCGAAAGGGAACCACCAGAAGGTCATCCTGATCGCCGCCTTGATGGTCCGGCCCGACCTGCTCGTCCTCGACGAGCCGACCAGCGGGCTCGATCCCTTGATGGAACAGGCGTTCCGTCGCTGCGTGCGCGAGGCCCGGGATCGGGGCCAGACCGTCTTCCTCTCGTCACACATGATGAGCGAAGTGGAGGCTCTCTGTGACCGGGTGGGCATTTTACGCGACGGGAAACTGGTCGAGATGGGCACGCTCGACGAGATGCGTCACCTGAGCGCGCTCACCGTCGAGGTGAGGTTCGACGGAACAATTCCCGATCTCTCCGTGGTGCCCGGGGTCAGCGCAGTGGAGGCCGATGGTTCCATGGTGCGTTGCCAGGTCCGTGGATCGATCGAGCCGTTGGTCAAGGTCCTGGCAGCGGCCGGGGTGACCGAGCTGTTGAGCCGAGAGCCCTCCCTCGAAGAGCTCTTCCTCGCCCAGTACGGGGCAGACGGCCATGCAGGCTGATCTCGGGATCCGGGCGCGGATCACCGCGCCGGTGCGTGCCAGCGGATCGCCAGCCACCGTCGTCGCCGCCTTCAGCGCACGCAAGGCCGTGCGCTCGGGGGTCCTGTGGGGCTACATCTTCGGCATCGCCATCGCTGCGTCGGAGATCACCTACGGGCGGATCTACAAGACGGCGACGCAACGCGACGCCCTTGCTGCCACCTACGGCAACAGCAAGGCGATGAGCGCCCTGTTCGGACCCGCCCCACACCTCCAGACCGTCAGCGGGTTCACCGCCTTCAAGATCTCCATGACGCTCATGATCCTCGGCGCCGTGTGGGGGCTGCTGACGAGCACCAGACTGTTGCGCGGCGAGGAAGACAGCGGGCGCTGGGATCTGCTCCTCTGCGGTCAGACCACGCGGGCGGGTGCGGCGGCCCAGGTGATCGCCGGCCTGGGCGCCGGCCTCGTGACCCTTTGGGCGGTAACCGCGATCATCACCGTCCTATCCGGACACGAATCGAGTGTCGGGATCGGCGCGGGTCCCTCGCTTTACTTCGCCCTGGCCATGGTGGCCACGGCGGCCATGTTTCTCGCCGTCGGGGCCGTGACGAGTCAGCTGGCGGCCACTCGCCACCAGGCGGCCTCGTTCGCGGCGATGTTCCTCGGGGTCGGCTACGGCCTACGACTCATCGCCGACGCAGGAGTCGGCCTCCACGGACTGATCTGGGCCTCCCCGCTTGGGTGGGTAGAGGAGCTTCGACCGCTCACCTCGCCCCAACCCCTGGCGCTGCTGCCAATCGCAGCCTTCACGGCGGTCTTGGTCGCTGTCGCGGTGCACCTCGCCGGCGGTCGCGACGTCGGGGCGAGCATCGTGGCGGACCGGGACCACGACGAAGCCCACCTCGGGCTGCTGTACGGTCCGAGCGGACTGGCAATCCGCTTGATGCGGGCGACGGTGATCGGCTGGTGGGTCGCCATCGGCCTCTCCGCCTTCCTCTACGGGCTCATCGCAAAATCAACCGGAGCGACGATTTCGGGCTCGGTCAAAGAGGTGTTCTCCAAGCTGGGGGCGACTGGCACAGGAGCAGACGCGGTGTTCGGCGTGTGCTTTCTCATCGAGGCGATCCTGATCGGCTTCGTCGCCGCCGGCCAGGTCACGGCGGCACGCTCCGAGGAGTCGGGGGGCATGCTGGACCATTTCGTGGTCCGCCCGGTGTCCCGGAGCGCGTGGCTCGGCGGGAGGCTCCTCGTGGCGCTCGTCGTGTTGGTGCTGAGCGGTGTCGCGGCCGGCGTGTTGGGCTGGCTCGGAGCCGCCAGCCAGCACACTGGGTTGAACTTCACGAGCCTGCTTGGGGCGGGCGTCAACCTCGTGCCACCGGCGATCGTCATCTTGGGGATCGGCGTGTTCACCTTCGGCATACGCCCTCGTGCCACGGCGATCGTCGTCTACGCCGTGCTGGGCTGGTCGCTGCTCATCGTCATCGTGGGTGGCTTCGGAACCATCAGCCACTGGGTGCTCGACACCTCGGTGTTCCACCACATGGCCTCGGCTCCGGGCGTCCCACCAAACTGGGAGGCGAACGGCATCATGACCGCCGTTGGTGTGGCCGCCGCGCTCGTCGGGGGGTTGGCCTTCAGGCGAAGGGACCTGCAGGGAGCATGACCACGGGGCGAGCAACTCCTTCTGCTCCTGTGGGCCTCCCGCTCAACGAGCGGTCCGTGGCCTTCGAGGACCTGACCGCTCGCGCGCGGATCCGCGAAGCGGCCCTCGAGCACTTTGCCCGTGACGGATACGACCGTGCGACGATCCGGGCGATCGCCAAAACGGCCGGCGTCTCCCCCGGACTGCTCCGCCACCACTACGGATCGAAGGAGGACCTGCGAGAGGCGTGTGACCACTACGTGTTCGAGATGCTGCACCGCGTCAACGCTGAGCTCCTCGCGGATCCGAGCGCTACGGCACAAACCAAGCAGACATCGAAACCGTTCGGCCGTTACGTGGCGCGCTCCCTCGCCGACGGGTCTCCCTCCGGGGGACCAATCTTCGACGAATTGGTGACGATGACCGAAGCGTGGCTGGTCCGTGCCGACGATTCCCGCACGGACTCGCCCACGATCGATCGAAGGGTCCGCGCCGTACTGGTCACCGCCATGAAGATCGGCATCCCGCTTCTCCACGAACATGTGTCCCGCGCGCTCGGCACGGACATGTTCGGGCCTGAAGGGGATCGACTCATCGCGCTGGGGTTACTGGACATCTACTCCCACGCGCTGATCGACGATGACGTAGCCACTTCTGCCGCAGCGGGCTACGAGGAGCCCCAACGGTAGGTCCGGCCCACCCATACGTTGAGTAGTGCAACGTGCAGAGGGCAGCACTCGGCATGCCATCTCGGCTAACTCGTCCGACCGCGAAAACGCTGGTGGAGCGCCCGTGCCCTGTGCACGAGACGCGCCGACCAGCATTTCAATGGTGGCGGGGGTACTAGACCTGGGTCTCGACATCGGGCACCAGACCCGAAGGTCTTGCCGGTCAATCGGCCGTGCGTACGCAGCCGCTAGGGCAGGTGCCCTCTCAATATGTTGAGAGGGCACGTTGATGACCCCAGAAACACCGAGCTACGTATCTCCTTCGCTAGCTGTCGCTGAAAGTCCGACCTTCAGGTTCGAGACCCGAAGGTTCGCAGGTTTCGGGTTCGAATCCGGAGGGGCGCACGTTTTTCCCTGGTCAGGGCGCTTTATTTTTCAATGTCTCGCCCGAAATGCCCCTCAGGGAGCCACGCAACGCGAATGCGACGCGTTCTTGATCGCGAAAGTGCGCTGAGTAGAAGCCAATTGCGCTACCACTCGCCTCAGCGTCGTGTTGTCTCATAACTCTTCACACTCCGTCGATTGCCATACTGAAGTGGCACGGCGAGTAAATGGGCGAACGGGCCCGTGATGCCAGACTGAAACTTGCACCCGATCCGTTTCTTTTCGGCCTCGCCGCAGACTGCTCAAAGCGCTAGCCCCTCTAGCCACCCGTCTAATTCGTCAAGAGAGTTCGCTTGCTCAGTGGTTACTTAGGCATTTGAGGACAAGCGACTCGATGTCGTGTCGGGCGACGGTGTTCGTTCACCATGAGTGCCCCAACGCAAGGTGACGTTGTCCGAGTTCCATCTTTGTCACTCCGCACCCAGGTGAGCTCTCCTCGGGCTGGGCAACTGCAAGGAAAGCTGGCTGTTGCGCAGAGCACCACGTGGGAGTTCCCATTCCGCCTTGCAGTTAGGGCCGGACTACGACAGATCTATTGAAACTCGACCCAAAGATCCATCCATCCACTCCGAAAGGAGCGGGTTGGCCAGCAGCGAGCGCAGCGCAGCACGGCTTTCCAAGAAGGTGCTTCCCCAGGTGACTATCTGCAGGGCGCACTCCGAGAGCGGCACGACGTAGCCCGAGTTGGCCAGGGTGATGGGGAAAGGTGCCTGGCGCCCCGGCTCGACCACTGTGATGTTGTGACTGCAGCGGGCACCACCCAGAACGGCAGGAGACGACCATGCGGGGTGGGCCGAACCCATCGCGAGCGCGCTAACCACCAACGGCAGACCCTCCACCTCGACGCGGAGACGGCTCTCCCACGAGCCGGCATCCTCACCGAACCGACCCAGCACTATGGCATCGCACCAGCAGAGAGACGACGTGGAGCCCAAGGACACCGCAGTGTCACAGACGTGTGTCGATTCATGGGCCGCAATCCCAGGCTCGGGAGCCCAGTGAAGCGCGCCCCCCTTCTTCACTAGGGCCGCAAACTCCATGCGCGACGCGACGGCTGGATTGCTACCACGAGCCAGCGTGGCAGAGGCCGACTGAACTGAAAGTCGAGCATCAGGTCCCACCTCTATGTCCACGCGCAATCGATCCCCACCAATCGGGTGGGCACTTGCGCCCACCAACGACACCCCATCGATGGTGGCCCGCACAGCCAGGGCGCCCGACGATCGGAGGGTCGGATAGAACGATCCACCTGAACCATCGGACCGCACAACAATCTCGACGTGACCCTCGAGGTCCGAATCGTCCGCCACTAGAGCCACTGCGTTCATCCGGTTAGCCAGCCACCCGATCGTCCATTACCCACTGCGCCACCCACTGACGCACTGCGGCCATGCCGGTGCCCTCACGCACCGACACCATGGCCACCGGCCCGTCACCGCGCATCCGGTGGGCGTCGGACTCCATGACAGCAAGATCCGCGCCGACCATGGGGGCCAGATCCACTTTGTTGATTACCAACAGATCAGAACGGGTGACTCCGGGTCCCCCCTTGCGCGGCACCTTGTCGCCGCCGGCCACATCGACCACGAAGATCTGCCGATCCACCAACCCGTAGCTGAAAGTGGCCGTCAGGTTGTCTCCGCCACTCTCCACCACAATCAGCTCGAGGGCCCCGATGGTGGCTTCGAGGCCGCTGACGGCATCAGTGTTGGCGGTGATGTCGTCGCGGATGGCGGTGTGGGGGCAGCACCCCGTCTCGACCGCCACAATTCGCTCAGTTGGCAAGACGGCGGTCCGCCGTAGAAAGTCGGCATCCTCTGTGGTGTAGATGTCGTTAGTCACCACGGCCACGCTCAACGAAGCGCCAAGGGCGCTGCACAGATCGGCCACCAGCGCAGTTTTGCCGCTGCCGACGGGGCCGCCGATGCCGAGACGGAGCGCCCGGCCGCCGCGCAACGGGTGACCGGCATCCGATCCGGAAACTAGGACATGGTGGTGATCATCCCCAGCGTGGTCGTGGCTGTGCCCATGCTCAGGAAGCAAAGAGTCGCTCCTTTCGCGCCCCATGACGCTCGCCCAACAGATCAGTCAGGGGTGTCGCCGGAGCGGGCAACTGGCGCCCCGGAGCATTGCCAGCCACCGTTGCCTCGGCGGTGATGCGGTCGATCGCTTCGGTCAGGTCGGCCTGAGCAGCCGCCACGGCCACCGGGTCCAGCCCGAGCAGGCGCAACGCAGCAGAAGCGGCCGTCGCAACCGTGCCGTAGGCGGCGATTAGGGCAGCGTTGGTTGGGGCCAGGCCACCGGCCTGCGCCAGCACGCCCTGCACCACGGCGAGGTGCGGACCCTCGGGCGCACTCTGCGCCACGATCGCCAATGTGTCGCCGTCGACAATGCGCTGCCCGGTGGTGAGCAGCGATCGCCCCTGCCTGCGTGAGGTAGCCCGCAACGATGGGGAGACAATGCGAGCGCTGACCTCGGCGTCGAGGGCGGTCCACATGGCAACGCGGCGCGCCTCAGGGCCACCGGCCACCAGGCAGGCGTGGGCAGCCACAGCAGCGCTCAAGTAGCCCGAAGTCTGGAGTCGTCCCGCAAGGAACGGGACGAGCGAATCCAGATCGAACACCACGCCGTCATCGACCGCTTGCTCGATGCCACCCGAGTGCGCGTGCGCCCCACTCGGCAGGCGAGCATCAGCCAGCAGCAGGGTCATGGCCGCCGACGTACTGGGTGTCGTCATGTCAGAAGAGAAAGTAGCGCTGGGCCATGGGCAAGGTGACCGCCGGCGCCGGCTCGATCTCCTCGCCGTCGATCAGCACGGTAAAGGAGTCGGGGCGGATGACGATGTCGGGTCGGGCCCCATTGTTGGGCATCTGCTCTTTGGTCAGTGATCGCACATTGGCCACCGGGACCAACCGCCGCCCGACCTCGAGGCGTTCGGCCAGGCCGTCCTCAAGGGCCACCGGAGCTACGAAGGCCAGGCTGGTACCCCGGGCCACCTGGGGTGAGGCCCCGAACATGGGCCGGGGCAACACCGGCTGGGGGGTAGGGATGGAGGCGTTGGCGTCGCCCATGGCCGCCCAGGTGATCATGCCGCCCTTGATCACCAGATGGGGGCGGACGCCGAAAAAGGCCGGCTGCCAGAGCACCAGGTCAGCCAGCTTGCGGGGCTCGACCGACCCGATCTCCTCTGCCAAGCCGTGGGCCAGGGCCGGGCAGATGGTGTACTTGGCCACGTAGCGCTGGGCGCGGAGGTTGTCCGCTCGACCATCGCCGGTCAGGGTTCCCCGTCGCTGCTTCATGACGTGCGCCGTCTGCCAGGTGCGCAGGATCACCTCACCAACCCGGCCCATGGCCTGGGAGTCCGAGCCGATCATGGAGATGGCGCCGAGATCGTGCAGCACATCCTCGGCGGCGATGGTGCTGGCTCGGATGCGGCTCTCGGCGAAGGCCAGGTCCTCGGGGATGGCCGGGTTGAGGTGGTGGCACACCATCAACATGTCGAGGTGCTCATCGACCGTGTTCACCGTGTGCGGCATGGTCGGGTTCGTCGACGAGGGCAACACGTTCCCCATTGCGGCCACCCGCATGATGTCAGGGGCGTGGCCACCACCTGCACCCTCGGTGTGATAGGCGTGGATAGTCCGCCCGGCAACGGCGGCCAGGGTGTCCTCGACGAAGCCCGCCTCGTTGGTGGTGTCCGAGTGCAGGGCTACCTGAACTCCGGCCGCATCGGCGACACCGAGGCAGGCGTCGATGGCGGCCGGAGTGGAGCCCCAGTCCTCATGCAGCTTGAAGCCCGAGGCACCACCGCGCAGCTGTTCCCATAGAGCGTCCGCCGAGACGGTGTTGCCCTTGCCGAGCAGAGCCACATTCACCGGCAGGCCGTCGAGCGCTTCGAGCATGCGCGACAGGTACCAACTGCCGGGTGTGACCGTAGTAGCCCGGGTCCCCTCGGCCGGTCCGGTGCCACCCCCGATGAGCGTGGTGACACCCGACCCGAGCGCCTCGTCGATGATCTGCGGGCAGATGAGATGCACGTGACAGTCGATGCCGCCAGCGGTGAGGATGTACCCGTTGCCCGAGATGATCTCGGTTGAGGGGCCGATGACCAGTTCGGGGTGCACGCCGTCGGAGATGTCGGGGTTGCCGGCTTTGCCCAACGCCACAATCCGGCCGTCGCGCACGCCGACGTCGCATTTGATGACGCCCCAGTGATCGAGCACCACCGCACCGGTGATGACCAGGTCGGGCGTGCCCTGGGCCCGGGTGGCCACCGACTGCCCCATAGATTCGCGGATGACCTTGCCGCCACCGAAGATGGCCTCGTCACCGGGGCCCGAGCGGTCCTCGGTCACCTCGATCCATAATTCGGTGTCGGCCAGGCGGATGCGGTCCCCCGTGGTCGGCCCGAACAGGGCAGCGTAGCGCTGGCGCGGGTAGGACGTCATGCGGTCGGGCCGGTCGGTGGGGTCGGATCCAGCGCACCGCCGGCCACACCACGCAGACCGGGAACCCGGCGCGCTCCGCGCAAGGGGGTGAGGCCTACTTCACGCTCGATGCCCGGTTCGAATCGCACAGAGGTGCCAGCCGGAATAGCCAACCGCCTGCCCCAGGCAGTGGTGCGATCGAACGCCAGTGCCGCGTTGGCTTCAGCAAAGTGAAAATGCGACCCGACCTGGACAGGTCGATCAGCTGTGTTGGACACAATTATCACGAGGTCAGGGTCACCGCCCATGTCCAGTGGTGCATCACCCACCATGATCTGGCCTGGGATCATCCCTCGACCGTCCAACTGCTCAGGAGATGGGGTCATGCACGGTCACTAATTTGGTGCCATCGGGAAAGGTGGCCTCAATCTGTACTTCGTCCACGAGTTCAGGAACTCCCTCCATGACCTGATCTCGAGAAAGTACGTGGCGGGCCGCATCAGCTAGCTCGGCAACCCCTCGTCCATCGCGAGCTCCTTCCATGACGAATGAGGAGATGAGTGCCACAGTCTCGGGATAGTTAAGGATGACCCCTCGCTCCTGACGATCTCGAGCCACCATGGCGGCCACGTGGATCATCAGACGTTCTTGCTCGTGAGGGCTCAATCGCATACGCGCCCCGAACTCATGAATTGGTCGGCTTGGACCTTCACGTGGCGCCGCCACTTGTTCAACGTGGGCTCGGTATACCCGTTCGCTCGCTCGCGACCTGAGAACACCAGCTCGAGCGCTGCTTGAAACGCCGGACTGCCTTCAGGGTTGGCTGCCATCTCCGCATACCCGAGGTCATCTCTGTTCTGCTCATCAACGACGGCTGCCATTTTGAGGAAGGCTGCCAGCACCCGCTCTTCGTCGAGAAGATCATGGAAGAGCCAGTTGGCGATGTGCTGACTTGAGATCCGAAGCGTCGCTCGATCCTCCATCATGGCAACCGAATGCACATCGAGCACTTTGGAGCAGCCGATACCATGCTCTACCCAACGAACGACGTACCCCAAGATACCCTGAGCATTGTTCTCGAGCTCTTCTTGGATCTCAGCGTCATCGAACTCGCCTTGAAGCATCGGAAGAACGAGGAGCTCGGCGAGAGGAGCTACCTGTCGATGAGCAAGCTCGTCCTGGCGAGCCACGACCTGAACTCGGTGATAGTGCATCGCATGAAGCGTTGCGGCCGTTGGAGAGGGAACCCAGGCACAAGATGCACCGGCAAGCGGGTGATTTATCTTTGCCTCAACCATCTCGGCCATTGCGTCGGGCATTGCCCACATGCCTTTGCCAATTTGCGCGACGCCCTTCAGCCCAGCTCTCAGACCGACGTCGACGTTACGATCTTCGTATGTACGCAGCCACATCGATGAACGCATTGCATCCTTACGGACTACCGGACCAGCGGACATGACTGTGTGAATCTCGTCGCCGGTACGATCGAGAAAGCCCGTGTTGATGAAGATCACCCGCTCACGTGCGGCAGCAATACACGCCGCGAGATTGACCGAAGTACGGCGTTCCTCGTCCATGATCCCGATTTTGACCGTGTTCGGGGACAGGCCAATCATCTTTTCGACCTCATCAAACAGGTCCACGGTCATCTCAACTTCGGCACTACCGTGCAGCTTGGGTTTCACGACATAGATGCTCTTCGTAGCGCTGTTTCGGAATCGACCGTACCCGAGTACGTCGTGGGCTCCGATCGCCACTGTTATCGCGGCATCTAACATTCCTTCGTAGGTAGGTGCACCATCGAGCGTACAGACAGCGTCGTTCAACAAGTGAAGACCGACGTTGCGAATCAACAACAAGCTACGGCCAGACAGCTCAACTGTGCGTCCTCCTGGTGCCACATAACACCGGTCATCTTGCAGTCGCCGGGTGAACCTCGTACCGCTCTTCTCAAACGTCGCCTCAAGCGATCCACGCATTAAGCCGAGCCAATTCTGGTACACGCCAACTTTGTCTCTGGCATCAACCGTGGCAACAGAGTCTTCACAATCCTGAATCGTTGTCACCGCTGATTCGAGGATGACGTCCGCGAGGCCCGCCGGCTGTTGACGCCCAACAGGGTGGTCACGGTCAACGACAAGCTCAAAGTGCAGTCCATTGTTTCTCACCAAAAACACGGTGGCTGAGCCGTCGATCCGATACCCGATGTACTGGCTGGGGTCCCGCAGTGTCGTGTTCGACCCGTCACGTAGGGCGAACTGAATCGGACCCCCGTCGGGAACCAATGCAATCTCTACGACATCCTCATAGTCCCCTCGCTGAAGCGGCGCCGCTTCAGCGAGGAACTCGCTGACCAGAGAGATGACACGCTCGCCTCGTTTGGAATTGTACGAAGAGCCTCGCTCGAAACCTTCAGTTTCAGCAATGACATTGGTTCCGTAGATCGCGTCGTAGAGGCTTCCCCAACGAGCATTCGCCGCATTGAGGGCGAACCGATCATTGCTGAGCGGGACGACCAACTGCGGGCCAGCAATGCGGCCTATTTCGGCGTCAACGTTCTTGACGTCGACGCGAAAGGGCGCCGGATCGGGTTCGAGATAGCCGATATCAGAGAGAAATGCTTCATATTCGGCGGGATCTCCGGCTCCGCGGTGTTTGGCGTGCCACCCGTCGCATAGGGCTTGCAGCTGATCTCGGCGGCGCAGCAGGTCATCGTTTCGCGGACCAAACGACGACACGATTCGTGAGTAACTACTCCAAAATCGGTCAACATCGAGACCGATTGGTGCGAGCACCTCCTGTGAAACGAAGGTGTCGAGCTCGGCGTCGACGAGCAACGCAGATCGTTGGACGTAGGGCATCCCCCCTCCTCAGCCCGCGATCCTGAACGTTTCGAGATCAGTATGGCACGTCAGGTTTTCGTAGCCGTTCTCAGTTACGAGATAACAGTCGCCGATGTTTGCTCCTGAGCGCAACGGGTCGAGCCACTGCGCATGGAGCACAAACACGTTGCCCACCTCCATCTGATCGCTGTTGTGCGACGTCACATTGAATCGGTTGTAGCCAGATGTGCCTACCTCGTGTCCGAGATTCGGATTGTGCGGACCAGGGGACGCCGGGTACACATGACGGAGGCGACGCGACTGCCGTTCATAGTCCTCGTCAGGAACGTACGCTTCTGGTACTTGTCGTGGGCTGCCGTCATCCATGGCAGCCCAGTTCCATGGCATCGACGACGTGACGTCGTCCTTCAGGTAGCCCCGCTCGATATAGGCAGCGAAAGCTGCATGATGCAGATCGCTGAATTTTATGCCGGGCCGGATCAGCTTTTCCGCACGACGGACTGCGTCGGTGCACATGTCGAGTGTCGTCTCTTGATCGGCTGTTATCTCCCCAACCGCCATCATCCGCGCTGATTGAGCCGTGTACCCGTTGTACGTGACTGCCGAGGCGTAGAGATTGATCAGATCTCCCGATCGTACAACGTGTCCGTAGGGCTTTCCGCAGTGTGTACCCCACTGGTTGATTCCAATCTGATAACCGTCGCCCCACTCGCCACCGCGAGCCATCTGGGCAAAGGTGAAGGCCGCGTACATCTCGTGGTCAGTGACGCCCGGCCGAAGCACATGGCACATCGCTTGGTAGCCAATGTCGATCAACTGAGCGGCAGTTCGAATCTGAGCCGCCTCGGCTGCAGAACGAACGTGCTGTAACCGACTCATCACCCCATTGGCATCGGCAATGCGAGCTCGCGGTAGCTCTTCAACAAGAACGTTCCAGAATTTCTGTGAGCTCTCGTCGCCCATGACTGCGAAGTTGCCGGATTCGTAGTCCAGTCCCCGCAGCATGTCGGCACACGCTTCAGCTGTCTTTCTGGTCGGATCACCGGGCCGTCCTGCGTACTCTCGACCAAATGGACTGATCTGCCAAATCGAGTCGACACCGACGGGCTCACCGGACGGAGGCAGGATTGCGGCCTCCGTGAAGAAGGAGATCAACTGCAAGCTCTGGTCGTCGTCTGTTGGAACAATCAGGATTCCCTCGCGCTCCCAATCGCACAAATACCGTAGGAACCCATTGGACGTCGAGAATCGAGAGCCGCCATCCACGTGCACCAAGGTCGCGTCCTGTTCGTTACTGGTCGCCTCCCGACGGATGCGCTCGATACGCTCCCCGAACTCGTCTTCGGAGATTCGTGGAGCTGGGACGAACTCAAAGTCCGGCTCGAAGCCTTGCAAGATTTTCTCGAACTTAGCGATGCTCACAACGCTGGTCCTCTCTGTTGGTCTGTCGATGCAGTCTCGATGATGGCCGTGGAACCGACGCCGTGACACGACGATGTTCCGTTCCTTTTCGGCTCGGAGTGCAAGTCCTCGCGGGAACCTCCGTCGCCCGGGGAGTGAGTGCAATGGATCTCGTTACGAGATATCCACCGCACCCACTCTCCCTAGACGAAGTCCCTATTCGTACATGTTGTCGATGGGGTTCTTGACCCCCACCGGGTGCATAAACCAGTAACGCCCGGAACCTCCCGGTGCGAATGAAATGCCGGTAATACCAGGAGTCACAACGACCACCGTTCCTGTCTGAACGATCGGGATGACGGGGGCTGCGTTGGCGATGATGTCCTGGGCCTCTTTGTAGGCCGCTGTCCGCGCCGGGGAGGTCGCCTGCAGCGAATACTGCGTGTTGAGTGCGTCAACGACCGGCGACGACCACAGCGAATAGTTGTTAATTCCGCCCGTCGTGGCCCAGTAACCGATCACGATTTTCGGATCGTCGGTCCAAGCACTCCAGTTGAACAGCTCAAGTCCCGGGGGGCCGACCTGCGCACCAGTGGCTGGAGTTGATCGAGCATCTACAACATCGAAGAGGCCCGCCTGGGTTTCAGGGGTCAGGATGGTATTGATGCCGATGCTCTTCAAGCTGGCCTGAATCAGGATCGCCGTGTTGGTCTGGTCTACGTTTGAGCTGAGGTAGTGGAGCGGCTCAGTGATCGTAGGATTTCCCGCGGCTGCCATGAGGGTCTTTGCCTTGGCGATGTTGGTCGTGTATTGCGACCAGGCCGGGGTGTATTCCGGTGCCGTCGGCGAGACAATGCTGTAGTCACGCGCCCCCCGACCAGAGACGATGTTGTTCAAGATCGTCTCGTACGGCAAGGCATAGGCAATCGCCTTTCGAACGTCGACGTTCGCTAGTGATCCAACTTGTCCCGATGGTCCGGCCGTGATGGCGAACATGTCGAAGTTCCCGGTCTCCTGCCAGTAAGCCTTAAGGCCAGCAGAGGCAAGGGAGTTGACCTCCTGGTTCGTGAAGCCTGAGTCCCCGACGTTGATCGTCTTGGCCTCAAGGAGCGAGCCGATGTTGGCGGTGGTAATTCGGATATCGATCGTCTTGTACGGCGGCAACGGCATCCAACTAGTTGGGTCAGCCTTCAAGACGAGACTAACGCCTGGAGTTCGACTGGCGATGTAGTAGGGACCGGTTCCAGCGGTGTGGCTGCGGAGCCAGTTGGCACCGGTTGGATCGGCCGCTGTCTCATGTGGCGTCACGGCGTTCTCATCGATAATTCCAGTGAAAAACTGGTCGAAGATTGCCATCAGTGTCGGCGTGCAGGGGGTCGGTTGGCCGGCGCTGTTGACGAAGTCGACCAATACCGTGCTTGGATTAACGACGTGGATGTCGTTAGGACTCTGCAGCCCATTTGCCTCCAGGTCGCCGGCTCCCGGTGTTGACCAGATTCGGTCGAGGCTCCATTTCACGTCCTCAGCGGTCATCGTGTCATTTGTGCCGTAGAACTTGACCCCTTGTCGGAGGTGGAACGTGATCGAGTCCGTGCCGATGGTCCATGACTGTGCCAGGTCCGGAACAACGTTTGCCCCTTGGTACTCGAGCGATCCATCCGGTTCAGTCGCAAATTTTGGCGACAGAAGCGTCTCATACACGTTTCGGGTCAGTTCCTGATCCTGATTGGTCGACAGGTTCGCCGGATCGAGGCTCGTGATATCCGCCGGCCACGCGGTTACGAGGGTCGTTGACGCTTTACTTTGGGATGCGCCGGCCCGAGTCACGGACCCTGATATGGACATGGCCAGCGAGGCCCCTAGCGCGAGGAACAAGGAGAGCACTCCGGTCCTCACCAGTAGATGTCTGCGGTACACTTGTGGTAATCCTTTCAATTGGAATTGGTTGAACTGGTTTCGGGAAGTGCAAGTTCGCGAGACCGATGGGGCTTCGAGCTACAGGGCGCTGCTGGTCACCTCCCGACGCTCGGGCACTGGAACGGCATTCAGCACGGGACAAGCTGCTGAATGCGTTGGACTGATCGCGACAAGCGGCGGTATATGTCGCAGGCAGGCGTTCTGGACGTAGGGGCAGCGCGAAGCGAGGCGGCACCCGTTCGAATCTCGGACCGCGCTCGAGACTTCGCCCGTTAGGCGAATTCTCTGCTTCATTCGGCCCGGATCAATCACTGGGGCCGACGACAGCAGCGCTCGCGTGTACGGATGAGCCGGACTTTCGAAGACGTCCGACGTAGAACCCGATTCAACAATGCTGCCCAGATACATCACGAGGACTCGATCGGCAAAGCGTCGGACAGTGTCAAGGTCGTGGCTGATGAATAGGTACCCGAGAACTCGTTCGCGCTGGATCCGTGCGAGGAGTTTCAAGATGCGACGGCGAGTTGAGACGTCGAGCGAGGCGGTCGGCTCGTCGAGCACGATGAACTTCGGTTCGACCGCCAACGCCCGGGCGATGCCCACACGTTGGCGCTGCCCACCACTCAACTGGCGCGGGTAGCGATCGAGATGTTCCGACGACAGTTCTACGTCTTCGATGAGCTGTAGCACCCTCGATTCCATATCGGGGCCTGAGAGTCCCGAATGAACGCGCAGTGGCTCCTCAATGGCCTTGCGGACTGTCATTCTCGGATTGAGAGAGCCGTTGGGGTCCTGGAACACCATCTGCAGGTCGCGGTAAATTTGAGGCACCTGCCGCCTTGGGAGCGACATGAGGTCTCTTCCAGCAAGGTGGACTTCACCTTCTGTTGGCTCGATGAGTCGCGAGATGCATCGGGCCACGGTCGACTTCCCGGATCCACTCTCTCCAACCAGCGCTACGGTCTCGCCGGGCGCGACCTCAAAGCTCACATCCTCGACGGCCGTCACGGACTCCGAGGAGTTACGCGTGCGAATGCGAAACTCCTTCCTAAGCGACCTGACAACGAGCTCGGCACCAAAGGCCTGGGTCATCGTTGGAGGCCTTCGAGTCGACTATCGGCAATCAGGCGTTGGGTGTAGGGGCTCTGCGGATCGCGTAGAACGCTCTCGCAACTGCCCACTTCCTGAACTTGGCCCGACTGCAGCACCACGACGTCGACGCACGTTTCGGCAACAACGGCAAGGTCGTGCGTAATGAGGAGCGTCGACATGCCATCCATCTGATTGAGATCGACAATGAGTTCCAAAATATCGGCCTGAATTGTGACGTCCAAGCTTGTTGTCGGCTCATCGAGAATCAAGAGCGATGGCTGACAGACGAGCGCCATTGCGAGTTGCGCGCGTTGAGCCATTCCGCCGGAAAGCTCATGGGGATATTGCTTCAGTCGGCGCTTCGCTTCGGGAACTCGAAGCCGATCGAGCATCTGTTCGGCAATATCCAGTGCCTCTCGCTTGTCTACCTCTCGGTGGAGCCGGCAGGCATCTGCGATCTGGCGCCCAACGGTGAAGACTGGGTTAAGGGCAGCCCGAGCATCCTGAAACACAATGGCAATCCGGTTGCCGCGCAGAGGTCGAAAACCTTTCTCATCCAGCCTTGCAAGGTCCAACCCTTCGAAATTGATCGATCCCGCGGTACTCACAAAAGAGCGCGGGGCAAGTCCGAGGGTGCACAGCGCGAGAAGCGACTTTCCACTTCCTGTCTCACCGACGAGCGCCGTAATTCCCGATCTCACCACCGAGAACGACACGTTCTTGAGGACCGGCACAGACTTTCCCGAGGAGTGGAAGCCTCCACTGAAGCCGTCGAAGGCGAGAATGGATTCGGTCTGATTCTCGATTACCTGGTTCATGGGTTAGGCGCGCCTCGCGACGTCGGCATCCGCGAGGCCGTCGCCGATCAAGTGGAAGGCGGCGGCAAGCAGGAAGATCCCGAGCCCAGGAAAGAACGAGATCCACCACTTGCCAGCGACAATCTGGCTTTGACCGCCGGCGATCATCGATCCCCATTCAGCCGAACCTGGCTGGATGCCAAGCCCGAGATAGCCCAGCCCTCCTACCGTGGCCGTAACCCACGAAGCATTGACGGCGGCGTAGGCAAACAGAGGACGCATGCTGTTCGGGACGAGGTGGCGGAACAGAACCGAGATCGGCGATCGTCCAATCATCTTTGCGGCTTCAGCAAACTGCCATTGCTTCTTGGATCGAATCTCAGCTCGAGCCAGCCGCACATAGTCCGGTAGCGGGAGTACCGCGACGACCAAAATGACGATCAGGGTGCCACGCCCTATTGCGGCTATGACGAGCATGGCGAGAAGTAAGGCGGGAAACGAATTCATGACCTGCAGCAGCCGCATGGAGAGCGTGTCAAGGATCCCGCCGTAGAAGCCGACAAGAGCACCCCACAACGTTCCGACGACAAGGGAGATCGCAATGACGGCGACGGTGATTCCTACATCGGTATGGGTCGCGGCCATGGCTCGCGAGAAAACATCAGCGCCAACGGCATCCGTTCCGAAAGGATGACTCCAGCTCGGAGCTGCAAGAAACGAGCCCGTGGCTGGTGCCAGTGGCGGATACGGAGTCCATATCAGCGATACGAGTGCGACGAGCGCGAAGAGCGCCACGATGACGAATCCCAACCGGACCGTGAGCGGCGACCGCGAAATGGCACTTCGCAGCCGAGCGAGTGGGGCAGATCGTGTTGCCTCCGAGGACGCCAGGACGGAGCCGCTCATGACCGGATCCGGGGGTCGACGAGAGCGTGGAGGACCTCCAGCAGCTCATAGACAACGACGTAGAGAATCGACGCGTAGACAACAAACCCCTGGATTGCCGGGAAGTCCGAGTTTTGAATGGCCTCAAACGCGTAATTGCCGATACCGGGCCAGCCGAAGACGCTCTCGACGAGCACCGACCCGACCATCGTGTAGCCGATGATTCCCGCCAGGATCGTCAGTACGGGAAGCAGGCCGTTCTTCAGGGCATACTGCATGTAGATCGTGCGACGACCGAATCCTAGGCCGATTGCCGTCCGAACGTAGTCGGAGTTCAGCGACTCGACCATTGACGATCGGACGATCTTGCAGATGGGTCCGGCGAGGCCCAAGGCCAGAGTAATGACGGGAAGTACAAGCTGTTTCGCAGCATCAGCCGCGGTATTCCAGTCGCCATCCAAGATGCCATCGACGACGTAGAAACCGGTAATCCGGTGAGGTGGAATGACCCCTGCAGGGAGTCGCCCGATTGGTCCTGGAGCCCAGTGAAGCTTCGTGAAGAAGACCCACAAGAGCATGAGGCCGACCCAAAACTGTGGCATGGCCAGTCCGCCGATGGTGAAGAATCGAGCAACGTGGTCGAAGATCCCATCTCGCATGACAGCTGAGGCGACGCCCACCACCATCCCGGCACAGACACCGAGGATCAGTGCATAGACCGCGAGTTCAGCGGTGGCAGGGAACCGAGCCAAAAGGTCCGAGGTGACAGGGCGTCCTGTCTCAAAGGAAGTGCCAAGGTTGCCGTGCAGAATCTGATCGATGAAGTGGTAGTACTGCACAGGGAGCGATGAACTGAGACCCAGACTCGCTCGCACCTTTGCCCGTTCAGCGGCCGCGGCAGTAGCACTCGCGAAGCCGTTGCCTCCGGGAGACAAAAAGAGTGAGGTTGGATCGGGCGCAAACACCCTCGTCACCAAAAAGGTTGCCGTGACCACGCTGAGAACGACACCAGCCGACCCGAGGATCTGCCGCAGGCCTCGCGCCGGGCGGAAGTGAAAAGTGCGAACCCGAGGGCCTTCATCCTGATCGGGCGCGTCATCTTCCTTCTGAGGCAGCTCCATTTGGAGGCTCAAGGAAGACAGGGTCACGGACGCTCGTTTCTGGCTTTGGCCCCTGGGGCTGACGGCGGTATTTTGATTTCGACTCAGCGTAAGGAGGAATTGTTTCTCGTATACGACCTGAGTGTTACGGGCATGTAAATAGAGCGAAGCTGCTCAAGAATGATGGCATAATGCACGCCCAGCGGTTCTTTTCGTATACGACATGGGGTTCCTCGACCGCCATCTCGCCGAATCGATCAGGCTGACACCCCGCGTGCTCGGCCGAAACAGGATGGAGATCATGAGACTGCGTGAACGAGTTGCGATCATCACCGGAGCGTCATCGGGAATCGGCAGAGCAATCGCCATCAGATTCGCAAGCGAGGGTGCACGGGTCGTGCTCAGTGACCTTGACCCCATGCCTCGGTGGTCGACGGAGGGCCCAGTATCCACAGCGGAGGTGATCGAGAGGTCCGGCGGGCAAGCTCGCTACCTTGATGCGGACGTGACTCGGCCTGAAGCCATTGATCGCCTGATCGCCGCTGCGCTGGATTTCGGGGGTCGGCTCGACGTCCTCGTCAATAATGCGGGAAAGGTGGGTGGTTCGAGCCTCCTTGAAACCACTGACGAGGAGTGGCAGGAGCACCTCAACGTAAACCTGACCAGCCAGTTCCGCATGTGCAGAGCAGCCATCGCTCAGATGGTCACACAGGACCCCTACCTCGAGGTTCGAGGTCGGATCATCAACGTCTCCTCGCAGTGGGGATTCACGGCTCCTCCTGGCAGGGTTGCCTACGGCGTCACCAAGGCAGGCGTTGCTCACCTGACGCGGCAGCTCGCGATCGACTACGCCGTGCATGGAATTGTCGTGAACGCTCTAGCGCCCGGCCGCATCATAACCGGGACCCACAAAGGCGAAGTCGAGTACTTAGAGCAGGGCATCGTTGATGAAGACATAGCGCTTTCCCTCAGTCGAACTCCGTATCCGCGACTCGGGCGCAGCTCTATTTCTCGCGTCGGACGACTGCAGCTTCATTTCTGGTCACAGCCTCCACGTTGATGGCGGTTGGACCGCATGCTGAGCTGAGCCCAGAAGCCGAGAAACAAAAGTGTCGTGAGAAGCCATAAGCGGAGCTAGCCGTCCCCACTGGTTTCGTCACCCGCCGAAGGGATGAACCGCCATCCAGCGATCGCCTTGTCGGGGCTAGGGGCGTAGAAGCGGATCTTGCTGGTTCGAAGTCCGAGATGGTGCACGGACTCGGCGAGCCGCACTGCGGCGGCCACACCGTCGACCACCGGAACGTGAAGGACATCCGACACGCGTTGGGACAGCCCGGCCATTCCCGCACACCCGAGGCAAAGGGCCTCGGCTCCCTCGTCGTGAATCAAGCCGGAACCGACCCGGACAATCTCGTCGACAGTGAGGGCGAGATCGTCTCCGATTTCGAGCACCGGACGCTCCACGGCTCGTACCCCCACGCAGCGGCTTCGGAGACCGTCGATGAGCAATCGATCTTCGATGGCGGGGATCGCTCGATCGGTGGTCGTCACGACTCCAAAACTCTTGCCGAGCAGGCATGCGACGTGGGCTGCTGCTTCAGTGATGTCGATAACCGGAATATCGAGCATCTCCTGAAGCGCTTCGCGACCAAGTTCGCCGAAGCCCGCGAGAATGACCGCATCGTGACCTTCGGCCTGCCGCTGAGCGCAGTCGATAACTCCGACCGCGGCCAAATGACTTTCGAAGATGCTCTCTACCGAGGCCGGACCGAATCGCGGCGTCGCTGCGGTGATTTCGGTGTCTGAGGATGCGGCAGCGACCGCCTGAGCGCCGATAGCCCTGGTCATAGACGCCGTCGTGTTCACGTTGATCACAAGGATTCGCACACTCAGCTCCGATTGAGAAGCAGCTCTGCCTCGTCCACCGCGCTCATATCGACAAACTCACTGAACGTCGCCCTCCGCGTCACCAGGCCGGCCGTACGGAGCATTTCAACCCATCGTTGGGTAGGTTGCTCGCCAACTCTGATACCAGACCAGGTTCCACTCTCAATTAACTGGGCGGTTGTATCTCGGAGTACCGATACCGGGACACCGGGCCAATGGGCAGTCAGCAGTTCGCTCACCTGGTCCGCACTTCCCCTATTGAGCATGGCCATCGACACACCGATGCCGGCCATGAGCCGAACAAGTCGACCGTGGAGCTCTCCCAGCCGATCTGCTCGGACGTAATAGACGCTGTTGGGCATGGGCCCACCACACTCGGCCAGCATGCTCGTCAGCACACCCGCTTGTTGATGAGCAATCGAGTTGGCGGTGAGGAGGTCACAGACAATTGCGTCACCCAGCCCTTGGAGAAATAGCTCGGTCAGCATCTGTGTCGATAGGTCTCTGACGAATCGAGTAGCGCTCAGGTCGGCACCGGCTTCGCGCATCAAGCCTGCAGTGAATTCGTAAGGGGCCGTTCCCCCCGCGCCTGGAACCAGGACGGTTCGGTCCCTCATCCACGACCAATCGAATGGGCTGACGGCTTCGCGAGTGACAATGGCCATCGGAAATAGACCGTTGAGCTGACCGATCACAACCAAGCTTCGAACCAGACCGGCGTACATCGCTGGGACCCAGAGGCCGCCGAGAACGACATCGGCCGCTCCACTCGCAAGGTCGTCGAGCACGTCCGTCCACACCTCGCAAGCGCGTGACTCAACCGAGAGTTCAAGGTCGGCGAAGCCTCCGCTGGCGGATGCGTGGTACTCAGGGAGATAGTTCAGCCCATGGGCCGTCGCTGAAATTCGCAGATGTTCCACGGCTATGTTGTATACGATAAATGTTTCGGGAAGGTGAATTTCCCCGATGTCTACCAAATTTTGCTCTATTTTAGAGACCTTCGTATACGCTTAGGCTCCATCGGAGCTCTGATCACCGCCACCTTCGGACTCTGACGGACCGTATCTCTGCGTGTAAAGGATCTCGTCTTTCTTGATGTGCTCTTCCATAAGGAATGCCGCCTGGACACTTGATCCTGCGCAGATGGCCATCGCTATCAGGGAGTGGTCGAACCACGCCGAGTCGATCCGCGCCTGGAGTTCGAGTTCGAAGCCCCATGAAATCCGCTGCAGCACACGCTCGAGCATCATCTCGAGCTGGCGATTTCCCGAGGCCTTGGCGACAATTTCGTGGAACTCCATGACAAGGCTCGGCAGTTCGTCCAGTCGCAGTTCACGCCCAGCACTCTTTCCTCGCTCGACGACTTCGACCAAGGCGTCGGCGTACTCTCCCCCGCGCCGCTCGGCGGCAAGACGCACTGCGAGTACCTCCAGGCCACAACGAACTTGCATCAGCTCGGTGCTATCGCGCCACGACGTCTCTGAAACCCGAGCTCCGTGGTATGGCGTCAGCGTGACGAATCCCTCGCTCTCAAGTCGACGGAGCGCCTCACGCACCGGGACTCGTGAGACCTTGTGCTCTTTAGCGATGACCTCCTCAAGCAGTCGCTCGCCTGCGCTCAGACGTCTCGACATGATGTCTTCGCGCAGGGCGTCAGCGATGAGGTCACGGCGGGGCTGCCGTTCTGGTTGCGCGGCCATCGCAAGAAATATAGCTCTCCACTCCGTTGGCCAGGCGACTCGGGCCGTGCATCACAGAAAGGGGGGATGGTGCTCCTTCTGACGAGGTCCCAAATAGTGAGCGTCCTCGAAATGGAGGATGTAATCGCCGCAGTCGAAAAGGCTCATGCGGACATGTCCACAGGTGATTCTCTGAATCTGGGATCCGTTAGCGGGAGCCTGCCTGGCTCCAGCGCGCTCATGATCCCCATGGCCGCTGTCTCAGCCGATGGAACTGGTGGAGTGAAGCTGCTTACCGACACGCCCGACAACCAAGCTCGTGGGCTTCCTCGGCAGATGTCGACCATCGCACTGGTCGACACCATCAGCGGCATCTGTGAGGCCTTTCTCGATGGCGCTGCCATTACTCAGATCCGTACCGCTGCGGCATCGGCCGTAGCCACCAAGCTGCTTGCCCGCGAGGATGCGACCGTCCTTGGATTCATTGGTGCAGGCTCCCTGGCGAAAAGTCACCTCCGCGCTATTCGTGCCGTCCGCTCCATTGGACGCATCGTCGTCTGGAGCCGTTCCAAGGAGACGGCGAGCAGATTCGTACGCTTTGCGGAAGGTGAGGGGGTCCCTGCCGAGTTCTTGACCTCTCCGCGTGATGTCACAATTGCGTCGGACATTCTCTGCACATTGACGCCATCACCCGAGCCGATTGTTCTGGGTCGATGGTTCAGGCCGGGCCTTCATGTCAATGCGGTTGGTTCGCCACCCCGAAAGAACTACCGCGAAATTGACAGCGATGGGATCTGCCTGAGCCGCGTTGTTGTCGACTGCTTGGCCGAGGTGCTCGAAAAGTCAGGGGACGTGAACTTTGCGCTCGCCGAGGGAGCAATCAAGCAAGATCACTTTGAGGAAGAGCTCGGACAGATCCTCACAGGTGCGCGACCTCGTCGAACGAGCGAGACACAAATCACGCTGTACAAGTCCGTCGGAGTTGCAATCCAGGATGTCGTCACGGCCCAACTTGTTGTTTCGATCGCACGGCGACGCGGCCTCGGAACTGAAGTAGACCTGACGACGTAACGGTTGGTGCTCATTGATTTGGGATGATCTTGGAGGACGGCAATGACAACAATGTTTCTTAACGGAACCGCTATGGCTGGGCAGCGGGACCACGCCTGCCACAATGGATCGACATTTTTGGGTCCTGCGCGAACCGCAGCAAGCTTCCGGTTCTTCGCGGTGCGTGATGAATTCCCAGGACTCTTCAAGGTTCCGGAGGCTGGGCGGGTCATAGACGGCGAGCTCTACGAGATTCCCGAAGAGATCTTGCGCACGCAGCTTCTGCCGGCTGAGCCGACCGAACTCGAACTGGGGACCATCGAACTAATCGACGGAGAGGTTGTCCACGCGATGTTGCTTGACCCCTCGCGCCTGGCCCCGGGTGATCGGGTCATTGACATCTCCGAGTTCGGCGGATTCCGGGCCTACCAGCGATACCTCGACGCCAACGCGCGCACCAATGAGACGCTCGGGATCAATGCCCGTCGATGACGGCAGCAATAGACGAACTCGGATTGCTGCAGCGACTGGAAGAGCTGGCGGCTACAGCCAGGACCCCAAACGGTGGAATTACACGTCTGGCCTGGTCGCCCGAGGACGTTGCAGCCGGAGCACTCGTCACGGACTGGCTTGCCTCAGCCGGCATCACCACTCGGGTGGACGCAGTGCGGAATCTCATCGCCGATGTGAGAGGCACGCAGCCAGGACTGCGGCCGATCATGATGGGCAGCCACTTCGACACGGTGGTTGAGGGCGGTAAACTCGACGGTGCGTATGGGGCGCTTGCCGCGTTCGAAGTCCTTCGAGTGATCGCATCGTCGGGCGAGCGCTTGCGCCACCCGATCCGTGCGGTTGCCTGGGCCAATGAGGAAGGAGTGGTCGCTCCGCCATTCACTGGCTCACGGATTGCGAGTGGCCAAGCTGTCGATCTATCCGCCCTGGGCTTCGACGGTCGAACCCTTGCGCAGCGACTGCTCGATAGTGGAGCGGATCCGGCGCGTCTGGATAGTGCTTCTATGGGTGAAGTTGCTGCCTATCTCGAACTCCACATCGAGCAAGGTCCCATTCTCGACCGATCGGGTTGCCGTATCGGCGTCGTGACAGGAATCGTCGGAGCGGCGCGTGGTTGGCTCCGCTTTCAGGGACAAGCGAATCACGCTGGAACTACGCCGATGGACCAGCGCTCTGACGCGACGGTTGCGGCAGCGCACGCCGTACTGGCGATTGAGAGACTCGGTAATTCGGATCTCGTCGATGTCGCTACAGCCGGTGCCATTGAAGCTCACCCAGGCAATGCGAATGTTGTTGCGGGTGAGTCGATCGTAAGTTTCGATCTGAGGGGTTTAGACGATAAGAAACGTGAAGCGGCGCTCAGCCGGCTGCGTTCTGAAGTCGACGCCATAAGCGTCTCAACCGGGACCTCTGTAACCATGAGCGTTGAGGTGTCGACCATGGCAACATTGACCGACCCGATTCTCCGTGGCGCCATCGCCGACTCTGCCGCGCAGTTGGGCTTGCGTAGCGTCGAAATCGGGAGTGGTGCTGGCCACGATGCGCAGTGCGTTGCAGCGATCTGCCCGGTCGGAATGATTTTCGTCCCGAGCGTCGACGGGATCAGCCACCACCGAGATGAGAGAACCGACCCTGAAGATCTCATGGCTGGAGCAGAAGTGCTTCTGGGGGCACTGCATCTGGTGGACGAGCGACTCGACCCATGAGCGATACATATCCCCGCGATTTGGTTGGCTACGCGGGTTCACCCCCTCACCCCAACTGGCCATTAGGCGCCTCGATCGCCGTGCAATTCGTTTTGAACTACGAAGAGGGAGGCGAGCGAAACGTCCTCGATGGCGACGCCACCTCCGAGACATTTCTTTCCGAAATGGTCGGAGCTGAAGCCTTCCCGGACCGTCACATGAGCATGGAGTCGCTTTACGAGTACGGGAGCCGCGCCGGCTTCTGGCGAGTGCTCCGCGTGTTTGAGCGTGCAGAACTCCCCATCACGGTCTTTGCGGTGGCTACCGCGCTGGCCCGCAATCCTGCGGCTGCGGCAGCCATCTCGGCGGCCGGCCATGAGGTGGCCGGCCACGGACTGCGTTGGTTGAGCTACCAGAATGTCGATCCCACGCAAGAGGCATCCGATCTTGCGCAAGCGGTCGAGGTACTCACGAGAGTCACCGGTTCACCGCCTCTGGGTTGGTATACGGGGCGGGATTCTCCGAACACCCGCCGCTTGGTAGTAGAGCACGGTGGATTCCTCTACGACGCTGACTCCTACGGGGACGACCTCCCATATTGGACGATCGTGAAAGGAAGGAATCATCTCGTTGTTCCGTACACCATGGACACCAACGACATGCGATTAGTCTCACCCGGCGGATTTGCCACCGGAGCGCAGTGGGAAGCGCACTGCCGCGATGCGTTCGACGTGCTCTGGGCCGAAGGCGAAGAAGGGAGCCCGAAGATGCTCTCGATCGGCCTGCATGGACGGATCATCGGTCGGCCGGGCCGGGTCGCCGCACTGCAACGGCTCGTTGAGCACATGCTGCGACACGACCGCGTCTGGATCTGTCGAAGGGTCGACATCGCGCGCCATTGGGTAGCCACCCATCCCGCGCTCAATCGTCCGGCACCATAGGTCCGATTGATTCGATTGGGGCAGCAGAAAGGTCGACCCTTGGAGCTGACCAGACGTCAGTTGCCTCCGGAAACCAAACCTTCAGCAGACCCTCACTTCCGCTTCTCTCGGTTGACCCGACATTGTCAGTTGCGACCCGAGATTGCATACGTGCGGCCGTGCTCTGCCGTGCACCATGCAACGCCCTGACCAGCGCAAGGTCGAGCTGCCTGGTGTGCTCGGCCAAGTGCCGACCTATGCTGCCTATGCACCAAGTTGATCACTACGCAGAATCGGTTGATCACCCTGCAGAAGGCGCGAATTGGACCAAGCCGTTGACCTGCGGCTTTATTCGACCCGTAACCGAAAAATCGAAGGTTCACACATTGTGGCGGGGGTTACGCGTCAACGCACGACTATCGGGTTCCAGGCCCGACGAAGCTGCAGGTCACGGCCTCGTGCATACGCACTGCATAGGCGGCTGCCCTACTCAACCGCGTCCCAGTCGGTGATCGGGCCCCGAGAAACAGCGGACCTTCTGCGCGCCATCAACTCAGCCCTCCCGAGAATCCCAGTGGCCATTACCTCACTCCCCGAGCGCGGCTGCGATATCGCTGAGCCGGCGCCACAGGCGGCGGGCATCGAAGTCGTGGAAGTCGAAGTGCCGGTAGAACTCTGCGGCTCGCTCGTCGATGGCATCGACCACCACGGCCCTGGCGCCGAACTCCCGGCCGCCTCTCACGCAGCGTCGGAGGGCATCGACCAGCAAGTGCCCCCCAAGATGGTGACCCTGCTCGCTTCGATCGATCGCCAGCCGTGCCAAGAGGACTACGGGCACGGGGTCGGGCATCCCCCGTCGAAGGCGAGAAGGCGCTGTGGCGTGGATCACCGAGCTCATCGCCACGGCGTAGTAACCGATGACGTCGTCACCCCGACACAACACGTAGGTTGCCGCCGTGCCAGCGGCGTGAGCGACCTCGGCAGAGTTCCGCAGCCAGCGATCGAGCTCGGCCACCCCGGAGTCGAACTGGCCGAAGTCGTGAGTGCCCGAGAGCAGCTCAACCCGCCGCAGGGACCCAGCGGTCACCGGGAGGGGATCGGACCTGGCTCCGAGGCGTACCGCCTGAGGGTTGGCATCAGCTCGGGCTTGGCGTCCAGCGCGGCGATGAACTGCTCGAAGGCCGTTGCGCTCAGGGCGATTCGGCTCGTACGCTCGAGGACCGCCTGCGCCCGCTCAGCTCCGGCAGCGAGAAGAAAGCCGGTGAGGCTCTCACCGTTCGCTTCGGCAGCCGCGCGCAGCCGAGCCTCCTGGTCGGGATCGACTCGCAGGTTGATCCGGCCTTCGCGCTTGTGCTCCACAGGACTCATAGCGACATTGTACTTACCGAGTACGTACATCGCCACTCGCGTCTACCTGAGGCGGGATTTCGAGCCTGCTCGGCGCCCGGCAACAGCGGCCCGGTTCCGATCGAGCCACGCCAGATCTGCCTCGTCACGGCGACGGTGTTGCCGTTCCCGCTCGAACAACTCGTCGGTCTTGGCCAGCACCAGAGTGTACGGTCGGCCACGGCGTCGGGTCTCATGGGTCACCGGGAGTTCGGCGGTCTCGATACGGCGGTGGACGTGGGCACGGCGGTCCTGGGCGAGCGGCCACTCGAACGTCTTTCGGGACGGGTCGTGAAGGAACGTCCGCAGCCCATCGCAGAGTTCGCAGCTGCAATCCTTCGGCAGCTCGATCGACCAGTCGTCGCCGGCGCGGGCGGGGCGGGCCAGGCGGGCTTCCAGGGCACCCGTGCAGTGGGCAGCGACAGCGTCGAGACCGGTCGGTTGCCACCGCGACGTGGGGGTCGCTCGCAAGACCCCGATAGCGCATCCAACCAGGTCGTCTTCGCCGCGGCACAGGAGACCGATCGCCTCGTCGCGCAGGTCGGCTGCCCCGACGAGCGAGGCTCCCTCCATCACCGCGGCGACCGGACGGTCCAGCTCGGACAGAGACTCGTTCCGCTGGTTTGGCGCCGGTTGGTCGAGATCCTGCTCGACGACCGTGCTCAACCACTTCCAGGAGTCCTGCAGCAGGAGCCGAGCCGCTGTCGTCCCGGCACCTCCTGCCCCTTGGAGAGCGAGGCACAGGGCCGGCAGCGAGGCGATCCACACCTGCCGGCGCGGTCCACTTGGGTAGTGGTAGAGGCGCCGTGCGGACCATGCCGCCACGAGGTTCCCCGCCCACGGTTCTCCGTAGCTTTCGAGCAGGGCGCTCAACGCCTTGGCGTGGCTGGTCGTGAGCATCTCCAGCCGGAACGGTCCGAGCAGCATGGTTGCCAGCGCCGGATCGTCGACCAGGCGCGCCGTGCGCAGGGCCTTGGTGAAGAAGCCTCTCGCCTCCACACGGCTCGCTGCCCGTTCCCAGAACGCGGACAGCGTGGCCGCCGCCTCCTGAGCACCGATCACGTCTCTTTTTCGGACCCGGGCGGTGAGCGAGTCGAGTGCCCAGGACGGAGACGCCTCGGCCCGGACTGCAAACGCCCGGGTGTGCGGCCACAAGACCACCGCCCCCCGGTGGTACCAACGGTCCAGAGTATTGCCCCAGTTGCCCATGTAGCCCTCGCATTCCGACTGGTAGGGGTCCAGGTCATCTGAGGCGGTCGTAGCGCAGACCTCGTCCTCGCCAACGTGGAGCCCCACGTTCGCGAGCCGAACCCCGAGAGCATCGACCCAGCTGTCCAGGGTGGTTTCGGACTCGATTAGCTCTTCGAGGTCGTAGTCGTGGGCCCCGTCCCCACCGAAGTCCTCGTCCTCGTCTTCGTCGTCCCACCCGCCATGGCGCGACCGGCGGTACCACGACCGTCGGTACTCCGGCTCGTAGGCGCTCCACGTCTCGTGGACATCTGCCAGAGCCAGCACGACCTCGCAGCCCGCTTCCTCCGCAGCAGCGCCGAGCAGCTCCACCTGCTGAGCGTCCCCGCCCTTGAGGCGCGACCAGTCCAGCCCGCGGGGCGTGTACTCGTGGTCGAGTAGGTAGACCAATCGATCCGGGGCGCCGGGCGGGCGGAAGTGCTCGTCGAGACAGCGGGCCAGGCGGCCGACCAGCTCGGAGTCCGGGGTCGGCGGCGCGGCTGCGCGCCCGCTTCCGAGAAGCAGGTTGTAGGTAAACACGACGCGGTACCCGGACGTGACCGGCTTCACCTGGTGGCGGCAGTCACTGTAGAAGGCCACGAACGACAATGCCTTCTTCGACCCCCGGTAGGTCCCGGTCTCACCACGGTGCTGGACCTCCAGCGCACCGCCACTGAACGTCGAAGGCAGAGCTACCACGAGCGACCCGACCATGGCGTCTGCTTTCTCGGAGTCCTGGTGCTGAACGAAGAACTGCCCCGGCGCATACACGAGCATCGAGTGGAGTTCCGCCTTCAGCGTGCTCCCAGATGGAAGACCGAGATCCCGACCGAGCCGTTCGAGAACCGGTAGGAGCGTCTGGTCCCAGCGACGCTTGTCGATCTTGACCCTGCTCTTCGGGATCTCCCACGTGTCCCGGACGCCCCGGTCCAGGAGGGTTTCCTCTCCCCGTCCATAGCGAGCTGGCCGACCGAGCAGGCACAGCTCCCTCGCCTGCGCTTGGGACACCGGGAAACGGATAGGTCCCACTCCTCGCACCTCAAGGTGCAGGTCACGGACCGGCGCTGTCCGCGCCGCGCTGAACGCCCCGGGCTCTGACGCCCCGGCGAGAAGATCGGCAAGAAGATCGCGGGCGGTGTCAGCCATAACCGATCAGTGTAGGAAAGCGGGCAGGGCGGACAGCCGACTGTGTCGGCGACGGTGACTGACCTCTCTCGGCCTTCTCTCGGCCTTCTCTCGGCGCCAAGAACCCGTCCGTGCCCGTGAGGACCTGGGGTTCGTGCCCAAACGCCGGCGCCGTGAGCATGAGGTCATGGCGCTCCGGTTCCTCCATCTTTTCTTCCTCCGCGTCACCGAGCTGGTCCTGTCCGTGCCGGTAATTTCATCCAAGGAAAGGACCAGGATTTTCTCAGTCGCCCGCGGAAGGTCCAAGATGCCCAGCCCATGGCCCTCACCTTTCTCTACCGAGCCTTCTGTCGCGTCCCTCAGATCCTTCGCCGGCTCGGCGGGGATCGCATGCAGCTCGCTGTCGAAGTCGTCTTGCTGCGCCACGAGGTGATTGTCCTGCGTCGCCAGATTGCACGGCCTTCCCTCCTGCCTGCGGATCGGGCCATCCTCTCGGGTTTGGCCCGGATCGTTTCGAGAGCGCGTCGCCAGGGGCTCCTCGTCCAGCCTGAGACGCTGCTGCGTTGGCATCGGAACCTGGTGGCCCGTCGCTGGACGTACTCGAAGAAGCCAGGGCGGCCATCACTGCCGGCGGGGACGATGGCTCTTATCTGCCGGCTGGCCACTGAGAACCCAACCTGGGGTTACCGCCGCATCCACGGTGAGCTGGCCACCATGGGGATCGTCGTCGGGGACGGACGAAAAGGGGTATCGAGGCGTGCAACATCCGCAAGGGGATGAGCCGGGCGCTTGCTCAGTTGTTCTGCCCATGAACCCTGATGACACGGAGCGGCCGTGTCTACTTCGCATCCGAGGGCTTGCCGGACGCCCAAATAGACGAGGGTCGACTTCGCCACCGGTGTCGCTGGGACCATAACCCTCAGTTTGCGACGGAACCAGCCCCTTGACGACCGCCTCTGACGGCCACGACACGCTTCGCGCGACAGCCTTTCCACCACCCGAAGCGGCGCAGGACAGCGAAGAGCACCCACGCCCTCCCGGATAACGTTCACAATTGCTAAGCACACATTTGCTTTTAGAAGTCCCAGCAGGACGTCCACAACGACGGCAGTTCCTCGAATATGGACGAACGGGAGTTCAGTAGACGTAAATCTCGGCAACGTCCGCTATGTCGATGGTCATCGGTTCGCCGGCAGGTGCTTCTTCACCGGAGTCCCACAGCTGATAGACGATTGTCATCCCATTGTGCGAAATACGGAATGCCCCGAACCGCTGACCACTCTGAGCGACGAGCGATACAGCGAACGTGTCCCGACAAAGCGCGTTCAGGACGTCGTTGCGGAGGTCGGAGGCGCCGGCACTGAACACAACCTTGGTCAGTTTCTCAACGTAGTACCCGCTCGCAGGTGTTCCACGGTCAATGCGTCCGGCGCCGTTCCCGTCGGTGCACTGCAGTGGATCTACGCATGAAACCCGTAGGCTTGGGCATGGCCAGCGACGACTATCTCGGCCCCCGCATCATCGGTCGCGGTGGACGCGGGATGGGAGGTTGCTACAGGAAAGCCCTCCCGCCTGGGAGGGCTCTGACCCGCGCTTTCAATGGTGGCGGGGGCAGGATTTGAACCTGCGACCTTCGGGTTATGAG
>JBEKWB010000071.1:0-22702 GCA_049513455.1 Acidimicrobiales bacterium
TCGCCCCCTCATCCTGCTGCCAGAGACGGGTTTCGTGGCCGCTCAGGCCGTTCGGCACATCGGGGCTAGGGGACCGACCGGGGGCGGGGACCGGCGGGGCGGGGGGTGTCCCCAGGGTGCCGGTTGAAGCGGGTTAGCTGCAATACCGTTCAGTTAGGGACTCGGCGCTCCGGGGACACTCGCCCTTGGCGGACCGGTCGGTTGGGGCCAGGACCGGTGATGAGCCCGCTTCACGTGCCACTTGACGTACTTGCGCTTGACCACCCTCGGGTTGCTGCGTTGACGGCGCTGCGGGTTCAGCCGTCGCACGAGCAATGCGATGGCGTAGCGCCAGCCATGCTCAGAGTTCTGAGGGGAAAAAATCGCGCGCCACTGTGATCGAGCGGCGAGCGATTCGAAGAGCTGTGACGAAGCTGACCCGGTCGGGGTCGACCCCTGCGTGGTCGGCCGCCTCCCACATGAGGGTGCGGATGGCGTAGTGGCAGCACAGGTGGCCCCAGATCTCTTGGAGCACGAGGTCCGGCGACTTGGATCTGAGCACCGTACGAGGACCGCGCTGGTGCGTCTTGAGTTCGTCGAAGGCGCTCTCGATCTCCCAGCGTTCGGCGTAGGCGGCGGCGAGATCCACCGCGGAGACGTCGCGTGGATCGAGGATCGTGGTGAAGAGCCGGTAGGACTCTTCGTTGTGGCGGCCGTCATCGATCCGGTAGTCGACGACCCGGATGGTGAGCGGCTCGGTCTTTTGCCCGGCCCGGCCCGCGGGTCGCAGTTCGGCCAGCCACGAACCGTCAGCCAAGGTCTCGACGTGGCGTGGCTTCATGGCGGCGTTGGCCCGCCACAAAAGATCGGCACCAGTCGAAATAGCCCGTGACCACAGGGGAAATCCGCAGAACCCCCGGTCGGCCAGCGCCAGCATCCCCGGCTCCAACCGGTCGAGCAGTTCGCGCGCCATCGTGTTCTCCTGCGTGGCGTACGTGCCGACAACCGCGTCGAAGATGGCATGAGTCCCACACTCGGCCAGTGCCACGACCCGAGCTTGAGGGAAGGCCGCCTGCTCGCCCTTGTTGACCCCGGGACGCCCGAAGAAGGCCGCGTTCTCGGGGGTGTCGGCCACATCGAGACAGGTCCCGTCGATGGCGACCACCCGACGTCCTTTCAACCACGCCCCGGGTGTCCCTTTTTTGGCCAGAGGAGTTGCCACCTTGGAGAACAGCACCTCGAGCGGTTCGGGTCCGAGCCGCGAGCGGGCCTGGAAGATGGCCGACTTCGAAGGCAAGGTGAGCGGTTCCTCGCCAGAGGTCCACGCCAGGCCATCGGTCAACAACGACAGCACGTCTTCGTAGGAGCCCTCAGAGTGCAGCGCCATCCCGATGGAGAAGTACGCCATGGCGCGCGCCGGCAGTGACCGGTTGCGCTGCTCGGTGCGTCCGCAACTGGCGACGACCTCGTCGACCAAAGCCGGAGGAAACGTCCGCGTCAGTACTCCCACCGAGACCAGGTCGGAGAGCCGGCGGTCTGACGCAGGCTTCCTCCAACCATGGCGGGGCACGTCATCAAACTACACCATTGTGGCTTAACTGAACGGTATTGGGGTTAGCTGGTGGTTAGCACCCGACCCAAAATCCCCTCACAGTTCGACCCCCCGTGAAACCTCGACCCGTGGATCCAGGCCGTGATTGATCGGCTGGTCCACCGCAGTCTTGCTGATCGCCTTCGCCCTCTCCCCCGCCGCTAGCGCTTTCTTGCGCTGGGCTGTCTGTTCGTGGTTTTCCCGATCTGGAGGGGGGCCGAGGGGGCCCTGACCCTCGATGTGCCAGCGGTCCCGGTAAGCGGCGACAGTCGACACTTCTCGCAACCAGCGCTCCCGCTGGGCCGGTCTGCTCGGCAGGGCTCCGAGCGGCCGCACCCAACTGTCTCTGGCTGCAATCGCCTCTTCAGCCAACGACAGAGCCCGCTGTTCCATGGCTTGGTCGCGCTCGGCCAGAGCCCGGGCCATGTCCGGATCCGTCACACCCTGGACTCTCGGGATGAGCCCGGCAATCAGGTGTCCGGTGGGACGGTGTCTGCCTCCGGCGGCCTGGGACCAGCGGTCGACCCGGCCGTGGAGAACGGACGCGACATCGGCGGCGTCAACCAGGGATCTACCCGCGACAAGCTTCGGCAGGGCCGCCTCGACATCGAGACCGCGAGCTTCGGCGTCGCGCAATCCGGCGAACAGCGGGCCCCGGGCCGCGCTGGCGGCCACGGTGGCGAGGTGGTCATCGGAGAGTCCTGAGCGCGCCAGGAGAGCGTCCCAGCGCTCGGCTTGGGCCTCGATGGCCAGCGTCAGGTACTCGGCAGAGAGCCTCTCCATGCCCTCGGCCTCGTGCTGCTCGCGACGGATCGCCTCGTGTGCCGCCACCTCGGCGCCTTCGTTGCGCAGCACACCGACGAGGACCGCTTTCGCCGTCATTGGATCCAACGCGTCGCCGTGGGAGGTCTGAGGGTCGGGGTCATAGTGGGTGTCGACATAGAGACGGTTGGCCTCCCTGCCCCGGGTGGCCGAGACGTAGAGGATTTCTCTGGTGGTATTCGGACCGACCATGGCGTGCGCCGTGTCAACAGTCCTGCCCTGTGCCCGATGGGCGGTAGAGGCGTAGGCCAACTCGACATGCTCACGCACGTAGTCGACCGGCACGTGGACCAACCCGGCGCCATGGCGTCGTTGCAGGGTCAGCGAGCCGTCGGCATGTGAGCCGGCCACGCGCCATTGATCACCATTGCGGACCCAGTGGTTCCCAGTGCTGAGGCGTCGGTTGTTCTGGCGGGTCACCACCTGGTCCCCGATCCCCGCCGTCGCCCCACCGGATACCGGCACCCCGTCCCCCGACACGCTTCCGGCGCCAATCCGATCACCCTGCGCCCGGGCGTTGAGTTCATCCACCGTACCGAGATCGGCGGCGATCATGAGGCTGGTCTTGCCGGCCTCGACGTCGTGCTTCCAGGCCTCGTAGAGAGCGTCGAGCATCTCATCTCGGCTTCCTCCAACCACCCGGCCATGGGATTCATAGGCGTCGATGGCGTCGGCAGAACCAGCGCGCAGTTCGACACTGGCCGCCTTCTCCCAGGCGTTGACGAACCGGCGTACATCGGTCAACTCCGGCGCCAGGCCGCCCCGATCGTGGACCAAAGCGGCGAACATGCCGCCGGCGGATATCGCGCTCAACTGAGCCTGATCCCCCACCAGGACCACCTTGGCTCGAGCGTCTCGGGCTGCGGAAACCAGTTCGTCCAGGGCGAAGGTCCCGACCAAGCTGGCTTCGTCGACGATCACCAGTTGGCCCGCTCGAAGCCGCCACAGGGCCACTTCGCCTTCGACCCTGACCAGCTCAGCGTGGAGGGCGGACCGATGCCGCGACGTCCCGGGAGACCGAAGCGCTGCCCGCAGGTTGGCAATCTTCTCCAGCCGTTCGGCTTGCTGACGGTACTCATGGAGCCACTTGGCGGTGTTCTCCGTGTCGATCCCCAGCTGCTCGGCCAGTACCTCCGCTGCTGCGGCCGAGGGAGCCAGGCCGAGCACCGAGCCCGACCCATGTTCGTCTTCCCAGACGGCCCGCAACCTCGCCATCGTGGTCGACTTGCCGGTGCCTGCGGGTCCGACCAACACGTCCAGCCGGCGGCCGGACGTGGCGATCTGCTCCACTGCGAGGGCCTGATCGATGGAAAAGGGGGGGCTCTGGCCGGGTGGGATCGCTGCGGTCACGGCCGCCGCCGCCTCGGTTGCGACGGCCGGACCACCAATTTCTCGCCCGGCATCGAGCAGGCGGGCTTCGGCGTCGATGAGGTTGGTGGTGCTGTAGATCTCGTGCCCCTTGGCCCGGAACCGGCTGGTCCCATCGGCCCGGCGCAAGCCCTCCGGCGTGAAGTGCAACTCGGACGCAGAGATGAGCAACGACTGCCCGACCGCCAGGTCGGCGGTGCGCTCAGCCACCGCAATCCGGTCGTCCGGAGAGGCGAAGCGGACACCTTGGAACTGACGGTGGACTTCGGCCAAGACGTTCGCCCGAGAGAAGGTGGCCCGACGTTCGGACACCTTGTGGATCGTGACGGATGCTGCGTCGGCGAGGATCTCGTCGGCCAGGTCGCCGGCGCGGAGTAGCGGCAAATCATTGCGGCTAGACAACCCCGCCACCCAGGCTTGCGGGTCATTTCCGACGTAGGGCACAGCCCGCTGGCGCCACTCCTCGGTCATTGTGCCGAGGGGGCGGTGCTCCTTGCGCGGCCGGGTCTCAAGCGTCGCCCGCTGGCGCAGTCTGATGATCTCGGTGCTGGTCGGCTGACGCCCATGGGCGGCGACGAACACGGGGATCAAGACCTCTTTGCGCTCCTCGATGGCGGCGGCGCGTTGAGAGAATTCGTCCAGAAGGGTCTCGGGAACGCCGGTCACTTCCCAGCGCACCTGGTCGGAATGGCGCCGGGATCTTTCGTCCCAGCCCCACTCCAACTCCTGGGTCAACAGGTCGGCCAAGACGCCCTGGTGCAACTCCCCCAGCATGACCACGCTCTTGAACAGGCCCCGCGAATCGAGGGTGCGCCACTCCCCATCGGAGACCGATCGGGCCCGGTTGGCCACCACCACATGGTCGTGCAGCTGGGGGTCACCGGCCCTCGAGTCCCAGTGGGTGAAAGCGGTGGCGACTACGCCCTCGACGTCCTCTTGCACTACGCCGTTCTTGCCTGAACGCGAGTGGAAGACCCCGCGTTCGGCGTAGGCGAGCACGACCTCGATGGCCCGGCGGTGGCAGGCGGAGATCACCGCCTTGGTGTCTTCATCGGCCAAGGCCCACGCTGTAGAGACCGATTTGCTGGGTGAGAACGTGAGGTCGAACCCGGCCACCGGCGTCCGGTTCGCCCTGCGGTTCGGTCGTTCCTTGGCTGCGCGACCGACCACCGCCACGGTCTGGTCGGCGGTGCTGGCGGCTCCCCCAACCGCACCAATTCGTTCTGCATCCCGTCCCGGCAAAGAAGGCCGTAAGCGCATCGGTGGGCGCCCTAGCGCTTCGCCGGTGATCGGATCGGCGCACATCCCGAGGAGGTTGAACAGATGCTGTTCGCTGACCTCCGACCCGATTTCGACCCCTCTGCCGCCATCAAGGGCAGCCAGACCGGCACCGAGGAACACGCCCGGTGGCGTGCCGGACGCGGCGTAGTAGTCGGCCAGACTCTGCGACTGATGGCGCACCCCGTCGCCGGCCGCCACCGACTCCATCAGGTACCGATACCCCGACCCCAACGTCATCCTGCGAATTGAAAGCACTGCGCATCCCCACGGCCGGGACGCCGGTCGTCCCACACCCCACCGACCGGTCGTCGACCACAATCGGCCCTTGGAGCGCCGTGGGTGCCAATCGTGTGGCTCAGATTGACTGTGTGGTGGGGAAGTGAGCGCCGGTGATGGTGAGCTTGGAAAGGTCCGGAGACGCTGGTCTGTGAAGCGGTGTAGCGGGCGGTAGGCGTTGACGGGCTGGGTATGGGAAGTGTCGCGGTACGATTGTGTCTATGTCACGGTTGGACCGAATCACCACCGACCCGGCGATCTGTCACGGTCAGCCCACGGTGCGAGGGTTGCGCTACCCCGTCGAGAACCTCCTGGAGCTCTTGGCGTCAGGCATGAGCATTGAGGACATCATCGAAGACCATCCCGATCTCGAACGTGACGATCTCTTGGCTGCCCTTGAGTTCGGGGCGTTGGCCTCGGGTCAGCGTCGGGTGGTGCCGCTCGGCGCCGCGTGAAATTCGTCGTCGACGCCCAGTTGCCGGCGAAGCTCTCCCGGTTACTGGCGGAGGCTGGGCACGACAGCGTCCACACCTCACAGCTTCCAGAAGGGAACAGGATCTCCGACGCAACTCTCGCCGATCTGGCCGACGACGAGGACCGGGTAGTCATCACCAAGGACCGGGACTTCCGCAACAGCCACCTGTTGCGTCGATCCCCTCGACGCCTCCTCACGGTCTCAACCGGCAACGTGGCCAATGCGGATCTGCTCGCCCTTTTCGCCGAAAACCTCGACACGGTCGTAGATGCTCTTTCCGAGGCCGACTACGTGGAACTCGGTCCTAGTGGTCTGATCGTGCACGGCGATCGCACCTAACGCAGTGCACCTCGTACGTTGCGGACGACGCCGCTGCGTCGTTCGATGATCAGCCGACTCCCACCGGAGCTGAGCGGGGTCAAGTTCCGGAGAGGGAAGCCCCTGGGCCGAGCAAGAACTTCTGGCGGGTTCGCCCGCAGGGCGAACCCCAACGATCACGACACCGTCAGAAGTTCTTGTGAGCCGAGCCGGCGGCTGGACGCCGTGAAGCGCCGGTGGCACCGGTCCGGCGCGTGGGCGTGCGCCTCAGGGCTACCCGGCCGTAGTTCCCCACAGGGGGTTGTCAAGGCTGAATACCCTGGCGCAACGGCCCTGCATGTTCCATGGGGAGGTTCTCAAGAAGTCGCTGGGGAACGGTGGCGGCGGCACCCGATGGTCGCTCGCCGACTTCGTATCACCGTGGTGGCCGGCTCGGCCATGGCGTCGGGATGAGGATTTGCTCGCGATGAGTGAGGGACCGGGCCAGCAGTTGGGGAATGCTTCAATCAGGTATTGGGAGGGTGATGGTGGCCCTGCCCCTGCCTGCCCTGAAACTGACGGCCCGAACGGACCGAGGAAAGAGCGAGAGGCTCATGTCACCCGATGCGCCACCGATCGCTGACAGTCCTTCGGCAGATGAAAGACCTACAGCCCCTGTAGCAGCTACGGTCGTGACCGGATCTCCTGCATCGGCTCGACAAGTCACAGAGCTCCGGTCATGAGTGAGACCCTTCATATCGGGCCGCCCGTGACCATCAGCGTGGAAGAAGCGGCGATGTTGCTCGGCATAGGAAGGACTGTCACCTACCGTCTGGTGCTTGGAGGCGAGCTGCGCTCCGTGAAGATAGGAAGGCGGCGGCTCGTAGTCCGGGCCTCGGTCGAAGAGTACGTGGCCCGGCTCGAGAACTCGGCCTAGCTCACCTTCGGTGGCGTGACCGCAATTCCGTGTCGCGATTCATCGACACCGTGCGGAGGGCGTAGCCGTCCGGTCTACTGACCCCAGAGCATCTTGTTCATGGCACGAGCAGCCTCACGGCGTTGGGGTTGCAGGATGTGTCCGTACACATCGGCGGTCATGCGGATTGAGGAATGCCCGAGCACCTCGGAAACCACCTGGAGTGGAACGCCCTGAGCCAACATGAGGCTGGCTGCGGAGTGGCGGAGCTCGTGGGGATGCCACCTTCCCAACTTGGCCTTGGTGCAGACCGTCTGAAAATCCCGGTGCACGTTGCGAGGGTCAAGTGGGGTTCCGAGCTGCGTCGTGAAGATGAGCCCCGCACCTTCCATGCCCAACGCCTTGAGGTGCGCTGTCTGCGCCGCTCGGTGCTCCTTCAGCAGTGTGACGACTTGTTCGGGTAGGTAGACGGTCCTCCCCGACTTCCCTCCTTTGACCGCCCGCATGACCAGATGCCCGTTGATTCTGCGGAGCTGGCGGTGTACTCCGATGGTGTGCTTGCGCCAGTCGACATCTTCCCATTGCAGACCGAGGGCCTCGCCTCTCCGCAATCCCGTGGCCAGCATCACGATGAACAGCAGACCCAGTCGGTGGTCTTCCAATGCCTTCAGCAGTCTCTTGGCTTCCGCCGGAGTGAGCGTCCGACCCTCGGTCTGCCCCGCCTTGGGCGCCTTGGTGAGTTTTGCCACGTTTCGCAGCAGGCTTCCTTCCACGAGGCACACGTCGAGGGCTTGGGCCAGCACCGAGCGAATCCGGCGCACAGTCGATACCGAAAGTGGTCGGGGCACATTGTCCGGACCGCCACACAGCTTCGACGCAGTCAGGTGCTGCACGTCGGCGACCGTGAGGGCGGATACCTTCTTCTTTCCGAGCGTCGGGATGATGTGGCACCGGGCGACGGTCATGTAGTTGTCCCGGGCGTCGGATTGCACCTGGGTGCTCAAGACGTCGCGATCCCAACGCTCGAAGAGCTGTGCGAGCGTCTCTTCTCGGGCTGGCGGCGTGTACCCGTCGTCCAATTTGTCCTGCAGATCCTTGAGCTTCTGCCGAGCCTCTGTCTTCGTCTTGGCGGTCACGGTCTTGCGGACAGGCCTGCCGTTGGCGTCGTAACCGAGCGTGACGGCCCCGACCCACCGCCCACTGGCGCGCTGGTAGAGGCTCCCCTCACCGTTCATCCGCTGACCAGGCAAGTCCGCCTCCGTTCAGCAAAACCCATCGGCGTTGCTGTCATCGTTGCTGTCATCGGCCATTCTAGGGCACCCGGACGCGAAAGAATCCCCGGCTATAACCTTCTGACCAGGGATTCTTTGAGTGGGCCGTACAGGACTCGAACCTGTGACCCCTTGCGCGTCATGCAAGTGCGCTACCAGCTGCGCTAACGGCCCTTCCGGTGTGACCCTACCACCAGCGGAAATCCCGGTCGGCACACGGAACGAGCGGGAGCGAGCGGATCAGGCACGGGGTCTCTACGATGGGAGCCGTGAGCAACGCCGGAACCCGCCCCGAAGCGGAAATGGAAGGACATCTGCGGCGGATAGCCGAAGAGGGGTACACCGTCCTCGAGAACGCCATAGCACCGGACTTCATTGACGAGATCGCCGACGCACTCCGCAAGGTCGAGGCTGAACTGGGGGCCGTGCCGGCTGACAATCTCTTTGAGGGCGTGCACACGACCCGTGTGTACAACCTCCTGGTCCACGGCCCGACCTTCGAGAAGATCCCGGTGCACCCCGACGTGCTGCCCGTCGTAGAAAGAGTCCTGGACCCCGGAGCCCTGATCTCTTCGCTGTCCTCGATCGCGATCGGCCCCGGCGAGCGCGCACAGCCGATCCACGCCGATGACCAGGTCATCCCGCTCACTCGTCCCCACATACCGATCATCTGCAACACCATGTGGGCGATCACGGACTTCACCGAGGAGAACGGAGCGACACGTGTGATCCCCGGTAGCCACCTGCGGGACCACGCGCCCAACCCGCTCGAGCACTACGACACCATCGCCGCCGAAATGCCGAAGGGCAGCGTGCTGGTCTGGGTGGGCAGCCTCTGGCACGGAGGCGGTGCGAACCTGACCGACACGCCGCGGGTGGGCATCGCAATGAACTATTGCGCCGGCTACATACGCCAGCAGGAGAACCAACAGCTCGGAATTCCGACCAAACTGGTGAGCACGTTCCCGCGCCGTCTGCAGGAGCTAATTGGCTATTCCGTGTACAACGGCCTGATCGGGCACATCGACAAACAGCATCCGGCGAAGTACGTCCTGACGGCGGACGAGGGCGTGGAAATGGTGTGGGATCTCCTCAAGCGCTAAGGCGCATGACCGGGTCCGAGACAACTGCCGATGCCACCGGCCAGATGAAGTCGCGCCTATCCATCGGGGTCATGCCGCGACCGACTCGCCAGTCGTCGTAACTCTCCGCCCATTCGCGGTGCCACGCGATTTGCGCCTGGTGGAGTTCGATCGGTTCGGCCTCCCCGAGCGACGCGAAACGGGCCGCCAGAGCGAAGAGGACCTCGGTCGACGCCACGGCATCGGCGACCGCGTCGTGTGCGTTCTCGATGCAGACCCCGTAGTGCGCGCACAGGGCGCTCAGAGTACGGCTGCCCTTCCGGAAGCGATCCTCATGTCGGTCCAGCACCACGGCGTCGAGCACCGGGCCACACCACCCTCGTTCGGGCAGACCGCGTCCGCACAGAGTTCGGGATTGGGTGTCGAGAATAGTCAGGTCGTAGTCGAGCTTCATACCGACCAGCGGCACACCCCGCGCGCCGGCCGAGACCACTTCTGCCGCGATCATCTCCATCGCATCCCTCAGCGGCATACCTTCAGCCCTCGCCCGTTCCGTGGAGATTCCGTGCACCTCCGTCGCGCCGACGGGAATGGCTCGACCGGGATCGATCAGACCCGCAGATGTCGACACGCGCTCTCCCGCAATCAGGGTCACGAGCGCGTAGGAGACCGGTACATCGTTGAAACGGTCGACACCTGTCGTTTCGAAGTCAAACCCCAGAACTTCACCCATTGCCCAATTTCCCATGGCGCGAGCGTGGCACGAGGGTGTCTCATCGAGGGGGATCCCCCGGTCGGCGTGTCAGGCAAGCAATGATGGCAACAGGACGAGCTCGTCGCCCTGCATGGGCTTATGTCGTCGCGGGCCGTTCCCAATAGGCGACGTCATCCACTTCACCGCTCTGGACGTCGTAGATGAAGCCGACGATCACGGTCAAGAGGAGCAGGAAGGGTGTGCCCGCGAGTATCTCGATGTCCTCCCGCAAGGCCGCCGCGTGGTCGTCGATCGGGAAGAACCCCAGATCGGCGCCGGTGAGCTCTCGCAACTCGGCGTCTGTTCGCCCGGCGAGACCGCATTCGGTGTGCTGCATCACCACCACCGTGTCGACCCCGAGAACGTGGCTCGACAGGGCGAGGCTGCGCAGGACGTCTTCGGTCACCCGGCCTCCTGCATTGCGGATCACGTGGGCCTCGCCGAGGTGGAGCCCCAGAGCGGCGAACACATCGATCCGGGCATCCATACAGGTCACCACGGCGATGTGGCGCCCCGGGCGGGCATCGGCCACGTTGGCCCGTGCCGCGGCATAGCCCTTGTTGGCGGCAAGCAATTGGGCGATCTGGCTCATGAGGCCGAGACGGTAACAGCACTGGTCGCCGGGGCCCAATGATCCCCAACCAGGCCACGCACGGGTGGGGCCGGGGGGAGTTGCCGTTTACCCCGACGGATGTCGTAAAGTTGCCCAGGATCGAGTGCTCGGGGCAGTCCTCCCGAACAGCCCGCCGAAGCCAGGACTGACCCCACTACCGTGCCCGTGAAGGAGATGTATGCCATTTGATGTTGCAGAGGTCCTAGGGGCGCGTCACGGCGAAAACTACGAGCTGCATGACAAGCACCTGAACCACCAGCTGGCCCGGGTCCTCAAGACGATCGGATTCGACCGATTCTACGTCCGCGGCGAGGGTTCGTACCTGTTCGACGCGGAGGGGGACCGATATCTCGACTTCCTCTCGGGATTCGGTGTCTACGCGCTCGGGCGTAGCCATCCGGCCCTCAAGGCCGCGCTCCACCAGGCCATCGATCTCGACCTGCCGAACATGGTCCAGATGGACTGCGCTCTCCTGCCGGGACTACTCGCGGAACAACTGGTGCAGCGGTGCGGGGACAACATCAACCGGGTGTTCTTCTGTAATTCGGGTGCCGAGGCCATTGAGTCGGCCATCAAATTCGCCCGGCAGGCCACGCGTCGCCCGAGGATCCTCTACGCCGACCACGCCTTCCACGGCTTGACCACCGGCGCACTCTCGCTCAATGGCAGCGCTGACTTTCGGGAGGGGTTCGGTCACCTCCTGCCCGGTACCACCCCCGTGCCCTTCGGGGACATTGCGGCCCTCCGCGCCGAGTTGCGGCGAGGAGATGTCGCCGCCTTCGTCGTCGAGCCAATTCAGGGGAAGGGCGTCTACATGGCCTCGCCCGAATACTGGAAGGAAGCGCAGGAACTGTGTCGGCGGCACAAGACGTTGCTGGTGATCGACGAGGTGCAGACGGGACTCGCTCGCACGGGGAAGTTCTTCTGCTACGAGCACTGGGGACTCGAACCCGACATCATCACCGTCTCCAAGGCGCTGTCCGGAGGGTACGTCCCCATAGGCGCCGTTCTCACGTCGGACCGGATCTTCACGGCCATCTTCAGCTCGCTGGAAAAGGCGCTCAAGCACTCGACCACGTTCGGTCGCAACCAATTGGCCATGGTGGCGGGGCTCGCCACGCTCGCGACCTTTGACGACGAGAACATCGTTGAACGGGCGCACCTGACGGGCCTCGACTTTGCGGCAGCCCTGCAACCGCTGGTCGAGCGCTACGAGATGTTTCACGAAGTCAGGGGGAAGGGGTTGATGATCGGGTTGCAGTTCGGGCCCCCGACATCAAAAGGGCTACGCCGGCGCTACCAGACGCTCGAGCGGCTGCGCCCGGCCATCTTCACCCAGATGGTGGTGGTGCCCCTCTTCCATCGCCACCGCATACTGACCCAGGTGGCGGCGGACAATGTCAACATCATCAAACTCCTCCCGGCGCTCATCTGCGGCCAGGAGGAGATCGACTACTTCGTGGCCGCGCTCGACGATGTGCTCAAGGATGCGCACAGTGGCTCGGGTCTTCTCTTCGAATTCGGGCGGACGATGGCCAATGGCGCGCTCCGGCGGTCCGGAAAGTTGCGTCCCGGCTCCCCCTACGATCGGCCGGCGCAGAACGGCAACGGGAACAGCAACGGCTACGGGACTGCGCACGGGAACGGGAACGGGAACGGGAACGGGACTGAGAACGGACAGGTTGAGGTGGCCACCAGTCCTTCGTCGGTGCAGCCGCCGAATTCATGAGCCCGGCTCCCGGGTCACAGAGCCCACCGGTTGGTCAGCTCTCCCTGGCCAAAGGAGACCGCGTGGCGGTCTCGGGGGCAGCCGGGTTCATCGGTTCGGCCGTGGTACGAGCTCTCCTGGCGCGCGGTGCCGACGTGGTGGCTCTCGTCGAGCCGGAGGGCGACGAGCGGAACCTGCAGAGCCTCGACGTCGAGCGCGTCCCGGTGGATGTGCGGGACGCCAAGGCCGTCATGGCGGCTTGCGCGGACGCCCGCTTCATCTTCCATCTGGCCGCGCTCTACCGGTTCTGGGCCAAACGACCGCAGGACTTCTACGACGTCAACGTGGGCGGCGCGCTCAACGTCCTCGAGGCTGCTCGTCGGGGTGTGTGCGAACGTGTCGTCTACACCAGCACCGTGGGGGTCATCGGCCTGGAGGGCGCGGCCCACGGTCAGGCGGCGGACGAGACTAGCTACGCCGACGTGGCCCACCTGTTCGGGCTCTACAAGAGGACGAAGTACGTGGCCGAGCACGAGGTCCTCCGGGCCGCGGCGCAGGGAGCGCCAGTTTCGCTCGTACTCCCCACGTTCCCACTCGGTCCAGGCGACACGAGGCCGACACCAACGGGAAAGCTGGTCCTCGAGTTCCTCAACGGCCGGGTCCCCGCATTCGTCGACACCACGCTGAACGTGGTCCATGTCGATGACCTGGCGACGGGTCATCTTCTCGCTCTCGAACGCGGCGCCATAGGGCGGAGCTACATCATCGGAGGGGAGAACCTGGGCATGGGTTCCTTCCTCGCCACCCTCGCCCGCTGCACGAACCTGCCTGCCCCCACGCTCCAGGTGCCCCGGTCCGTCGCCCTGGGTGTGGGAGCGCTCTCGCAGCTGGTGGAGGGTCGGCTGCTACGCCGCGAACCGAGCGTGGCCCTCGAGGCAGCCCGGATGTCGACCACGAACATGATGTTCAACGACCACAGAGCGCGCGTCGAGCTCGGCCACTCCCCCCGTCCAGTCTCCGAGGCCTTCGTGGACTCGGCCCGCTGGTTCGTGGAGAACGGCTACGTCTCCCCGAAGCGCGCCGCGCGCATCAGGTTTCCCACGCGGGGCTGAGCCCCGGGTGAGACGTATCCCCTAAAGGGACCGTCGCGATTATTTCCCCGGCCCGATCACGTGATCGGCGATTGGGCCAGTCGCCGAAGGTAGCGTCTATAAGCGGCCCAGGTGAAGCCCTCGGTCACGTTCGGATCGCGCTCGTAGTCGACCTGGAGGCATCCGCCGTTCATGAGTCACGGCCAGGTGGCGCCCGACGATCCAGCGCCTGGGGAACCGATCGGGATGGGCGCGATTCCCGAGTACTCCGTCCGGATTACCCCATGAGATCGAAGAGGCCGGGGCCCGGGGTGTTCCCACGGATCTCCTACTCCTCGATCGTGGTACGGCTTTCGCCTGGTGACGCGGAACGCCGGAATCCACCATGTCTGGGTGAACGGTGTCCTCATCTGGTCCGAAGGAGTGCCGGTCCCCGACCGGCGACTCGGTCTGCCCCTCGGCCGGGGTGTTAACCCACCCCTCCCGAACGACCGGGAACGCGCCGAGAAGCGCCTGTGATTACACTTCCTTCGGCCAAGGATGAGTGAGGTTGCGGAGGGGCGCCCTCGGGCCCCGGCCCGCACGGGGGGGGTGTCGGTCGATGTCGAACGCGGCAGCCGAGGAGGCGCTGGCACATTGCCACATCTCGTCACTCCCGTCCCGCTACTACCAGGCCACTGACGTCGCCCACTGGTCCGTTCGCAATGACGCAGTGCCGGACGACGATACGGTGTGGGAGATCGCCTTCGACCTCACCCGCTACCGATGAGGACTACCGGGACGTCGAAGACGGTGCGGCGCCTGGCCGGACAGGGTCACCTTATCGGGGAACCCTGGGCAGTCAGCAACGCCGGCGGCCCCGACAATCACCGGTTGGCTGGCCCAGTCCAATCCCTCGTAGAGTTGGGGCATGCCGCACCGGTACCCCTCCGATGCATCCCGACTTTGCAAAGCATGATTGCTAGTGTGCTCTATGGATTATCGCCCGTCTGATGTGCAGCGCACCCCGAGATCTTGCGTTGACACCAGAACGGCGCCGGTCTAGGGAAATCGACGATTAGACCATGGCCGAACAACCACGGCTGGCAATATTCCACGATGAGACGTCGATCTCGATTCTTCAGGCGTTCGAAGCGGCGCGCGAGTGGTGCAAAATTGTCTGGGTGGTCGGTTGGTCGCCCGACAAACCCCCGCTCAGATTGCTCGCGCGATTTGGTGAGGTTCTCGACGTCACGGGCAAGAACGAAGCACAAGCCGTCGAATTTCTCACAGCTCACGAGCTTGATGGCGTCATCGTCTTCACAGATGCTCCCATACGGTTGGCCGCGGCGGTTGCCGAAAAGCTCAACCTCCCCTTCCACTCGGTGCATTCGGCCCGACTACTGACCGACAAGGTAGCCCAGCGCACGGCTCTTCAGAATGCGGGATTGCCCGTACCCGCCTTTGCCGCTCTGCGACAGGGTGATCTCGAGACAAGTGTCCCCTACCCGGCGGTTCTGAAGCCTCGGGCGGGAGCCGGGGGCCGAGACACGTTCAAGATCGAGAACCCCGATCAGCTGGCACAAGCCCTGGCGAAGTGTGATCCGGACGAGGAGTTCATTCTGGAGGAGTGGCTACCTGACCGGGCTCCACCCGGCCCCTCCGCCGATCTGGTGTCGGTCGAATCCATAGTTCGAGACGGAACGATCGAGCACATCGCGGTGACCGGTCGATTTCCATTCGCACCGCCCTTCCGAGAGACGGGTCTGTTCCTTCCCAGTGATCTGGGGTCAGCTGAATCGGCTGCTGTTACCGCCTTGGCTCGCGCCGCCATCGAGGCCATGCAGGTTCGCCAGGGATTTTTGCATACCGAGGTCAAATTGACTCCGGACGGCCCTCGCATCGTGGAGGTCAATGGGCGCCTGGGTGGAGGTATAAGCGGGATGATCGCCCGCATCGGCGGTCCATCTCTCCTCGTTTGGGCGGTGCGCCTTGCCCTGGGCCAGGATATGGGTCCCGTGCCTATTCTCACGGACTCGAAAATCGCCTTTTACTATTTCATCGTGTCGCCACCGTCGGCCGTCCAGGTCGCGACGATCAAGGGCCTGGAGGACCTGGGCACACTCCCCGGAATAGACGAGGTTCGTCTGAACCGCCAACCCGGAGACGCGGTTGATTCGCGGGAGAGCACTCATCAGGGCCATGTGATCAGGATTGACGGGATGGTCGGATCGCATCCCGAGCTGTTCGAGCTCATTGACCGGCGGATCCCTTCCACAGTCCGCCTGACATGGAACTTTTCCGATACATGATGTTTCCCATCGCGCGAATGCGTACGTCCTCGAGTATCGGCGACCGAGGTGACGATTATGACTATCGTCTGCGAGATGATTCGCGATCGGGCTGACCTGGTAGGGACCTTTGGTGGTTCGACCCGGCTGTGGGCGTCGGGCGGTGTGCACGATGTACATCAGGAGTACTGGCTCGCGCTGAGCGGTGATTCGGACGTGAATCTCAATCTGGCCTGTTGCAGCTCCTCCGACTCCGCCATCCTCGCGAAGTCCTGCCTGCAACCGCTTCTCGACCACGGCAAACCGGGGATCATCATGTTGGCTGGGCTCGGACTGGGCACAGCACAACTCCTCGCTGATGCCGGTTGGGTGAGTATCGGTGCACAGCCATTAATGTTGTTGGAGCCACTTTCTCCTGAGCGGTCGGCATCCACCGGCGTTCGCGCTCTGGCCGTCGACGAGTTGGATCTGGCCCGCAGCGTCATCACGGATTGCTTCGGCATTTCTCATGCCAGTGCCACGACCGCCATTCCTGATTCGATGGCGGAGCGGGACGACATCACGGTCTGGGGACTGTTTGATGAAGACCAACTTGTGGCTTCAGTTGTCGTCGTGGAAGAAGACGGACTCGCGGTCATCTGGTCGATGGCCACCCTCCCTGGAAGTCAGGGGCGCGGCTTCGGCCGCCGACTTTTAGAGGTGGCACTCCATGACCAACTCGAAAAGGGCGCGACCGGGTCGTTGCTCTATTCGACGGAGGCAGGTGAGAAACTCTATCGGGCACTCGGCTACGAAGTGACCGAATACATCCAGATGTGGTCGCGTCCACGTTGGGTGCTGGGGTTGGCCTAGCAAGCGAAGCTCGGCTCCTCATTGTGTCTTGTCGACCTGGAGCCCATCGTCACGCGGAGGCTGACCCCAGAGCGAGTCCGTCCAGAGTTCAGGCGACTGCGTGCAACCCTGGGCACACCCACCCACCGAAATCCTCGACGCCGGGCCCGAGCCGACCCAAGGGAACGCGAAAACCATCCAGAAAGCGCTATCCCTCAGTCATGAAAGCCGCCTGAGTGGGAGGTGAACGTTTAATCGAAGGCTGAGGCCGGGAAGGCCATTCCAGAGGGGATCAGCCCGCTCCCCCCAGGCATAAACCGCCCAAATGGATACGACTATGGTTCTGTCCCATGACCACCGATTCTCCCGACTTTTTTCGCACCCTTGGTGCCTCCGCCCGCATCTGGGCGGGGGGCGGTCAGCACGAGGTAGGCCAGGACTGGTGGCTGGCACTCAGCGGCGAGCTCAACGTCAACTGCAACCTCGCGTGCTGCCGGTCAGCCAACAGCTCCGTGCTGATCGAACACTGCCTCCAGCCCGTGCTCGACCTGGGCCAGCCGGGGATTATCATGCTGGCCGGAGCCGGCCTGGCTACCGCGCAAACCCTCGTCCGCGCCGGATGGGTGACCGTCGGAGCACTGCCACTCATGTACTTGAAGGAGCCGCCCCCGAGGCGACCGGAGATCCAGAAAGTCCGCCTCCTCCCTACCGAGGACCTGCCAGCCGCCCGGGAGATCGTCGCTGCCAGTTGCGGATCGGATCGGTCCACCGCAGAAGCCGTCTTCCCTGACACGGCGGGCGGGCGTAGCGACGGTGGATTCTGGGGGTTGTCCGAGGGCGGCAGGGTCATCGCCTCAGTAACCATCGCACTGGAAGACGGGCTCGCCGTCGTATGGTCGATGGGAACTCGGCCCGAGTACCAAGGGAGAGGGTACGGGCGGCGTGTCCTCGAAGGTGCGCTGTGGGAGTGCTTCGATCGGGGCGCTACAGGATCGGTGCTCCCCTCGTCGGCAGCCGGGGAGAAATTGTACCGCAGCCTCGGCTACGTGGTCGTCGACACGCTCCAACTATGGTCGCAGCCACACTGAATGGTCGGATTCGTATAGGTGGGCCTGCCGGTCCCTAGCGAGGTCGGCCGCGTTCGCCTCCGGAGGGGATTCAGCTTCCAAATATTCGCTGATCAAGTGCATCGAGCACGGAGCTGTCCACGTCGACATCGAACTTTCTCGCAAAGAACTTGTCTGAATTCACGAAGTCGCCGAGATCGTTGAGAACCAATACGTCGGGGTGACTATGGTCACCGACCGTCCACCTGGTCCAGTGAAGATTGCCGTTGCATATCTTCAGAGTTGGATCGTTGCACACGATCGTCGCCGTGGCCGACTCATCAGGGATCGCTGTCCTTGCGTAGTACTGAACATAGCTGTCATGGGTACTTATGAAATTGACCACGGATTCTGCCGCTCGGCGCGACAACGCCATCTGCGGTATGCCGTACCAACAGGGGAAAGTCTCCGAGAACGGCGAGCGCCTCACCCTGAGACCCAACCGCAGGGGCAGCCCGTCCGGGTAGACATAGGCGGTAGCTTTCCGTTGCAGTCTGTAAAGTGCGCCATTGAGAGAGTTTGCAACGGATGCGATGGGGCGTCGGACGTTCGGTCAAGTCCGGTCGAGTGGTGTACAACGACCACCGCATCAATCGTGATTGTTGATCAGCTTGCTACGTCGAGTTCGGCGTTCACCTCCTCGCTCTCGCCTGCGATGACGTGGAGTCGGGCCTTGGCGAGCGACTCGGCGCTCATGTAACGACGGGCGACGGCCCACTCGTCATGTTGTTCGGCCAGCACGGCGCCGGCCAGGCGGATGAGGGCGGCGCGGTTGGGGAAGATCCCGACGACATCGGTTCGCCGCCGGAGCTCTTTGTTGAGCCGTTCTTGGTTGTTGTTGGACCAGATCTGGCGCCAGTGCTCGACCGGGAAGCTGGCGAAGGCGAGCAGATCCGTCTGGGCGTCGATGAGGAACTCGGCCGCCGCCGGGAACTGCGCCTCGAGCTGGTCGACGACCCGGCCGAACTGGGCCTGCACCTGGGTGGCATCGGACTGGGCGAAGATCGTGCGCACCAAGGTGGCCACCAGGGCCTGGGCGGCCTTGGGCACCCTGGTGAGCAGGTTGCGCATGGCGTGGGTCCGGCAGCGCTGCCACGAAGCGCCGGGGAGCACCGCCGCAATGGCGTTCTTGAGCCCCTCGTGGGCGTCGGAGATGACGAGCGCCACTCCCGAGAGCCCGCGGGCCACCAGGCCGCGCAAAAAGGCGGTCCAGCCCGCCCCGTCCTCGGTGGTGAACACGTCGAGGCCCAAGATCTCGCGGTGCCCCTCGGCGTTGACACCGGTGGCGATGACCGTCGCCACCGACACCACCCGACCACCTTCTCTGACCTTGTGGAAGAGGGCGTCCACCCACAAGTACGTGTAGGGGCCGGCGTCGAGGGGCCGGTTGCGGAACTCGGCCACCCGGGCGTCAAGGTTCTTGGCCAGCTCTGAGACCTGGGACTTCGACATCCCGTCGATCCCCATGGAGCGCACCAGGTCGTCGACCCTCCTCGTCGAGACCCCTTCGACGTAGGCCTGGCAGACCACGCTGACCAGGGCCTGTTCGGCCCGACGGCGGGGCTCGAGGAGCGACGGCAGGTAGCTGCCCTTGCGCAGCTTGGGGATCTCGAGGTTGATGGTGCCGGCTCTGGTGTCCCAGCGCCGTACCCGGTGCCCGTTACGACTGTTCACCCGGTTCTCGGAGCGTGCGAAGGAGGCGTAGAAGCTGCTGAGGCGGCCTGTAAGAAGTGACGAGATACGCGACTTGCACCGAGGCATCGTACATGGCCGTTCCGGTCCACCGTCCCTGGGGCGGCGCGCAGACGCCTACAGCCCGCCAGGCCGTGGCACCCCGACGATCACCCCCTTTCCCACGAGGCGACACCTCAACCGGAACGTCGGGACGGCGACTGACCCCAGGGGCGCAGACGGAGCCCGGGCCGGCGGCCAGGCCAGGAGATCCCCGGTCCTGCACCGCGATCCCGAGGCGTAAGGGTGGCTTCACCAGGGATTCATATCCCAAGTGGCCTGACGCCCCAGGGCACCCGATGTAGGCTTTGTGGCTTCACACGTCATCCAAGTCGGGGTCCGACGCAGAGTGGTTCTATGGGTACGCATGAGGAGACTGCATTGTGGACAGGTGTATCCGGGCCGGCGAAACCACCTCGGACAGATTTGTTGTCTCAAGCGAAGCGCAAGGTGTCCAGGCGCGGGCGGACGCACGAACTCGCACGGAACGTAGCCCCGGTCTTCTTCCGCATCGCCTCGTCAGGTAACTCATCCGTGGCCGCAACGACGCCAGCCCGACCGTGAGAGATTATCTGATCGACATGGGGTGTGTCGCGGTGACCGTCGCCATCGCGGTCGCCGTGGCAGCGGGCGAAGGGGGTGCGTTTCGCGCCGTCGTCGGCGTCGTCTTCGCTCTCTACGTCCCGGGGAGATCCATTGTGAGTAACTGGCCCACTATGGCGGCACGATCGAACGTCGCCGCATCGGTCCTCATGAGTCTGTCGATCCTCACCCTCCTCGCCACCCTCACCCTCTGGGCGGGCTACTGGCATCCCCTCGGGCTCCTCGAGATCGAATGTGTGGCCGTCGTTGTGGCCCTGTTCACCGCGCTGCTTCGGCGAAGACGAGCCGACCAAGCCCGAGCGGCGATCCCCACGGGGACGGAAAGCGCGACCGAACTCCACGACCTCGACAGCTGAAGTGCCTTTCAACCGCGAAGCAGTCGTGACGAAAGATCTGCTGTCGACTACTCCACCCGCAACGGAGTCTGTGATCACAGCTCAACGGCACACGCGTCGAATCCTCTACCCATGGGATATCTTGCTCCCGGTCTCGATCGTTTTTTGGGCTCTGGGACTCCGCAATACGGACACCAGCCACCTCGGCCAGTACGGACTGCCGGCTGTGCTCCCCCTTGTCTTCTACGTGGGTCTCGCACTCCTCGTCGTCTCGAGTGGGTGGGCATTGGCGCAGAGTCGACTGTCGCCTGTCCGATTGACTGCGAACCTCGGAACCTTGCTGCTCATGCTCTACGGAACGGCACCCCTACTCTATGGGGCCGCGCGTTATTCCTGGACGTACAAGTACATCGGGGTTGTCCAGTACGTCAACCTGCATGGGCACCTCAATACGTCGATCGACGTCTATCAGAACTTCCCCGGCTTCTTCGCATTTGCGGCATGGTTTGACAAGGTCGTGGGCGTGCAAAGCCCATTGGCATATGCCAAGTGGGTGCAACTCGCATTCGAGGCACTCACCTGCATCATGCTGTACTTCGTCTTCCGGGCGTTGCCGCTGAACGACCGGGAGCGCTGGCTCGCTCTTTTCCTCTATGCGGGCTCGGTATGGATCGCGCAGGACTACTTTTCCGCCCAGGCATTGGGTGTTGTGCTCTCGGCTGGCATCTTTGCGCTGACACTGACCTTCTTGCGCCGCGAAACTCAGGCCAAGTGGGTGCTGAAGCTGCGCAACCGCCTCCAGCCGATCGGGAAGCTGATGCGGCGCGCATCCCCGACCACGGATGAGATGGCTCCACTCGTCATTCGCGCAACCTCTCCTGCTCAAGAAGGCGCGGTTCTCGCGGCTATCGGATTCATTTATTTCGTGCTGGTCTTTGAGCACGAGTTATCGCCCTACGTGGTTCTTATCCAATTGGGGGTACTGGCCCTCATCGGCGAAGTACGGCGCCGATGGATCGCCCTCCTGTTCGCGGCAGTCGTTTTCGGGTATCTCGCGCCGCACTTTGAGTTTGTGAACAGCCACTTCGGAATCCTCAAATCGATTGGCAACTTCTTCAGCAATGCCGCGCCCCCCTCTGCGAGCATCGGCCAAGTTCCAAAGGGAACCCTTTTCTCGGAGGAAGCGTCCCGACTCCTTTCGGTGGGGATGTGGGGGTTGAGCGGCATTGGCGCACTGCGCCGTTGGCGCCGCGGCCGACCAACACTTGCTCTCGTCCTCCTTGCGTACTCGCCCATATTCGTCTTGTTCGCAGGGGGATACGGGAGCGAGGGACTTTTGCGTGTGTATCTTTTCTCCCTTCCTTGGACTGTATGTCTGGCCGCCTCGGCACTGAAACCGCTCGCAGCGAATGTGTCGAAGTTGGGCTCATTGGCCCCGCCGGTTGCCCTGGCCGCGGCGATCACACTGTTCTTTCCGGCCTTCTTCGGTGACGATGCCGTCAACGTGATGCCGGAGAGCGACGTGCAGGGTGTTCTTGCGTTCTACCAATCGGCCAGGCCCGGGACGATTTTTTCGGTGGCTGACAACGCCCCGGGCGCGCTCAATGGGCGGTACAACCTCTTCGGATCGGTGTTCCTCTACGGTCCGGGAGGCGTCATTAGCGGGCCGAAGCTTTTCGTTTCAAATGCCGCTGCGTTCACGCGCGTCATCAAGAAATATGATCTCAATCCAGACCAGCCCACGTATGTACTCATCACCCAATCCATGCAGACATACGGAGTCGAGTATGGCTTTGTCAGCTCCGCCCAACTTGAGGACTTGCGCCACATGCTAAGTCGCGCCCCTGGGTGGTTCGAGGCTTACAATGCCCATGGCGTCACTGCATTTGAGTTACCGCCAAACGACTGAATGACGCGCCGTCAGGACGCGGGGACGTTGGACCCGGAAGCCAGGGGGCGCAGACCGGCCTCGGAGAGCAGGAGGCGCTCGTCGAGCTTGCTCGACTTGGTCATCGGTAGCTCCCGGACGAGCTCGATCCGGTTCGGCAGCATCGTTTCGGGAAGGCGTTCCCGGGCGGCCTGCCGGAGGTCGCTCACCGCCACTTCCGTCTCGGTGACCACTAATGCCACTATTCCCAGCTCGCCCTAATTGTCGAACGTCACGCACGATGCGGCCGACACTCCGGCCAGGCTGCGCATGGCCTCACTCAACTCGATGAGGGATATCCGCACCCCGCTCCGCTTGATCACCCGGTCGGCGCGGTCCACGTAGACGTAGCTGCCGTTCTGGTCCCGGTAGACG
>JBEKWB010000072.1:0-22121 GCA_049513455.1 Acidimicrobiales bacterium
GCAACAGGAAGCGGCGCCCCCGGTACCAGCGGACTGGCGTCACGGGTGTCCGTCGCGAACAACGTCACGCCTTTGCGGCGTGTCCGCTTCGATTCGTACATCGCACTGTCGGCCTGAGCGAGGAACTCATCGGCGTCGATCGCCTCGGTGGTCCAAGCGACGCCGACGCTTGTCCGCAGCTCGACTACACCGGTGCCAACGTCGACCATGGCCTCCGTCGCCGCCGCGACGCGTTCAGCGATTCTGACTGCTTGAGCTGAGCTTTCGACTCGCGGGCAGATCACAAGGAACTCGTCGCCTCCAAGACGTCCGACGGCATCGCCTTTCCTGGCGGCGCCCCGAAGACGATCGGCGGCCGCGACCAGAAGGCAGTCGCCGGCCGCGTGACCGAATCGGTCGTTCACGGACTTGAAATCATCGAGGTCGATGTAGATGACGGCACTGCCCTCTCCAGGCGCCTTCGGCGCAGTGGTCATCGTCTCGACAAGTACGAGCGACGCCTCTCGATTCAAACATGAAGTGAGCTTGTCGACCGACTCTTTCAGCTCGAGCTCGTGATGAAGCCGAGCGCGGTCGGTCACATCGCTGAGGTACCCGACGGCGCCAGTCACTACACCGGAGGCGTCCGTGAGCGGGCGCATGCCGATTTCGCAGACTCGCTCGGTGTCGGTGACCGCAAGCCTTATCTCGAGGTCGTCGACCGGTTGATTGGCAAGTACCGCGGTAAACGCTGCCTCAAGTACCGGTCGGTCCTCGGCGACAACGGACGGCATCAGACCTTCCTCGGTGGCCGCAGAAAGGTAGCCCGCGATCGCGCGCATGCGATCGTTGTCGAACATGATACGGCCCGTACGATCGATCTCAAACAGACCAACTGGCAGCGCCTCGGACAACCGACTCAACAGCTGCTCACGAGATAGGAGTCTCGATATCTCTTGCTCGGCAGACTTTCGTTCGGTGATGTCGCGAACCAGAAGGCAGACCCTCTTTGAAGAGCCCTCCGACGTGGCGATCGGAGCGACCCTGCTCTCGAACCACCGGATGCCCACAGGAACCTCGAGGCAATACTCCCAGATCTCCGGGCGACCCGATTCGAGGACGCTGCCGATGATCTTCATCAAGCCGAGGCCAACCTCACCGCTGATGGCCTCGGCGAGTGTCCGGCCGAGCAACTCGCTCCGGGGCGCTGCAAGGAGGGCGTCGTTGCCGGTCCAAATCCCGAGGTAAGTGCCGTTCTCGTCGAGTTCGAACACAAGATCATCGAGAGAGGAGATGATCGCCTGCAGGCGAGCTTCGCTTTCGCTCAAAGCTTGGGCAAGCCGCTGGTGTTCGCTGTTGTCCATCACTGCGTCCTCCAGGGCTGAAGTGCACTATCGCCTTTAGAGCATATGGCCTTCTGCAGCCACGATGGTTCCTCGACAGACTGCCCTCGCCGCTCGACCACGCGGCGCGGCCACTCCCGGACCCGGACCTCGTCGTTAGCTATCAATAAGCGAGCCATGGAGACTCGTCACCACCATATTCGTGCCGTCCGGATCGGCTGAAAGATTGCGAGCTGATTTGCCCATTATGTCCGTTGCCGCAATCTCCCGACGACCGTTGGAGGGACCAAGGCGGTGCGTGACTTGCGTCAGGAACGAGACGGACCTTCCCTCTCTGAAAAGGAACTGACCGTCTGATGCAGTCGTTCCGTCAAATTGCCGGCATCTTTGAGCTCTGCGAGCTTCTTTAATTCATCCGACTTGTGGGATGCAATTGGCGGTACTGAGACAACGGGCGCAGTCGGTGTCGTCACAGCCGAAGGTGCGCCTACGGAGCAGGTCGCTCGGCTGCTCGGTTGTCGCGCATGAGTAAATCATGACGCCATCGGCCCGATCAGGGTCCAGTTACCCACCGAGAACCCGGAAGAGCCTCACATTGAACCCGCCGAGATAACTCTGGCGACGCTCCTCAATGCGGGTCGGTACACCCAATTGACTTTCGTGCACACTCCGACCAGGCAGACCTGCGGATCGTTCCTGGAAACCGAATGGCAACCGGCGCTATGACCACGGGACTTGGCCGAGCCCGACCTATCGTCGCAAGCGGATCGCTGACCGGGCATGGTGGAGGAACGTGACAGGGACAGATCGCCGAATCGGGCGCAACGTGCTCGCGGTTGCGCCTGGAGACGGCACGTCGTTCTGTAGGACCCCAATCTGCCAGCGAGGACCGAATCAGCGGTTTGAACGGTGACTTCGATTGGAACCGCACCCGCATCGACAGCATCAATCGTGCCCGAGCCTGGTCTGATCTGGTCTGGTCTCGGGATCTTCAACCACATCCTCGTGAAGATCCCTTGAGACAACGCCGTCGGTCACCCTTTGCTCAGCCGCTATCTGACATCGTCGCCCCCTGTCGCGATCTCGCTCACTTCTAGTGGCACCTCGCGTCTCACGATGATGTGCACGTCGATCCCGGCGGCGACGGCCATCCGCTGGACTCTCTGGGCAGTCGATCCACCGCGTAGCATTTTCCACCATCGGCTGCGCTGACGGGAACCGAGTACGACCTGGGTAATGCGCGCGTCGCGCGCGAATTCTATGATCGTCTGAGCAACGTCGTCACCTCGTAACTCGACCCAGCGCGCCTTGACCTCAGTGGCCACACGACGCAAGGCCTCGAGGGAATCATCGTCGGAGCGGGCCGCGCCGTTGCCGCTTACGACATGGACAACATGGAGCTGGGCCTGGAATCTGGCGGCGATTCGCGCGGCGCGACGCAACACCGCTTCGGTACCAGGCGCGCCGGTCACCGCCACCATGATGCGCTCGCTTGGCTCCCACACTGCTCCGCTCTGCTGACGGCTCAGGAATTCGAGCAGCTCCTCTTCCGGCTCGTCGGCGAGGAACCGGAAAGCGAGCTCACGAAGCGCGATGAGGTTCTCAGATCGGAAGAAGTGGTTGAGAGCCTGTGGAACGATCTGAGGTGAGTAGATTTTGCCGTCAAGCAATCGTCGGCGGAGCTCCTCAGGAGAGGAGTCGACCAGCTCTATCTGGTCGGCTCTGCGCACCACCGAATCCGGCACGCGTTCGTGTACCGGAGCCCCCGTCAACCGTTCAACGGCATCCGCAATGCTCTCGAGGTGCTGGATGTTGACTGTCGTGATGACGTTGATCCCCGCCTCAAGAAGCTCGAGCACCTCCTGCCAGCGCTTCTTGTATCTTCCCGTGCCGGGCGCGATCGTATGCGCGAGCTCATCGACGAGGGCGAGCGTTGGATTTCGCAAGAGGACTGCGTCGAGATCCATCTCCTGAAAGCGCGTGCCTCGATAGGAGACCTCGCGGTACGGGACGATCTCAAGCCCATCGAGCAGCGCTTCAGTGGGTGGCCGGCCGTGACACTCGGCATAGCCGACCACGACGTCGATTCCGTCCTCACGCCGCCGCTGGCCCTCGCTTAACATAGCGAAGGTCTTCCCAACCCCGGGCGCAGCGCCGAGGTACACGCGGAAGCGACCTGCGGTCTCCATCACCTCGGTGGCGTCCGATTCCGTCGAAGCGGCCTCGCTCACCCCTTCATCGATTCCGAGCGATGGTGGCGCGGGTGCCTGTTCGTGCATCGTGGATTCCTCGTTCACACGAGCGCGGCTGTCAAAGTCGGGCGGCAATGGCATTGGGGCGGGTTTTCCATGCCCCTCTTCTTATCGGCGATTCCCCGATCGTAGTTCTGTTCCCGAGATGTCGCGCGCCCGGCCCTTCTACATCCGGGCCGTCATGCTCGGCTCCGACCGGCGTCTTTGTTCTACGACGATCCTGAGACCGGTCGGTCCCTTGTGCGCTTCGCCTTGTGCAAGATGCTCGAAGTCATCGAAGAAGCAGTACAGCGACTACTCGGCCTCCGGCACCGGTAGCCGCTCCGTAGAAGGAACGGCCTGAGCGACGGATTTGGAGACCTTCTGCCTGTTCCGCACGTTCTCCGCAAGCCGATCCAGCCGGGGACCGCCCCGAACGCTTCCGTGAGCGGTATCTGGCACGGTGCGGGGCCATGTGCTCACTTTTGCGAGCGCTCCAGATCGCTCCAGCTGGGGGAGTGCATCTGCAGCCGTAGAAGCGCTCCCGGTCACTCGGTCGACGGGCTGGGATCGCCTCGCCGGAGAGACCGGCCGGCGGCCAGCTCCGTGGGGGCATACAGAACGCAAGCGCAGATCGGCCGCCCAGAATGTTGACAAGTTTACAAAGTTCGGCGCGCCAGGACGGCACCTGCGCGTGCTGCGTATTCTGCCCAGTTCTGGGTGGGAACCGCAGGAACCCAGGCCGGCCATGGGGTAGACCGCCAGCGCACCGGCGACCCAGGGACGTTCGGCCCTGTCCGATCCCGCCAGCGAGTGCGAGTCTGGAGATGAGCCAATCGAGAGGAGACGCCGATGACCGCGCTCATCGTGTGTGTTTCCGTGCACCACGGCAACACGAAACAGGTGGCCGAAGCCATTGGCGAGGTGCTCGGCGCAGCTGTGGTCGAACCCGAAGAGGTGGCCCCGGCTGACGTCGCAAGCTATGACCTCGTGGGGATCGGCTCGGGCATCTACGGCATGACGTTCCACTCCCGGCTGTGGCGGTTCGCCCGCTCGTTGCCGAAGGTGCCCGGCACGCCGGCCTTCCTATTCGCCACCAGCGGGGGCCCGGAGCTGTTCTGGCGGCCGGCCACCCTGGTGCTGAGAAGCCTGCTCCGGTTCAAGGGCTACCGGGTAGTCGGCACCTTCTCCTGCCGGGCTTTCGACACCTGGGGGCCGCTGCAACTGGTCGGTGGCCTCAACAAGGGCAGGCCCAGCCAGGCCGATCTACGCGCGGCGAGGACGTTCGCCTCCCAGCTTGGCCGCAGCACGAACGGCGTGGTCGCGACCGGCACACGGCCCGTACGTAAAGCAACGGGCGCGAGGAGGAATGCATCACCGCCGAGCACGCCCGCCCCATCCTGAATGCCACTGCGGCGACTGAGGGCGCACTGCTCAGTGCACGACGCACCAGAACAGACGCCCGAGGCCAGTGCCGCCCGGCTCAGCCAAATGAGCTCAGACGGATCTGGAGAGCGACCAGTGTCCCAAAACGCGGATCCGCCAACCGTGCTGAGGAAACCCGACCGCCGGACTCGTGACGTGCATTCGCGATCCTGCCGGAATTGCTGTCTCTCGCGAGCAGGACTCTGACCCTCCGCTCCAGTCGCCGGCTTCCCGTCTGAAGATGATTCCCGCCAGCCGAGGTTGCGGCTCATGTCCAGGTTGCCAGCAACGGCGCCGGCTGATCACCCCAAGGGGATCCTTGGGTCCTGGCGGTGGTCGAGATCGATTACCCTTCGACTGTGGCCCTTGAAGCCGTCGGAGAGGTCCCTAATCCAGTCAGCCCTCGGATGACAGTGATCAGGTCATTCTCGGACGTGAAGGCGACGATCGGGATGCTCAACGCCGGGCGACCGGTCTTTTTGGTTCTCCGAACCTCCGACAGCGAACGCACACGGGTACTGGATTTGCTGGCCGGCTGGTCCTTTGGATCCGGTGGGGATGTCGACAAGGTCAGTCCCAATACGGTCCTAGCCATCCCCCGAGGGGCGGGACCGGTCCGTCTCGGTCGTACAGGCCTGGTGTCCGCTGTGAACGAGGTGTTCAACGACATTCCAACGGCGATAGGCCGTGAACAAGAAGAGCGTCTCGTATCCTGCGCCGCGTCAGGTGACGCGAGCGCTCGACGTCGGTTGGTGGACACCTATGCAGAGTTGGCCACGCTCTTGGCGCTTCGCCTCCGGCCCAACGGAATGTCAGAGACCGCCGCTGTCGCCGCCGCACAGGAGGAACTGGACCGGGTTGTCGGGTCCCCCTTTTCGCGCCGCCCTTTGTTCGCCTCTCTTATCGAAGGCCTCCTGAGCCGACTCGTCAACTGACGCCACTCGGCGATCCCCTTCCGGTTCCTAACGGTGTCGCGTTCGCCCGATCCGAACTCCTGCTATTGCCCGGTGGCGGCGATAATCGACCCGTTCAAATGCTGACCGGCCATGCCACCGAGATTTGGAGCGTCACCGTAGTTGTACACGGATCCGTTGGCTGAAGCCACCCAGTAGCCGCCCCCGTCAGAAGTGGCGAAGATCGCCGAGGCGGGATTCGAGCCACCTACGGCACCCACCGGCCCACCTAGGTTCACCGCGTCGCCATAGGCGTCCACAGTGCCGTTAGCGAAGAGGATCCAATACCCACCTCCGTCGGTCGTACGCACAGCCGAGGTGACCGGCACGCTCTGCGGGCCTGGCGCACCGTAGCTGACGGCATCCCCGAAGGCGTACACGTGGCCGGTTGCGGTTACGAGCCAGTACCCGTTGCCGCTGGCGTCAGGCATGACCGCGACTGCGGCACCGGAGCATCCTCCGATGCCGGGACACGAACCGGCGAACTTGGCGTCACCGAAGGTGAACACCCCCCCGTCCGACGCCACCATGAAGTAGCCACCACCGTCGGCAGATGGGACCATGCCGACAATCGGCGCGTTCAACCTCTTGGGATTCGACGACCCCGCTGGTGCGAGCCCGATTCCCGGAATCGACCCGTAGTAGGTCGCGTTCCCGAAGGCGAAGATCCCACCGTCCGACGCCACCAGCCAGTACCCCCCCTCATTGGGCGTCGGGGTAATCCCAACCACTGGACGCTGTAGCTTTATCGCTCCTGTGGATCCGTAGAACGGCGCAGATCCAAACGAGAAGATCCCGCCGTCAGATCCGACCAACCAGTACCCGTGTTCTGCGGTCGGTACGGGTGTCGGAGTCGAAGTGGTTGCTCCGGCCGTAACGGTGCAGCAAGGAGCGTCGCTTGCGGGCGCCACAGTTTCGTTCTGCGCACTGCCCTCGGCATACTCCCATGCGGCGACGACGGCGATCGACGTCGGATCATTGATACAACCGGCTGGGAAGCTCACCCCGTAGGAGTTGGCACTTGTGCTGAATGACGTCACCGCCATACAGGCAAAAGTGCCACCTCCGTAGGACTCCACCCCACCCGCAAACGTCGGTGGACCTGATTGGTTGTCAACATCAACGTCACCTGCCGACCAAGCAGGGGTCGTGCTTCCATCGACGTAGATGTTCCACAAGACGCCTGTAACGTTGCCGTCGACGAAGTTGGCAGGGTCCCAATTGGGGTCGGTTGTCGGATTCGTGGCCTGCCCTACCGTTATCCCGAGGGTGATCGTGGTCGAGGTGTAGTCCGTACTGATCGCCGAAATACACACTCCGTCGTTGACGGTGGCCGAGCACGGCCCGAACGGCTCACTTGTCGAGGTGGCGCCAGCAGGACTCGCTGCCAAGAATGCTCCCGACATGGCCATCAACGAGATGATCGCGATACCCAATCGATTCATCCTGTGCAGCCTGGAAAGCCTCATTCCGCACCACCGTTTCTCTTGCGAAGTTCCCAAAGTTCTTCAGGAGCGTCCGGCCGACAACTGGTCCATAGGAAGTCCCAGGCCAGTGTGAACCGAAACAGAAAGTCCGGGATAGAGGCGAAACGCCTAATCGCGATAGGGCCTAAGTGCCTAATCTTGGCTCGGGGGCGCCGTGGCACGTGGCCCAGTGGGGATCGTGCTACGGGATCAGGACGATTGCCGATGCACCGTGCGTCTCGTAGGCGGATCGACGGTCATCGCGTCGGTCCGGATCGCCGAGGAGGGCCGGGGATAGTCCTTCGAACGTGCCACCGAGAGGTGCTGCGCAACTGCACTTGGTAGATTGATTTCACTCTGGCTCGGCCGATCGAACTCAAGGGATATGACCGTAATGTACGTTGCTCACAGGGAGGATGGATGAGGATCCGCAACCTACCGGGCTCCTCGAGACATTGCAGGCGTCCGTGGTAGATCGGAGCCTGACCCCGGTGCCTCGTGGCCAGCGGGGTACGGACGACGTCGAGGAGGTGAGCTTCGAGCGGATCGTAAGCCATCGTCCCCGTTATGCGGCCGTCCTCGCCGATATCGAGGTCGCGCTGTGGCAGCAGGAGGCTGTCTCCCCATTGCTGCTCGAGCTCTGCCGCCTGCGCATCGCCCAGCTGCTCGGGTGCGGCGTGGCGCTCGTTCAACGCACCCCGCAGGCGGTCGCCGCCGGACTCGACGAAAGCCTGGTGAGCTCGCTGTCGCAATGGCCGACGGACCCCAGGTTCTCCGGACAGGCACGCGTCTGCCTCGGCTTCGCCGAACAGCTCTTGATGGACGCTCAAGGCGTCTCCGACGAGGAGGCGGACCGAGTGGTCGACGCTGTGGGGCAAGGAGGGTTTCTGGTGCTCGCGTACGCGTGCGGCTTCTTTGAGACGACACAACGCGCCCGGCTCGTGGTCGGCGCCACGAGGTGGTGAGATGAGAAATGTTCCCCGTACCGACGTGACCTTCGAAGAGGTCGCGCCCGATCTCGCCGCCGCCCATGCCCGTTTTATGGCGGTCGCGTACCCGGGCGCCGTCGACCTCGTCACCCGTGAGCTCCTGCGGATCCTCAGTGGACGACTTTCGCACTGCAGCGTCTGTCGCAACCTTCGTCTGCAGGCGGCAATCGACCGCGGGTTCGACGAGTCGATGGTCAACCATCTGGAGGACCCTTCGAACAGCGACCTGCCCGAGCGCCAACAGGTCGTGCTCCGACTGGCGAATGCCTTCCTCGCCGCGCCCGAGAGCTTCACGGCCGAGGACTGGGCGGTGCTGGAACGTCACTACAACGCCGAGCAGATCGCCGAGCTCCTCCTGGATCTCGTCCGGTTCCGACCTGGGTCCAAGCTGCTGGTCGCGTCGGGCCGCGAGCCCGAGATCGACGAACTGACTTACATCTGAACCCGGCGCTGGCCTCGCCAGCTCCGGGTTCACTTGCGCCGCCGTGGAATCGGGTCTTGTCGAGCCCGATCGATCGCTGGGGATTGGGTTTCACCCGTGGCATGATCGGGCCGGTGAGCGGATAATCTCGAAGACATGGAGACCTGGGATGCGATCCGAGCTCGTCGCAACGTTCGGTCCTACGACGACCGGGCGATCGCTCCGGAGGACCTCGATCGGATTCTTGAAGCCGGATGGCGCTCGCCTTCGGCATCGAATCGCCAGAAATGGGACTTTATCGTCGTGACCGCACCGCACCAGCTCCTCGAGCTGTCGACGGTGTGGGTTGGGGCCGGACACCTGGCCGCGGCAAAGGCGGCGATTGTGCTTGTCCTCCCTGAGCCCGAGGCCGAGCGCTATCGAACGATAGATCAGTACGACCTCGGGCAGGCAACCATGTCAATGATGTTGGCCGCCGCGGACCTGGGCATTGGCAGTGGTCATTCTGCCGTTGGAGACCAGGAGGAGTGTCGACGTATCGTCGGAGTGCCGCCGGACCACACCTGCGCCTACATGATTGCTTTCGGGTACCCCGCTGATCGGCCGCTGCGGCCCATTGCCAAGCCTGACCGGCGACCCTTCGACGAGGTGGTTCACCGCGATCACTGGTGACGAGCATCTCGTCTGTTCGTACCGCTGCGCTAATCGCTCTCTTCAAAACCGAAAACTTCCAACTCCCGCGCCGAAGTTCGGGCCGCTGAGCGGTAGTGCCTTTCCCCGATCAACCAGTCGTCCCCGCGCTTGACGTAGATGTCTCGATAGAGACCGAACGCAGTCGATCGTCGTCCCCCCTCACGTGACTGACGGAGCTCTGCCATGTACATGCGCGCGGTTGCCTGTCCGCTCCCGGCTGGACCGAATTCGATTACCGAGTTCAGAATCACAAATTCAAAAAACTCAAACCGTTCGATGCTGGTCTCTATGAACTCCCCGATACCACTGGGAGTTCGCAAAACGAAGGGATTGCCTTCCTGCACGTCGATCGTGACGGTGGCATCGGGAAGGAAGACCCCCTCGAGCTCCGACCACTGCCGTCTCGTCACGATGTCCGCGTAGCTGGCTTGCAGTCGTTGAATCGCAAGGAAGTCGGCCATCTCATTGTGATCGAATGTACGCATGATCCTTCTTCCGGCTTGAGAGGGTGAGTCAGAGTTGGGCTGACGGTGCGGCAGGATCGGGGCACTCTCCGACCGGCGGTGCATCAAGCCGGGCGGGACTCCCGGAGTCTCACCAGGGGGATCCGTCGCTCCGTCTTGGCCTGGTAGTCGTTGTACCAGGCCCTATCGGCTGTGAGTTGCGCCCACGTCTGCTCGTAGTCCTCACCCTCGAGGATCTCCGGCACCGACCAGTATCGGCCCTGCTGGACCCGAACCAGGACTTCGGGGTCCTTGCGGTCTCGCAGGTTGAGGAACCACGAAGGATGATGGGGCGCTCCCGCGTAGGAAGCCACCACGATCCGGTGTCCTCCGGCGTCACGCCACATCGGCAGGGGCACCTTGTGCTCCTTCCCCGACTTCCTCCCGACGGTGTGCAACAACACGAGTACCTGACCGGATGGGACCCAAGTTTCGTCGTCGTCGCCCGCCTCGAGTGCAGCGACGTGGGCCCGGCTGATGACCGGGATGTCCTCGAGGGAGGGGGTCTCCCACGTCTGCTCGAGCTTCTGGCTCTCTGTCATGGGCGCGAAGCCTACCTACAGGGCCGCCGCGGCGGCGAAGGCCTCCAGCTCACGTCGAATGTCGGGGCCCGCGGCGCAATAGACCACCTCGCTGATCCCCTGGGCCCCGACCGCGTCCATCCGCGCCGCGACCGAGGCGGTGTCACCCGTCCAACCCGTTCCGAGGATCCGCTCGCCGGCCACGTCCAGGAGGGGCCGATCACGTTCCGTGACGGTCACGAGGTGTCCCTCGTGCACCACCAGATGCCGTTCGCTTTCCGGGCGCTCGGCCTCCAGACGCTCCAACCATTCGGGACCTCCCGGTGAGCTTCGGACCAGGTCGGGTGCCCATTTGGAGAGAGCATGAAAGCCCGTGACGTAGGCCGGCCCGGCCGCTTCGGCCAGGCGGGGGCTGTCGTAGCTCTCGCCTGGGTCGAGGACGGAACCGTTGACGAGCAACGCGGCGTGCTCCCAGTGGCGTTCCGCCTCCTCGGGCGGGGCCGTGAGAATGACCCCGTCCGCGAGGTCGCGCGACACCGCAAAGCCCTTCGGGCCGATCGGCGCCAGCCCTAGTGGCACCGTTATCGGCCGCGGCGGGCCCCAACCGGGCGAATGGATCATCTGGCAGGCGGCACCCTCTATCTCCACCACGTCGCCCCGTAGCAGCCCGCGCACCTGCTCGATGTAAGTGGCGAGATCGGCCCACTTGACGCTCGGCTTCCCCATGGTGAACCGGGCCGTGAACCCGGTCCCGAAGTAAGCCCATAACCTCCCCGGCGCCAGCTCCTCGATGGTCGCGATGGCCGAGGCGGTGACCATGGGATGGCGGAGGCTGGGCACCGCGACCCCGGTGGCCAACCCAATTCCCGGGACCGACTCCGCGATGCGGGCCAGAGCGACCCACACGTCGCCGTAGAGGGCGGGGGAATCGAAAATCCACGCACGGGTGTAGCCGAGCTCTGCCGCCGCGCGTGCGTGCTCGGTCACCTGCCTGCTGGGTGGCAGCGCCACGGAGTAGGTCGGTCGTGTGGTCATGGTGATCGATCTCCTGTCTTCACGGGATGATCCTACGGTCGCCGGATGAGCAGATGCTCACGAGATTGAAACGACTCTTACGCCACCGTTGCCGGAACCGGACGAAAATGGGGAAGGACCCAGCCCTCCCCGGCCTCCTCGAACACGACCTCTACCCGCAGACCGATCGCCACCTCGCTCGGCGCGCAGCCGACGATGTCGGTGTGGAAGAACGGGCCCTCGTCGAGGCGCACCACGGCAACGGCATAGGGCACGCGATCGGCCAGCCAGGGCATGTACGCGTGATGGAAGACGGTGTAGGTATGCACCTCCCCGCGACCCGATGACGGCTGCCACTGCATCGGTGCCCAACCGTGGTCGATGCACGACGCCGCGGGCCAGTACGCCCGCGTGCATTCGCGGCACACGTGAAGGAGGAACTCGTGGCGCCGGCAGCCGTCCCAGAACGGATCGTCGAGCTCGTCGGCGCCGACATTCGGTGGAAGGAGCGGTGTCATCGGTGGGCCCCGAGAAGGAGCGTGGCGTGCGACCACGTATTTTGAACGCCGGCGTTGCCACCGTGCCCGCTCACCAGTGCCACCTCGGCGTCGGCCACCTGGGTGGCACCACCTTCACCCCGCATCTGCAGTATCCCCTCGACCACCGCGGTGAAGCCGGTGGCGTAGTAGCCGGACAGTTGACCGCCGCCGGTGTTGGTCGGGATCTTCCCGCGGAGTCCGGTCTCGCCGGCGGCGATGAAGGGGCCGCCCTCGCCCGGCCCGCAGAAGCCGTACGCCTCGAGCTGCATGAGGGGCGAAATGGTGAAGGGGTCGTACAGTGACGCGACATCGACGTCACCGACGGTCAGCCCGGCCTGACCGAATGCCGTGCGTGCCGCGGGAGCGATGTCGTCGTGCAGGTCGTAGACGTCGCCGGTCCACCAGTTGCGGAGGTTCTGGCCGGTGCCCACGCCCAGAATGTCGACCGCCTTGCTTCGCAGCGCACTGGCTCGGGCCGCCGTGGTGACGATGATCACCACTCCCCCGTCGGTGTCCCGGCAGCAGTCAAGCAGGCGGAAGGGCTCGACGATCATCGGTGAGGCCTGGTGCTCTTCCAAGGTGATGGGTTGGCCGTACCCGATGGTGCCGGGCCGGAGCGCCGCATGGGCCCGCTGCGCCACTGCGACGGCACCGAGATGCGCGCTCGTCGTCCCGTAGCGGTACATGTGGCGTTGGGCGTGGAGAGCGTGGGCGGACGCCGCCCCCACCATGCCGTACATCATCGGATAGCCGTAGCCGTACGAGCCGTAGCCGCCGGACCTGCCCCCGGTCGGATCCCGCGGGCGCGTGGTCGGCGCCGCTCCGTAGGTGCACGCGACGACCTGGGCCTGGCCGGCGCGGATGGCGCCCATGGCGTTGATGATCGACCAGGTCGCGGTGGCGCCACCCGCCGACATGGCCCAGGCGAACGCGGGCGACAGCCCGAGGTGCCGGACGTCCTCGAATCCCGGCTCACTCGAGGTGCCTATGTAGCCGTCGACATCGCGCCGGGTGAGGCCGGCGTCGGCGAGCGCCAGCTCGAGTGCCTCCCGCCGCAGTGCCCGCGGGGGAATACCGAGATGGCGGCCCTGGGCCGTCACCCCGAGCCCGGCGATACAGAACTCGGGTGCCCCCGAGCTCACCGGCTGCCGACCACGACGTGCTTGAGCTCCTGGAACGCACGGATGCCCGCCGCGCCGCGCTCGCGCCCGTACCCGCTCTGCTTGTAGCCGCCCATCGGCGTATACCCGCTGGCCCAGCCGGTATTCACCTGCACGGTCCCCGAGCGGATGCGCTCGGCGATGGCAAGCCCCTGGGCGAGGTCACCGGTGTACACCCCGGCGGAGAGGCCGAGCTCGTGATCGTTGGCGATGGCCACGGCCTCGTCAATGTCGTGGTAGCCCAACACGGTGAGCACCGGACCGAAGACCTCTCGCTGGGCCGCGGGATTGGCGTTGGAGGGGGCGTCGAGCACGGTCGGCTCGTAGAACCAGCCCCGGTCAAGGTGCTCGGGCCGGCGCCCTCCGGAGACCAGGCGGGCGCCGTCGTCAATGGCGTCGGTGACGATGCCGTGGACGCGGTCGCGTTGGGCGCGGCTGACCAGGGGCCCGACCAGGTTGGCCCGATCCGAGGGATCCCCTATCGGCAGCGAGGCCGCCGCCGCGGCGACGGCGTCGAGCACCCGTGCACGCGTGTCCTCGGGAACGAGGAGGCGCGTCTGGAGGGCGCATCCCTGTCCGGCGTGGGAGGCGAACACCGTCAGTGAGGCAACGATGACAGAACCGAGCCCGCCGTCCGCGAACGTATCGGGTAGGTGGAGCTGGACGCTCTTGCCGCCCAGTTCGAGGATCACCCGCTTCAGGGTGGACGCGGCCTGCGTCGCGATGGCCCGCCCGACCGTGGTCGAGCCGGTGAAGGACACGACGTCGACCGCACGGTGCGTGCTCAGGAGCACGCCTCCCTCGTTACCGGCCTCGGGCACGACGTTGAGAACGCCAGGCGGGAGGTCGGCCTCCTCGGCCGCCTCTCCGAGGACGATCGCCTCCAGCGGCGTGAGCGGGCTCGGTCGCAGCACCACCGTGCACCCGGCCAAAAGTGCCGGCACGACCTTCCAGATATTGGTGATCAGCGGGAAGTTGTAAGGGGTGATGGCGGCGACCACGCCGGAGGGCTCGAAACGTCGTATTGACAACCGCACGCTCGAGCCGACGAAGTGGTCCCCGAGCGGCACCTCGTTGTTCTCCCATGCGGGCATCCGGCCGTAGAGCTCGGCGAGCTGGCGGACGCTGTCGAGCGCCATGCCCACCTGCGCCATCTCGGTGACGCCGCGCGGGCAGCCGGCCTCCGCAATGACCGTCTCGATCAGCAGGTCGCGGCGGGCTTCGAGCGCATCGCCCAACCGGTTCACGGCCGCGATGCGGTCCGCCGGTGCCAATGTGGCCCACGGTCCCTGGTCGAACGCGTGGCGAGCGGCAAGGATGGCCGCCTCCGTTTGTGCCGGAGACGCCGTCTCCACGGTGGCCACCACCTCCTCGGTGGCCGGAGACGACACCGCGAGGTCGCTGCCCTCACCGGCAACCCACTCACCGTTGATGAACGGCCGACGCGCTCCGACCAGGTCCGTCATGACAACCTCCCGATTACTCCGTGAGCGTGTCCCGTCACCCGAAGACGACCGGCACGCTCGTAGGCCCTCTCTCGTACATGCCGATGGTGCGCGGCGTCTCTGCGTCCGGATCCATGCGGAGGTTGGGCAAGCGGGTGAGCAGGGCCGATATGGCCGTCTGCATTTCGGCGCGCGCCACATGCATCCCGAGACAGATGTGGGGCCCGCCCCCGAACCCGAGGTGTGCCTGCAGCGGGCGCCCGGGGTCGAACTCATCAGGACGGTCCCACCGCGATGGATCCCGGTTCGCCGCGCCAAAGCAGGCGTGGACGACCGAGCCCGCGGGAACGTCAAACCCACCCAGCGTGGTGTCGCGGGTGGCGAAGCGGGCGAATACGGGGTCGGTGGGCGTCCAGCGCAACGACTCCTCGATCGAGGCCCGGAGCACGGCGGGGTCCTCCTTCGCGGCGAGGAGCCAGTCGGGATGACTCAGGAGTGCAGTGAGGGTGATGCCCATCTGCTTCCATGTCGTGCCCGAACCGGCCGCAAGGAGAAGGAAGGCGAAGCCGAGAATCTCGTCGTCGGAGAGGACGTGGACGTCCCCCGCCTCGTCCTCTACCTCGGAGTGGACGAGGACGCTGATCAGATCGTCGCGGGCTTCGAGGCGGCGCGCTTCAATGATCGGCTGCACGATGTCGACAAACGTTCCCAAGCCGAGGCCATCTTTGGTGACGGCGGCGCGGATATCGAGGGCGAGGGGTACTGACACGCCGAAGCTCCCCGTGATGGTGAGCAATGGGATGGCCGCACAGAACTCGACGTTCAGGTCGGCCCGGCCGTTGCGCTCGAACGAGTCGATGAGGGCGTGCACGGTGCTGTCGATCCACTGCTCAATCCACCACCGGGCCTTCTTGGGGACGAACGATGGCTGCACCAGCGTGCGGTAGCGCCGGTGCCGTGTCCCGTCCATGTTCAGGATCATCTTCTCGTTGAGCGCCGCCTCGCTGCCCGGCGGGTGCTCGCTGGACGAGTAGGTGGCGCCGTCGCGCACCACGGCATCACAGGTGGCGTAGTCGAACACGGAGAAGTGCGGCCGGTCGGGAAAGGGAAGGCCCTGGAAGAAGGCCGCCCCGTGGAACCCGACGAGGGGGCCGACGATGCCCGGATGCACCGGGCCGGTTTCACGGAGACGGTGGAAAGCGGGGTAGATGTCGTCCTCGAACGCGCCACCTCTCGACGCATAGACGCTTCCTCGCAGATCGAAGAGCTCGCGCAGGCGCGTCGGCTCCAGGAGCGACATGTCGCTGTCGGTCATGCGCTGGCCCGGTCGAGCACGACGACCGGAATGACCCGATCCGTGCGTTTGGTGTACTCGTCGTAGTTGGGCCAGGTCACTGTCGACAGTTTCCACAGCTTCGTTCGCTCCTCGCCCTCGGCGGTCCGCGCCGTGGCGGTGAAGCGATCGCCCTTCACCTGGACCTCGACGGTCGGATTACTCACCAGGTTGAGGTACCAATTCGGATGGGTGGGCGCCCCACCCTGCGACGCGACGACGACGTACGAGTCTTCATAGTGGCTGAAGATCAACGGCTGCGTGCGTGGCTCACCGGACTTGCGGCCGGTCGTCGTCAGCAACAGGCACGTAGCGCCGTTCCATTCGTACCCCACCTCGCCGTCGGTGGCACGGTACTGGCGCACGTGCTCGTCGCCGAAGAGGTCCAAAACGGGTGGCTTGTAGGTGGACGAGGTCTCGTCATCGGGCATGGGTGGCTCCTTAGTTCAGCGGGCGACTTGTTCAGCGGGCGACGAAGCCGCCGTCGATGGGCAACAGGACTCCGGTGATGTTGACCGCCTCGTCGGAGGCGAGGAAGGCCGCGGCCGCCGCGCAGTCCTCGGCGGTGATGGCCCGACCCAAGGGGTGCAGGGATGCCATCATCGCAATCTCCTCCGCCGGCTTCGGCTGGAAGGCGGCGTCGGGGCTGCGCAGTATGAAGTTCGTGTGCGGCATGGCGGCCGGGCAGATCGCGTTCACGCGGATGTTGAACGGCGCACATTCGATGGCGACGCCACGGGTGAGCTGGTTGACCGCGCCCTTGGTCGCGCCGTAGACGACGCTGCCCCATCCGACGATCCCCGCCACCGATCCCGTATTGACGATCACCCCTCCGTCGCCCTGCTCCTTGAAGCGGATCACCGCATGCTTGCAGCCGTTGAAGACCCCGCGAAAATTGATCCCGACCAGGCGCTCGAAGTCCTCGGCCGTGTGATCCTCGAACCTCATGCCGGGCGTCATCCCGGTGACGCCGGCGTTGTTGAACATCACGTCGAGACGGCCGAAGGTTCGCACGGCGACCGCGACGGCGCCGGCGACATCGTCCTCCACGCTGACGTCGCAGCGCTGGGCCGACGCTCGGCCACCATTGCCGGTGACCAGTTCCGCCGTCTCCTGCGCCCAGTCCTCCCGGACGTCGGCACAGACGACCGCCGCGCCCTCCCGCGCGAAGCGCAGCGCTGACGCACGGCCGACGCCGGAACCCGCACCGGTGATGACGGCGACTTTGTCAGGGAGCAGCATCCGACCGGCGGTCACAACACGACCCCCTCGCCCTTCAGCGCGATGATCTCGTCCCAGTCGTAGTCGAGCTCCGAGAGGACGAGCTCGGTGTCCTGCCCGTGCGCCGGGCCCTGGCGCAGGCCCGGGGGCGCCTCGTCAATTTGGAGAGCGCCGGTCGGCATGGAGATGGACGTGCCGTCCACCGACATCTGGTCGATGTACCCGTTGGCGACGACCTGGGGATCGTCGATGAGTTCGGTGACCCGTTGGAACGGCCCCCATGGGAACTTCTCCGCCCGGAATGCCTCGCTCCACTCGGCCAGGGTGCGGGCGGCAAATGCTTCCTCGAGTGCCTCGACGCAGGCCTGCCGGTTCTCCGCCCTCGCCTTCATGGAGGAGAAGCGTTCGTCCGCCACGAGCTCGGGCCGCCCGATGGCCCGGCACACCGCGGGCCAATGCGGATCGGGCTGCAAGGCGCACAACGCGAGATACCGTCCGTCGGCGCAGCGGTAGTTGGCGGTGAGCGGGTTGGGCGGGAACTGTCGCTCCGCCTGATTCGCCGGGCCGGTCGGTACGAACCTGCCTGCCAGCGCGGCCAGGACGTCGGAACCCAGCATCCACATGGCCGTGGCCAGCAACGAGACGTCGACCGTCGAGCCCTGTCCGGTCCGCTCCCGGCGGAACAGTGCGCCCGCGATGCCGAAGGCGAGGTGGACGGCCCCGTTCCGGTCCCCGACCGCCCCGCGCTGGGGGATCGGCTCTTCCAGGTCGCTCGGCGTGAGGGTCTCGCCCAATCCCCCGCGGGCCCAGAACGCGGTGGAGTCGTAGGCCGGTCGATCGGCTTCGGGCCCGCGCACCCCGAAACCGTGCCCGCGGGCATAGATCAATCCGGGGTTCACCGCACGGAGCTCTTCGACGCCGAGTCCGAGACGGTCGAGAACCGATGGCAGGTGGTTCGTGAGGAAGACGTCGGCCCGGCCGACGAGACGGAGCATCACCTCTCGGCCGGCGGGCGACTTGAGATCCAGCCCGATGCTGCGCTTGCCGCGGTTGGCCAGCTCCATGGACGGGTTGATGCCCGGACCGCCCATCCCCTGGGTGACGAGGCCGCGATAGCCGTCGCCGGTGACGGGGTGCTCGACCTTGGTCACCTCGGCGCCCCAGTCGGCCAGGAGCGCGCCGGCCACGGGCACGAACACCCAGCTGGCCAGCTCGACCACCCGCACACCGCTGAAGAGCTCGGTACGGTTCTCCTCGGTCAACGTGGACCCGGCGCCCCGGTAGGTACCGCCGGGGTGTAGCGGAAGAGACGCTCGGCGTTGCCCCGGAGGATCTTGTATTGCGATTCGTGGGGCAGCGCTTCGACCAGCTTTTTCGCCACGCTGATGCAGTCGGGCCAGGTGGTGTCGCTGTGCGGGTAGTCGGTCTCGACCATGATGTTGTCGTCACCGAGTATGTCGAGACACATGAGGCCCGAGGTCTCCTCGATGAAGCAGCCGAAGATGTGGTCGCGAAAGACCTGGCGGACATCGAGCCGGCTCAGGTCGGCCTGGAGGGACGGGCCGGCCTTCTGGTCGTACAGCTGGACGGACGTCTTCCCGATCCAGTGCCGCTGCTTGTCCACGACCTGTTCGGCCCGCTCGAGGAAGTACGGCATCCAGCCGATGTTCCCTTCGGAAAGCGCGATCTTCAGGTTGGGCATTCGCTCGAAATAGTCACTGAAGATCCACGACAGCATCGTGCCCGCGGCACGGACCGCGCCGAAGGTGAGGTTGGCGAGCGCAGGGGCGTCCGAGCAGATCGACGGCATGGTCGAGGACGACCCCACGTGCATGCACACGATGGTCTCGGTGTCCTGGGCCGCTGCCATGACCGGGTCCCAGTAACGGGCCGGATCATGGATGGTGGGAAGGCCCAGCGGCTCGGGGTTCTCGGAGAAGGCCAGACCCCGGGCCCCCTTGGCCGCGCAACGCTCGATCTCCTTCGCCGCGGCGGTCGGATCCCACAAGGGGAGGATGATGAGGGGGATCTGACGGCCCGGGACGACGCCACACCACTCGTCGATCATCCAGTCGTTGTAGGCCTCCACACAGATTTTTGCCAGCTCCTTGTCCTGGGCCTCCCAGAAGATCTGCCCGCAGAACCGCGGGAAGGACGGGAAACAGAGTGACGCCGCAATACCGGCGCGATCCATGTCGGCGGCCCGGGCCACCGGGTCGTACGCACCGGGCCGCATCTCGTCGAACGTCACCGGATCAGGTGAGAACTCTTCCTTGCGCTTCCCGGCGGCCACCGAGAGACCCGAGGTGGGCACCCGCTTGCCGTCGTACTCCCACGCCGGACCGCGGGCGGTCTCCACCATGTGGGGGGCGAGGTCCCGGTACTTCGCGGGCACCCGGTCGACCCAGACGTGGGGTGGCTCGATCACATGATCGTCCACCGAGACCAACCAGTCGATGTCCGTCGTTGCGTTCGATTCGCTCATGGGTTCCCCCTCTAATTGGTCGCCCGTCGATCGATCAGGGCCGGGGACCGCCGCGAGCAATCGAACGTACCAGGCGCAGATCAGGATTTCAGCAGCGGTTCAGGATATCAGTCACAGTACTAGTATTTCAACCAGCGCCAGCCTTGAGAGCTGCACGCCCCGGGACTCGTCATTCCGCGGCGCCGCTGCCGCCGACGGCCTCGGTCAGCCGGTCGGTGGCTGCCCGCAGTCGTGTGCCGTACGCGGCGATCTGCTCCGTCGTGAGCTCGAGTCCGACCGCGATGCCCAGCACCACCATGGCCACGGTGCCATCGTGGCCGAAGACCGGGGCCGAGATCTGCGTCAGGCGGTACGTACGTCCCTCCTCGAAGGTGGCGGGCAGATAGGAGGTGCCGAGGTTGCTGATCATCTGATCCCGGCGGGCCTGGGCTTCGGGGGATTCGGGATGGATCGCCACCTGCTCGACCGCCTCCGCGAACTGGCGGCCCGCCGGGTCGTCGAGGGTCACGCTGTAGCCGTGTTCACGAACCGCGGCCAGTGCGTCTCGGAAGTGCCGCCGTTCCCCGTCGCTCAGGCGGCGTGGCGCCCGGTCCAGCCACTCCTCGATGTCGGCCGCAGGGGACCAGGCGATGAACGCCGCCCCGAGCGGAGGGGCAAACGGGACCCTCTGGCCGACCGGGAGGCTGGCCTGGAACGGTTGAGGAGGGCCCACCCCGGCGATGACGACCAGATGGCTGCCGGACGCGATGGCCGCGGCCGTCGTCACGCCCAGGGATTGGCTCAGTTCCTCCATCTCGTGCCGGGCCACTTCGGACAGGCGCAGGTTCGACGAGGCGAGCGCGCCCAGCGAGATCAGGCCCGGTCCGAGCGAGTAGGCCAACGACGACGGATCACGGCGTACATATCCACCCTTGGCCAGTGCCAGGAGCACCGAATGGCAGGTGGCCTTGCTCTGACCGGTTCGGCGCGCGATCTCCGACATGGTGGATGCCCGGGATCCGCTCGCCGCCAGGCACTCGAGGACGTCCATCGCCCGCAACACGGCGGGGGCGGGCTTGATGGGCAAAGCGGATCCTCCGGGCTCAAGTGGGGGGTGGTGGAGCAGCGTCCACTTCTACCATGTCGCGAAGCCGTCGCTCTCGGCGCTGCTCGGGCCGCCCCGCTCAGGCGCGTCCCTTCGGCAGGACGGCCGATTCCTGCAGCCGGACGAACCATTGGACGAACATGTCCTCTGTGTCCATGCACTCGGCAAAACCGGCCTGACGGATTTTGATGGTGCTGTTGAGAATCGGCGTGCGCGGGACTGAGGGCTCGGGCAACAACATGTCGGCGTAGACCGGGGAATTCATCCCCACGAACGCCATGATGTCGGATGGCACGTTGAGGTGGTGGCGCGTCACGAGACGCCACCATGCCGAAGCCTGCCGTGGCATCCATTCGGCGAACGAGATCGGAGCCGGATCACCCGTCTCCATCCCGAATGCCCCGGCGATGGACGGCCATACGTTGCGCCACGAATAGACGTCGCCGTTCGTCACATTGAACACTTCACCGCGCGCCGCCGGTGACGTGGCAGACCAGACGATGGCCCGGGCGAGCAGACCGGCGTCCACCGCCTCGGCCAGTCTCGGAACACCCCATTCCTTGGGGAAATGAAGCGGCCTTCCCTCTTCGCGCAGCAATGCCGCATAGGCGCCGATCACCGGGACCAGATTCATATTGGTCCCGAGCGCACCGCCGTAGACGACGGTCGGACGGAGGATCGTGACAGACCACCCGGCCCCGCGCCGTCGCTCCGCCAAGAACTCCTCCTGGACGAAGTAGAAGTTGGCGTGCGGTCGCAGTGGATCGCGCTCGCGCAGGGGCAGGCGGGCATCGGAGACGGCGGGATCGGGTGAGTGGACTCCGTAGGCCTTCGAGCCCTGCAGGAGCGTGACGTGCTCGAGAGCCGCGCCTGCCGCCGCCAACCCGTCGACGACGTTGCGCAACATGCTCTCGTTGCGCCTGATCGACCGCTCGTCGAACCACCCCGCCACAAGACCGGGGGCCTCATCGACCGCGGCGTAGACGACGTGGGTGACGTCGGACATGGCCCCGATCTCGGCCAGACACGACGATCTGTCCAAGAGGTCGACCGACCGCAACGTCACCCCCGGCAGATCGGTCGGAACCCGGCGGGACACGCCCACGACGTTCCACCCCGGTTCCGCGGAAAACTGCGCCGCCGCGGCGTGGCCGATCAGGCCCGACACCCCGACCACGAGGACTGTCCTCTTACTCCCGCTGTCCACTGTTTCTCCCGTCGCACGTCCCGCCCGGACCTTTCTCCATCGCTATCAGGTTCTGGCGGCCCGCGGCCAGAGCCTTCCCCCGTTGCCGGCGATAGTCTGAACTCCCGAA
>JBEKWB010000073.1:0-22047 GCA_049513455.1 Acidimicrobiales bacterium
CTCCCTAGAGAAACAGACCGGATCCGGAACAAACGGGGCGGCACGAGCGGGGCGGTCGCTCGAAGCTCGACCCAGACGAACACGGCCATGATCGCGAGGCCCCCGCCCAAGAACCCGAGCGTGCTCGGGGTGCCCCATCCCCACGACTGTGCCTTCACAATCCCAAAGACGATCGCGAAGAGCGAGATCGAAAGCGTTACGACGCCGGTCGAGTCGACTCGTTCCCTCACGCTCTCGCGACTCTCGCTCAGCGCCAACACGCCGACCGCGCAGGTGATGATGGCGACGGGGACGTTGAGATAGAAGACGCTCTGCCACGAGACATGCTCGACCAGGAGCCCCCCGACGATCGGCGCGCCGGCGGTCGCCAGTGCGGACGTCGAGCTCCAGATGCCGATTGCGCTGTTGAGCATGTCGTCTGGAAAAGCCACCCGCATGAGAGCGAGCGTGTTCGGCAGAAGGAGCGCGCCGAAGGCTCCCTGGACGCCGCGCAGGACTATGGCGCCGGTGATCGAATCGGCCAACCCGACGCCGACCGAGGCGACGGCGAACCCGATGACGCCCGTGAGGAAGATGCGGCGGCGCCCGTACCGGTCACCCAACCGCCCACCCACGACCAAGAGGACCGCCAACACCAACAGATAGGCGTTGGTGATCCACTGCAGGTCCGACAGCGAGGCATGGAGACTGCGCTCGATGTACGGGTTGGCGATCGCCACCACGGTAGCGTCCAGGCCCACCATCACGATTCCGAGGGCCACCGTGACGAGGGTCCACCACGGATTGCCCCGCATGCGGGCGCGGGCGCTCGGGGCGATGAGACGTTCGTCTACTGCGGTCATGTTCTCCCACGGTGGGCCGGGACGGTGGTCTCCACTGGGGTCCAGGCTGTTCTGGCCAGGTCGCGATTAACAGGCGGCCCGACGCGAACGAATCGGTCGGCGGAGCCCTCGCCGGCCGCGGGCGGGCGCGGGTGGGACCTCGTCATGGCACCATGTTCCCACCTCGGATCGCGGATCGGCCAAACGAGCTTCCCTGCGGATGTCGGGCAGGCGCGGCTGTCGTCCTCTGACCGGAGCCAGTGTCGCCCAGGAGTCGGGACTTCACAGCGCGAGGGCCGGTGGACCGTGAAGGTGATCTCGGTGTCTTCGAACCCCTCTGTCCGTCGGAGCCATCGCCACCACTCACCCGATCGGGGTGTTCACGGGTCGTGGGATGCTCAGGACAGCGAGCGCTCGGAGTTCTCGAACTTTGACCAGGATGTTTCCCGAGGCGCGTTGCGTCGTCGGTATTCGCGGACACGGCTAGTGGCGCACCCTGAGAGCCGTCTCCTGCGGGGGCAGGTCATCAAGACCGGTGGTTCGAAAACACCCGGCGACCAGCGGCGTCGCCGCTGGATGGGATGATGGAGAGCGTGGTTGATTCTCGTCTTGCGGTCGACCGACTGCCGTTGTCGGCGCAGCTGTCGCACGTGCTCGTGGCCTTCACCGTCGAACTCGACAACCAGTTCGAGCACGAGATGCCGCATCGCACGACGAGGCACGGCTCCACGCCCGGGCGTCCTCGCGCGCCCTGGCTTGTGTCGTAGCCGATGTGGGTGCACTGCATGCGGTACGTCCCCAAGGAGGGCATTCGCGCCGGCGAACTTGTCGGCAAGTCCGGGCTGACCTCCAAGACGATGCAGTTCGTGGTGAAGCGACTCGCCGCCTGGTGGGGCTACCTGAGTGTTGGCAAGCCTGACGCGGGTCTGAGAGGTGCGAGTTCGGCTGCGTCGAGGCTGGTCTGTCCGTCCGCGGCGGGTCGCCAGGCGCAGAACATCTGGCAGCCGCTGGAGGCGGTGGTCGAGGGCCGCTGGCGGGACAGGTTCGGTTCAGAGGTGATCGGGCGACTGCGTGGTGCCCTCGGCGTAATCGTCGACCAGCTCGACATCGAGCTGCCGGACTATCTCCCCCTCGGCGAGCCCCGACTCCGGCAGCGGCCGAGCGTCGGCGGCGCCCCGGGGCGCAAGGCGTCCACGTCCGCCACACTTGGCTTGCCAGCACTGGTCTCCAAGGTGCTGCTCGCGCTGGCGCTCGACTTCGAGCAGCACTCTGACCTGGCGCTCGGGATCTACACCGCCGATCACGTCTCCCGGTTGGCGGTCAGCGCCAACGTCCTGCGGGTAATAGACGAGCCGGGGGTCCGCGTCTCCGAGGTCCCCGCACGGACCGGGGCGGCGAAAATGGCCATTGACACCTGGCTCGGCAACCTCGAAGTTCGTGACTACATTGTGGTCGGGCCGGACCCAAGGGGCAGCCGGTTCAAAGTGGCGACGCCCACCCCCAAGGGGCAACGCGCCCAGAAGGTCTACGGGCGTTGGACCGGCGAAGTCGAGGAGCGCTTCGGCACGGCGGCCTGCCTTGCACTGCGCGAGGCGCTCGTGCCGATCGTCTGCAACGGCGGCCTCGACTCACCCTTGCGCCGGGGCATGAAACCCTATCCCGACGGCTGGCGAGCGCAGGTGGCCCGGCCCGAGGTCCTTCCCCACTATCCCGTCATTTCGATGCGGGGTGGGTTCCCCGATGGAAGTTGACCGCCATTTGAACCCACGACTTTCCGGTCACGTGCCAGAAGCGCGTCCTGATCTACGCATGCTGCGTCAATTTGGTGCGTACTCTGCCACCCAGTCGACATCCATCGACTGATCGGAGGTCGGACAAGCCCAACCCGAACCGCACCAGGTCTGCTGCTGCAAGTCGAGTGTCATTGCCTGATCCGGGATCTCCGAGCTCACGGCGACCGTTCCCCATGCCCGCCCGTCCACTGTGTAGGTGATGGAGGTCGGGGTCCAGATGACGCCCCAGGTATGCCACTGCGTCATATCGATTGAGAGGGTCCGCTGGTCCTGGCTGTTGCTGGACCCGAAGTGGAGAGTGGCACTCGTGCTCGTGGCGCCCCCTCCGGTCTCGTTGAAATCGATCTCCGGCGGCCACACATCCGCAACCGGCCAGAGGAGCTCGACTCCAGTGGGCCCCGGACCGGTCAACCGCGAGCGGACGAAATAGGCACCGTAGGTCTGGCTGTATCCGCACTGGCAGACCCCGCCGGTTACCCACTCGTCGTTATATGCTGGATCCTGCCATGCGTTGAGCTGCAGCATGCCCCCACTGACGACCGAGTGGGCGCTCCCGAACTGAGCGCCCGAGTCACTTCCCGGAACCCCCGAGTACGCATCCCATCCGGCGGGGAGTGACACTCCGGTAAAGTCGGTGACGTAGCTCAACGAGTAGCCCGCCAGCGCGCCTGAACCGGGAGGAGCGAGACCAGAAGGCTCCCCCGCATCGGGGATGCCCGTCGGATAGCTGGGGTTCGGCGCGGGCGTGGCGGTGGTAGTAGTCGTGGCGGGGACCGCCGGTGGCACGGTCGTCCTTGTGGTCACGGGCGGCCGTCTTCTCTCGGCGAGGGCAGTCGATGGCGTATCTGTGGTCGCCGTGAACTCTCCGTTGCTTGTGATCGCGGTGAGCTTCGACGCGGCTGCCGCTTGGGAGGTGGAGGACGTCCGATCCGTTCTCGTGTGAGTATGCGGTGCCTTCCCGGCGGCCGTCGCCGTGGCGACCGCAGGGCCCGAATGGTGCCACTCGGTCAAGGCGACTGTGCCAGATCCGCCCATGGCCACCAGCAATCCCAGACACGTTGCGAACGCGCCGCCGCGCAGCAGTGCCCTCGAGACGGCTGCCTTGAATCCCATCGTTCCCACTCCTCAGCCCTCAGACTTCTGGATCAACAACTGCCCACTGCCTGCTCTCTGGGCGACCCTGGTGCCCCAGGGATCTCCTCACTCAATGTCCCTCGGACACAGAGCTTCGTACATTTCGGCGGCCGTGAATTTGAGGCTCATACTCGTCGGGATCGACATCCATGTCAACAATGACGGAGGAACTGGCGACCACCGCAACCCGTTGGCAACCGGAGAGCAATTCCCCGAGCCCTGTCCCGATAGTGCGGCCTGTGTCAGACGTACAAGCCGATAGTGCTCATTTCGATTGCGACCTGGTTGCAGGCAACGCCAAAGGACCAAAGACCCTACTTATCACGAGGAAAAAGGTCCATTGTCGTTAACTGTTGGCAATCGATAAGGCATACCTCTCGTGAGGGAGGGACGCAAAGCTACGGGACTCCCTGAGTAAGCCGGGCCGCCGAAATGGCATCACCGCTCCCCATTTTTGCGACCGTGACCCAGGGGCCCGAGAGGGAGAGCGATGGGGAAAGAAACGATCGCACCAGAGGTACGAGTCGGCGAGTCGTCACCGTCATCGAATGGGTTCAGTCCTCACGTCTATGTTCGTCCGTTGCGCATTTCGGTCATCATCTGTGCGTACAGTTTGGACCGTTGGGATGCCCTCGTTGCGGCCGTGCAGTCCAGCTTTGGGCAGACACTCAGACCAGCCGAGGTGGTCGTCGTCATCGACCACAACGACGACCTGCTCGGGCGGGCGACGGTCGAATTCCCCGACGGTCTTGTCATCCCCAATCGGGGAACGAAAGGGCTGTCGGGCGCCCGCAATACAGGCGTCGCCGCAACTACGGGTGACGTCATAGCGTTCCTCGACGACGATTCGTTCGCCGAGCCGGACTGGTTGGAACAGCTGACAGGTCCGCTGACCGACCCACGGATCGCCGGCGTCGGGGGCTGGATACAGCCGAAGTGGGAGGATGGGCCGGCACGTTGGCTCCCTGAGTCCTACTACTGGGTCATCGGATGCAGCTACGCCGGCCTGCCGTCATCGCAGGAACGCTTGCGGAATCCGATCGGCGCCAATATGGCCCTGAGACGGGACATCTTCACGTCGGTCGGTGGTTTCACGTCTGGGATAGGGCGAATCGGAAAGGTGCCGCTCGGGTGCGAGGAGACCGAGCTGTGCATCCGCTATTCGACACACTTTCCCGATCGGCGTTTCATCATGGTGCGCGAGGCCGTCGTGCATCACCTTGTGCCTGCGTCTCGTCTCACGTGGCACTACTTCTGGACCCGTTGCTGGGCCGAGGGGCTCTCGAAGGCCGCCGTGTCCTCACTCGATGGGAGCGAGGCGGGCCTTTCCGCCGAGAGGCGGTACCTCGTCAGCACATTGCCGCGGGAGTTCTTTCATTGTTTGCGCGTGCTGCCCCGTCATCCGCGTACGGCAACAGCGCGGGCGACGCTGATAGTTGTCGGCGCGTGGTGTGCCTTCGCTGGGCTGATCAGGGGGCGCATCGCTCTGCAGCGGCATCCGATTGCCGCTGGCGGCGACATAGGCGGCACGCCGCCGTCGGTGGAAGGGTCCTCAGACGCCCCAGCTTCCCAAGGTGCCGGCGGGGTAGTTGTCCCATGACGACTCGCGGCCTCCCCGGCGGGTGCGTTGTGGTTGAGCCCAGGCGTGGTATCTCGGCCGCCCGCAACCGAGGAAGCGCGTCAGCCGCCGGGGACATTGTTTCCCGAGTCGGGCGCCAGGTTACCCGCGACGAACGCTTGTCTACCAGCTGCTTGACATGGCCTACGGGCCACTCGCGAGCGCGCAGCGTGATCCGCAACCGGCGCACTTCATGAGCATCCCCGGCCCGATGCCTGAGGCCAGGGGCGACCGTCTCGTCGGCAGCGCGCTCGCCCTCCTGACCTCCAACGCTACCGGGGCCTTGCTGGGACTGGTCTTCTGGGCTATCGCCGCCCACCTCTTCCCAACAAAGGACGTCGGCTACGGCGTGGCAGAAATTGCGGCCATGACCGGACTCGCCAGCATCGCCCAGCTCAATCTGAGCGTCATTTTCCCGCGTTTCCTCTATGCCGCCGGGGCGCGTGCGGGCGCCATCTTGCGCTCCGGCTACGCCATCAGCATGCTCGTGGCGCTCGTCACGGGCACCGTGTTCGTCACCCTGACCGGTCACCACGACTACATCGACCGCGGCGCATTCTCCGCGGTGTTCTTCGTCGCAGCTCTGGTCCTCTGGGTCGTCTTCACAATTGAGGACGCTGCCCTCACCGGACTGCGAGCCACCGTCTGGGTGCCCGTGGAGAATACCTCGTTCTCCCTGGCCAAGATCCTGTTGTTGCCGGTGTTCTCGATCGTTGCCCCCCTCACGGGAGTATTCGAATCGTGGACCCTGCCGGTGATCTGCTGCATCATCCCTGTCAACTACTACCTCTTCCGCAAGGTCCTGCCCGCCCACTTCGTGTCCTCGGCCGGCCGGGGCTCTATCCCCCCCTGGCGCGTGGTCGGGTCCGTGCTGGCCGGTGAGTACGTCGGTGGATTGTGCTTCATTGCGCTCAGCGCCGTCCCCGCCCTGCTGATCGTCTCCAAACTGGGTCCCGTGCAGACTGCCTATTTCCAGACTCCATGGCTGATAGGTACTTCATTCGACCTCTTGCTGTACAGCATCGCTACGTCCCTCATTGTGGAGGCGAGCGCCCGTCCGGAGCACGCCGCCACTCTCGTGCCTCGAGCGGTCCGACTGGCTTGTTCCCTGCTCATCCCCGGGTTGGTCGTTCTGCTCGTGGGGGCGCCTGTTCTCCTCAAGGTGCTCGGCGAGAACTACGCCATGCATGGCACGAGCCTCCTACGTTGTATGGCCCTCGCCTTGCCGTTCATGGGCGTCAACGTCCTGTACCTGACCTTCGCCCGGATGGCACGGCGTGTGCGGCGCGTCGTGGCGACGCAGGTCGGCGTGGCGGTGCTCGTACTGACGTTGACCGAGGTGCTCATCGGCCACATCGGCATCACGGGTGCCGGTGTCGCGTTCGCCGCCGGCCAAGCCATCATGGCCAGCATGGTCTTCCCGTCGGTCGTACGGCAGTATCGTCGTGCGGACATGGTGCCGAGCTTCGCACCAGGTGCCTCACTGGTTGCGCGTGACGCTGTGGCGACGACCCTAGGGCAGGGCGAGGGCGAATGAGCCCGCCCCGCAATCGGGTGGTGGAACCCGTGTCCAGTTCCCGCGCTCGAGCCACGGTGTCGATGTCGTTGCTTGTCGCCGATCTGGTCGTGTTGATCATGACCGTCGAGAACCTGCACGGGCCTGTGCGCCTTGTCCTCGGGCTCATCCTCGGGCTCGTGGTGCCTGGCTGGTGCGTCGTCGGCCCGCTCAGACTCGACAATGCCGCCCTCGAAGTGGGGTTGACCGTGGCGGTGAGCATGGCGTCGTGCATGCTGGTCGCCCAGGTGCTGTTGAGTGTGCACGCCTGGCATCTGGTCGTCTTCGAAGAGGTGACCTGCGTGCTCTGCCTCCCCTCATTGATCTGGCAGGTCCATCTTGTGCGGCGGAGACGGGGGCGGGCCGCATGATGGGAGAGGTACTTGCGACGGGGTACTCACTGGCCAAAGGCGCGGGCGTGCTGGCCACACTGCTCGAATGCATCTTCCTCCTGTGCCTGAGGGTATGGGCCAGAGAGCGCGGAGTCGTCATCTCCCGGCGCGTGCTCCTCCTCCTCGACGGAGCCACGGTCGTGTTTGTGGTTCTCTTTATCTTCTTCGTCATCGCCAGATTCGACGCCCTTGCCTAGGACGAGTGGGCACAGGTGAGGACACCTCGGCTGACGTCCCATCACGAAGCCACCCGGCGCCTGCTGTCGGCCGCCCCACTCCCGCTTGGAGCGCTGGGCCTAATCCTCTGGTTCATCGCTGTCCGCCGGTCCGAGTTCTCCCACATCGGTCAGCTGGGGCTGGTCACGATTCTGGGTTGGACGTTCTTTACCGGGCTGGTGCTGCTCGTCTCCGGCCTGTCCCTCGAGCTGGTCCGCACCCCGATGCGGCCGCACCGCCTCATGGTTCTCGTGATCGGGCTGGTGATCATGCTCTTCGGAACGGCTTCGGCCGTGGAACCAACCGCACGTGTCGTGGACTCGTGGGTGCACGCCGGCTTCGTTCAGTACATCTTCGTTCATGGGCACGTACTCAACGGCTATGACGCCAGGTTCTCGTGGCCCGGAGGATTCTCGCTGGGTGCGGTACTGGTCGGGTTCACGGGGCAGACGAGCGCCCTCGATTTCCTGCGCTGGGCCCCGCTGGTGTTCGAGCTGCTCTACCTGCCGCCGCTCCTGGTCATCGCCAAGTGCAGTGGGGTCGGCCGGCGGGCGGGATGGTTGGGCGTCACGCTCTTTTATGCCGCCAACTGGACCGACCAGGACTACTTCTCACCACAAGCGCTGAATCTCTTCTTCTTTCTCGTCGTGGTGGCCACGGTACTTGCCGCCTGGAAACCCAAAGGTCTCTCGCAGCCGGGAGGCCACGGCGCCGGGCTCAGGTCGCGCGTGGCTCAGATCCGGGCTGGCTTCACACTCCGGCGCATGGGCGGTCACGACGCGGTTGCCACCTGGAACGGGACGCTGACCATCGGTGTCCTCGGGCTGCTTCTCTTGGTCTGCCTGGCATCCGCCGTCAGCCATCAGATCACACCGTACGCATTGGTGCTGGCGCTGGCCTGCTGCCTCTTCACCCGTCGTCTCGGCCGGCCCGAGCTGGTCGTAATCGCAGCACTTATGGCGGTGGGTTGGCTCAGCCTGGGGGCCAGTAACTTCTGGGTGGGCCATCTCTCCCAGATCTTCGGTTCGGTGGGGAAGATCGGCAGCACGTTCGGGTCGAACGTGACCAACCGGGTCGCGGGGTCTGCAAGCCACCGGCTGGTAGTCGACCTGCGGATCTTGTTAACCGCGACACTGTTCGGATTGGCCGTGGTCGGGAGCCTGCGGCGCGCCACCGAGACCCGCACGCTGGAGTTCTTGGTCGGGGCTCCGTTCCTGTTGCTGGCGCTCCAGAACTACGGGGGCGAGGTCTTGATCCGGGCGGTCCTCTTCGGACTGCCTTTCACCTCTCTGCTGGCCGCGTCGGCCATCCTACCCAAGCGTTCCGGAGCCGTCGCTCCTCTCGTGCCGAGGGTCCGTCGTCGCGTCCGTGCGCCCGCCGTTCTGGGGCTGACCGTGGCCGTCACCCTGTTCGGATTCGCCTTGCTCACGACCGTGGCGCGTGGCGGAAACGATGCATATGAGGCGTTCTCGACGGGCGAGCTTCAGGCCGTCAACTTCGCATACGACCATGTGCAACCGCGCCAGTCCATTGGCTTGGTGGCGCCGTACCTGCCAGTCGGTCAGCGGGATGTCGGCTCAGTCAACGTGTTCGTCGCTGACGACGGCCCGACGGTCTTCACTCCGCACCACGACCAGTCGGCGTTGCTGCGCACGCGACCCGAATGGATAATCCTCAGCCAGTCCCAGGAGGCTTGGGGAGAGATAGTGGCCGGCTTTCCACTCGGCTGGGAACGCTCGATCGAGGACGACCTGATTCGCAACGGTTACCGCGTCGCAGCGAGGTGGCAAACAGCAACAGTGCTCCACGCGGGAGCACGAACGTGACCATAAACTTCGTAGTCGGTGACGAAGGTGATCATCGGCCAGAGGGCGTCCTGGGTGAGTCCCGACGAGGCCACACACCCATGCGATACGACCGCGCCACCAAGTAGATCATCATAAGAGCCTCCGACAGCCAGTAGCGGAAGCCGAGCCATCGAAGGTATGGCCATGAAAGTCGCAGAAAAGCGTAAGTAGTGCCGGCGATACTGCCGCTCCTGGCCACCTCTTCGAGGCAAGTCGGAAAGACCTTGATCGCCACACCTGGTGGTGGGACGGTGCGCGCCGGCGATGCGGTACGCAGTCCGATGGCCTTCAGGTATCCCTGACTCGTGTCGACACCGGCCGACAGGAAGTTGGCTGCTCCTCCGAAGGCGCGAGCGTTGAAATCAATGAGCCAGTCTTGTCCCGATGCATCGCGGATAACGTCGAGGTCGACGAAACCGGTGCAGCCTGCGGCCTCGAGTACCCTCCGTCCGAACCCCAAGAGGGCCGGATCATTGATCGTCTCGATGTCGGTGGCCATCCCTCCCGGTTGTGTCGAGTGAGCCACGCGATAGGCGAACTCCTCCTCGATCCCATCTGCGCTCACGACTGCGGCATAGTTGAACTTGTCTCCGTCGACAAATCGTTGGTAGAAGTAGCGTTCCGGTTCGCCGGCCAACTCGTGGATGGCCGCAATCAGGGCCTCGAGATCTCGAGCGATAGTGACTTCAGTGCCGCCGCAACCCAACCTGGCCTTCACCACGATGGGGTAACCGAACCGGAGGGCGATTTCCTCGGCGGAGACCTCGGCGAGGGAAGCCTGTGAGGGCGCGCGGATGCCCGCTGCGACGAACACTCGGGATGCTTCGAACTTGTCCATCACGGCAATGCGTCGCTGAACCTGCTCGGCCGCGGCCGGCGGCAAGAGGTCGAGGCTCTCATGAACCATGGGGGCAAGTGTTTCGACGAATTGGAGGTCCACGGGGCATTCTGCCGCCAGCAGCTGGCGCAATGGTCGACCGTCAGATGCGTCGGGAAGCATCCTGTACGCGTCAAAGAGGAGCAGGGACAACAATCGGGATCCCGCACGCGTGTCCGTGCTGAGTCGAATCGTGCGGACACCGGCGTGCCGCAGCTGGGCCGCCAATTGGAAGAACGCGTTCCAAGGGCCATCGTCGAGGAATACGACGGCTGGTGTTCCCCGGAGTCGATACCTCAACGTTCTCGCCCACGGCCAGGCAGGGACAAGCGTTGATCTCGAGTCACGTCCCCGCGTTTGACGGTCCTGCTCACCGGTCAAGGCGCATTCGGAGTGAACTCGGCAACCCAGTCCACATACATGGACTCCGGAGCCGTGGGACACTCGTAGCTGAGGCTGCATTCGGTCTGCTGCTGAATATGGAGTTCCATGGGCTGGTCAGGTATTTCGGCGGACTTAGTGACCCGTCCCCAGGCCCGCCCGTCAACCGTGTACGTGATGGAGGTCGGAGTCCAGATGACGCCCCACGTATGCCAGTGGGTCCCGTCAATCATCAGCGTTCGTTGATCGAGATGGTCGGAGGTGCCGTAGTGGAGCGTCGCACTGGTGCTTTTGGTCACCGAGCCACTCTCGTTGAAATCTATTTCCGGAGGCCAGGTGTTGGAGGTCGGCCAGAGCAGTTCCACTTCGGTAGGCCCGGCACCGGTCACCCTCGACCTGACGAAATAGGCACCGTAGGTCTGGCTGAAGCCGCACTGACACAAGCCACCGGTGACCCACTCGTTGTTGTAAGCCGGGTCTCGCCAAGTGTTCAGCCGGAGAAGTCCGCCGTTCACCGTCACGTGGGCACTCCCGAATTGTCCCTGAGGATCGTTTCCAGGCACGCCGGTGAACGTCTCCCACCCGGAAGGCAACGACGTGCCCAAAAAGTCGTTCACATAGGTCTCGGCGTAGCCGACCAGAGCAGTCGCTGTCGGCGGGGCATACCTCGATGGTTCAGACGCATCGACAACACCGATCGCATAGTCCATGGGCGATGTTGCAGATGTCTTAGACGTCTTATGGATGGCCGAGCCCGTGAACACCGATGCTATCCCCACATACAGCGCGGCAGCGGCAGTCACGACGGTGATCACGGCGATTTGGACGCCCCGATGACCGTGGGTCACACGCGCCACGCCGCGAACGATGAGCCGATTCGTTCGGAAACGTCGGACTTCTTCTTGTCCGGTGCTCTTGATTCGCGAGTCCCCAGCGACGTGGCTATCGACGTCATGGGCTCCTCCGGTGTGGGGTCAAGTCCACGATACGCTCTTGTGGCCAGGGCACTAGGGCCAAACGTCCTTGACGGTGACCACGACGTATCGCTGGCAGTCTGCCGCGGGACGGCGGCCGACAGGCGGTCCCCGGCACACGGGACGGCTCACGCTACCCGTAGACACCACCGACCACTAATGAGTTGTGTGACTGTGCCGCCCCCGGATACCCCGGCTCTTTCGTCTTTTTGCCATCGTCAAACACCGGCCAGCGAAGGACAGAATTCAGTCCCCCGGACACGACGCGCCAGCCCTTTCTCGGAGAGCGTTTCTTTACGGGGAACCCACTTTGGCCCTCTAACCTGGGTCTATGGAGGTGGTGGGATTCGAACCCACGGCCTCTACATTACGAATGTGGAGTCGGTGGCCTTCTGGCCAGGTCTTTTTCTAGGATCGTCCTGGTAGGGTCCTTTGATCCCCTCAGGCACCCTCGCCGTCCCTCCCGTTCCCTCTCGGTAAGTTCACGCTTGTCAGGCCGTCAACTTGCGATTCCGGCATTGGTTGATCTGTCCCTACTGGGGGATCGCCAAGGAACCACTGTCTGCCCCTCGCATGGGAAGGCCAACCTTCCCCACGGCGGCGACATGCCCCATGGTCGACATCGCACTCTCAGGTAATCGCTTGCAGCCGGACTTCCAGCACCGTCCGTTACGCCTGCGCCGACTGCCACGACACTCAGCTTTCTCGACAACGGAGATCATTGGCCGGCGATCTCTCGCAATAGGGCGACGGTGCCATCAGGATCGTCAAGCATCGCATCGTGGCCACAGGCGATATCGAAGGTCGCGCATCCAAGCTGGACCGCTTGGTCGTATGACCGTTCCAGACTTGAGAGCAGTGGTTCGGTATGTCGAATGTAGGAACGCCGCACACTTTGCAGTGCCGTGCTGTCGTACCGCACCGCATCAGTGGCACAGCGAAGTGGAAAATCGGTCAGTCGCGGTCCGACGATCGGTCGCAGGTCTTCGGGCACGCCCCATTGGGCGAGAAACGAGTCGTCTGCCGGAATACGCCAACCCTGACCCGCCTCGGTCGCGAGTTCCTGATACCTGGCCTTGACTTCGGGGGGCTCGACATCGAGAAGTGACTGCCCGTCTTCCACAACGAACGCGCCCAGGAAGGTGACAGAGCTAATGCGATCGACAACACGCTCGACGACAGGACCCGCCATAACCCCTCCGTAGCTATGCAAAACCAGGTGCACCTCCCATAAGTCCTCAAAGTAGAGAAGGTCAGTGAGGTCGATAATGTGGGTCTCGACGCCTACCGCGGGCGTGAGCGATTGGCGCCTGTCCCCTAGTCCCGTAAGCGTGGGCGTAAAGACTTCGTGGCCCAGGCCCGTCAGTTGACGACGGACACGGTTCCAACACCAGCCTCCATGCATCGCCCCATGAACGAGCACAAATGTCGCCATCTCCCAATCCTATTTGGCGCGATCGCAGGGATCGCTGCCGGCTCAGCCACGGGTCTGGGCGTATTCGCTGAAGGCCCAGTTGATCCGGGGCTCGGTCGGGTTCGCCTTGTCGACGACGCCAGCCACGTTGTCGGGGATGACAACACCAAGAGGAGAACGAATCATGAGGACCTCAATCATCCAAGAAGGCGCCTCGACGATCACCCTGGTCAACGTCTTCACCGTCGACCCGAAGGAAACCCTGTCTCGAAGCGGCCCTATCTGGACGCTCCCTCCGTCCTGGAGGGACGTTTCCGCCCCCCGGGCGGTCCAACTAAGCGAGGACTCCGCGGAGCCAGCCGAGGATCGTCTCAAGAGCCTCGGGGTCGAGATGAGTGCCGTCCTGGTTGTAGGCGTCGCCGGGCGCCGCAGCCACCTCGGCGGGGGTGCGGGTGTCCTCCTTGAAGACGTGGTTGGCGTTCGCCGGGTAAGCGAAGGTGACGTTGTTCTTCCCAGTCGCGGCCTGCTCGAGCGGACCGCCGTCGAGGGTGGCGTCGATCTGGAGGTCCTTGCGGCCAATCAGGACGAGCGTGGGGATGGCCACTTCGGGCAGGAGGTCGGCGGCGTCCTCGGCCCACAGCTCGCGGGCCAGCGGCAGGTTGGCTGGCGCCTCGAAGCTGGCGAGCACCATCTTCACGCTGTCGGGAAGGCGCGGATCGGGGTTCATGGGCTGCCCGGCCTCATAGCGTGCGGCAGCCGCCTCCACTTCCGGCATGAGCTCGGCGCCGCCGGGCACTTGAGCCGCCTGCAGTGCGAGTTGGCTCAGGAGGACCTCGCCGACGGAGCGTCCGGGAGGTGCACAGAGCACGATGCCAGCGAACGGCACGTTCTGGCGGCTGGTGGCGTAGTGGAGCACGTGGAGCACGCCCTCGCTGTTGCCGAGACCGGCGATGCGGGCGACGTCGATGCAGTCGTGCCTGGCGAGGAAACCGACGGCCGCGACGAGCTCCTCGAGGTGCGAGCGCATGCTGAACTTGCCGAACAGGACTCGGGCGCTCTCGGCTGCGTCAGGGCCCGACGCCCGCTTGTCGTAGCGCAGCGACGCCATGCCGGCGTCCCCGAACGCCTCGGCGAAGAGTCGGCCGCTGCCGTTCGTACCCGGGAGCAGGGGGGAACACCAGTCACGGTCGGTGGGCCCGCTGCCAGCGACGAGCACTACGGCCGGGAACGGACCGTCGCCGTCGGGGAGCGTGAGAGTGCCCCGCATGGTGATGCCATCCAGGCGCCAGGTGACTTCGACCGAGCTCGTCATACGGCGCACAATACGATGCGGCGTGTCGAAGCGAACTTGGTCCCCGGACTGCTCATCCTCGGCGTGCTGAGTGGATTGCACGCTCGTCCGGCCCCGGCCCTTTTGCGTGGACCCGCCTGACCATCCAACTTATTTTTGACCATCTAACTTATTTTCGGCAAACAGCTCGCGCCGTCAAGGTGCAGGGAGGGAACGCGATGACCGACAACGCTGATGTGGTCACGACCGCCGGGACGGTGCGTGGCCGCAGAGAACAAGCGGGAAAGTCCGGGAGGACCATCAGCGTGTTTCGGGGGGTCCCCTACGCCGCGCCGCCCCTTGGCGCCTTGCGTTTCAAGGGCCCCCAGCCCCCTGAGCCGTGGTCCGGGATCCGGGAGGCCACCCAGGCGGCTCCCTCGCCGATGCAATCGACCAACAGCCCCTTCAGCGGCGTGATCCCGGGCAACCTGGTGGGAGCGGTTTCCGAGGACTGCCTGACCGTTGACATCTGGAGCCCGGCGACCCCTGGTGAAAACCTGCCGGTCCTGGTCTGGGTTTACGGTGGCGCTTACCTCACCGGCGGAAGCACCCTGGTCACCTATGACGGGTCCACGTTGGCTGCCGACCACGGTGTCGTAGTGGTGTCGGTGAACTACCGATTGGGAGCGATGGGCTTCCTGTGGCTCGACGACGAGCGCGCCGAGGCCAACTGCGGCCTGAGGGATCAGCTCGCCGGTCTGCAGTGGGTCCGAGATAATGTGGCGGCCTTCGGGGGAGATCCCTCGAGTGTCACCGTGTTCGGTGAGTCGGCCGGGGCCGGTTCTCTACTGCACCTGGTCACCGCTCCGGGAGCCACCGACGTGCTGCACCGCTGCATCCTGCAGAGCCCGGGCGTCGACCACACGTTGCGCCCCGACGACGCGTCGAGAGTGACCGACATCTTCTTGAGCCACGTAGGCGTGGACCGGGGAGAGTTGGAACGGCTGTGGGACCTGCCGGCGGAGGCCATCGTCGACGCCCAGGAAGCGACGCTGCTGGAAACGCTCCTCACCATCAGCTCCATGCCCTTTCACCCCGTTGTCGACGGGAATTTTCTGAGCGCCACCCCATCGGTGGCGTTTGTCAACGGCGCCGCCGCCGATATCGATCTCCTGGTCAGCTGGACGGCAGAGGAAATGCGCCTCTACCCCAACCCGGCGGCCGACGAAGCCGGCATCGAGGGGATCACCGGGTGGGCGCAGCGCTACCTCACCGGTCGCAGCACCGCCGATCCCGGCCGGGACCGGGCCCGTCAACTGGTGGCCTTCTACGAGGACCTGATGGCCGGTGGCGGACACTCGACCCCCGCGGACATCTACGCGGCAATCCAGACAGATGGGGTGATGCGACTTCCCGCCCGCCGGATTGCCGACGCGCACGCGGCGAACGACCAGGGGGCGACCTATGTCGCCCAGTTCTCCTGGGGTGCCCGCGTGGAGGGCGAAGCCTGGGAACGGGGCGCATTCCACGCTATCGACCTCCCGTTCACCTTCGGCACCCTGGACCGGGCCGGTTGGGCCGAGTTCCTGGGGGCGGGGCCGGACGCCGAGCAGCTGGCGCAGTGGCACATGGCCGCATGGTCGAGCTTCGCCTCCGTCGGCGACCCGGGCGCTCCGTTCGCGCATGGTCCGATCGGGGCGCCAGGTCCGTGGCCCCGCTACGACAACCAGCGGCGACCCACGATGATTCTCGACACGACGTGCGAGGTCGCCGACGACCCCCTGGCCGTTATCGCGGACGCGTGGGACGGCTTGTGGTCAGCCGACTCACGGGCGCCCTCGATGGGGGTCGAGTGACGCCCGTGAACGAAGAGGTGGAGCTGTACCTCGGGGTGGCTCACGCCGAGGTACTTGCTGAAGCTGTGGACGTACTTGTAGCCGATCGACTTGGCCGCCTTAGCCTCCGACTTGTGAGAACCTGAGTCCAATCTGCTGGTAGCGTCCCGAGCGGCGGCCCACCCGGTCGCCTGACAAGTCGCCTGGGGAGACGTGATGGGTCAACAACTGGAGGGTCGCGTCGCGGTGGTCACCGGAGCCAGCCGGGGAATCGGCAAGGGCATCGCCGTTGAGCTGGGAGCAAATGGGGCAACGGTCTACGTGACCGGACGCACGACCGCCGAGGGAGGCATCCTGCCGGGCACGGTAGGCCAGACTGCGAGGGAGATCGACGAGCTTGGAGGCCATGGCATCGCTCTGGCCTGCGACCACCGCAACGACGACGACGTGGCCAAGGTTTTCGAGCAGGTGCGCGCCGAGCAGGGACGCCTCGACATCCTGGTCAACAACGTCTTCTCCGCTCCCGATCTGGCCCCATGGTTGGGGAAGAAGTTCTGGGAGCTTCCGATCGAAGCCTGGGATCAGTGCATCGATATTGGCGTGCGTTCCCACTACGTGGCCGCCGCGTTGGGTGTGCCCCTCATGCTGGAAACCGGGCCTGGGTTGATCGCCAACATCTCGTCGCCCGGCGCCGTTGCCTACTCCCACAACGTTCCCTACGGCGTGGGCAAGGCGGCGGTTGATCGTCTCAGCCACGACATGGCCGTCGAGTTGCGCCCGTACGGGATCGGCGTGGTCTCGTTGTGGCCGGGCATCGTGGCTACGGAGATGGTGGCGCTGGGGGTTCCCCGCAACGCTGAAGGCCGCCAGATCCTGACGCTCCCCGGAGAAGGCGATTTTGATCTGGCAGACGCCGATTCGCCGCGCTTCGCCGGACGCGCCGTGGCCGCGCTCTTCGGCGCGCCCGACATCATGGAGCGTTCGGGTAAGGCCTTCCACGTGGCAGACCTGGCCGAGGCCTACGGCTTCACCGATATCGACGGGCGTATCCCGCGCACGCTGATGCCGGGCCGGGCAAAGCAGCGACAGTGAGGTTTTCCTACGCCGGTTCAATGGCCGACCCCACCTTCTACAGCCCGCGGCGACCCACCGGGTGAAGTCGGACGTCACTCCCGACCGCGGCCTCGTTCACAATCCACTGTCACTCGGGACGGGCCAGGATGGATTCCGACGCCGAATCAGCGCTCCACGGGCATTGGTGCTGAACCAGGCGTCGGAGTACCGGCGCAAAATAGAACGCGCCCCGGTCACTGAGAGCTCTCCGGCACACCCGGGTCCGGATAAGGACAGCTCCCGGCACAATGCCTGGTAGCCCACCACCGGGGCATCGCCGCGTCGGTGGCGGAGGACGTTCAATTCGAGGACGGCGGACCATAGGTCACCCCCTGAGCGCAAAAGGGCGAAGCAGCGCTCCCGCTGTGGCGCCGTCACCCGGGAGGGGGCAAAAGCTCGCTGCTAGGGCACTAGCTGCGGCGTAAGTCCGTCGACGTGCATCTCGTAGTACTCGTTGTTCGCCCATGGTCCGACGGCGCCTTCAACCACATCACGCACGGCGTCGACCGATTCGCCTTCCCAGATGCAGATGCCGAGTTCGTGATCATTGGTAGCCGCATGGATCGGCAGCGCAACGTGGGGAGGAAGGCCGGCTTCGAGCGCCTTGGCCTCAGCCGCCTGAAAGCCCTCAGGGTCATGGATTCGATGGATAACTGTCACAAACATGGATTTCCCTTCGATTCGGAGGTGCTGTTGCGTCGGAGAACGCAATTTCATTCTCCCGATGGGCCGTTACAGATGCGCGTCACCTCGATGCCTTTACGCCGATGCGCTGGGACGATCGCCAGTTAGGGTTGCCCAAAGAGCTGCCTGGTGACCCGGACCTGCCCCTCAACCCCGAGCGCGCTGGGTGCTTCTGCCCAGCGGGATGGCTCCACTCGCCACCAGATCCACCGTCCACTCTTCTCGCCAACAACGATGCCTGCTTCAGCCGTCACCTGGGTGAGGAGACCCGAATCATGGTGTCGGCTCCATCCACTGGGGCGGGCGACCGAGCACGATCATCGAGCCAGGTGGGACAATGCTTCCGTGACCTCCCCGGACGCGACACCAGCCTCTGTACACGTGCTCGGTGCAGTGTACGGGGTGACACCTGAGGGGGTGAACGTCGACGTGCCCAGCGCAAGTCAGCGCCGGCTGCTCGGACTGCTCGCGATACATGCGCCGCGACAGTTGCGCGCGGAGTGGCTCGCCGACGTACTCGGTGTCACAACCGGAGCGCTCAGGACGACGGTGTCGCGCCTTCGCACGACCATCGGACCGGCCACGCTGCGCACGACGAGCACCGGGTACTCATTGGAAGGCGACATCGATGCCTCCCTGTTTTGCCAAGCAGTGGCGGATGCAGACAGAGCGGCCGACAAGCTGGGGACACTGGAGGAAGCGCTCACGCTGTGGACCGGACCCGTCCTCGAGGAGTTCCAAGGTGAAGAGTGGGCCAGGGGTGAATCCGCCCGCCTTACCGAGATCCACGCCGCCAGCGTTGACAACTACGTCGACCTACTGATTTCGGCCCTCCGGGCAACTGACGCCATTGCTGCGGCCGAAGGCCAGATCGGGCTCTATCCCTACCGCGATCGGTCGCGGGGTTTGCTGATTCGGGCCCTCGCGTTGGCCGGTCGCCAGGCCGACGCCCTACGAGCATTCCAGACCTACCGATCGCTGCTGGTCGAAGAGTTCGGTACCGAGCCCTCACCCGAGGTCGTTCGGATCGAACGTCGGGTGGCGACCGGGTGGAACGGTGTCGACACGGCCCCCGAGGCATCTGCGCCGGTCGGTGCGGTTGACATACCGCTGCCGGCGAGTTTGGCACACCGCGTCGCGTTCGTCGGCCGCCTCACCGAGCACGAGGTGCTCCGGTCTCAGTTAGCCCTTGTGGGAGAGTCCGGTCTGCGGTGCGTCGTGGTGGGCGGCGAGGCGGGAATGGGCAAGACGACGCTGCTCGCCGAGTTCGCCCACTCCGTGACCTCCTCGGCTACGGCGACCGTGCTCTACGGCCGCTGCGACGAGACAGGTGTGCCGCTTGAACCTTTCCGTTCGGTGCTCGACGCGTGCGTCGAGCACGCACCCCTCGACCTCCTGACCGAGCATGTGGCCCGGTTTGGTGGCGAGCTGACGCGGCTCTGCACCCGCCTGGCGACGCGAGTCACGACGACGCCGGCCCCGACTGGCTCGGACGACGCCACCGAACGGTTCCTCACGTTCGACGCCGCCGCTGATCTGGTGCGTCGAATCGCCAGCCGTCGACCGCTGGTCGTAATTCTCGACGACGTGCAGTGGGCCGAACCGACAGCTCTCCTCCTCCTCCGTCACCTCGTCCGCACACTGGCTGACGCTCCGGTCCTCGTCCTGGTGAGCAGGCGCGAGCCCGGGGAGAAGATATCCGACCAGCTTCGAACTGCACTCGCCGAGCTCGAGCATGGCGCGATCAGCCACCTCCAACTGACGGGCCTGAACGAGGCGGAGCTGGCTGAGCTGGTCGTCGCGGCCACGCGTGCGGTTCCTGATCCCGAGCTGCGCCGTGTCACCGGAAGATTGCGAGAAGAGACGGCAGGAAATCCGCTCTACGCCTCGCAGCTGGTCCGACACTGGCTGGACCTGGGTCGCGCAATTGGGACGCGTGAGGGCCAGCGGGGTCGCCCGACGATGGTTATGCCCGAAGGCGTCCCGCCCAGCCTCCGCGAGGTCGTATGGAGCCGGGTGCGGATCCTCGGCCAAGACGTGTTCGCCGTGCTGGCTGCCGCAGCCGTTCTCGGGCTGGAGTTCTCTGAGAACGTCCTTCTCGAAACGCTCAGCATGCCGGACGAGACGGTGCGCGGGGCCCTCGACGCCGCCGTGGCGGCGGGGATCCTCATCGACCTGCGATCCGTGCGCCGAGCGATGCGATTCGTACACGCGCTGGTCGCCAACGCGATGTATTCGGAGATCGGCCCGTCCAGTCGTGCCCGCATGCACGAACGGGTTGTGCGTGCCCTGACAAAGGACGGCGAGTCCCTCCATCCGGATGTCGTTCTGCAACTGGCCCGGCATTGCACTCTGGCCGGCCTGCCCGAAGAGGCACTCCACTGGTCGGTCTCCGCCGGCGATCACGCCTTCGCTCACCTCGCTCCGACGGAGGCGGCGCACCACTACCAGGTCGCGCTGAATGCGGCCGAGGCGTTGCACCGGTCCGACGCACAACGCGCCGATCTCCTGGTGCGACTCGGCCATGCACAATTCCGAGCGGGTGACCCACAGGCTCAGACCAACCTGGGCCAAGGGGCTGAGCTGGCTCGGCGCAGCGGCCAACGCGAAACGCTGATTCGAGCCGCATTGGTGACCGACCTGGGTGTTCCCCGGGTAGGCAGTTTCGTTCAGGAGTCGGAGATCGTCGAATCCGCGCTGGAGGTCGCCGACCTGGCGGACACCGCCACTTACGCCCGTCTCCTCGCCCTCCTGTCCAAGAGCCTGACCTTCACTCCCGATGTAGGGCGGCGGGCAACACTGGCTCATCGCGCCCTGCGTATGGCGGAGGAGAGCGACGACGCCACACTCCTCGCCGGCGTCGCTCCGGCGGTGTTGGCCGCGCTGTGGGCCCCGGGCAACGAGCGGCTACGCAATGAGGTAGCGGCGAGAGCGCTCTCGGCCGCGGAGGCGTCGGGAGACCCACTGATGCAGTTCAGCGTTAACCTCGCGGCGCGCCAGGTTGCGATCGAATCGGGAGATCCCGTGATGGCCGCGCACAACCTGAGCCGACTTCGAGCGACCGCGCAAAACGTGGGGGAGCCCTACCTGCGCTGGATCATCGTGGTGGCTGAGACGTTCGAGGCAATGATGGCGGGACGACTCTCCGACGCCGAGGCACTGGCCGCGGAGGCGCTCGAATTCGGCCTGCAAATTGGCGCCACGGATGCGTTCGCCATCTACGCTGGGCAGTTCTTCGTGCTGCGCACCTTCGCGGGCCGTCACGGAGAGCTGTTCCCTCTGGTGGAGCAAGCGGCTCGCGAGAATCCCACAGTGCTTCCCTTCAAGCTGGCGTACGGGATCATCTGCGCGGCAGTGGGTCACGCCGATACCGCTCGGGAAATTCTGTACGAGGGACTCGAGAGCGGTTTTGCCGAACTCGGCGCCGACAACTTCTGGATGACCTCGGTCATCGCCTACGTCATCATCGCCCTCGAGCTCGATGACCGCGAGGCGGCCGCTCGGCTTCTGCCCGTCATCGAGCCCTATGCGTCCGTGATCTCATTCAACGGCGCCACCAGTCAGGGACCGGTCAGTGCCTACGCGGGGAAGCTGGCCTCGCTGTTGAGCCGCCAAGACGAGGCTGAGGGCCACTTGAAGGCGGCCCTAGCCACGGCCACGGCGTTCGGCTGGACCTATCACCGGGCCACGACCCTCTTCGCCCTGGCGCAGACGCGGCACCGCCGGCTGGGCCGGCTCGACGAGGAGGGGTGGTCCTGGCTCTCTGAATCGTCCGAGCTCTGCCGGGCCCACGGGTTCCAGCATTGGATCGCCCAGGTCGATGACCTGGCCGCCAGCCAGCCACCCCTCACGCCACCGCCCTGATGCCGCCTCACTCTCGGAGGTGATGCGCGGATGACGCGGGTTGGACCGCAGGATTACCTCGAGGCCGCAGGCGAAGGGTCGCCGGCACGGCAGAAGAGAGCAGGAGCAATGACAACTCTGGTCATCATCCACGAGGTTGACGACGTCGAACACTGGCGAACCTCCACCAGGCGTGAGGAGTACTTCGGTCCGCTGGGGATCACCGCGCGCACGTTCATCGACCCGGACAAGTCCAACCGGGTGGGACTGATCGTCGAAT
>JBEKWB010000074.1:0-21942 GCA_049513455.1 Acidimicrobiales bacterium
GGACACGTTGGAGGACAACATGACCGTACCGTTCGACACGCTTCCGCTGCCGAACCAGTCGGGCGACCACAGGCTCGTGTTCAACGCGCCCGTGTCGAACTCGTCGTCGAGCACCATGGTGGTGGGGGCGCCGAGACTGGCCGGGGCGTTGGGGACAGAAGGGCTTCCCGACGATGGCGACGCGGTTGCGGTCGTTGTCGGCGTGGTTGTCGTCGTTGGCGGTGACGTGGTTGTGGTCGTCGGCGGTGATGTGGTGGTCGTCGTCGTTGGCAGGTTCACCGCCGCCGACGCGGTGTTCTCGTTATTGAAGCCGTAGATGAACGCGGCCAAGCTATGGGGAAAGTTCCCGTCCGTAATAGCGTCCGATTGCGCAGTGCCGTCGTAATCGAAGTAGCTCTCGTAGGCCACATCGTTCGCAGGATCTTCCATCCAGGTGATCATGTTGGTGATATAGCGAGGATCGTCTCCCAGCCCATGCCCATCGCTGCGGGTGGCCACTCCCCATTCAGGTATCGCGAGGGGTTTGCCTTGTTCCTGCGCAAACTGGTCGGCCGCAGTGAGATCAGGAAATGTCGTTTCGTTCCACGCATTTATCGGCGTTTGGGGCGTGTCCCAGGTCTGGTCATAGGCGTCTACCCCGATGTAGTCGACGTACGCGTTGCCCGGGTACGCGAGGGCAACGTTGTAGCCGAGCTGGTTGAACGCCTCGGCGTCCGGATTCCAGACGAACTTGAAGTTCTCCCCTGGCACCGAGCGCATGGACTCCACGATCTGCCGGAAGTACTCCGCGTAGTCAGCTTCCGCTTCCGGGGTGGTCGCGCTCCAGGGGTACCAACCACCGTCGAACTCCCAGCCGAGCCGCAAATAGATGTTCGACTCGCCGGCGGCGACCAAGTTTTGCCCCAGGGCCACGAAATAGTTGTCGTAGAGCCCGGCGGCGCCGTTCGCCAGCGTGCCTTGAGGGACCCCGGAGGGACTGGTGGGGATCATGGGCACACCGAGCGACAGGGTGTAGGGAGTGCCGGACCAACCATTCTGAAGGATCCACGCCAGCTCGCCTCCCGATCCGTCCATCCCGTCCCAAAAGCTATTGGAGGGCAAATAGTCGGAGGCGATGGTCGGATCGGTTTGCGTGGCCGAGGCAAAGGAAGCGATCCCGCCAGGATCTGCCGCACTCACGTAGACACCCTCTTGCAGTGACGACGTCGGCGGGTTCCCCGACGTTGAAGCCGTTGCAATTTCGCCCCCAATCGCAATGAGGGCGCAGATGACGAGGCCGATGACCGGTTTGCGCCAACTCCCCTTGACCTGCCCGCATACGGACGCCGAGGCGCGGGCGGGTGACAGTCGCCACCCCCGCGCCGAACGGGTGCGGGAGCGGGTGCGGGAGCGGGTGCGGGTGCGGGTGCGGGCTACTTCAACCCGGCCATGATCGAGGCTGCTGATTTCTGAGGCTGCACTGTGAACCGGGTTAGAAACGGGGGGTAGTGGAAGGATCTCCTCGGGGTGCTCAGCCGACGCCGGTCGCTCGGTTCGGATCCCGGTCAGTGGCGGGTCGTACCCTCGTTTCCCACCGTCTGAGACGAGCCGCGTCGGCTTTCCGTCCAGAGAGAGGTAGCGGTACTCGTGCACTCCCAACGGGTCTCGCTGCCATCCCGTGAAATTTTCCGCCATGCTTCGGAGCACCCGACCTTTGCCAAATTTGGAGTACTTCTAGTCTGGTTGGAGGCGGGTGACGTACAAGTGTCTGGGGAATGAACTCTTCGTGATAAGGCCCGAAAACTTGGTCTCTTCGACGTTTCTGCCCCCCGTCGGGCCGGCTTCAATTGACATGAAAAAATGTCCTATTACCGGGCTCCTCCGCCTCAACGGCGTATCCGAATCAGCTAGAGGGACGAGGGAAGGAACGCGGAGAGGGTGCCGAAGAGTGCATAGAGTGCGACCCCCCACAGAGGGACGAGGATGAGCCACCTCGCGGCCCCGCCGTACCACGCGGAAAATCGCCGGTTGCTGAGACCGAGTAGGAGGAGGACTCCCGTTTCGAGAACCACTACCGGGAAAAGGGACCAGTCCAAACTGGCGGTCTGCGCATTGGCGATGTGATAGGCGTGTGGCTTGACCTTTGTGGCAACCGGAGGCTTCGGTTGCTGGAGCTCACCCACGACAACGAGGCGCTGCGTTGACGAGTACTCCGGATTGCACGTCGTCAGCGTGATCCGATTGTCGCTGAAGTCGTCCAAAACGGTGACGTCACTCGGCGGTACCGGAGGAGGGGTCTGCGATACGACGTACGTGAGGCGTTCACCGGCGAGCGTCGTGAGGAAGATCTTGTCCCCGATGGCGAGTTGGCCCAGCCGGTTGAACGGGGCGCCGTTGGTGGTCCGGTGACCGGCGATCGCTACGTTGCCGGCTTGCCCGGGAGCGGCGGTTCCCACGTAGTGACCCGGTCCCTCCGCCAGGTCGCTCTCGGCGGTTCCCGAGACCACAATCTCGTCGAGCCCGATCGCCGGGATCTGAAGCTTGGCCACGGGCGATCCTTCGGGAGGCACCGGTACGACCTGGCTTGCGGGGATCAGAGCGGGACCCGTCGACGTGGCGTCGGTATGGTGGTGCTTCTGCACCGACGCCTCGAAGGCGCTCTGCAGTTGGTGCTGCTCGTGATGCTGGGCGATGCCCGTTCCCCAGAGCTGCCAGGCCACGAAGAGGCCGATGACGAGCCCGAGATTGCGGATCCAGGTGAAGGCGGTCCACCAGCCGGAGGGGGCCGCGCTCAACCACATTTTCGGCGCCTCACTCGGCAGCACGTCGGTCGGAGAGACCCGAAGAGGCTGCTCGTATTCCCGATATGCCGTAGCGACGGAAGCGACGTCAGGTACCTGGACCTGGTGTAGTTGCGGTTGCATGGGGACCGGCAGGGTCGCCTCCGGTGGGAGGCGCTCCGGCCTCGTTGGAGGCGGGAGCGGGAAAGTGAGGTCGCGCGCCTCGTCCGGGTCGGGAACGCCTCGGGCGAGTTGATCAGCCGCCGCCCGAGCGGCCGTCACTATTCTCCCCAGCGCCTGCTCAGTGGACGAAGCGCCATCCCCCGCGTGCCAGATCGAGTCCCAGTCGATGACTCGTCCATCTACGGGGCGATCCGAGGCGGCCATGACCAACGCTTCGGCGACGATGCCCTCGACAAAAATGCGACACGCGTGGGGAATCTTCAGTTCGGTCCGGACGGGCTGGAGGGGCTTGTACCGACGTCCGAGCGATACATCGACCATGGTATCCATGGGCGTAGGTGTGTCAAGCCAACGAGCGATGATTGAGCAACGTAGTGCCCTGGGCGGCCTGGACACGAATCAACTCCCGGGCATAGGCGACCAGGAAGTCACGATTTTGGAGGAGGACGCTGTCGTCCTGGGTTCCCGCGAGGTTCGTGATTCCAGATTTTTGCCCTTCGGCGCGGGGTGCGATGAGTCCGCGCTCGTTTTGCACATACAACACGACGCGCTCGTACACCGTGCTGCTGCCCCGGGTCACCGGCAGGATCCAATAGACGATCGTCCAGCTGCCGTATTGCTGCGAGGTGTAGGCGAGGGACTGCCCGGTGATCCCGCCACCGAGAGACACCTGGGCCACGTTCGCCAACGAGTAACCGTGGAATTCGTAACATTGCTCGACGCCGTAGGCGGAGAATGTCTCCAGTTGAGGACTGTCGATGACGTCGGCGACCACCGAGGTGTGGGTGAGCAGATTGCCTCCGGATTGGGGGTAGAGCACATAGCGAGACCAGATCGATCCCTCTCCGAACAGCGGCTCAGCCCACGTGTAGGAGGTCTCGTACGTGCTTCTCCACCCGTTCGGTGCGACGGGATGATCGATGTACGAGCTCAGTTTGGTTTCTCCCGCCACGTTGGCCACGAGGTTGTAGGACTGCAGCCCCACATTGCTGAACCCGACAAGGATCCCGAGTACCAGGACGATCGCGACCGCCAGGTACACCCTCGGCACCGCCATGACGTGCCTGGAAGTCGAGGCCGCGTCGGCCGATTGTGGCGTCTGGAGCTTGAAGCGATCGGGTGCAACGTCGAAATGAAGTCCGAGCGGCCTGATGCAGAGGATCATCACCACTACGCCGAGGCTGAACGTGACCAGCCCGATATAGGGGTGGAGGATATCGATCGCAAAATGCTCTCCCTCCTGCTGCCCGGTCCAGAAGATGAGTGTGATCCGACCAACGTTTATGGCCCAGAGTAGGACCATGCCTCCGAGAAGCCACAGGGTCTTACGAATCCACGGTCCGCGAACGGTGAACGCGAATGCGGTCCCGACCAACAGGAAGCCCACCACGCTGCTCACCCCGGAGCAGGCCGACACCACGCTGAGACTGAAGGGGTGCCCGTTATGCACCACCGAGAAGACGCCACCGCTGAGGGGGCCCACCAACGTGGCGATGTGGGTCGCTTTCACGACCCAGGCCATGGCGAACAAGGTCGCAGAGGTGAACGCGTTGAGAACGCTCAGCAACACCGTGGTGTAGGGGTACGGCCAGGCCAGCAGGAGAAACCCTACGGCGACCTTCTGGCGCCAGAGCACCCGCACCCCGAAGATGACGGCCACAGCCCCCGCGACGAAGAACGGCAAGGTGAGCAGGTCGATCCGCCACACCCAGAACATGGCCGAGAGTTTCGAGGGAAGCAGGCGGTTGACCAAGTACGCCGCGACCATCAGGGGAATGCCGATGATGTAATCGGTCTGGCGATCGTGAATCGCCGGCTCCGCCTGCCTCGGTCGCGCATGCATGAAGGCCAGCATCAGGGAGATCAGCGGCACCAGGCTGACGTAGGCGAGCGGAGTGTTGAGATCCGCCAGCTGCAACAGGGTCGTAAGCGAATAGTTGTAGGCGACGACGATGATGCCGAGAAGTGCCGCCATCTGCACGGCGGTCCTCGTCTTCGGCAAGGTGGCCGCCCAGCGGGTCTGGGCCTGGACCTGGAAGCTCCGCACGGCCGAGAAGGCACGCTGCGGTGGATTCGTGAGCACGCCCGTCACTTGACTCATCATCCGAATACTCCGTGAACGTAGTCAGCGGTGCGCGGATCGATCGGGTCGTCGAACACGGCCTCCGTCGGTCCGGCCTCGACAATATGCCCTGGCATCCCCTCTCCATCAACCAGAAAGAGTGCGCAGTTGTGCGAGACCCTTTGTGCTTGCTGCATATTATGCGTGACGATAACGATGGTGATGTCGTCGCTCAGCTCGCGAATTGTCCCTTCGATCACGCTGGTCGATATCGGGTCCAGGGCGGAGCACGGCTCGTCCATCAGAAGAACTCTCGGCCGTACGGCGAGAGATCGGGCGATGCAGAGCCTCTGTAGTTGACCGCCGGAGAGAGCGGCGCCTGATTCGTTGAGCCGGTTGCGAGTCTCCTTCCACAGACCGGCTCGTTCAAGAGACTCCCTCACTAGGGCATCGGGATTAGGCACCTTGGTCCCCGAGAGTCGCAAGCCCGAGAGCACGTTCTGGGCGATGGTCATGGACGGGAAGGGATTGGGGCGCTGGAACACCATCCCGATACGGAGGCGGGTCTGGGTCACCGGCAGGGTAGGCCCGTAGATATCGACCCCGTCGAGCTTCACGGATCCGGCCAGGGCGGCGCTCGGTACCAGCTCATGCATCCGGTTGAGAATCCGCAAGAAGGTGGACTTCCCGCAACCTGACGGACCGATGAGCGCCGTTACCTTTCTGGGCTCCATGACCAAACTGACCCGTTCCAACACCTTGTTGCTTCCAAACCACGCACTGATGTTCGCGGCCTGCAAGAGCGCCGGTCCCGCCACCGGAGCTGAGAACTCAGGGTGGCCAGGGGGGGCGGTCGCCGGGGCCAAGTGTTCGACGGTCGTCACGGTAGGACCGCCCGCCGGAACGAGGCTCGCGCGCGAGCGCCGCTCATTGGCGTCCCAGTCGTTTGCGCAAGGACCGCAATCCGATCTCTCCAAGGATGAAGAGGAGAAAGCCGAGACCAACCAAGGGCACCGGATTCATTCCCGTAAACGCAAGGTCACTCGGCGATCCGCCATCATCCGAGGTAGGCACGGCCGTGGTGGCCGTCGTCGTCGGGCAGATCGTCGTGGTCGTGGTCGACGGGGCAGTGGTCGTTGTCGTCGATTGACCGGTCGTGGTCGTCGTCGAAGGCGACGTCGATGTGGTTGACGTCGAAGGCGACGACGTCGTGGTTGACGTCGAAGGCGACGACGTGGTGGTCGTCGAATGCGACGACGTGGTGGTGGTCGTCGAAGGCGACGACGTGGTGGTCGACGGATCCGCCAACGATCTGAGCACACCCGCATCCGCTGAGGTGGTGGTCGTCGTCGATTCCGAGGTCGTCGTGGTCGAGGTCGACGGAGTCGACGTGGTGGTCGTCGACGTTGATGGCGTCGACGTGGTCGTGGTCGACGTTGAAGGCGACGTGCTCGTGGTCGTTGTCGAGGTGGACGGCGTCGTGCTCGTGGTCGTCGTCGACCCTGATGGTGACGTGCTCGTAGTCGAGGTCGACGGAGTCGTCGTCGTAGTGGTGGCGGTCGGCGTACAGATGGTGGACGTCGGCGTCGTCGTTGTCGATCCCGTCGTTGTGGACCCCGTCGTCGTTGTCGATCCCGTCGTTGTGGTCGTCGTCGTGCAGGGAGCCGTCGTGGTCGTGGTCGACCCGGACGTTGGCGCGGTCGTCGTGGTGGTGGTGGGTGACGAGGTCGTCGTCGTAGACGAGGCTGATGTGGTCGTCGTCGACGTCGATGGCGTCGTGCTCGTGGTGGTCGTGGTCGAGCAGTCGACGGCGGCGGCATCAGTGGTGGTTGCTGCTTCCACGTCCAGCTGCTGGGCCACCTGCAGGCCTGCGGTGACCATCGCTTTCGTGGCGGGTGCCGCCCCAAGCGCCGCAATGTCCGCCTGACCCTGCGAGCCAAGGGCAAAGCGTATGAGCTGGGCCAGCGCCAACGCCTTGTCCGAGGGCAGTCCGTTGGTGGGAACGACGAAATAGCTCTCCAGCATCATGTCGTTGTTATAGGCAGTCGCGTCGTTCGGGTTGGCGGTGAAGCTGACGAGGTTGCTCGTTTCCGGATTCGTCGTCGAGGTCAATGTGGCGTCGGCCTCCGCGGAAGCCGCGGCTGTGGTGGAAGGGGCGACGTAGGAGCCTTGCGCATTTTGAATGGCCGCGGTCGGCAGATTCCACGGCACGCCGAGTGGATCTCCCGTCCAAACCGAGGCCACCGGCAAGATCGCGCCCAACTGCAGGAGGGAGGCCTCCGTGCTCGGGGCGCCCGTCCGGGGGTTCAGGCCGATGATTTTCCCGAGGGTGACTTGATCGCCACCGGGAATGGCCGTCGTCGAAAAGGGCCAGGTCTCGGTCGGGGCCGGGGACGAGGTGTCGGCTTGATTCTCGCTACTCAGCTTCGTCAGGTAGGCCTGGTATGCTGCCGTTGACGCCGAAGTGCTGTTGAGGAGCAACTCCAGGTCGAAGTTCTCCATTGTGGGATCCCCATTGCCGTACGGGGCGACCGCCAGGGGGTCGAGCCCATTCGAGGACGTTCCGGTGGTGGTGGTCGTCGTCGACGTTCCCGTGGTCGTGGTGGTGGTCGTCCCCGTGGATGACTGGCACGTCATGGAGCCCCAGTTCGCAGCGCTCCCGTAGATCACATCGAGATCCGCCAGGTTCAGCTGGACGTGCTGGCAGAAGTCGCCCGCATCGATCGTGCCGGCGCTGCCGCCGCCCGAATAGCTGGCGTTGGGCACCAGTGTCATAAGCGCAACCGAAGTGGCTGCGAAGGGAACGTAGGCGAACGATCGACCGTTGGCGGTCGCAGTGGCTGTCTCGGCCGTCGTAAGGGCCCTTTCGGAGACGTCAAAGTCGGTTGCGAATGAACCGGGGGCAGTCCCGACAAAGTCGGCGATGCCTTGGTCGAGATTGACGTTCGTGTAGGAAGCGGTGTCGGGACTGAGCTGGGCGGTGTCGCCGTTCAAGAAGCTCAGCATGACCGGGGTCATGGCGTCGCCTCCCTCGCCGGTGAGGATCCCTGCGGCGGTGTCCCCGTGGGCATTCCCACCTTTCACCACGAGCCCGATACTGACGGCCACGAGCGCGGCGGTGACAGCGACGGCCAGATGTCGGACGTAGCGGCGGTTTTTCATCGGATCTCCGTAGAACGTTGGTTGAGAAGCCGGCGTCTCACGTTGAGGATACGTCGTCGGCCCATACACCCGATCGTGAGCAGACCGGCTCCAAGGGCTATCAGGGGAACCGGATTACCTCCCGTATTTGGCATAGCTGAAACTCCAGCACCGGCAGCGGTGGGCGTGAGGCCAACGGAAGGAGAGACGCCGCCCGTGGTGGCCGTACTCCCCGAAGTGGCAGCCGTACTCCCCGAACCCGCGGTGGTCTTTGACGCGGTACCGCCCGCGGTCGTCCCGCCCGCGGTGGTCCCACCTGCCTTCGCGGGTGCCCCTCCAGCGGTCGTGGAGCCGCCCGTAGCCGCCGTCGAGCCGGTAGAAGTCGCCGCTGTCCCTGATGCCGGCGAGGTCACGGGAGCCCCTGTCGAAGTACCGGCACTGGCCGCTGGTGGCGGCGCGGTCACCGTGACCACTCCACAGGTCGGCGTGATCTGACCGGCTTGGACCTCGGTCGGAGTGAGGTCTCCGCAGGAGTAGGCCTTCTGCTCCGCCGCCGTCGGGGCGACCGCCCCGGGCACATTCTTCTGGACGGCGTCGATGCCGTACTGCTCGAGCGACAAGCCGAGGCTGGCGTAACCAAAGGACGGTGCCAACGCTTGGCCCAGCGTGAGCACATAGTCGACGAATTGGCTCATGGTGGCCCCCTTCGTCGTCGACCAACCGGTGGTCGGTGTCAAAAGGTAACTGTACGTCGATGGGTTGTAGACGTTCTTACCAAGCCCGTTGAAATTGAGCTGGTGCGTGCCGTCGGGAAGCTGGGTGGCATAGGCCAACGCGGACGAGACGTCATAGACGGGTGTCGGCCCGGTGTAGTCACCTGAGGCGTTCTTCACCAACGCCACATTCTTGCTGGGATCGGAACCGTCGAAATTGGCATCCTTGGCGTACTGCACCTGTACCGGGCCGATGGCTCCGTTGGTATCCGCCACGTTGCCTGCCACGGCGGTGGTCGACTGGTCGTCGAGGCCACCTTGAATGCCGGGCCAGTTCGAGTTGGGAGCGGTCGCACTCAAGGCCACCCCGTCGGTGGGACCTCCCTGCTGCTCCGTCTGGGCCTTGACGAAAGCCGCCCACAGCGTCGGTTGCTCGTCGATGCACCACTCCTCAAGGACGTAGTTCGTCCCTGCCGAGTCGCTCTCGGTGACCGGGACCACGGGCAGGTTCGGGAGTGTCACTCCCGGGTTGTCGGCCGTCAAGGCGGAACTGTCCCAGTTCGTAATGCCGCCCGTCAACAGGGCACAGGCCGTGTAGCTCGAGAGCTGCAGCTGCTTGGTCAGTCCGCCAATGTTGTACATGAAGGCGATGCCGCCCGCGGTGATGGGGATGAAGTTGAACGGGAAGCTAGGGGGAGTAGCGTCCGTGGTGCCCACATAGCCGATGTCGCTCACCGCAAAGTCGACCGTCTGGTTCGTGAACTCGTACCGTCCTGTTCCTGAATTGGAGTTCGTGTAGGACAGGCTGAGGTTGTAGGGCGCCACTTTCACCGCGTTGATCCACGATCCAATCGCCGGCGCCGCGAATGACGAGCCGGCGCCACTCAAAGGAGCATCGTTCGCGGCCAGCCGCGCTGAGGCCGGGGATCCGGACACGGTCAGTGCCACTACCGAAACAACCGCGACGAAGACGGCGGAGAACCTGCCTCTCCACTTCCACGCTCGGCTCAGCTGGGTGTGGGGACTCTTGGTGCTGACCATGAGGGGTAACTCCCTTGAATTGGATCGTTTGTCGACTGGTGCGTCATTCTTGAATTTGCGCGTTCGGGTCATTGCGCGTCCCCCGAGGCGGACGAAATGGACTTTCTCCATGGAACCGTCCATCGCCTTGGGCCCGGACTTTTCGAACCGATCAGGCGGGCCATCACGAAGAGGGCGAGTACGACCAGGACCAGCACGAATGCGACACCCCAGGCATCTCTGGTCGCATTCACTCCCGGCTGGGAGATCATCTCGTATATCCGCAAGGGAAGGTCGTCCTGTTTGCCACTGAAGGGATTCCAGTTGTAATTCGCGTTCCCCCCGGCGTCGAAGAGAACCGGGGCCGTCTCACCTGCGACCCGGGCGATCCCCAGGATCACCGCCGTCACCAACCCTACCCGCGCCGTGGGAAGGGTGACCCGCAAGATTGAGCGCCATTGGGGGGATCCAAGCGCCATCGCCGCCTCCTTGAGGGACCCCGGGACGATCGAAATAACTTCTTGCGCGGTCCGCGTCACGATCGGAAGCATCATCAAGGACAGGGCCAGGGACGCCGCGAGACCCGTCTGTCCAGCCTCCTTCTGTGGTTTGACCCACAGCAGGTAGATCACGAGACCGAAGATGATGGCCGGCGAGCCGGTCATGGCGTCGACCACACTGCCCGACACCCTGGAGAGGGTGTTGCGGAAGTTCACGAGGTAGGTAGCAGTCAGGATTCCCAGAGGTACGGTGAACAATGCCGCCAGGCCAACCTGCTCGACCGTGCCCACGATGGCCGCTCCGGCGCCGACTGCGGTGACCGGAGCAGTCGCCGTGTAGTCCGAAAAGTCCTTGACGAAGAAACCCGGAAAACCCGCCGCCACGACGGGTAAGCCCTTGGCGATGACGTAGCCAATCACCGCGAGGAGCGGCACGAGGGCGGTGAGCGCCCCCGTCCAGATGGCGAAGGTGGCCAGGCGGTCCTTCATGGCCAAGACCCCATGGAGGAGCCAGCAGAGCACGCCATAGATCACGAAGAAGGCGGCAACGCTACATACGCCGAATCCCAGTGGACCGGTGATCCCGGCGATGGTGAACGAGATCCAGACCACGCACACCGCCGCGAGAACCGATCCGCCCACTTCGATCAGAGTCCTACGGGGAATCGAACGTGAACGGCGGGGACGATCGGGGGCCTTCGTCGCCGAAACTCGTGGGACCTGCAGGGTCTGTGTCATGACGGCCCGCCGAAGTTGGCTCGCTGGACCACGAGGCGGGCGACGATGTTGACGCCCATTGTCGTTATGAACAAAATGAGGCCGAGAAGGATCAAAGCACTTTGGGCGATAGGCGAGGAGGTGGTGAAATCGGCCGTGATCTGCAGGGCAATTGAACCCAACCCGCCGGGCCCCAAGAGAGACGCGGTCAGATGATTAGCGGGTGAGAGCACGAGCACGACGATCATCGTCTCGCCGAGGCCTCGCCCGAAGCCCATCAACATCGCACCGAGGATGCCGTTGCGTCCAAACGGCAAAATGACCTCAGTTACCATTCCCCACCGGGTTCCCCCCAAGCCCAACGAGGCTTCGCATACGTCGCGGGGAGCCTGGGCCATCACCTCTCGGGAAACCGATGTGATGATGGGAATGATGGTCACGGAGCAGACCAGACCACAGGCAAAGATCGACTGGACGTACCGCCCCGAGGAGGGGGTCCGAAGGATGGGAACGAATCCGGCGTGGTCGACCAGCCATTTGGCGGGCGCCGCCTGCAGGTTGGAGACGACGAGCAGTCCCCAGAAGCCATACACGATGCTCGGGACCGTCGCCAGCAGGTCAATGATCGCGGTGAGCCAGGGCTTGAGCCGACGGGGACCGTACTCGTTGATCATCAATGCGGTGGCCAACGAGATCGGGGCGGCAATGGCCACCGCGATGATGGCGATGGCGACCGAGCCGACCAACAACGGGAGCATGCCGAACTCCCGGGCGTCGGGATTCCACGCCTTGTCGGTGAAGAGCCCGAACCCCGCCTCCCGGAGGGCGGGAAGCCCGAACCAGAGGAGGTAGGCACCAAGGCCGGCCAGCAACACCAACACGATCGTGCTGCTCCCGGCCAGGATCCCGTTGAACACCCTGTCGGCTCCCGTCGGCTTGAGGTGCAGGTTGCGGGGAACATCTTCGTACTGGGCCTCAGGTGGGCTCACTCGAGACGACAACATGGTCATCGCCGTGCGCCCCCGATCAGGCGACGTCCGAACGAACCACCCAGGAGGAGAACAATTCCGAGCCCGACTACCCACTCCAGGTCAGCCGGCACACCAGTGCTCGCCAGCGCAGTCCCGTCCGCGGCAGCGGTAGACGAAAGGGTCACGGCAGGGGCGACGGTGCTTGACGTCGAACTCGCCGCCGTCGCAGACGGGGGCGGGGTCGTATTCGAACTGTTGCTACTGGCGGGGTCAACTGTGGAGGTAGTGGTGGTGCTCGTGGTGGTGCTCGCCGTGGCCGTAGTAGTAGTCGTGCTGCCCCCGGCTGCGGGAGCGATGGAGAAGGCGGTCGAAAACACCTTGGGTGCGGTGAAATCGTTCTGGTTCTGACCCACATAGAGCACGCATGGATTGGTCTGATTGCAGACGGGTTGGTTGTTCGACTGCTCTCCCAATGCCGGACTCGGCAGCAGGTAGATCGTGTAGTCCGGGTCCGAAGCGCTCCCGTTGGCAGCCACCAAAATCGTATTGCCTTGAATGGTGTTCCCGTCGCAGGTGCTGTCGCTCTTGGGGAGGTTGGCCACCGAACCTCCCGGGTCGGCGCATTCGAGAATATTCACGCGGGAATTTGGCGTAAAGACCGAATTCGGACTAATGGAGACCGAGACCGATTCGCCGTCATGCAGATCGGTGCTCGGCGAGACGGTGAGGGTTGGGGTGGAGGCACCGGCGGGCGCGGAACCGGACAGCAGCGTCACCAACGGGAGGCCGAACGTAGCGGCTGCGAGACACACCTCGCATGCAGATCGTCTCGATCTCCCGTGCCGCGACGTCATCACGTGTGCTTCTTCCCCGACGACTGGATGAGAAACGGAGGCGAGAAGATCTTGGCCGAATTGAAGTTCTCCTGATTTTCCCCGATGTAGAGCACGCAGCTCTTCTTCTGATTGCAGACGGGTTGATTGTCCGGGAGCTCACCCAGTTGCTTGTTCGGGAGGGCGAACAGCTCGTAGCCATGTTCGGAGAAGCTGCCGTTCTTATTGACCAGGATCGTATTGCCCTGAATGGTGTTCCCGTCACAGGTGTTCGCGTTCGTCGGCAAGTTCTGCTTCTTGCCCCCCGGGTCCGCACACTCGAGAATGTTGACGCGTGAGTATGGCTTGAAGAAATGGTTGGAGCCGACCGCGACGCTTATGAGCTCTCCATTGTGGAACGTGCCCGACGTCATGATCAGCTGCGGTGGACTCACCGCTCCCGCGGGGAGGGACGATATCGACAGGGCAACCGTTGCTGCGGCAGCCGTCAGTAGGCGAGCCCCAACGCGAAGACGAGTCGGACCTTGTCGCAACAATTTCATCGTGCCTCCTTGAAACGTCGACGCCCGAGCGTCCCGAGTCCTGTCATGAGTGCTCCCAACCCGGCGAACCAGAACAGGAGCGGGGAAACCCCGGTGAACGCCAGGGAGGACGAGCCGCCCCCGTCCCCCGACGAGTCGCCTGAGCTACCGTCCGAGGAGGTATCTCCGGCGGCAGTCGTCACCCCCGAACCGGACGTGGTGGTGGTCGTGGACGATGGCGCGGTGGTGCTCGTCGTGGTGGTCGAGGATCCCGTAGGCGAAGTTGTGGTTGTCGTCGTGGTCGAGGTTGTGGTCGTCGTTCCCGACGCGGCGGTGAACTGGACGGTGACCGGAAGAAGCGGGAGATTCACGCTGTCTGTGGTGTCCTCGGCCGTGTAGGTCACTGATTCAGCCGTCGTGTCGGTGACGGTGAACAGAGCGTTTCCCGTATTGGTGGTCGTGGCGTTGACCGCCGTCACCGTCGAGTTGCCGCCCGAGGGGGTGAGCGTCACCGTCTTGCCGGGCACGGCGTCACCGGCACCGTTGTAAAGCAGGACGGAGATTGTGGCACTCGTGGCCCCGTCTGCAGGAACGGTCGTGGGGGTGGCCACCACCGAGCAGAACTGGGCAACCGGCGGGGGGACCGGGGGATTTCCAAATGTCGCCACGCCCTCGGACGTCAATGGTCCCACATCGTTGGTGGTGTCCGTCGCCTGGAACGTCACCACCTCCGCAGTGGCGTCGGTGGCGGTGAAGGTGGCGACGCCGGATGCGTTCGTGGTGGTGTCACCGGCCGTGATGACCGCGGCGTTACCGCTCGGAAGAGCGGCCAGGGTGATGGCTTGGCCTGAAACAGGATTGCCGAACTCATCGGTCACGGTGACGGTCACTGTGGTCGGCGTCATTCCGTCCGAGGGTGGGTTGGCGGGCGACGCAACCACCGTCGAGGACCGAGCCCCGGGATCGGGCGAGCCTGAACTGTAGACAATGGTGGCAGTCTGCGTCACTGTGACGTTCGGCGAGGCACTCGTATCGACCGCGGTGATCGTCACCGTTTCTGCCGCCTCATCGTCCACCTGGAAGTCTGCCTCACCGGGCGACTCTGTTCCCATTGCGTTGGTGAAGCCCGGCTGCGTGCTCCCGCTGGGATCGGGCACCACGGCGGCGCTGCTGCCCGGGACCTCGAGCTCCACCTTCGCCCCCGGCACAGGGTTGCCGAACTGGTCCTTCAGAATGACCGAGACATCTGTCTGGGTTTGACCATCGGCCACCGAGGTGGCGGTTGTCCCGCCATTCACGCGAACCTCTGACGCGGTGGCCGAGACCGCCGACGTTTCGAACTGGACCGAAGCTGTGGCGGTGATGGGGATGTTCGGACTATCCGTCGTGTCGGTCGCTGTGAATGTGACGGTCTCGGGTACCGGGTCGGTGACGGTGAAGCTGGCCACACCCTTCGCATTCGTTGCCATGGTCGCCGGACTTATGGACGCGTTTGTGCTCGACTTCGCTAATGCGACGGTGATGTTGGCCACAGGACTACCACCTGAGGTCAGCAGTGTCACTATGACGCTGGTTCCACCGCCCGCCGCCGCAGCCTCGGCCACCGGGGGCAGAGCGGTCACGGTTGACGCGGACGGTGAAACAGCGAGGGTCCCGAATGTCACGCTGATCGGTGTCAGGGTGAGGTTCGCCGTAGGGTCCATTGCGGTGAATGTCACCACCTCATCGTTGGTATCGGTGGCACTGAAGGTGGCCACTCCCGAGGAGTTCGTCGTCCCCGTGGCGGGTTGGGGCGTGATCGCCACACCGCCGGTGCCGGTGAGCTTCACGGTTTGACCCGCGACGGGTTGGGGATTCGAACCCTGATCCCGCAGGGTGACGGTGATGGTGTCGGACTGGCCCGAGGGAACGTCGGAAAGGCTGGAACTGACCGACGAATTCGCTGCGTCCACCACGGGGGCTTCGAAATCGACCGTCGCTGTGGCCCTGACGGTGACAGTGGGACTGTCGGATGTGTCCTCGGCTGTATAGGTCACAGTCTCAACTTTTTTATCGGTAACGGTGAACGTGGCGGCGCCGTTGGAGTCCGTTACGTTCGGCGTCGCCGCCGGGATGATCGTGGACTGTCCGGTGCCTTGGCTGAGGGTGACCGTCTTCCCCGGGACCGGAACGTTGCCCGTTCCCAAGAGCGTCACCGTCACTGTGGACTGATCCGTGCCGTCCGCAGCAACTGTAGTAGGCAAGGCCGCCACGGTCGAAAGGGTGGCCGAAGGTGCCGTGGGCACCGTGGGGGCGGAGCCGTCCCCGGGATTCTCCCCCTTGTCGTCGGCATTTGCCTCGATGTAGAAGGGCTGGGAGAAGACGTGGGGCTGGGTGAAGTCACCCTGGGCGTCTCCGATGTAGAGCACGCACTCGGTGGCTGCCGTGTTGCCACAGGTCACCGCGCTGCTCGGACTCTCACCCAGTGAGATGGAGTCCGGAAGAGCGAACACCGGGTACAGGCCGTACTTCTGCGTCTGGAGGTTGATCGACCCGTCCGTGTTGGGGAGGATGGTCGGGCCCTGGATGGTGTTGCCGTCACACTCGTTGGGCAGGGTAGGGAGAACGCCGTTGGGTGCGGCGCATTCGAGGATGTTCACGCTCGTGGTGGAGATGAACAGGCTGTTGGCCGGTACGACGACATTGATGAGCTGCCCGCTGGAGAACGGGGTATTCGCGGCGAACGGGGATACCGGGACGGCGTAGGGGCCCGAGGCTCCTTGTGAGGGGGTGTCCGCCCCCGAAATGCTGATCGCAGCGAAGGTCACGGCCATCACGGCCAGCAGCGCCAATCCGGCCAGCTGCAGGGCACGCCAGCCCGCCCACTTCCGCACTCTCATTGTGGCGATCATCGGGTAATGCAGACTTCGATCACGCGATCCCTTTTCCCTTCTCGCGCTTACACATCTTCTGTTGCCAACAATTCACATCGTATTGCTAGCAAAGTCGCAACAAGCCCTGGCAAGCCCGAGGCCCGGAGACCGGCGATTGCTCGCCGACCCCCGGGCCAGGCCTTGCATCCGGCACTTCTCATGCCGGCTCGTACCTCTGTATCTGCTACGTCTGCGGGTTGGCCACCGAAGTCACGGCCGGCACTCCGGCGAAGACCGTCGACACCCCGGTACCGGTTGCAGTGGCGTTGGCGGAGAGGGTGAGCGTGCCCGTCCCTGCCCCTGACACCACCGTCGTCCCGGCCGGGAAGTCGGCGTTGGTGACCCCGACGTTACCTCCGCCTACCAGCCCACCGGCGTTGACGATGTCCGGCGGGAAGGTACCCGACGCCAGCGTGATCGTGTCCGATCCGCTTGTGGTGTTGACCGGCAAGCTGGCGGCACACGTGTTGTTGGGGGCCGCGATGTTGTCGGCGGGAGTGGATGTTGCAGGCGCAGAACTCTCATCGGTGAGCCTCGGGAATCCGAAGGTCGTGGATATCAGCGTGCCCATCTCGGCGTCGAAGTTCAGACCCGTCGAGTTGTCCAACCCCTTGGAGAAGTTGGTGTTCGAGTCACAGATCCAGTTCAAGAATCCACCGGTCGAGGCCCGTACCGTGTTGGACAGGTAGATGTTGAACAAAGTCCGTGCTGTCGGGTACGAGTTCGTGAGCTCGCTTGACGTAGTCGGCGAAGATCCGTTCTCCTCAACCTTCTGAGCTGCGTACGACGTCACATCGATGGTCGAGGCGCCCGCGTACGGGTTGGTGTTGATGACACCGTTGGACTCGATGTAGAGGGAGGTGGCGACTTCGATGGCCTGGTCAACGTAGTCCGGGTTGGGGAAGTCACCCTTGGCGAACAGGTCGAGCTGGTCCGAGTTGTTCTCCAGCGCTATATGAGCCGTGGAGTTGTCGCCCGTGGCGGTGACCGGGTTGGGGTCAAGGGCGGCGTCGGTGTCCATGTTGGACGAGCAGCCGCCGCCGGACACTCCGCTCTCGGCGTAGCTGGCGAACGTGGCCTCCGTGCCCGAGGCGGTGTTGACACCGACAATGCGGATCGGAATGCCGATGGGATAGCCGTTCCCCGCGGTCAGCGCGCTCGAGAGGGTCACCGTCAGGTCGACCGTTCCGCTCGCGGTGGCCGAGTTCGACAGTGTGAGTGTGCTACCGCTCACCGAGCTGACGGTCGTGCCCGAGGGAATCCCACTACCGCTGACGGCGTCACCCGAAGCGAGGTCGCTCGATGGGCCGAGGAGGCCGGTGATCGTCGGGGAACCCGACGACTCCGAGACGTCGGCGAGGTCGATGTTCGGTCCCAGGTTTGTGAGCTGACCCCAGTCGGTGATCCTCGTCGAGTCGGTGGCACACCAGAGGCGGTAGGCCGTGCTCGCCGCGCCGCCGACATTGGAGATGTTACCCAGTGTCGTACCAGAGTACGGACCGGCCGGGTTGTCGCCCGGCAGCCAACCGTGGGCAACGTCACCGATCACTCCACCATTAAGCGAGGAGTAGGGCGCCGTGGTCGAGGTGCCGTAGACATCCGGGTTGATCGGGTAGTCCACAATGGGAACTCCGTCCTTGGCGTAGCCGGTCTGCACTTCTGTGCCGCACGCACCCGTCGAGGGCTTCGACGAACGGGCGAAGTCGACGGTAAGTGGAGTGGACAGGGCACTGCAGAGTTGGTTCTGGCCGGCGCCTGATCCGACGTCATCGACACCTTCGGTGACCTCGGTGCGGTCCCAGTTGTCGTTGGTGTCGGTGGTTGAGGTGTTCGCGCCGGACGCGCAGAAGAACTCCTCGTTCGCCGTGGTCGACGCCGGGTCACTCGAGTTGTACAGCGTCTGGCCGGCGCTCGAGTTCAAGGTGCAGCCGTAGAGGCCGGCACCGGTGTAGAGGTCACCGATCCGCTGCATCATGAAGAACGTGGTGTCAGAACCGGAGTCCCTGATCCCCTCCACGTTACCGTTGTAGAAGTGCGGTGCCACGGGATTCGCCCCCCCGGTGGGGTCGGGCGGAGTGGCGGCCGACGCCACTCCCGCTCCGACCACCAGCGACGCGGTCAGTCCCGCGAAGCCGATGGCTGCCGCGCGGGCCAGATGGCTGCGCAGCCTGGACTTGTGCTTGTGCATGATTGCAGTTGCTCCTTTATCTGAAGGTTGGGTTCTTGACGTCTGTGAGGGTCGTCGTGAGGTGAGGTTCATACCGACGATGAAGCGGACTTCGAAAGGGTGCGGCGCCGACGGACCACCACGGTCCCGCCGAGAAGGCCCATAGCGGTCACGGGAAGGATGATGGCAAGCGGAACCTCGGGGGTTTGGGGTGGTGGAGCGATGGTGGACGAACTGCCGTCACCGGGGAAATCCCCCTTGTCGTCGCTATTGGCCGCGATGAAGAACGGCTGGGAGAAGACGTGGGGTGCGGTGAAGTTCCCCTGGTCTTCCCCGATGTAGAGCACGCACTCGGTGGCTGCCGTGTCGCCACATTTCACCGCGCTGCTCGGACTCTCACCCAGTGAGAGGGAGTCCGGAAGGGCGAACACCTGGTAGAGGCCGTACCCCTGCGTCTGGAGGTTGATCGATCCGTCCGAGTTGGGAAGGATGGTCGGGCCCTGGATGGTGTTGCCATCACACTCGTTGGGGAGTGTGGGGAGAACGCCGTTAGGTGCGGCGCACTCGAGGATGTTCACATTCGAAGTGGAGACGAACAAGCTGTTAGCCGGCACGACGACATTGATCGCCTGCCCACTTGAGTACGCGTCGCCCGCGGTGAACGGAGATACCGCAACGGCGTACGGCCCCGACGCCCCCTGAGAGGGCGTGGTCGCACCGGCCGGCGACGTCAGCGTGGCGAGTGAGAACGCGCCAGCCGCTGACACCGCAGCGAGAGTTACGGCGACCCGCCTGGCGGCCTGTCGAATGAACATTGAGGTACTCCTTAGATGGTCGGTGGTTGCGATTGGGTTGCTGTGTGGTGGTAAAGCCAACGTAAGAGTTTTCGCATATTTCGACGGTGCTCTCAAGGTAAAACCCCAGGTGACACGAAGAAAACATCTCCACGTCAGAGACCGGCCCCGTGTTGTTCACCGAAGGGTCACTGGAGTTGCGCGGGGCGTCGATCTGCCGTAGGTTGTCACGCTCACAACGCCGAGGCCGCCCCAGTCGACGCCTGGGCCCGCTGCGTACGTCACCCGATTCCCCCCCCAACTCACCGGATGTCCGGACCTGTACCCCGACCCCCTTCGGGCGGGCACTACGCTGCGGGTATGTCCGAATACAGTCTGGACGGATTGGTCAACCAATTCGCTGTCGTCTTGACCGCCATGACAGAGAGCGAATCTCTGTTGCGCGACCAGATACGGAGAGTTCGCCTGGGCGCGCAGGGTCACCCATCGGTTGCTGGTGTGGCGCCCTCCCCGGTTCCATCATTTCCTACAGAAGCCCCGCCCTTTCCTGCAGATTCGGTGATACGGGTTCCGGCTCCGGCATCACCTGGCGACGTACATAGGGGGCAGGGCGCTGAGACGGCGCCGGCCTGGACGTCAGTACCGACACCGGCACCGACGCCAGCGAATCGACCGGAGTTCTCAGAGACAGAACCGGCCTCGCCGGTGACGGGCCACCGCAATTACGACTATTTCTCAGAACTCGACGACAAGTTGACCGGCCTTCGTCAGCGCTACCTCGAATAAGGGTCTACGAACCCGTAACTTTCACCGCCCAGGCACAATTTGCCGGAGCTTGCACAACGAGGGTCTGCTTGCCGAGGCTCGTCTGAGCCGTAACAGCCTGGCCCGAAGCTCCGGTTTCGCTTATTGCCGCCGCGCCGCCTGGCGACGCGCCCGCAGCCGTGACGAAGACTTGGAACGAAGTTCCGCTCGTCGGAGCTGGGGTGCATTGGAAGGCCCAGCCGATATTCCAGGCCGGTGCCGTGATCGTGAAGGCGGGACTGGTCCAGTTCCCCTGGAGTTGGGTCGGTCCAAGCAGCAATCGAGCCGGGGGAATCGATGTGCTTGTCGTCGAGCCCGTCGTCGACGAGGTAGACGAGCCAGCGGTCGTCGTCGTGGTGTCTTTGGATTTCCCCCCGACAGTGCTGGTGGTGGTCGAGGCCCCGGCCGTGGGGGCAGAAGTGGTCGTCGAACCGCCTCCGGTCGAAGCGGTCGTGCTCGTCGCGCTTCCTCCCGCGGGTGGTAGGGAGTACGCGCCGCCGCCCGACGTGCCCGACCCGCCTGACCCTCCTGAGCCCGAAGCTGGCGGCGTGCGATAGCCGATGAACAGCCCTACGAGGGCGGCGACCACCATGCCGCTGACAAGCTGCCACGTCTTCCACGAGCGCTTTTCCTTGAGGCCGAGGGAACCCGGCGCGGGAACGGCGTCGACGTCCTCCGGGCGAACCGGTCCCATACTGACAGGCTCGTAACCGGGCGGACCATCCACGTGCGACATTGCTAAACCGTGGCCGGGATTTCGATTCCCGTCAAGATGAAGAACGGGATGTCACAGTCCAAAGTTCACACTTCAAGAGTTCGCCGACCTTCCAGGGCCCGACCCAGTGTCAGCTCATCGGCGTATTCGAGATCCCCTCCTACGGGGAGACCACTCGCCAGCCGCGACACCACGACGCCGAGTGGGGTGAGGAGACGAGCGACGTACATAGCGGTCGCCTCACCCTCCAAGTTCGGATTCGTACAAACGATTACCTCCCGGATCAGGCCGGCATCGATACGGGTCAGGAGTTCGCGGACCTTGAGCTGATCCGGCCCGATTCCCTCCAACGGATTGAGAGCTCCCCCCAACACGTGATAGCGACCACGGAACTGCCCCGTGCGCTCCACGGCGACGATGTCTCGCGGATCTTCGACCACGCAGAGTACGGCATCGTCGCGCTGTGGGTCGGTGCACACCGCGCACAGCTCACCACCTTCGGCGACGTTGAAGCACAGATCGCACAATGTGGTGCGCTCCTTCACCGCGACGATGGCGTCCGAGAGGCGGTGCGCATCCTCTGTCGGCACCTTCAGGAGATGGAACGCAATGCGCTGGGCCGACTTGGGACCGATGCCGGGAAGTCGTCCGAGTTCGTCGATCAGTGAACGGAGCGGTCCGGTGAACATCTATTGGGCGACCTCGCTCGCCCCCGGGAACGCCTGGAGCAGGCGATCCACAGCAGAGGCCTGGTGATCCTCGCCTCCTTGCACCGAGTCCAGCACCTCGGGATCCTCGTCCTCGAGGTCCTCGAGTGCGCCTTCAGGCTCACTTGTCGGGCTGGGACGAGCCGTCGGGTTCGGTGCGGCTCCGTTCGTTGTCCCGCCATCCACCCCGTCCACGATCAATACCAGCCGCACGGGCGTCCCGAAGTGCGCCCCCAAGGCGGCCTCCACCTCTGTGACCCGCTCCAGGCATTTATCGCGATGCGCAGCATTCGGCAGGGCGAACTTCGCCTCCTGTCCGTCGACTGCAACAAAACGGCCGATGCTGTAGAGGGCTTTGGCGCGAGCGGACAACCCGTGAAGAACGCCGTCACCCCACGCCTGAGTCAGGCTGTCCCGATCGAC
>JBEKWB010000075.1:0-21736 GCA_049513455.1 Acidimicrobiales bacterium
CTGCGGTGCTTGAGCGTACCGAGCGCGGCGACATAAAGCTCAAGAACCCGTGGCAAGAGCACGAAGACCCGGTCCCCGACGCCAACCCCCAAGTGGTCCAGCGCCTGCGCGAAGCGGCTCGTGAGCTCCGCCAGCTCACCGTATGTGACGTGGCGTACGGCGCCGTTTCGCTGCAGGCATCGGAGCGCGACCTTCCCCCCGGCCGCACCGACCGCGTGGCGGTCAACGGCCTCATGGGCGATATTGATCCCGCCAGCTGGGAGACCGTCCAGCGCCCCCCGAGCGGCATGCCAGCTGAACCCGGCGCGCGCCGCGTCGTAATCGATGAGGTTGGGCACGGGCGCCCCATGCCCTCGAGGAGGTTCGGCGATCGGTGTCCACTTCACCACCGCACCACCTCCCTCGGCACCGTCGCGAACGACGCGGAGGTGCCGTGCAGTTCAGGGACATGCTGTCGAACGTCCTCGCAGGGTGCCGGGAGCATGTTCGTCACGGTATTTCGCCGCCAGCCGGAGCCTTCTTCGCCAGCCGCTCCAAGATTCCCATGACGACGGTGTCGCTCGTGCCGCGTGGAATCTCCGAGGCGGTGGCGTCGAGGTCGCTCTCTCCGGATGGGAGCTCGACACAGATGGGCACGGACGGGTGGACGCGCCGGTGAGGTTCGAGGAGGGATCGTCCGGGTTCGTCCAGCCGAGCAGGGGGCCCGGGCAGGCCAGCACCTGGAACCCCGCCGCTCGGGCTGCCTCTTCGGCGTGCCAGCGCCCGCCGGGTACCTCGACGAGGAGCCGGGGACGTCCGTGGGTCCCCGGCCAGGTGAGCATGCGCTGGTGATCGCTGGGTCAACATGTGAACGTCCTTGCCAACGTGTGTCCGTGCACGCAGGTTGCCCTGTTCACCATGCCCAACGCGCTCGTCCGGCGATAGGGCCGTTAGTCCTACGGTCCGGGATCACATGCCCTCAGCAGGCCGACACAACGCGGCCCGCTGGAACGGTGGAGGACCGAACTTGAGCTACCCCTTAGTTATAGTTAGAGCCACCCGGTCGCGGGCGTGTCAAGGCGACGCAGGCAAAGTTTCCGGGGCAATCCGTGATGCGCCGGTGGTCCAGGGCCAGCCGGACCAGGCCGGCCTCGAGGTCACGCGTGTCGCAATGCGCCTCTTCGGCGAGCCGAGAAATGTGCCCCAGTTCGTCACCGACCTGTGGGGGGAGTAGGCCCAGGTGGCGGGCCGCCTGGGCTGCGCGTGGGTCCAGGTCCGGGCCACACGCCGCGGAGCTCCCGCAGGAACAGCCCGGTGGTGACGGGGCCCCAGCCCGGCAGAGCCTCGAGCCCCGCAGCGAGGGCCCCGGGGCTGGTGCAGCGACGGCCGACTTCGCTGATCGCGCCCTCGTAGCGCTCCGTTACCACCCCGGCCAACACCTGCAGTCGCGTGGCGGTGCGGTAGTCGTAACGGGCGTACCCGCCGGCATCGAGCAACGCCACCAGCTCCTGCCACTGCCGGCTGCCCGTATCGGTGATACGCCGGATCCCGGCCCGCTCCAGTTGGGTATACGCCCGCTCCGCGACCCGCGCCGAAATACGGGTGCCGAACAGCGTCGACGCGACGAACCACCGCTCCACCTCGGCATCACCGGAGTCCACGTCGATACCGAGCTCGCTCGGGTACCGGCCGCCGAAGCGCCCGACGACTGCATGAGCGAGCTCCGCCGCCGGTGACCCGGTCACCGGACGACCTTCGGGACGTTCGTTCCTACCGCGACCAGGCCCGCCACGTGCAGACTGACAGGGTTGGGGGACATGGCCGACGGCCCGAGCGGGGTACGGAGTCCCAGTGAAAGATGGACATGATGCCCATTTCCCTAATCCACTACCAGGGCGCCAACTCGGCCGTGACCAAGGACGAACGTGATGGGCCTGCTCAGGAGTACTGGGAGAACAGGCAAGACGGTCTGGACGAACCGACTGGGCCAGTCAACGTCAGTGGCCCGCCAGCAGATTGCAAGCATGGTGCTGGGGCCTTCGGGCACCGAGGTGGAAAAGCCCAGGTCGTCAGCTTGTCGTCGGTCACTCGAAAGAACGGCCCTGACCTGCATTTTCTTGGCCAGTCAGCTCACGCGGTTCCGTGCGTAGTCGCGGCTCCTCGACCTCCCCTCGGAGCGCATACGCTCACAGCTCCTGCCAGCTCATCATGTCAGTGTGCAGCTGACCCGGCCAACCTGTAGTACGCGTAGTTCCACCGAAGTTGCCGGCCGAAGTCGGAGAGATCGGTCTTCGAGTCGATCCTCAGGAGCTCGATGCCCGTCATGACCGAGAAGTCCTCCAGGGACTCCAACTTGACGGCGGTCGTCAGGGCGGTGTGATGCGGGCCGCCTGACATGAGCCACGCTTCGGCGGCAGTAGGTAGGCTGGGCGATGGCTTCCAGACGGCGTGAGCCACGGGAAGTTTCGGCAACGGGGCGTCGGGCGGGACGATCTCGATCTCGTTGGCCACCAGCCGGAGTCGATCTCCCAGGTCCAGAAGGCCCACGACGAAGCCACGGCCGGGCAACGCATCGAAGACCAGCCGGACCGGGTCCTCCCTGTTGCCGATGGAGAGTGGGTGGATCTCACAGCTCGGGACACCGGCCGAAATGCTTGGGCACACCTCGAGCATGTGCGCCCCGAGGACCTTCGGTTCACCCGGTCCAAAATGATACGTGTAGTCCTCCATGAACGATGTCCCGCCGGCGCTTCCGGACATCGACTTCAGAATGCGGACCAACGTTGCAGTCTTCCAGTCACCCTCCGCACCGAACCCGTATCCCTCGGCCATCAGACGTTGCACGGCTACTCCCGGAAGTTGCCGCAGCCTCCCGAGGTCCTCGAAGTTGGTCGTGAACGCTCCGAAGCCTCCGTCGGACAGGAAGCCGCGGAGCGCGGCCTCTTGACTCGCCGCATAGCGCAGTGACTCGTGACGGGCTCCCTCTGACGTCAATTCAGGCGATATCGCATAGAGCTCCGTGTACTCCGCCACGAGCTCGTCCACCGTGGCCGACGGAACGGCGTCGATGGCCGCCACCAGGTCATTGACCGAATAGGTGTTGACCGATGTCCCGAGGCGGATCTGTGCCTCCACCTTGTCGCCCTCGGTGACGGCGACGTCGCGCATGTTGTCGCCGAACCGTGCAAGGCGAAGCGAGCGAGCCGTATGCAGTCCGATGGCGGCGCGCACCCACGAGCTGATGCGTTCTTGCACACCCGGATCGCTCGCGTGCCCGACCACCGTCTTCCGCCGCAACCCCATGCGGGTCTCGATGTAACCGAACTCCCGATCGCCGTGCGCGGCCTGGTTGAGGTTCATGAAGTCCATGTCGATCTCACCCCACGGCAGGGAGAGGTTGATCTGGGTATGGAAATGCAACAGGGGCTTGCCCAGAGCGTCCAGACCTGCGATCCACGCCTTTGCCGGAGAGAAGGTGTGCATCCACGCGATGACGCCGACACAATTGTCGTCAGAGCTCGCGTCGAGGCAAACGCGTCGGATCTCGAACGAGCCGGTGAGGACTGGTTTCCAGACGATCGGCAACGGGACGTTGGGGCCCCGGTTGAGGAGGGAGACGATCTCGCCCGACTGCTCGGCAACCTGTCGCAGCGTCTCTTCGCCGTAGAGCAACTGGCTTCCGGTGAGGAACCACACCTCTCGTCCCGATGATGACTCCATGCCGTTCCCCTTGTCGTCGACCCGTACACATGCTGCTGGCGTCGAGCCAGTCGGTCAAGCGCCACTTGGAGGAGCCGTCCGGCGTGACCCGAACCTCCACGTTCCTCGAGCGGAAGCCAGTGGCTTGGGAAGGGCGCAAGTCAAGGGCCCGGCCACGCGAACTCTCGCGTGTGGCCTGTGGACGGGAAGGAGAGCAGGGGCCATGTTGCCCAGGGGGTGCTCCTGATCAGCCGGTCTCCAATTGGTCACAATCCGAGCCGATTCGTCCCCCCCCGCGAGAGGAGTGCGCCGGTCGGAGGATCGCCGTGGGCACACATCCTTCTTTTGACGTCCAAACCTCGGCGGCCGGGCGTCCGACGGCGACCTCCCTTCCCTTCCTATCAAGGGTTACCGACACTCGCCGACCAGCCCTCAGCACCTCGTGTTGGCTCTCTGGCACTACGAAATGGTTGCTAAGTCGACGTGGTGTCGCTACAGTCCGGAGTGCGCTCGGAGAGAACAACCCGTTCCCTCAGTCTGATCGTGGGGGTGAGGTGAGGCGGATACCGTGGCAGGGCGGCTTCAGACGGGCTGGCCTGTTCTCGCGAGGTCCTCGACTCGTGCCGTCGGCTCAAGTTGACTGTGCCGGGTGCAGGAATGTGGTGCATGAGGGACCAAAGTCCCTATGCGTCCAGTCCTGCTTGAGCCTCAATGGACAGGACAGAACAGAAGCTTGATCCGCTCACCTCCTGAAAGGGGATGGCAACATGGGAAAATTCGAACCGTTTGAGGTGGACCCGAAGCAGTACGAGGTGTCGCGGCGCAGGTTCTTGAAGGTCGGCGCAGCAGCGGCCTCCCTCCCGCTCTTCGGGGGCATGATGGAGGTGCTGACCGAGCGTGGAGCGGCTGCGCAGAGCTTCCGTGAGGACTCGGAGTTCTTCTCCCGCCATCCCGCCTACAAGTTCACGTTCGTCAACCATGTGACGACCAACACGTTCTTCACGGCGACGCAATACGGGCTACAGGACGCGGCCAACATTCTCGGAATCCCAAGGCCCGTGTGGGCAGGGTCGCAGGTGTCGGCGACCTCGGACATGGTTAACGCCATCGACGTCGCCATCGCCGGCAAGGTCAACGGCATCGCCACCACCCTCATCGACCCGACGGCTTTCAACACCCCAGTCGACCGGGCGCTGCAGATAGGCATCCCAGTGGTCGCGTACAACGCCGACGAGCCCGGCAACAACCGGCTGTGCTACATCGGCCAGAACAACACCACTGCCGGTGCTGCGGCTGCCGAGAGGATCGTGGCGATGATCCCGAAGGGGAGCCTCATCGGCATGGTCATCGCCACCCCCGGCACCGGCAACATCCAGCCGAGGATCAACGGCGCGCTGCCGATCTTCCAGGCTGCGGGCATGCAGACCGCGGTGATCGCCGGTGGCGCGTTGGAGCCCCAGGAGATCACAGCGGTGCAGGCGTGGTGGGAAGGCCATAAGAACGTCAAATTCTTGTACGCCGTGGACGACGGGGACTCGGTCGCCGTCGCCGACTGCATCGCCAAGAACAACCTGCACGGGATCACCCTCGGCTCTGGTTGGGACGTCAGCGCCCCGGTGCTGCAGGGGGTCAAGAACGGTTCGGTCGCCTTCACCATCGACCAGCAGGCGTACCTCCAGGGCTTCGTGCCGACGATACAGCTGTTCTTGTATAACATCTCCGCCGGCCTGATGAGCCCTTGCAACACCGACACTGGTCTCGGGTTCGTGACGTCGGCCAACATAAGCCCGTACCTCGCCCACCCGACCCGGTGGGAAGGGGCGACGACCAAGGAGACGGCGTACAAGCCTCCGTCGAAGATCGCGACCTGACCCATGCTGCAACCGGCCCCGGTGGGGGAGGATCCGGCCCCTGAAGAGAAGGAGTTGGCCCGCGTTTCACGCTACGTGGAACGCGGGCCGCTTCGTCGTGTCGTCGAAACGATCTTCGCTCGCCCGGAGACGACGATCTTCCTCGTCTGCATTGGGCTGATCGTCTACTTCTCCATACGGAACACCAACTTCTACTCCTACACGAACGTCGTCACCATGGCCCAGTACATCGGGCCGATCGCCGTGGTGGGAGCAGGCGAGGTGCTGCTGCTCGACCTGGCCGAGATCGACCTGTCGGCCGGGCAGGTCCTCCTGACCGCCCCGTGGTTCGTCATCTTCCTGCAACATCACATGCCGCTCGGTTGGGCGATCGCCGCCTCGATGCTGCTCTGTGCCGCCATCGGCGCCTTCAACGGCATCATCGTCGTCAGCCTGAAAGTCCCCTCGTTCGTGGCGACACTGGGCATGAACTACATCCTCGCCGGTTACGTGCTCGTCGCCTCCAGCGACATCGAGACAGACATGACCGGTACGACAGGGAAATTCGGCAGTATCTTCGGGATCAGCAACTGGGCGGAGGGATTGTGGTCGCTGGGCATCGTGCTCATCATCTGGGCGCTGCTTAAAGGGACCCGCTTCGGCCTCCATACGACGGCGACAGGCGGCAACCAGCTGGGTGCGGCCGAGGCGGGCGTTCGGGTCAGGAACGTGAAAATCCTCTGCTTCATCATCATCGCCGTGATCTGTGGGTTCATCGGCATCATCGACTCGATCAGGATCGGGAGCCTTGACCCTGCTGCACCCGGGTTGAACGAGATGCTGGCCGGTGTGGCGGCGGCCGTCATCGGGGGCACGGCCCTCACCGGCGGGAAGGCCACCGTGCTCGGAACACTGATCGGAGCCGTGGTGCTCGGCGTCCTCGAGGACGGGTTCAACCTGATCGGCATCAGCGCCAACTGGTTCATCCTCGTCGAGGGCGCCGTCATACTGGCGGCCATGGGGATCAACGTACAGCTCGGGCGGGTAACGGCGAGAGGGGCTCGACCATGACCGCCGCGGGACTTGCCCGCAGCCCCGACGAAGCGGCCGACAGCCCCGGAGCTGGCACCCCGGCGAACGATCCCGCGTCGCAGGTCGGCGTCGGGGTCACCGCCGAGTCGGGTGAGGACGTCATCCTTCGGACGGAGGGGATCACCAAGCGCTTCGGCGCGCTCATCGTCCTGCGCGGCGTCGACGTACGCCTGAGGCGGGGAGAGGTGCTCGGGCTCGTCGGCGACAATGGCAGCGGCAAGAGCACCTTCGTGAAGATCCTCTGCGGCTTCCAGCGCCAGGACGAAGGGAAGATCTTCGTCGAGGGGAACGAGGTGAGCTTCCGCTCGGTGCAGGACGCCCGGTCCCACGGGATCGAGATCGTGTACCAGGACCTGGCACTTGTCCCGCAGCTCACCGTCACCCAGAACCTCTTCCTCAACCGTGAGTTGACCTTCTTCGGGAGGTTGGGATGGTTGAGGAACCGGGCCATGCGGGAGCAGGCCCGCAAGTACTTCAGCGACCTCAAGGTCGATCTCCCGAGCGTCGATGCGGCGGTCGAGGCCCTTTCAGGTGGCCAGCGGCAAGCCGTGGCCCTCGCCAGGGCGACACGGACCGAGGCGCAGGTGCTCCTTCTCGACGAGCCGCTGGCAGCCATGGGCGCCAAGGAGTCGGCGCTGGTCATCGACCTCGTCAAAGACCTCTCGCACAACCACGGCGTCTCCATGATTGTGATCGACCACAACTACACGCACCTCTTCGAGCTCTGCGACCGGATCAACATCCTGCAAGGCGGGCACATCATCCTCGATCAGCGCGTGGAAGACACGTCGATAGAGGAGCTGACCGAGCTCATGGTGTCGGAGTACCGCAAGAAGGTCAGCGAGGGTCAGGAGGAGCTCCGACATGCGTAGGCGGCTCAGTCGCGCCGGCCTAGTCACCCTGAGCACCTGAGGAGGAGGACACTGTGGAGTACCGGCAGCTTGGCTACAGCGGTTTGCGGGTCTCGGCCCTCGCCCTCGGCACCATGACCTTCGGCGGCCGTGGCAACTTCGCATTGGTCGGCGAGACCGAAGTCGCAGACGCGGCTCGCATGGTCGACCGGTCGCTCGACGCCGGCATGAACTTCATTGACACGGCCGACGTCTACTCGGCCGGACGATCCGAGGAGATCGTCGGGGAGGTGCTCAAAGGACGCCGTGATCAGATCGTCCTCGCCACTAAGGCGCGGTACGCCATGGGCGACGGCCAGAACGATGCCGGGCTGTCGCGGGCGTACCTGCTGCGCGCCTGCGAGGCGAGCCTCAGGCGCCTCCAGACGGACTACATCGACCTCTACCAGGTGCACGAACGCGACGGCGTGACCCCCATGGAAGAGACGTTGGACGCCCTCGACACCCTGGTCCACCAGGGAAAGGTCCGCTACATCGGGTGCTCGAACCATTCGGCGTGGCACGTCATGAAGGCGCTGGGCACCTCAGAGCGCCTCGGCCTGCAGCGCTACGTCACCCAGCAGATCTACTACTCCTTACTGCACCGGGATGCCGAGTACGAGCTCGTCCCGCTCTCCATCGACCAGCACCTCGGGATCCTGGTGTGGAGTCCGCTCGCCGGTGGATTCCTCTCGGGCAAGTACCGGCGGAACCAGGAGCTCCCGGCCGGGACGCGGCAGGCGACGCCCTGGGGGGAGCCGCCGATCTATGACAAGGACCGTATGTACGACATCATCGAGGTCCTGGTGCAGGTGGCGTCAAACCGCGGCGCCTCCCCGGCCCAGGTCGCCCTCGCCTACCTGCTCGGGCGCCCGGGTGTTACATCGGTGATCGTCGGAGCTCGCACCGAGGAGCAGCTCATCGACAATCTCGGGGCGGCCGACCTGACGCTCGACGACGCTGAGCGCGCCCGCCTGGACGAGGTCAGTGCCCTCCCGCTGATCTATCCGTACTGGCACCAGGCCAAGACCGCGCCCGAGCGGCTCAGCGCCGGGGACGAGGTTCTGTTGGGGCCGTTCCATTGAGAGCCTGATGATGTGAGACGACAGGGGAGGATGAGGGAGGTAGATGGATGATGGTTGAGCCAACGAAGCAGGACAGGTTCTCGTTCGGCCTATGGACGGTCGGCTGGCAAGCGCGTGACACCTTCGGCGATGCGACGCGCCCCCCCCTCGACCCCGTCGACGCCGTCGCGCACTTGGCTGAGCTCGGTGCATACGGCGTCTCCTTCCACGACGACGACCTGGTGCCTTTCGGTACCGACGACGTCGAGCGTGAAAGGCTCGTCAAACGGTTCCGTAAGGCGGTCGATAGCACTGGCTTGGTCATCCCGATGATGACAACCAACCTGTTCACGCACCCGATGTTCAAGGAGGGAGCGTTCACCGCGAACGACCGTGGAATCCGCCGGTACGCCCTGCGGAAGGTGATGCGGAATCTCGACCTCGCGGCAGAGCTCGGTGCCGAGACGTACGTCTTCTGGGGAGGTAGGGAGGGCTCGGAGGCCGACGCCGCAAAGGATGTGCGTGCTGCGCTCGACCGGTACCGGGAGGGGCTCGACTTTCTCGCCCAGTATGTCATCGACCAGGGGTACGCGATCCGTTTCGCGATCGAGCCGAAGCCCAACGAGCCGCGAGGCGACATCATCCTTCCCACGGTCGGAAGTGCGTTGGCGTTCATCTCCACCCTCGAACACCGAGACATTGTCGGCGTGAACCCGGAGGTAGGGCACGAACAGATGGCCGGGTTGAACTTCGTCCACAGCATCTCCCAAGCCCTCTGGCACGGAAAGCTGTTCCACATCGACCTGAACGGCCAGCGGGGCATCAAGTTCGATCAGGACCTCGTCTTCGGCCACGGCGACCTTGTGAGTGCGTTCTTCCTCGTTGATCTCCTCGAGAACGGCGGGACGGGTGGAGGTCCTTCGTACGAAGGACCCCGACACTTCGATTTCAAGCCTCTCCGGACCGAGGATGCCGCTGGCGTGTGGGACGCGGCGGCGTCCAACATGCGCACCTATCTTCTCCTCAAGGAAAGGGCGCGTTCGTTCCGTGAGGACCCCGACGTGCGAGAGGCCCTGGAAGCGAGTCAAGTCCCCGACCTGGCTGTTCCGACGCTCGGTGACGGTGAGACCGCATCGCGGCTGCGCGCCGACATCGACGCCTATGAGCGTTTCGACGTCGAGGCGGCCGGGAACCGCTCGTGCGGAATCGCGCACCTGGATCAGCTCGCAATTGAGCATCTTCTCGGCGCGCGCTGACCAGCGGTCTGGAAGGCGATACAGCACGGCGAAACCGGTCGCGTGCCGAGCCAGCGAGTGACGCTCGTCGCCGGGGTGGATTCATCCACGCAGTCCTGCAAGGTCGTCGTGTGCGAGGCCGAGACCGGAGCGATCATTCGTTCGGGGTCAGCGTCACATCCGCCCGGGACCGAGATCGATCCGGCGTTGTGGCTCACAGCCCTTCGCACGGCCATCGAGCGCGCTGGCGGAGTTGACGACGTCGCTGCCATCGCGGTCGGCGCCCAGCAGCATGGGATGATCTGCCTGGATGAACAGGGGGATGTCGTTCGTCCCGCGATCTTGTGGAATGACCCTCGCTCAGCCGACGCAGCCACCGAGCTCGTCGAGGAGCTTGGCGGACCGGTGCAGGGCGGTCTGGCGTGGGCGGAGGCCGTCGGGAGCGTCCCCGTGGCGTCGTTCACGGTCACCAAGTTGCGGTGGCTCGCAGAACACGAACCGGAGAATGCCAGGCGGACCGTGTCTGTGTGCCTTCCGCATGACTGGCTCACTTGGCAGCTGGGGGGAGCCCTGGTGGGACGGGACTTGGGTGCGAACGCCCTCGCCACTGACCGAGGCGACGCCAGCGGCACCGGCTACTTCTCCCCCACCACCGGCGAGTACCGCCTCGATCTTCTCGAGCGTGCCTTCGGGCGCCGGCCGGAGCTCCCAGGAGTCCTCGGTCCCGCGCAGAGCGCCGGCCACACTCCAGCCAGCCAGGAGCTGGGGGCGGGGACCGGGGACAACGCAGCCGCAGCGCTCGGCGTTCAAGCGATGCCTGGAGACGTGATTGTGTCGATCGGCACCTCGGGCACGGTCTTCGCTGTCTGTGAGCACCCCTCGGCGGATCCCACCGGGGTCATCGCTGGCTTTGCTGACGCGACCGGCCGCTTCCTCCCCCTGGTGTGCACGCTGAACGCCGCCCGGGTGCTAGAGGCGACGGCGCAGCTGCTCGGCGTCGATCAGGACCAGCTGTCCACCCTCGCCCTCCAGGCCCCCCAAGGCGCCGACGGCCTCGTCGTCGTCCCCTACCTCGAGGGCGAACGGACCCCGAACCGGCCGTTCGCCACAGGCGCGATCCACGGTCTCCGTCCCCGCACATCGACACCCGCACACCTGGCCCGGGCCGCCGTCGAAGGCATGCTGTGTGGTCTTGCCGCCGGACTTGACGCCCTGCTCGCACATCACGTGCGCGCGGAGCGGATCATCCTCATCGGGGGAGGAAGCCGCTCCGAGGCCGTCCGCCGAATCGCTCCCGGGATCCTGGGTCGTCCTGTCCTGGTGCCCGAAGCGGCGGAACATGTGGCGATCGGCGCGGCACGACAGGCGGCCTGGGTCCACAGTGGTGACGAGGAGCCGCCATCCTGGACCGCGTGGACGAGCGAAACCTACGAGGCGGATCCGGCCGAATTCGTCCGGGCTCGCTTCACGGAAGTGGCTGACATGACGGCAACCGTCCCAGAGGACGAGAGGGACTCGCATTGACCTTCGAGATCTCTCGGCCGCAGCGGGACCCGCAACGCGCGGGCGTAACGTGAGCATCCGCCGAGGCACGGTTGTGCCACACTGACGAGGTGGCAGTCAGATGCCGATGCGCCTGGCCTAACAACAGGCTAAGTACGATCGTGATGCCGGGAACCACGTTCACCCGGCGCCGGTTGGGGACTCCGGCATGAACGATTCTTCAACCGCCCGGCGTGTCACGATCGGCGTCGACTATGGAACCGAATCAGGCCGGGTCCTCCTGCTCAACCTGCGCACGGGCGAGGAGATCGCAGTCGTCGAGGTCAGATACCCTCATGGCGTCATCGATTCGATCCTCCCCTCCACCGGCGAAGATCTACCGCCCGACACAGCGCTGCAGGACCCCGGCGACTACCTCGAGGTCCTATATCGGGGGATCCCCGCCGCGCTGGCTGCCGGCCACGTCTCGGCGCAGGAGGTCATCGGCCTTGGCATCGACTTCACCTCGTGCACTGTGTTGCCGGTGAACGATGACGGCATACCCCTCTGCCAGCTCGATCTGTGGCGGGCTCGCCCTCACGCCTGGGTCAAGCTGTGGAAGCACCACTCTGCGCAGCCCATCGCTGATCGCCTGAACGAGGTCGGGCACGACCGCAATGAGGAGTTCCTGTCCCGCTACGGCGGTCGCCTCTCGTCCGAGTGGTACTTCCCCAAGCTCATTGAGATCTGGCTGGAGGATCGTGCCATCTTCGACACGATGAGTGCGTTCGTCGAGGCAACGGACTGGATCGTCTGGCACCTCACCGGATCCCTCACGCGTGCCGCCTGCTCCGCCGGGTACAAGGCATGCTGGTCGGCAGCAGATGGCCTGCCGTCTCGCGCGTTCTTCGAGGCCGCCTATCCGGGATTCCCAGAACCGAGCGCCAAGCTCGGATCAGACTTCGCCCCCCCGGGTCATTGCGCGGGAACCCTCCGGCCGGAGGTGGCGGCACGCCTCGGATTGAGCCCCGCGGTCGCCGTGGCGGTCGGCAATGTCGATTCCTTCGTGTCGGTCCCAGGGGCGGGTGTCCAGGACCCCGGGGTGTTCGTCATGGTCGTGGGCACGTCCATCTGTGACCTGGTCATCGACAGACGCGAGGTCCGGATGGCCGGAATCACCGGAGTGGTCGAGGACGGCATCCTCCCTGGGTACTTTGGCTACGAAGCGGGCCAAGCAGCCGTCGGCGACATGTTCGCGTGGTTCGGCAATCGCCTGCTCAACCTCGGGCACGGTGCAGGGCTGGGTGCGAATTGGTATGAAGAGCTCGAGGGGGCGGCATCGGCCATTTCACCCGGACAGAGCGGACTCGTTGCACTCGATTGGTGGAACGGCAACCGGACGATCCTGGGCGACGCCGACCTTTCGGGCGTGATCGTCGGCCTCACCCTGGCGACCACTCCAGCCGAGATCTACCGGGCGCTGTTCGAATCGGTCGCCTACGGGACGCGCCGGATCATCGAGAACTTCGTCGAACATGACGTCGGCATCAATGGGGTGGTGGCGTGCGGTGGGATCGCCGAGCGCAGTACCTTCATGATGCAACTGCTGGCGGACGTGACCGGGCTGTCCGTGACGATCCCCTCTTCAAGCCAGATCCCGGCTCGTGGTGCCGCGTTGTTCGGGGGACTGGCCGCTGGTTCAGCGCGAGGAGGATTCGACAACATCGAGGAAGCGGTCAACCGCCTCAAGCCGGAGGCCGCTCGCCACTACTCGCCGACGGCGGCACATATGCAGGCCTACGAGCAGCTCTATGAGGTCTTCCATGCGCTCCACGACAATCTGGGCCGAGAGCATGTGGAATGGCTACATCGATTGAAGCAGATCCGCCGCAGCACCATGACAGCGCACTCTTAGCTTAGGTACTGCGTGTGTGGGTGACAGCGTGAGGGTGTGCGCCATGCCGGGTGGCTCTCCGAGGGAAGCATTAGAGTGAAGAGGCAGCAACCAGTTGGGGCGCGCGCCCCACGAGGAGGGACGCGATTGTGGTACTCGACTTCGAGTTCCTCGAGATCTAAGGACGGCCCGACCCGTGAGCATCCGGTCCGGTCTCCGAGAGGAGGTGCTCCGCGCCAACCTCGGCCTGGTGGAGCACGGCCTCGTCACCCTGACGTGGGGAAACGCCAGCGGCATCGACCGTGACGCTGGTCTTGTCGCCATCAAACCGAGCGGCGTGCCCTACGACGAGATGGGCATCGACGACATCGTCGTGGTGGATCTCGGTGGCCGGGTTGTGGAAGGGGAGCGACACCCGTCAACCGATACCCCGACCCATCTATGGCTCTACCGCTCCTTCACCGAGATCGGGGGCATCGTCCATACGCACTCCACCTGGGCCACCTCATGGGCACAAGCCGAGCGCGAGATCCCGGTCTTCGGGACGACACACGCCGATCTGTGTCCAGATCCCGTGCCGGTCACGCGGCGACTCACCCCCGACGAAGTGGGCGGTGCCTATGAGGAGAACACAGGGATCATCCTCGGTGCGTTGATCGACGACCAGGGCATCGACAGGGTCCCGTGCGCTCTGGTCCGCGGCCATGGCCCCTTCACCTGGGGTGAGACCGTCGCACAGGCGCTCGAGCGGGCGGTGACGCTCGAAGAAGTCGCGCACATGGCGCTACTCACCGTCGTCCTCAACCGGGGCGCTGCGCCGTTGCCCGACGAGCTGGTGGGCCGCCACTTCGGCCGAAAGCACGGGCCCGGTGCCTACTACGGACAGGAGCGATGAGCATCGCTCGGATGCTCAGCCGTCGTCACGGACGTCAGGGGACGACGGCATCAATTGCCTCACCGAGCTTGTCCTGGCCTTCCAGGAAGTCGAGTGTCGTGTAGCGAGCGCGCATTCGGCTGGCCAGCCGGAACGTCATCTGGAGCGTCGCCGCATCGAGTCCCAGGAACCCAGGTTCGGAGGCGATGCCGGCGGCCAAGAGGGCGCTCTCGACCAGGGGGAACACCTGCATCGCCTCCACCGATCGCCGCTGGACGGCGTCCCACTGGCGCGCGGTCACCGGCCAGTGGAGCTGGTTCTCGAGTTGCCAGCGGCGCTTCTCCTCCAGGACGGCACCGACCTCGGCGGCATGACCCGTCAACCACTCGTTCTCCTCGTCCCCGTGGGGACCCGGTAGCAGCGGCGGACGTAGGTCCGGGACGCTGCCACCGAACGCGAACTCCTGCAGGCGCATCGCGAAGTGGGTCGCATACCCCACTTGGAGACCGTGTGGCGCATGGAGACGCCGGCCATTCGATGCAAGGAGATCCCAGAAATGCGAGGCATGGTGCTCACAGCCGCTCGCTGGCCGAGACGAACCCATCATGGCCATGGCAATCCCCGATTCGATGAGCCCGTGCAGGAGCTGCGCGATGGCCTCCGGCGACTGGCGCAGGATGTGGTGGACCTGCGTCGCAGCGTGGACAAAGGGCTCGGTGACCCGCCGTTCGACCTCGGGACAGTACGACTCGCCATAGAGCCCATTGGCGATCAGCCAATCGACGCGGGCGGATGCCTTCCCGAGGAGGTCACCGAGTCCGGACCGAGTCATGTCCAGCGGCGCTGCGGCGACGGTGACCGGGTCGGCGAAGATCGCCGCCGGGGCAACCGCAGGGAAGGTCGTCTTCATGCCGCCGAACTCCATCGCCGCCACGCTCGAGGCATACCCGTCCATGGAGGCGGCGGTCGGGACGCTCACGAAGAAGCGCCCGGAGCGGTTCGCCACGTACCGGGTGAGGTCGGTGAGCACTCCCGACCCGACGGCGATGAGCACGTCGGCCTCCCCCTCGCCAAGGCTCGCCTCGAGGCGCGCCACGGCCGGTTCGTCGGCACGCAGGCCCTGACGTTCGGAGAACTCACACGAACGCAGCTTCGTCCGGGACAGCTCGTCAACGACACGCCAACCGAGAGCCTCTTTGGTGTTGGCGTCCATGACCACGAACGGCTTGGACCACCCGCGAGCCCCTACGTAGGCGGCGAGCTCCCCCACCGCCTCCACACCGATCACCACCTTGTCGATGGTGACGTCATGCATGGACCCACAGACGCATCGGTCGCTCCCCATCGTCAACGACACCAAGGTGGCGTCATGAGGGCGGCGCAAGGTTGTCGGCGGTCCTTGACTGATGACACCGACCTGAGGACTGCGACCCCACAGAGGGGCAGCCCGGAGGCGCCGATCGACAGCCGTCCAGCAGAAGGTCCGCCGGAGGCGGTCCAGCGGACCGGCGAGGTGCCCAGCTCCGGTGCGAATGGGGGGTGGTTCCCACAGTTGCTCTTGGTCATGACGCCACCGTACTGATCTCTTCGGACCTCCGATCCGCTCATCTACCCATGTCCGGCTACCCGGATGCGAACGAATGCCCTCGCACCATCCGGAGCGCCACGGCTGACCATCGGGGCGGTTGCCTTTGCGCGACGCTTGCGGCAAGGGATCTCGGGCATCAATATGGGCACTGTGGTGCCCGCGCCTTCCCCACTGGAACTGCACCCAGACCGGTTGCTTCCTCCCGATCCAAGCCAGCGAGCGATCGCCCGGCGGCTGTACGGCGCGGTGCGGGACCTGCCGGTGCTCTCGCCGCACGGCCACGTCGACCCCAAGCTCCTCTTCGACGACGACCCGTTCACGGACCCGGCCGCTTTGTTCGTGTCCCCGGACCACTACGTGACCCGGCTCCTGCACGCCGACGGGGTCGCTCTCGATGAGCTCGGGGTCGGCCAGGGAACGCTGCCGGAGGCGGCGGCGCGGCGAGTGTGGCGGCTTCTTTGCGAGCATTGGCCGGTCTTTCAGGGCACTCCGGTGCGCTTCTGGCTCGAGGCTGAGCTGGCGGACATCTTCGGCGTGACGCTTCGCCCCTCTGCCGAGACCGCAGATGCCATCTTCGACCAGATCGCGGGCTGCCTGGCCGAGGATGCCTATCGGCCGCGCGCCCTCTATGAGCGTTTCGGAATCAGCGTGCTCGCCACGACGTCCGACCCCAGCGACGATCTGATGGACCATGCCGCGCTGGCGGGGGACTCGACATGGTCGGGCCGCGTGATCCCGAATTTCCGCCCCGACCGCTACCTTGAGCCCGCCCGAGCGGACTGGCCAGAGGCGGTGCGCTGCCTGGGCGAGGCCGCCGGTATAGATACCGGCGACTATTCCGGCTATCTCACCGCTCTGGAGCACCGCCGCCATTATTTCATCGAGCTGGGAGCCACGTCGGCAGATCACGCCCACTTCGACGCGCGGACCGACCCGCTGGAAACTTCCGAGGCGCAGCGCATCTACCGCGCCGCGCTCGCCAAGGAGGCCACGATCGGAGAGGCCACCGCCTTCCGCCGCCACATGCTGTGCGAGATGGCTCGAATGTCCTGTGACGACGGGCTGGTTATGTCACTTCACTGCGGCGTGCGCCGCGACCATCACAGTGCAACAGCCGCCCGCTTCGGCCCCGACGTGGGGGCGGACATCCCGATCCACATCGAGATCACCGAGGCTCTGCGCCCGCTGCTGGAGCGCTACGGCACTCATCCGGGATTCCATCTGGTCGTCTTCACCGCCGACGAGACGGTCTGGTCCCGCGAGCTCGCACCCCTCGCTGGGTTCTACCCGTCGGTGTACGTCGGGGTGCCGTGGTGGTTCCTCGACGCCCCCGACGCGATCCGGCGTTTCCGGTCCGCAGTGACCGAAACGGTGGGGTTCTCGCGGACCTCCGGCTTCGTGGACGACACGCGGGCTTTCTGTTCGATTCCGGCCCGCCACGACATGTCCCGACGTCTCGATGCCGGGGAGCTGGCGCGTCTGGTGGCGGAGCACCGCTTGGTCGAGGACGAGGCGGCCGAGATCATCACCGACCTGGTGATCGGCCAGCCCACCCATGTCTTCAAACTCTGACCGACGACAGCAGACCAGATCCGCGTCCGAATGCGGCAAACTTGAAGGGTCCAACTACTCGGTTGGGCGCCTTGACCAGGAATGACGGGCTGAATGAGGCTCGCCAGTCAAGGCACGCCGCCACCACCACCAGGAACCACGCACTGACTGACCGAAGGAAGGTACGCCCCATTGCCTCAGCTCCACTGCTCCCACGTCGCCTTGCGAGCAGTCGCTCGGTAGGGAAGCCTTCAGACGTACCGCAGGCCCGTGTACCCGGTTTGGCGGGCGAGCGCCTCGTGGAAGAGTTGCACGCTCTTTTCGTTCTGCCCGATCAGTTCATGGCTGTGCGCACCACGGGAGAGCCCCCGACCGCAGCCTTCCCAAACCAGCTCGTCCTGGAGGACCGCCCGTGCCGCTCGCGCTGCCATCTCCTCGGGCGTCGGCATGCCGGCTGGCGGGTCCTTCACCGGACTGAGCCACCCATAGCGGAACGATGACTCGCTCAACCCCGGTCCTGGAGTCAGATCGGCGTAGATCAGCCCGTAGAGCTCGTTGGCCAATAACAACCCCGGGGAGATGAGCCAGATACAGCCGATACTCTGTTCCGGGCGCCACTCGTCCTCAGGGATGGCACGGAGCCGCTTGGCCTCATCCTCCCCGAACATGGGCAATCCCCAACGGACGTGAGGCCCGATGACGTCGTGGAAGGCAAGGTCGATGTTCACCGCTTGGGGGTTGAGATTGAACGTATCGGCGTGCACGTACGGAACGTGCAGGCCCTCGAGCAGACCCTCGGCCACCGACTTCCAGTTTGCTTTCAGCGGCTTTTCGGCCAACGCCGAGTAGTACTGCATGGTGTCGCAGCCGAGCCCGCCGATCTCGTCGTCGAGCTCGCCGAGGTGGGCGGCCACGTCGATCGGGTGGTCCCGTCGCAGTACCACCCATAGGAAACCGTGGCGCTCTTCGCTCGAAAGCTCTACCAGCCCGTACGACGAGAGATCGAGCCCGGCGTGGCGGTCACGGAGCGGCATCCCGACGAGCTGGCCCTTGGTGTCGTACACCCAGGCGTGGTACGGACACGAGAACCGACGGGCGTTGCCACAGCCCTCCACGGGCTCGGCGCCACGGTGACGGCAGTAGTTCATGAAGGCGTGAGCGACGCCGTCCTCGTCGCGTGTCAGGAGTACTGACCGCCCGACGGCGTTGCGCACAATGTAGTCGTTTGGGTTGGCGATCTCGCTGGCAGCCACCAGCGCCAGGGGCGATGTTTCGAACAGCTCCCGCTCCTTCGCCGCGAACTCCTCGTCCACGAAATAGTCGAGGGGCACCTCCATGGCTGCGTCGGCCATCTCGGGCCACTGTTGCTCCGCAATGGCGACGGCACGTCGCATCAGATCCAACCCCACTGAACGCTGCACGACACGGCCCCCCTCTGTTTCCCATGATGACAGCGATCATGCTCCGACCACGACGCCGGCGCAATCCCTCACCGCCCTGTCTGAAGCTTCCGGGACTCTCGCCTCAGACGAGCGTCGATGATGGAGCCGGCCTGAACAACTTCTCGACCTCGTCGGCGGGGAGGGGGCGGCCGAAAAGATAGCCCTGCCCGCCTTCGCACTCCTCTGCCTGGAGCTGAGTCAACTGATCGGTCTCTTCGATGCCCTCGGCGAGGGTTTCGAGATTGAGGGATTTGCCCAGCTGAATGAGGGCGTGGATGAGGGTCCGCACACCTACGCCACCTTGGCGAAGTTCACACCGTTATGCGGGCTAAATGAACTCGTGCACTACCCACAGGTCGGTGGCGCCTTTACGTGGCTGTGAGTGCTCAACCTGGTCTTCTGGCTGGGGGTGTTCGCGCTCGGTGATGTCTGGCAGTGCCGTCGGGACACCGCCAGAGTTTGACCGCCATTCCGTCGCCTGACCCGGACTTGACCTGCACCTTCAGGGCGTGATCCATGAGTTCTCCGAATCACTACGTAGCGCTCATCGGCGCTTTCCTCACCGATCAGGTCACGTCGGACCAAATGAAATTCTGGGGGGAATCCACCGTCAGCCCCTTGACCAGGACTTTGAGTGGAGGTGATGGGATTCGAACCCACGGCCTCTACATTGCGAATGTAGCGGTTTCGTAGCTCTGACCAGGGCTTCTCTGACGGCGTCGCAGGTAGAGGCGCCGCGATCCCCTCAGGTTCCCTCAGGTGCCCTCCCCATCCCTCTCGATAAGGTCACGTAAGGTCACGCCGAGGCGGCCCGGATTGTTGGCACCACCGGCTGATAACGCTTGACGTTAATAACGTAGCCCGTTACTGTTGATCAGTGCTCACGGAGCAATCGTTCCGGGACGCCGACACGCTGAAGGTCTGGCAACGAAAGTCTGTTCGGAGGTTCAGTGCAGAGGTCCAACGCGTGGCATGGCGCAGATTGGCCTACGTCAACGCGGCAGAGCGGATCGGTGACCTGGCCGTCCCACCCGGGAACCAGCTCGAAAAGCTCAAGGGAGATCGGGCGGGGTACTACAGCATTCGAGTGAACGATCAGTACCGGATCTGCTTTCGGTGGGGCGCCACCGGCCCTCACGACGTTGAGTTAGTCGACTACCACTAGGGAGGAAATATGACCGACACCGACAACCCGATCATGGCCCCCGTCCACCCCGGCGAGATGTTGATGGAGGATTTTCTCGAACCACTGGGGATCACCCAGTACAGACTGGCCCAGGCGATCGGCGTTCCGGCCCGCCGTATCAATGAGATCGTTCATGGGAGTCGACGTATCAGCGCTGACACCGCGTTGCGTCTCTCCCGGTACTTCGGGATGAGCGACGGCTTTTGGTTGAACCTTCAAGGCCACTATGACCTCGAGATTGAGAAGGATCGGCTCAGTGAAACGCTCAAAGATATAGAACCTCTGGCTGCCGCCAGCTGATCAACGACCGAGATCGAAGTGGGGAGTCTCCGTTACTCATAAGATGCAGCCCGCAGAGGACTACGCCCGCATGGGCACCGAACAGCTCAATGCTCTTATTGCGCTCGGCGGGGCGACCTCGATAGCGGTTTCCTACTCCACCGCCTCCGTGCGATTCGTACCAGGGACGGCCGCGGCCAACCCGGCACGATGTCGGGTGGCCCATCCGGGACCCCGCAACACATAGGAGAGGCGCTCCCCCCAACTGGTCGCCCGGGCCACGTCGCGCAGCATGTCCGCGTACTCGTGCGTCACGATCCGACCCGGGTTGAATGTGTCGATGTTCTTGGTGAGTCCGTAGACGGCGCGTTGATCCTCGGGCTCGAAAGTGCCGAAGAGTCGGTCCCAGACAATCAGGATGCTGCCGTGATTGCGATCGAGATACTGCGAATTGGACCCGTGGTGGACGCGGTGGTGGGAGGGCGTGTTGAGCACCGCCTCGGGAGGGCCCAAGCGATCGATCGTCTCGGTGTGGATCCAGAACTGATACAGCAGGTTCACGCCACGGGCGGTCGTGATCAATTCGGGCGCGATCCCGAGCAAGCACAACGCACCGTAGGGCAGAAAGGTCCCGAGCGCTTCGGCGACTGGCTGGCGCAGAGCGGTCGAGAGGTTGTAATGCTCACTCGAGTGGTGCACCACATGGACGGCCCACATGTACCGGCTCTCGTGCATGAACCGGTGATTCCAGTAGTAGATGAAGTCCCATCCGACGATGGCGGAGGTCAGCGCCAACGAGCCGGTTCCCCAATCGGGGAGAAGCCGGTGTCGCCACAGTCGCTGGGTCGTCGTGCGCGAGGCCCACGTGGTCGTCACGGCCACCCCACCCATCACGATGGTAGCAACTCCGCCCGCCGAAGCGATCCGACGCGCCACCGCCCGCCGGCGATCTCGCCCGGTGACCGGCAGACCCTCGCCCGCGACATCAGTCGACGGCCGAGGATCGACGGCATCCAGCCCGATCTGACGGCCGGGGTCGCCGGCCCGACGGGCCACAAAGTCGGCCACCGTGGTCACCGCAGCCGCCCCGAAGGCCGCGACGACCAACGTCCTGCCATACCGCCCCCTGCCCGGAGTGAGCGGGCGGAGCAGCTTGGGTACGACCAAAGGCGCCACCAGGCTGCCGACACCCATGGTCAGACTGGCTAGGGTGTCGCGCCGCTCGTAGTCACCCGCCGTCGGTCCTCGGCGGGCGGCCCGCCGGCGCAGCCAGAGGTACTCGGCCGCCATGCTCCCGAAGTAGAACGGCACGGCGACGACGGTGAGGTCTCGAGGACCGCTGGAACGCTGACTCATCAGACCCATTGTGCGGCTTGGGTGGCCGAGCCGTCGACTCCAGGGAACTCGACCGGGGTGCGGCCGCTCTAGGACGAGGCGCAATGTCCGAGTCAGCTGCAGGGCACCAATACCACGTTCATGCCCCTGAACTGGCATTGCGTGTCGACGTCGGCCACCGATGGCAGCCCACGTTGTCGAACCCATTGTTCGTCCCGGCCGGGAGAACCGTCGCTGGGGGTGTGCGCGTCGAGGGAGAACGGCGAAAGCTCGGGTTCTGTATCTCGACCAGTTCA
>JBEKWB010000076.1:0-21654 GCA_049513455.1 Acidimicrobiales bacterium
ACAGGGCATCGCACGACGCCCCGCAGGAGCTCGACGGCCCCCTCGATATCGGCCAGCAGGGCCGCCTCGGGAGTGAGCTTCGCTTCGGGAGAGAGTGTCGCTGAGACCACACGAGAACCATAGGGAGGGGGTGTGACACCACAGAAGAGCACACGTCGGTGGCGGTTAGATAGATGGAGGGGCCGCCTTCACGCTCCACCAGCACAAGGCCAATGTGGTCAACATGGTGACCTCGCTCCGCCCCGCGGGGCGACCGCGCCGGGAGTATTGTGGGCCTGGCCCAAAGGAGGGCCTCATGCCCGAGAAGTCGCCCCAGAAGCCCGCCGGCAAAAAACCCGGCAAATCCCTCAAGGAAAAACGCGAGGCCAAGCGGGACAAGAAGGAGAACCGCTCCGGCCTCGGCCGCTGAGCCGTCTCCGGGGCGGAGGCCGGCGCAGGGCGCCCCACTAGCCTGCGCAGCATGGCCCCTCCCCCCGCATCGCAGGAGAACGCGCCCCACAGCACCTGGGTCATCGACCTGGACGGCGTGATCTGGTTGACCGGCGAGCCCATCGGCGATGTCGGGGGCGCGGTGGCGGCGTTGCGCGCCACCGGCGTGCGGACGCTGTTCGCCACCAACAACTCGGCACCCACCCGAGCCGAGCTGCACAAGCGCCTGGCCAACTGCGGCATAACAGCCAGCGACGACGACCTTCTCAGTTCGGCCGACGTGGCCGCCGAAATGCTCCCCGTCGGCTCCACCGCCCTCGTCGTGGCCGACGACGGTGTGCATGAGGCACTGGCCAAGCGGGGCGTGACCATCGTCCCCGCCGGGCCGGCCGATGCCGTGATCGTGGGTTGGACGCGGTCCTTCACCTTCGACGACATCGACCGGGCCGCCCGGGCCGTGCGGGCCGGGGCGCGCCTGATCGGGACGAACGAGGATCCGACCCACCCCACACCCCACGGCCTCTCGCCCGGGTGCGGTGCCCTGCTGGCCGCGGTGGCCACCGCGGCGGAGACGACCCCAGAGGTAGCCGGCAAGCCGCATCTCCCGACGGCCGACGCCATCAAGGCCCGGGCAACCGACCTCGCCATGATGGTGGGGGACCGCCCCTCCACCGATGGCGCCCTGGCCACACAGCTGGGCATCCCGTTCGCGCTGGTGCTCTCCGGGGTGACGACCGCGGATCACGTGCCCACCGACCCGGCCCCGGACGAGGTCGCCGCAGACCTGGCCACCCTGGTCAATTCGGTCTTCCGCCAGAAGGGGAAGTAGTGCTTGCTAATGGCTAACACTGGATATACTCTTGTGTATGGCCACTAACGAGCGGATAAAGAAGTACCTCGATGCCGGTACGGTGTTGGGCCAGGTCACAAGGGCCCGCGCCGAGGAGATCGTCAAGGAGCTGGCGAGTGCCGGTGATATCCAACGCGAACAGACGCAGGAGTGGGTGGACAACTTGGTCGAACGCAGCCGTAAGACGAGCGAGCAGATCCTCGAGCTGATCCGTCACGAGGTCTCGGCGCAGCTCAGCAAAATAGACGCCACCGCGCTCGAGACATTGGCCGGGCAGGTGTCGGACCTCCTCAAGCGGTCGGCCGCCGCGGGTCGGAGCGCCACCGCGGATGCCGCGGCACACGCGGCCAAGGGCGCCCAGGCGGCCAAGGACGCGGCGGAGAAGGTCGCCCCGTCGGTGGCCAAGAAGACCAAGATGGCCAAGAAGAAGGCCACGACGAGTGCTCCCGCCCAGCGGGCCGAGGCCAAGAAGGCCGCGGCCAAGACCGTGGCGACGAAGAAGGCCCCGACGGCCACGAAGGCCCCGGCCAACAAGGCTCCGGCCAAGAAGGCCCCGACGGCCAAGAAGGCCGCGCCGACCGTCACCCCCGTCACCCCCGACACCCCCGACACCCCCGGAACGAACAGCTGAGCGCAGGGTCGCGCCGGCGGCTCGACACCGAGCTAGTACGGCGGGGCCTGGTCGCCAACCGACACGAGGCCCAGATGGCGATCGCCGCCGGCGTGGTCCTGGTGGCTGGGACGCAGGCCGACAAGGCGGCGCGCCAGGTGGCGCCCGACGAGCCCATCGTCCTCCGGGGACCGCCCCAACCCTTCGTCAGCCGGGGCGGGCAGAAGCTCGACGCCGCCCTGGCGCGCTTCGCAGTCGTCCCCGGGGGCCGGCGCGCCCTCGATGCGGGTGCGTCGACCGGCGGCTTCACCGACTGCCTCCTCCAGCGGGGCGCCGCCCACGTCTACGCCGTCGATGTCGGCCACGGGCAGCTGGACCAGTGGCTGCGCACGGACCCGCGGGTGACCGTGCTCGAGCGGGTCAACGTGCGCACCCTGACCCCCGAGGTGCTGCGGGAACGAGACCCGGAGTTCGAGCCCTGCTCGCTGATTGTGGCCGACCTGTCGTTCATCTCCCTGGTCACGGTGGTGCCGGTGCTCTGCGGGCCGATCGCCGGCCCGGCGACCGATTTGGTGCTCCTGGTCAAGCCCCAATTCGAGGCGGGCCGGGTCGTCGTGGCCCGGGGCAAGGGGGTGGTGCGGGACCCCGCGGTGTGGCGGAGCGCCCTCGAAGGGGTCACGTCCGCCCTCGTCGACGCCGGAACCGGCATCATGGGGGCGATGGTTTCCCCGCTGATCGGCCCGGCCGGCAACGTCGAGTTCCTGGTGCACGCCCGCAAGGGCGCCGGTGCGGCGCAGGTGCCCGATGTGGGCCGCCTCCTCTCCGACACCGTCGACGAGGCGGCCACACGCCGCACGTCACCCGGCCAGGGTGTAGACCAACCCCACTGACCATGTCGACGGCCACCTTCCTCGTACATCCCGAGCGCCCCGACGCGCGGGAGCTCGCGCTGGACACGGCGGACTGGCTCACCGGGCGCGGCGACGTGGCCCGCATTCTCGAGTTCACGGCGCCCAACCGGGTCACCGAGGCGGGCCGGGAGCTGCACCTCGACGAGGTCGACCTCGCCGGGACCACGGTCGCCGTGAGCCTGGGCGGTGACGGCACGTTCCTGCGGGTGGTGCGCCTGGCCTGGACCGAGGACGTACCGGTGCTCGGGGTGAACTTCGGCCGGCTCGGCTACCTGCCCGATCTGATGCCGGACCAGATGCGGGTGGCGCTGGCCCGGGTCTTCGCGGGCGAGGCCGTCATCGAGGCCCGTTGCGCGCTGGAGGTCACCGTCACCGACCGTTCCAAGGGCGATGCCGTCACGCAGTACCTGGCTCTCAACGAGGTCGTCCTCGAAAAGATCGACTTCGGGCACACAGTCCGCCTGGCCACGTCCATCGACGGCGAGGACGTGTTCACGTACTCGGCCGACGGCGTCATCATCGCCACCCCGACCGGCAGCACGGCGTACAACCTCTCGGCCCGGGGGCCGATCCTCTCTCCCGGCATGCGGGCCATGGTGGTGACGCCGGTGGCCCCCCACCTCTCGCTCGACCGCAGCCTGGTGCTGAGCGACTCCCAGCACGTGACGGTGCGCATCGCGCCCGACCGGGTGGCCGCGCTGGTCATCGACGGCCAGGACCTCGGCCGCCTCGACCCCGGGTCGACGGTCACGTGCCGTGTCCCCACCCGGCCGGTGCGGCTGGTGCGCAACGACCCCCACGGCTTCGGCGCGCTCCTGCGGTTCCGGCTGCTGGCCGATCGCGAGCAGTAGGCGCCCGATCGTCTCGTGCTGACCGAGCTGCGGGTGCGCGATCTCGGCGTCATCGAGGACCTGTCGCTGACCTTCGGGGCCGGCATGACGGTCCTGACCGGCGAGACCGGCGCGGGCAAGACGCTGGTCGTCGAGGCGCTCCAGCTCGTGCTGGGGAGCCGGGCCAATCCGGCCATCGTCCGGGCGGGGGCCACCGAGGCCCTGGTCGAGGCGCGCTTCGTGGTGGAGGCGCCGGAGGGTGAGCGCGAGGTGATCGTCGCCCGCGCCGTGCCGGCGGAGGGCCGCTCGCGGGCGTGGGTCGACGGGCGCATGTCTCCGGTGAGCGCACTGGCCGAGACGGCCTCGGCGCTGGTCGAGATCCACGGCCAGCACGCCCACCAGTCGCTCGTCACCCCGGCACAGCAACGGGCCGTGCTGGACGCCTACGCCGGAACCGACATGGAGACCGTGCTCGCCCTGCGGGCCCGGCTGCGGGAGATCGCGGCGTCACTGGCCGCGCTCGGGGGCGACGTGCAGGCGCGCGCGCGGGAGGCCGACGTGCTGCGGTACCAGGTGGCGGAGATCGCCGGGGCCCATCTCTCGGACCCCGGGGAGGACGACCTGCTGCGCCAGCAGGAGACCCGCCTGGCCGATGCCGCGGCCCACCGGGAGGCGGCTGGCCGCGCCGGGGAGCTCCTCGAATCCGCGTCGGGCCACGGCGACGGCGGGGTCCTGGCCCGCCTGGCCGAGGCGGCGGGGTTGCTGGCCGGGCGGGAGGTCTTCGACGAGTACCGGGAGCGGGTGGCGGCGTCGGCCATCGACCTCTCCGACGTCGCCCGGGGCCTGCGCGACGTGGTGGAGGGCTGGGAGGACGATCCCGAACGTCTGGTCGCCGTGCAGGAGCGCCGGCGCCTGCTGGCCGACCTGCGCCGCAAGTACGGCGCCGATCTGACCGCGGTCATGGCCTTCGCCGATGAGGCGGCCACCCGCCTCGACGAGCTGGAGAACGCCGAGGCCAGGGCCGCCGCGCTCGAGGCCACCCGGGCCGAGCTGGCCGGGGAGCTGGCGGCGGCGGAGGCCAAGGTGCGGGCGGTGCGGGCCCGGGCCGCCAAGAAATTCGGGGCGCTGGTGGGGCAGCGCCTGGCCGAGCTGGCCATGGCGGGGGCGCGGGTGGAGATACGCGTGGCGCCCGGAGGGACAGGCGAGCCGGTCGAGATCGCGCTGGGGGCCAACGTCGGCGAGGCCGTCCTGCCCCTGGCCAAGGCGGCCTCGGGCGGCGAGCTGGCCCGGGCCATGCTGGCGGTGCGCCTGGTGGGGATGGGCGGGCCGCAGACCATGGTCTTCGACGAGGTGGACGCCGGGGTGGGTGGGGCGGCCGCACTCTCGCTCGGCTCGGCCCTGCACGAGGTCTCCCGGACCCGTCAGGTGCTGGTGGTGACGCATCTGGCCCAGGTGGCGGCGAAGGCCGACCACCAGATCGCGGTGCACAAGGACGAGGTGGACGGGCGTACCCTCACGTCGGCCAGGCCGGTGGAGGGCGAGGAGCGGGTGGTCGAGCTCTCCCGCATGCTGTCGGGGCATCCCGACAGCGACGCCGCCCGGGCCCACGCCCGCGAGCTGTTGGGGGTCTGAGAGTCTCAGGCGGCCGGCGGGGTCGCTGCGGCCTCACTCGATCCGGCGGACGGATGGCGGTGCAGCACCAGCCCGGCGATGGCCACCGCGAGCGCGACCACTCCGAGGGCGATGAAGGGGAAGGTGCCGTAGGGGGACGGCTGTCCGGGTTGGCAGAGTTCCACGAAGGGGACGACCAGGACCGCCGAGCCCAGAATCGGCACGACCACATGGCGGATCGGGGAGAACAGGGCGCGATGGCGCCGCCAGATGAACACCGGCAGCGAGATGTTGGTCAGCAGGTAGACGATCAGGATCACGATGGTCCCCATGGTGGAGGACTCGGCATAGAGCCCGACGGGGTTCATCCCCCGCGAGTGCCCGGTGAGGAGATGGGTGACCCACCAGATCCCGATGATGCCGAGCCCGACCACGGCCATGAAGACCAGCGCGTTGACCGGCGTGTCCGATCGCGGCCGGAGGCGCCCCAACCGCCCCGGGAGGAGCCCGGTGCGGCCCCCGTCGAAGAGCATGCGCGCCTGGGACGACGTCCCGGCCACCAGCGCGGAGAGCACCGAGACGATCCCGGCCACCCAGGCCAGCACCGCCCACCCGCCCAGCGCGTGGTCCGCCACGGTCAGGAACGGCACCGACGACGGCCCGATCGACGCCACGTCGTAGTGGAAGCCGGTGATGGTGGCGTAGGCGAAGAGGACGAAGAGCACCGCGCCGATGCCGATGGAGAGGTACAGGGCCCGCGGCACGGTGCGCGTCGGGTTGCGGGACTCTTCCGCCAGCGCCGGCCCGTTCTCCCACCCGATGAACATGTACAGCGCCAGCGGGAAGCCGGTGGACAGCCCGGCGAGCCCGCCGGTGAGATGCGCCCAGGAGAACGGGATGCCCGAGAGGTGCCCGCGCCCGTCGACCAGGACGATGATGCAGACCGCCACCATGATGGCGAGTTGGGCCACGAGCGCGATGCCCACGACCGAGGTGGACAGCTTGACGCCGCGGGCCGTCAGCCAGATGGCCGCGACGGTCAGCACCACGGTCAAGGGTCCCCACGGCAGATCCAGCGATGCGTAGTGCGCCAGCGTCATGGCCAGCAGCCCGCCGGACATGGTGAACACCCCCGTCATGGCGACCGTGTAGCCGACGGCCACCAAGAGCGCGGTGACCACGCCGGCCCGGGGCCCCAGCGCCGTCTCGACATAGGTGATGAAGCTGCCGGCCGACGGCTCCGCCCGGGTGAACTCGGCGACCGTCGTGGCCAGGAGGGCGACCGCCAGCCCGGCGGCGAGAATGGTCAGGGGAGCGGCGACGCCGGCGGTGACCACGATGACGCCGAAGGCGAAGTAGAAGTCGATTCCCGGGCCGATGTTGGCCACCGTGGACACGGTCAGGTCCACCGTCCCGAGCTGGCCGGCCCGCAACTGCCCGGCCTGCTCCCTCGCCGCCACGGTGGTGAGACTAGACCGGGCCGCCGCCGCTTCCCCCTGGACAGGGCCGAGGGCCGAGGGCCGCACGGTCCGCCACATCGGCAGGTCCCGTCCATTACTGTGTAGGGGTGCACCGATCGATCACACCGACTCTTGGCACACCGACTTTTGGCACCGTGACGTCGGGCGTCCCGCGGGCGGCGTGAGCAAGTTCATCTTCGTCACCGGAGGCGTCTCGAGCTCGCTCGGCAAGGGCCTCACCGCCTCCTCGCTCGGTCGACTCCTCAAATGCCGTGGCCTCCGGGTCACCATGTGCAAGCTCGACCCCTACATCAACGTCGACCCCGGCACGATGAACCCCGGGGAGCACGGCGAGGTCTTCGTCACCGAGGACGGCGGCGAGACCGACCTCGACCTAGGGCACTACGAGCGCTTCATCGACGAGAACCTGCACCAGCGCTCCAATACCACGACGGGCTGGATCTACCGCTCGGTCATTGAGAAGGAGCGGCGGGGCGACTTCCTCGGTCGCACCGTCCAGGTCATCCCGCACGTCACCGATGAGATCAAGGACTGGGTGCGCCTGCTGGGCGACGAGGACGTCGACATCGTCATAGTGGAGATCGGCGGCACGGTCGGCGACATCGAGATCGTCCCCTTCATTGAGGCCATCCGCCAGTTCCGTCGGGACGTCGGGCGGGAGAACGTCTGCTACATGCACCTGACCCTGGTGCCCTACCTGGTCACCGGCGAGCAGAAGACCAAGCCGACGCAGCACTCGGTGACCGAGTTGCGCAGCCGCGGTATCCAACCCGATGTGATCGTCTGCCGCAGCGACAAGCCGATCTCCGAGAACCTCAAGCGCAAGATCTCGAACCTCTGCGACGTGTCCATGGAGGCGGTGGTCTCCGCGGTCGACGCGCCGAGCATTTACGAGATCCCGCTCGTCCTGCACGACCAGGGTCTCGACGGCTTCGTCTGCCGCACTCTCGGTATCGACGAGGCGGCGCACCCGATCAACCTGAGCCAGTGGGAAGAGCTGGTGCGCCGGGTCGAGTCGCTCTCGCGCCGGGTCAGGGTCGGCATCGTGGGCAAGTACGTGAGCATGCCCGACGCCTACATGTCGGTGGTCGAGGCGCTCCGCTCGGCCGGCTTCCACTACGGGACCGAGGTCGAGCTGGACTGGATCGACGCCGAGAAGGTGCCCGATCTCCTCGGTTCCGATCGCCTGCGCACGCTGGACGGCATCGTCATCCCGGGTGGCTTCGGTGTCCGCGGGGTCGAGGGCATGGTGGCGGCCGCCGCCTACGCCCGCGACAACGCCATCCCCTGCCTGGGACTGTGCCTGGGGCTGCAGGTGATGGTCATCGCCGTGGCCCGGGACTGGGCCAAGCTGGACCGGGCCAACTCCCGCGAGTTCGACTCGTTGACCCCGGATCCGGTCATCGACCTCATGCCCGACCAGGCCCACGTGACCGACAAGGGCGGCACCATGCGGCTCGGGTCCTATCAGGCCGCGCTCCTCCCGGGCTCCAAGGTGGCGCAGGCCTACGGGACGCTGGGCGTCACCGAGCGCCACCGCCACCGGTTCGAGTTCAACAACAAGTACCGGGCCCGTCTCGAAGCCGTCGGCCTGGTCTGTTCGGGCAGCTCGCCCGACGGCCGGCTGGTCGAGTTCGTCGAGTTGAGCGAGCACCCCTTCTGGGTCGGCACCCAGGCCCATCCGGAGTTCAAGAGCCGGCCCGATCGCGCCCACCCCCTCTTCCGGGAGTTGGTGGCGGCGGCACTGGACCGCGCCGAGGGGCGCGAGCCGCACCTGCTCGACCTCGACCGCGTGCCCTAGACCCCGGTGCCCACCACACCCAACCCCTCGTTCCAGCGGGTCGCCGAGGTCGAGGTGCTGAGGACGCACGTGTTCTCGGTGGGCCGGGTCGCCCTGTTGGACCCCGACGGCGAGCCCTTCGAGCGCTCCATCATCCACCACCCCGGGGCGGTGGCCGTCATTCCCGTCGACGCCAAACGCCGGGTGACGCTGGTCCGCCAGTACCGGGCCGCCGTGGACCGCATGGTGCTCGAAGCGCCGGCGGGCACCTGCGACGTCGAGGGTGAGGCGCTCCAGGCGACGGTTCGGCGGGAGCTCGAGGAGGAGGCCGGCCTGCTGGCGCGCTCGTTGGAGGTCCTGATCGGCACGTTCAACACCCCCGGCATCAGCGACCAGCACACGACGATCTTCCTGGCCACCGACCTGTCGCCGTGTCCGGCCCAGCCGAGCGGGATCGAGGAGGGGTTCATGACGATCGAGACGATCGCCCTCGACGACGTCGAATCGTTGGTGGCCGACGGCTCCTTGGTCGACGAGACCACCGTGCTCGGCCTGCTCCTGGCCCGCGCCCACCTCGATCGCCCCCCACCGGCCCCATGACCCCGACGCTGCCCCGCAATGCGGAGGAGTACCTCTCGTGGCTCGACGTGGAGCGGGGGCGCTCCCCCCGCACGCTGGCCTCCTACCGCCGGGACCTGGCCTCCTACCAGGCCTTCGTGGCACAACGAGGTTCGGGCGCCGTGATCGACGCCGCCACGCCCGCACTCGTGGCCGCCTACGTGGCCTCGTTGCGCCGCACCCGTAGCGGGGCCACCGTGGCCCGGTCCCTCTCGACGCTGCGGGGCTTCCATCGCTTCCTGGTCGAGGAGGGGGAGGCGGCCATCGACCCCACGGCGGACATACCCGGCGTTGCGGTGGCCGACCTTTTGCCCAAGGCCCTCAGCGAGGACGAGACGGGCCGCCTGCTCGGCGCCGTCGTCGGCACCGGGCCGGCCATGCTGCGCGACCGGGCCCTGCTCGAGCTGCTGTACGGGACCGGGGCGCGGGTCAGCGAGGTGGTCGGGCTGAACCTCGGCGACGTGGCCGAGGCGGTCGACCACGACGGCACCCCGCTCATCCGGGTCCTGGGCAAGGGGAGCAAGGAGCGGGTGGTGCCCCTGGGGCGGTTGGCGCGGGCCGCGCTCCAACAGTGGTTGTCCGGCGAGGGTCGGCCCCATCTCGAGCCGAAGAAGTGGAAGGTCCGCAGCGACGCCGACGCCGTCTTCCTCAACGCCCGCGGAGGCCGGCTCACCCGGGTGGGGGCGTTCGGCGTGGTCAAGAAGTACGCCGACCGGGTCGGATTGGCAGACCGGGTCAGCCCTCACGTCCTGCGCCACTCGTGCGCCACGCACATGCTGTCCCGAGGGGCCGACATCCGCGTCGTCCAGGAGCTCCTCGGTCACGCCTCCGTGGCCACCACCCAGCGCTACACCAAGGTGTCGCCGGAGCATCTGCGCCGTGCCTACGAGGACGCACACCCCCGCGCGGGTACTGCGGCGCGCCGTGAAGACGTAGCATGACGCCATGCCGAACGAGGCCCCTACCGCGGAATCCGCGGAATCCGCGGAGATCGACTACGCCGCCCTCCTCCGCGCCGAGCAGGCTGAGCTCAAGGCGCAGCTGAAGGAACTGGGGTTCGCCAACGAGGGCGATACGGGCCTCAGCTACGACTCCAACTTCGCCGATTCCAGCCAGGTGACGGCCGAGCGGGGTGAGGCGGAGCGGCTGGCCACAGAGCTCCGGGAGTCGCTGGAAGAGGTCGACGCCGCCCTGGAGCGGTTCCGCGCCGGCAGCTACGGCGTCTGCCAGGTGTGCGGGAAGCCGATCGGCGCGGCGAGACTGGAGGCCATGCCGGCGGCGCGCTTCTGCATCGTCGATGCCGCCAAGCAGTAGGTGAGCCCACCCGGAGGGGGATCCTCCGGTCGTCGCCGCATGGACCGCAGCACCAAGCGGGCCCTGTGGGTCGTGGCCGGGGTCGTGGTCCTCATCGCGCTGATCCTGCACCACAACATCACCAGCGACGAGATCATCTTCTTCTTGGTGGTGGTGCCGTCGGTGATCCTCCACGAGATCTCGCACGGATGGGCGGCCCGGGCCCTGGGCGACGACACGGCGGCCCGGGCCGGTCGCCTCTCGCTGAACCCGCTGGTCCACGTCGACCCGGTGGGCACCCTGATCGTGCCCGCCGTCATGGCGCTGGCCGGGTATGGGGTGTTCGGCTGGGCCAAGCCGGTGCCGGTGAACACCGCCCGGCTACGCAGCCCGCGCAATCAGGCCGTCTTGGTGTCGCTGGCCGGACCCCTCACCAACCTGATCCTGGCCCTCATCGGTGCCGTCGTGTTCGTCGCCGTCTTCCGGACCACCTTCAATGCCTCGTTCAACCCGTCCGTGCTCTCGCGGGTGGTCCTGTTCTTCAGCGTGGCCAACATCGGCCTGATGGCCTTCAACCTGATCCCCATCCCGCCCCTGGACGGCTCGGTCGTCTTCGAGCGGGCCCTGCCCGCCCGCTACTGGCCCGGTTACCTGCGCATCCGGCCCTACACGGGGTTCATCGTCGTGGGCCTCGTCGTGCTCAACTTCTACCTCAGCGGCAACGGGCACATCGGCCCCCTCACCTGGCTGATCTACCACCTCTACAACTGGTGGCTCGGCGTGCTGCACGCCGGCATCCGCTTCGGGTAGGCGGCTGACTCCAAGGGCACCGCGCTCGCCCGGCCACCGAGACCCGGGCGAAGATCAGCCGTAGAACTCGTTCACGTTGGATGTTGAAGGATGGCGAACGCCGGCTGGTCCCTGCCCGAACACGCGCAGCAGGTTCTCGGTCAGCACCCGCATGGTGGGGGCCGGGCAACCCGCCTGGGTGGCGGGGCACGAGGCCAAGTCCGGAATCCACTGGGTGGTCCCGCTGTCGAAGACGCCCGCGTTGCCCGAACCCATCGAGTAGTAGGTCGTATCGGCGAACAGGGTGCCGTGGGACTCGACCTGGACCGGTGAATGGGCCAGGATCGTCACGTTCGGCGGCTCAGGGGCGGAGGGCTGGTACTGCTGGAAATCGTTCGCCAGCACGCCGGGAACAGTCCCCCCCGCCCGCAGCCCCGAATGGGCGAACAGCCACGACGACGGGTCGGAGTCCACCAGGGGCGCCGCCGCCCCGTTGTTGTACCCGATGTAGTTGGCGCCCACCAGTTCGCTGGGTGACCAGTTCGCGGGGGGCTGGATCCACTGATTCTGGCTGACCTGGGCATTGTCAATCCCATAGAGGGGATCCGCTTGCGGGTCCCGGTAGTTGACGATCTGGCGGTTGGGTCCCAGGGGCGATGCCTGGAGGCGGACCTTGCGCAAAATCGCGCTGGCTCCGAAGAAGATCAGGTTCACGCCCTGGTTGGCCGCGCTCACCGTGCGGTCGCGCATGCTGAGCGACCACTCCTCGTCGTGGCCGGTGGAGATGAGGACCCTGTGGTTGGTGAGCGGGTAGTCCGCTGCGGCGAGGGTGAGGTCGGTCCAGTAGGTGACGTCGAGGCCGTGCTCCTCGGCGAGCCGGGTGAGGGGGTAGACGAGCGAGAGGTAGGTACCGGCGCCGTTGCCGTAGTCGTTGGCGTACGGGCGATCGAAGGAGACCACCAGGGACCGGCTCGAGCACGGATAGATCCTGGGCGCACACGGCGTCGCCCCCTGGTAGAGGTCGTAGCCTCCGAAAGGATTAAAGACCTGCGTCGTCAGCACCCCGTCCATGATCACGTAGGTGGCGTGACTCATCGGGTCAGAGACCGTGAGGGGCACGTAGCTCTCCTGGCCCCTGCTGCCGACGAGCTTGAGCAGGTACTCACCTTGCACCCAGCGCCGGGTGATCGGAAAGGAGGTCGAAGCCGACCACGCACACTGCACCATATTGATGCCCGGTGTGACGGGACACGCCGGTTGGACCGTGCCCGTCACCTGCTTGGAGTGCCAGACCAGGCGGGCACCGGTGCCGCCGTAGTAGCCCATCCGGAACGCCTGCACCTCGAAGGTGGGCGCCTGGGTGGACACGTAAAGAGTCACCACGTTGCCTTGGGTGGCCTGCACCAGGTTGGCGTACCCCATTATCCCAGTGGCGCTCTGCGGGCCGGCGATCTTCCAGCGGGCCGTGCCGGGCTTCTTGTTCTCGTCCACGACCCAGCGGGCCTCACGTCCGCTCGGTCCGGCGAAGGTCGCCGCTGGCGTCGTGTGGTGCCGGTGAACGGACGCGCTCGCCGGAGCGCTGAAGAGCAACCCGGCGATGATGCCGGTTATCAGAGTATTCCGCCCGAACGAACGGCGGCGTGGAGAACTATCCGGACGGTGCTCCTTGGAACGGGGAGGTCTCAGTGCGAATCTGCCGCGATGGCCGCATTGATAGCGTCAGCTATCACCTGGTAACCGGCGGCGTTGGGATGGATATTGGGCCGAAGCGGGGGTGCGCACATCCAACTCAGATTACAGATCCGGCTCACATCTACGGGGATGGTCCCCCACGCGGCGGTGGACACCGGCACCGTATTGGAGGTGGCGTAGGCGCTGGCGACATCAGCCATGGGTACGTCCGCGGCCGCGAAGGCCGAGCGCAGAGTGTCGTTGAAGCGGGCGAACACACCGAGCGTGGGCCATGTGGTATCGACGCACACCACACCGGCTCATCCGATCAGCCGCCCCTGAGCGGCTGGCCCTCGGCGGGGGTCAGTGCATCAGGTGGATGGGGCCGCCGCTCGGCCCGTGGTCCGGGTGGTCGCAGGGGTGACCGTCCCAGCAGTGTCCGTGGACATCTCGGGGCCGCTCCGGTACGACCGCGGTCAGCGCTGGGGGGTCGATGTTGGTTGGTTGTGGGACGGCAATGGCGGGGAGTTCTTCGGGGGGAGAGGGCCGCTCGGTCAGGACCGACGCCCGCACGAGAAGGCTCGGATATTCGGTGGTGTACACACTTCCCTTTCAGCTCTGCCCTGGAGCTGTTCGCAATCCTCAGCCGGGACGCGAGGAGGATCAAGTCATTAGTGGTGAGATTCAGATCACCGGTGAAGCCGCGGCGGCAGCAGGCCCATCACGTCGGCGGCGGCGGCGTAGGTGCGCGCCGCGACCGCGTGCGCGGTGGCGGCCCCTTCGGCGAGCACCGACTCCGCATAGGCCGGGTCCTCCTCCAGCGCCGCACGCCGCTCGCGCACGGGACGCAGCAACTCGTCCAGGGCTTCGGCCACATCGCGTTTGAGGTCGCCGTAGCGCGTGTAGCCGGTGGCCACCTCCTGGGGGGTGCGCCCGGTCGCGCCGGCCAGGAGCTCGAGCAGGTTGGCCACGCCGGGCTTGGCGACCCGGTCGTAGCGGACCTCGCCGTCGGTGTCGGTGACGGCCTTCTTCACCTTGCGGGTGATCTCCTCGGCCGAGTCGAGCAGGCCGATGGTGCCGAGCGGCGACTCGACCGACTTGGACATCTTGCGCTCGGGGTGCTGGAGGTCCATCACCCGTGCCGCCGCCCCGGGGATGGCCGCCTCGGGAACCGTGAACGTCTCGCCGTAGCGATGGTTGAAGCGCACGGCCAGCTCGCGGGCCAACTCGAGGTGCTGGCGCTGATCGTCGCCCACCGGGACCGCGTCGGCGGCGTAGAGCAGGATGTCGGCCGCCATCAGGACGGGATAGGTGAACAGCCCGGCGCGGACCGATTCGTTGCCCTCGCTCTTCTCCTTGAACTGGGTCATCCGGCGCAGCTCGCCCATGGTGGCCGTGCACTCGAGCAGCCAGGTCAGGCGGGTGTGCTCGGGGACGTGGCTCTGGACGAAGATGGCGCAGCGATCCGGGTCGAGCCCGACGGCGAGGAGGTTGAGCGCGGCGTCACGCGTGTTGCGCCGGAGCACCGCCGGGTCGATCTCGTTGGTGAGGGCGTGCAGGTCGACCACGCAGTAGAAGGCGTCGGCGTCGTCCTGGAACGTCACCCAGTGCCTGAGGGCCCCGAGGTAGTTGCCCAGGGTGAAGTCGCCCGAGGGGGCGATGCCGGAGAGGACCCGTTTCATGGGTCGCCATGGTACGTCCCGCGCCGTGGCGCTCCTGACCGTATGCGCTGGGTCTTTGGGGGGTGCGCGGCCCGGTGGGGGAGGTTCGGTATCGTCGGGGGTGTGACGTTCGCGGTGTCCACACCCACCTTCGAGGGCCCGATCGACCTCCTCTTGCACCTGGTCTCCTCCCACGAGGTGGACGTGCTCGACATCCCCCTCCTCCCCATCGTCGACGGGTTCGTCCGGGTCCTGACCGAGCAGCGCGACCAGATCGACTTCAACCAGCTCTCCGAGTTCCTGCTGGTGGCCGCCATTCTGATCGAGCTCAAGTCCCAGAAGCTGCTGCCCGGGCGCGAGAGCGCGGACGACGACGACGAGCTGGTCGGGTGGGAGGAGCGGGACCTCCTGCTGGCCCGCCTGCTCGAGTGCCGGGCCTACGCCGCCGCGGCGGACGTCTTCGTGGCCATGGCGGAACAGGCCGCCCGTTCCATCCCGCGGGAGGTCGGCCTGCCGGACGACTTCGCCGTCCACGCCCCCGACCTTCTGGCGGGGGTGACGCCGGAGGAACTGGCACAGGCCTACCTGCGCGGGGCGGCCGAGCGTCCCGCCCCCCGGGTCGACCTCTCCCACGTGACCGTGGACACGGTGTCGGTGGCCGAGGCGGTCACCGCGCTCATCGCCATCCCGCGGGGGGAGCGGGCCACGTCGTTCCGCTCCCTGGTGGGGGCCTGCACCACCCGCATCGAGATCATCGTGCGCTTCCTGGCCCTGTTGGAGCTGTGCAAAATGGGACGCGTCACCCTGGGCCAGGGCCGGACCTTCGGTGACCTGCAGATCGACTGGCTGGAAGCCGATGCGGTGCTCGCCGGCGTGACCAGCGGGCGGGGCCTGGGCGAGATGGCCGGCTTCGAGATCGACGACTACGAAGGATGAGAGGCCGCACGGATGGAGAGTGACGAGCTCGGTCGAGCGATTGAAGCCGTCTTGTTCGTGGCGGTGGAGCCGGTGCTGCCCGGGCTCTTGGCCGAGTTGCTGGAGGAACCCGTCGAGCGCATCGAAGAGGCGCTCACCACCCTGGCCGAAGGCTACGTCAGCCAGGGGCGTGGCTTCGTGTTGGCCCGCATCGCCGGTGGCACCCGGTTGCAGACCGATCCCGCCCTGGCCCCGTACGTGGAGCGCTTCGCCAACCGCGATGTCTCGCATCGCCTGTCGACCGCCGCCTTGGAGACTCTGGCCATCGTCGCCTACCGCCAGCCCGTGTCGCGCGGGCAGATCTCGTCGCTGCGCGGCGTCAACGTCGACGGGGTGACGCGGCTGCTCGAGCAACGGGGCTACATAGAGGTGGTCGGCCGGGCCGACGGGCCGGGGCAGCCCGCGCTCTACGGCACCACCGATCTCTTCTTGGAGCGACTGGGGCTGGACTCGCTGGCGCAGCTACCGCCGGTGGAGGACTTCCTCCCCGGTCCCGACGTGGCCGGCGAGTTCGAGTCGGACCTCCAGGCCGCCCTGGGCGTGACCGGCGACACCGGCTCCGACGCGATCTGATGACGCCGTTCCCGCACACGCGAACACGCTCCCGCGACCGAGAGGGGGCAGGTCGGTCGTCCGGGAGCATGTCCTCTTTCCACCATGGTCACGGCGTGGCGACCATGCAAGGGGGCTTGCGCTCATTTAACGGGGAGTTCACGCCCGCTTCCGGGCCGCTTGTGGATGAGCCTGACGGGAGTTAACGTGTTTTCGGCCTCGGCGAGTCGGACGCAAAGGGTGGCGGAATGGGCGCACTAACTCAGCTACGGGCACGCTGGGCGCATTGGCTCGGCAGAAAACGCCGGGCCATGGCCTACCACCCGTCCGCGATCCCTGCCCTTCCGGTCTTCCCGCTGCCTGAGATATGCCCGGAGTGCCAAGGGCCGCTGACCGATCCCCACGGACAAGATTTCATCCCGTTGTTCCCTGCGGCCTCGAACCCGTCGAAGGTGTGCGAGGCGTGCGGCGTCGGATATTGGCTGGAGGACATCGGCTGGATGAGCGTGGCCACGTTCACGGTTCCGTGCGTTCCCCGTCCCGCCACCCCCAGGTCCCGTCATCGTCGCACCGCCGGCTCGCGCTGACCGCCTCGGCCGGCCGGGAGCGAACCGGCATTGCTCATCGCCGGGCGGAGTCGATCGAGCGACGCCATCTGGGGCAGGGCGGGGTGGCCTGACCCCCCAACTCGGCGTGCTCGATGTAGGGGACGGACTGGCTGGCGCCGATGTCGACGAGGTACTCGTTCAAGGCGACGGCCACCAGGTTGTATTCGTGCCGGGTCGGCCGCAGCTCCCCCCGCAGAAATCCCGCCAGTTCTCTCGGGGTGTTCGTCGTCCCGAGCGCGTAGCAGCGCACCCACAGGTCGGCGAGAGAGAGGACCTTGTCTCGGGAGCGCAGTTCGACCGGCTGCGGAACGGGTTCGGGTTCGGGCAACATCTCGGCGTTCCCGTCGTGTACGGGTGGCGGAAGGCCACCTGACCGAAACCCTCGCTGTCGAAGGCGTCCCGAGAGGTTACACAGCCGAGTGACACCCGGGGTGTACCCCGAACTGGTGGCAAGTGGCCGGGCCACGCGGCCAGAGTGCGAGGATTGGCCAGTGGAACGCGGACGCGCCAGACGGGACGAATCGGCACAGGATTGGTCGGCCGAACGACTCCAGAAGGTATTGGCGCGGGCCGGGCAGGGTTCGCGCCGGGTGTGCGAGGACCTGATCGCCGACGGCCGGGTCACCGTGGACGGGGAAGTGGCCACCCTCGGGCGGCGCGTCGATGTGAGCACGGCGCGGGTGGAGGTCGACGGGATCCTGCTTCCCGTCGCACCCGGTCTGGTCTATTACGTGTTGAACAAACCGGCCGGGGTCATCACCACGGCGGCGGACCCGCAGGGACGCCCCACGGTGATGGACCTCGTGCCCACCGAGCCGCGCGTGTTCCCGGTCGGACGCCTGGACCAGGACACCGAGGGCCTGCTGATCCTGACCAACGACGGGGCGCTGACGCAGCTGCTGTCCCACCCGTCGCACGGCGTGGACAAGGAGTACGTGGCCGAGGTCGAGGGAGGCACGCCCGCACCGGGTGCATTGCGCCGGCTCCGCCAGGGCGTCGAGCTCGAAGACGGCCGTACGGCACCGGCGGAGGTGGGTGTGCTCTCACCCGGCGTCCTGCGCCTGGTGATCCACGAGGGGAAGAACCGCCAGGTTCGCCGGATGTGCGACGCCGTGGGCCATCCGGTACGCCGGCTGGTACGCACCCGGATCGGGACCCTACGCGACACCGGGTTGGCGCCGGGGCACTGGCGGCCGTTGAGTGGCGCCGAGGTGCGGGGTCTGGCCGGCGCGGCCGTGTCGCGCCCGCGGGACTAAGGAAGGGGCACCCGCCCTCGGGCCCGTGCCCTCGTCAGCAGCCGAAGGCGACGAACCGGGACGGGGCCGCCGGCAGCAAGGGCGGGGCACCCTCGCCGCCGTCGTCGAACAGCGTCAGGCCGGGCGTCACGGACCGCCACCAGTCCGTGCGCGAGAACAGGCGTGAGCCGATCTCCTGCCCCGCCGGACCGAGTGTCAGGCGGCGTGGCGCGGGCTGGTCGGCCAGCTGCCAGCGGTACTCGGCGGAGATCCGCATCGTCTGCTCGTGGTTCGGAAGGGCCGCGTGGGTGGTCAGGCAGTGGAACACCAGAACGTCACCGGGTTCATAGTCGGTCGTGAGCCAGCCTCGTTCGAGGCGGTCGAGCGGTCGGTAGCGCACGCGGGTGGACCGCTGACTCCCCGGTTTGACGGCCAGCCCCCCGTGGGACCGGGGAACCGAACCCAACGGAACCCACGTGGTGAACATGTCCTGCACGCACTTGTAGTCCTTGTGGATCACGTTGCCGGGTTGCCGGGGCACCATGGTGGCCGGATAGACGATGCGTGGGAACTTCAGGGGATAGCAGAAACCGGCCGGGCCGAGAACCTGGCCCATCAGATCCGCGAGCGCGCCGACGAAGGGGACCTTGTTGAACTCGGGGTCAGCCAGAATCCGGCGGTAGCCGGCATCAGCGAAGGCCTGGAGCATCCGGATGGCCCTGACGGGCGCCTTCGGCCGAGCGGAAACGGGATCGGTTCCCGATTCCGTCCACCCCGCCTCCTGCAGCCGGCGCAGGGCCGACCACCCGATGGAGGCCACCACACCCGGGTCGAGCAACTGCCGGACGAACACGTACCCGTCGGCGGCGAGCCGAGCCCGGAGCCCGGCCGGATCGCCCACCACGTCCCTCGAGTCACGCAGCTCGGCCGCACGCGTCATCAGAAGCACATCCGGATTATCCGTCGAAGAGATCAGGGATCTGTGGGATGGGGGTGATGGGGGTGCAAGGGCTTCGTCGTGGCCCCTGGCCCCGGCAGTAGAGTGAGCGGCCATGTCCGCACCTCTGATGGTCCGGGGCCTGCGCGGCGCCACCACTGTCGACGTCGACAGCCCCGCGCAGGTGACGGAGCGATCCCAGGAGCTCATGCTGCGGCTCATGGAGCGCAATGAGCTGGTGGAGGACGACATCGTCAGCGCCCTGTTCACCGCCACCGCCGACGTGACCAGCGTTTTCCCTGCCACCGCCGTCCGGGAGATCGGGTTCGGGGCCGTCCCCTTGCTCTGCGCGGCCGAGATCGCCGTACCGGGCGCCATGCCCCGGTGCATCCGGGTACTGCTCCACGCCTACACGACCAGGACCCGGGACGAGATCCACCATGTCTATCTCCACGGCGCCCAAGGGCTCCGCGATGACCTCCCGAGCTGAAGGCGGGGCGCGTCCGCGGGCGCTCGTCGTGGGGACCGGCCTCATCGGTGGCTCTATCGGCCTCTCCCTCCGTCGGCGCGGCTGGCACGTCGCAGGACTCGACTCCGACCACGAACGGCTGGCCGAGGCGCTCCGCATCGGCGCCCTCGACCATGCCGGCGACGACCTGGACGCCGAGATCGTCTTCGTCGCCACCCCGGCCAGCGCGGTGGCCCGGGAGGTGGGCCGGATTCTGGCCACCCCGGGGCGCCGCCACGACGCGGTGGTGACCGATGTGAGCGGGGTCAAGAGCGCCATCGTGGCGGCGGCCGATCACCCCCGGTTCATCGGAGGTCACCCGATGGCCGGCTCCGAGCAGGTGGGGCTGCAGGGCGCCGCCCCCGACCTGTTCGAGGGAGCGGTCTGGGTGCTCACGCCCACCAGCGCCACCGACCTGGATGCCTTCACCCGGCTGCAGGGCGTGGTGGCCGAGCTCGATGCCGATGTGCTCGTTCTCACCGCGGAGGACCACGACCGCCTGGTGGCCGTGGTCTCCCACGTGCCCCACCTGGTGGCGGCCACGCTGATGAACGCCGCCACCGTGGGCGCGGAGCACGACCGCGCCCTGCTCCGCCTGGCCGCCGGCGGGTTCAGGGACATGACCAGGGTGGCGGCGGGGCATCCGGGGATCTGGCCCGACATCTGCACGGAGAACGCCGGCCCGATTGTGGCGGCGCTCGAGGCCCTGGTGCACGAGCTGACCCTCATGCGTGACCGGGTGGCGGACCACGATCGGGACTCCCTCTTCGGGGTGCTCCAGAGCGCCAGCCTGGCGCGGCGCAATCTCCCGGCCCGCATGGTGCGCCCGGACAACCTCTCCGAACTGCGCATCCCGGTACCCGACCGGCACGGCGTCCTGGCCGAGATCACCTCGCTGGCCGCCGAAGGGGGCATCAGCATTTACGACATCGAGATCGCCCACTCGGCCGAGGGCCCGCGCGGCGTCCTGATCCTGGTGGTGGACACGGCGGAGGCGGACCGGCTCCGTGACGCCATCGAGGCCCAGGGGTACCACTGCCGGGCCGAAAGGCTGTCGTGACCACTCCCCGGGTGCTCGTCGTCCAGGGCGGGGTGGCGTGCCGGGGGACCGTGCGGACCCCGGGGGAGAAGTCGATCTCGCACCGCGCCGTGCTCTTCGCCGCACTGGCCGAGGGGACCTCGGTGATCTTTGGCCTCTCCGACGGGGCGGACGTCGCCGCCACCCTGGCCGCGGTCGAGGCACTGGGTGCCGGCGTGGAACGGGCGGCCGACGGCGCCGTGACGATCCGGGGCGGGAGGGGCCTCCTGCATGAGCCCGCCGCGGCGCTCGACTGCGGGAACTCGGGGACCTCCATGCGACTGCTGGCCGGTTTGGTGGCCGGGTTCGGCTGGGAGACCGAGCTGATCGGCGACGAGTCGCTCTCGTCGCGCCCCATGGACCGGGTGGCCGAGCCGCTCGGGCGCATGGGGGCGACGGTCAGTGGTTCGGGGCCCGACTGCAGGCCCCCGCTGCGGGTGAAGGGCGGGGCGCTGCGCGGTATCGACTGGACGACCCGGGTGGCCAGTGCCCAGGTCAAGTCGGCCATCCTGCTCGCCGGCCTCTCCGCCGAAGGTCCCACGACCGTGCGGGAGCGGGTCACCACGCGCGCCCATACCGAAGAGATGCTGGCCGAAGCGGGGGTGGATCTCACCGTCGAGCCGTGGGGAGAGGGGCGGATCGTGACCCTCCACCCTTCGGCCCTGCGACCGGTCACCTCTCGCACGGTGCCCGGCGACCCCTCGGCGTCGGCGTTCTTCGTGGTGGCCGGCTGCGTGGTACCCGGGAGCAGCGTCGAGGTGGAGGGCATCTACCAGGGGCCGGCCCGGCTGGGGTACGTCTCGGTCCTCCGACGAATGGGCGCGGCGGTGACCGTCACGTCCGCGCCCGATGGCACCGCCACCATCGCGGCCAGTACCACGGCCGCAGGTCCGCAGCTCGCGGGCACCACGGTGGCCGCCGCCGAGATCCCCTCGCTCGACGAGATTCCCGCACTGGCCGTCGCCGCGGCGGTGGCCGCGGGCACCACGGTGTTCTCCGAGGTGGGGGAGTTGCGGGTCAAGGAGGTCGATCGCCTGCGGGCGGTGATCGACATGGTGACCGCCTTCGGGGCCACGGCCGAGGCGCATGGGGACACGCTGTCGATCACCGGCACCGGCACCGGCCAGCTTCACGGCGCCCGGTTCGACAGCCGGGGCGATCACCGCATGGCCATGGCCGCCGCCGTCGCCGCCCTCGCCGCCGCGCCCGGCGAGCGGAGCCTCATCA
>JBEKWB010000077.1:0-21623 GCA_049513455.1 Acidimicrobiales bacterium
TGACCCGGGATGCTAGCGCTGCCCCCCGTCGACGGTCGGGGTCTGCTCCAGCTGGTAAAGCTCTAACCGTGAGCGTCCAAGAACTCCGAGACGACCTTCGCTAGATCAGAAGCACACTTAGGATGCTGCAGGTCGTGCCCGGCTGGAACCGTAATGGCCGTGGCATTGGGTATCCGTCCGGCTAGGACGCGGCCGTTGGCCGGCGGAACCAGCCGATCTCGATCCCCGCTGATGACCAGGGTTGGCTTCGAGATGCTCCCGAGAAACGGGATGCTCGTCCAACATGCGATCGCCAACGACCGATAGAAGATGGCAACCGGATGAGCATTCGCTGTTGAGCCTCTCGGCGCCCTCTCCGGGCGGAGCATGGCTGCCAGTACCTCGAGCCCGCCGAACGCCGACCCGACACCGCAGGTGGTCGACGCCAGAATCAGCGATCCGACCTTGTCGGGCGATCCGTGGCTGAGCTCCTGGGCGACAGCTCCCCCATGCGAGTACCCCAAGACATCGCTTACGGGCACCTCCACCGCGTCGAGCACACCCGCTGCGATCTCAGCCAGTGCCGCTATCGACAGTGGGAGGAGGGACGAGGGGCTCGAACCGATTCCTGGAGGATCGAAGCGAACAACGGTCCTGTCGCCAAGTGCTGCGACCAGTGGGTCCCATCGCTCGAGTGGTCTCGTCAGCCCGTTGAGCAACATGAGCGGGCGCCCACCAGAGCGTCGATCAACCCTGACGTGGATCCGGTGCCCGCCGATGGTGCAGACGTTGTCGAAGGCTCTCTCAGCCGTCAAAGAGGTCATGCCCGCGTGCGAACGTAGCTGCCGGGCGCTGGCTCGATGGGTGCGAACCCTTCGCTGCCGAGCCTCGTGGGGGCCGGTTGCAGCGCCCCACCCTGCTCGGAGATCCAGCCAATCCAGTCTTCCCACCAGGTTCCCTGGTGCAGGACGGCCTGTTCCCGCCAGACGTCCGGATCCTCGGGCAGCTCACCATCCAAAGCCCAGTAGCTGCACTTAGGGTTCGGAGGGTTGACGATCCCGGCGATGTGTCCCGCATTCGACAGCACGAAGCGTGCAGGACCACCGAGAACATGAGTGGTTTTGAACGCCGACTTCCACGGGACGATGTGATCCTCGGTGGCCGACAAGACGAAGATCGGTGCGCTGACCTTTGAGGGGTCGAGCTTCTCGCCGTTGAACTCAAACTCGCCGCGAGAGAACTCGTTGTGCAAGAAGCACGAGCGGAGGTAACGCGAGTGCATCTTGGCAGGCATCCGCGTGCTGTCCTTGTTCCACACGAGGAGATCGAACGAAGGGGGCTTCTTGCCCTGGAGCCAGTTGTTGCCGACGTACTGAAAGACGAGGTCAGGGGCGCGGAGCGCGTCGAACGTGTGCGCCATCTTGTCGGCATCGAGATAGCCGTTCTTCTCCATCTGCCGGTCGAGCCCTGCGATCGTCGCTTCGTCCGTGAAGACGCCCAGCGTGCCGGGAATCGAGAAGTCAGTGTGCGTGTTGAGGAAGGTCGACGACTTGATTGAGTTGTCGCCGTCGGCTGCATTCCTGGCCATGCCGATCGCCGTCAGGGTTCCACCGAGGCAGACGGAGATGGTGTTGACCTGGCTGGCTCCCGTGATCTCCTTGATCACGCGGATCGCATCGGCAGGACCTTGGAGCCAGTAATCCTCGAAGGTGAGATCGCGCAGCGACGCGTCAGGATTGCGATAGCTGATGGCGAAGCAGGTCTGGCCGTGCTGGACGGCCCATTCGATCAAGCTCTTCCCGGGGGAGAGGTCCGAAATGTAGTACTTGTTGATCCACGCCGGGCAGAAGAGCAAGGGGGTCTCATGGACTTCCTCGGTCTGCGGTTCATATTGGATGAGCTCGATCAGGGGAGAGCGATACACCACCTGACCGGGGGTCACCGCCATGTTCACGCCCAGGTCGAAGCCGCTGGCATCGACCTGAGAGGGCCAGCCGCCGTTGTTCCTGATGTCGTGGAGCATGTTCCTCGAGCCGCGGACCAGGCTCGCGCCTCCTGTGTTGTAAGCCTCTCGCACTGCTGCCGGGTTGCCGAGGAGAGTGTTGGTCGGCGCAAGCGCATCGAGGAGGAAATACGCACCGAACCTCGCCTTGGCGTCCTTCTCCTTCTCCAGGTCAGCCGCATCGAGGCACTCGACGACCAGCTGACGTCCGAGCAGATACTCCTGTTCAAGGAGGAAGTACAGGGGGTTCTCGCGGTACGCGGGATCATCGAATCGCTTGTCACCGGCCGCGGGGGTCATCGGTCCGTCGACCTTCTGTCCGGCGAGGCGCTGGAGCGTGGCGCGGGTCGCGGCGGCTACGCCGATGGCCCAGCGTGTGTTCGCCGAGATGATGCCCATCGGGTTCCTCAGCAACGAAGGAACCGCTCCAACAAGCGTTCGGCCGAACGACACCGGGTCCACCGAGCTCATAAGACCCTCAAGTGCACCCATGCGGTCCCTTATTGGATCTTCGGTCTGCTCGTCCTTCGAGTCATTGTTCACTACGGCGGACCATACCCTTCGATGGCCGCCAGAGAACAGGGCTAAATGGCCCGAGATTCACACTAGGTGGTCGACCCGTTGGCTTCGAGGTAGCCCCCGGTACACCTCGAGCAACGCCGTGCGCTGCGCCTCTGTTAGCCGCCGGTCTGAACGGATCGCCCGGTCGGTCGCGTCCTTCTCTTCAGCTGTCTCGTCGTGATCGATGAGCCCTGCGTACTCGAGGAGCGTCTCGGTCGACACGTTCAGCGCTTCAGCTATTGAGCGCAGGACGTGTAACGACGGCTCATGGAGTCCACGCTCGACCTGGCTGAGATAGGGGTTCGAGACCTCAGCGAGGGCGGAGAGCTGGCGCAGTGAGAGGTTCGCGAACTGGCGTTGAGCGCGGATGAAGCTCCTGAGGAGGTTCCCGGGAGCTTCATCCGTCGACTCATTCGGCGCAGCCTCAACGCTCATCACACCGGGGAAGGCGGGCAGCTCGGGCATCGGAAGCGCCGAGGTCGTCTTAGCAATCGCCTGAGCGGCATCGATAGTGAGCTTGTGGGTCTGCTGGACGCCCTCGATGATTTGGGAGCGGACGGTCTGGGCGATCACGGGGATCTCTGGGATGGTCTGGGTGGGCATGGTGGGCATGGTGGGCATGGTGGGCATGGTGGAGCTGCTAAGTATATCAAGCACTTTGATCACGCCGTCCGGTCGTAGCGTTTGGTCGCCGGCAAACCGTCGGTTGCCGAGGTAGCGCAACCGCTCTATCGGGACGTGAACGCCCTTGTGAAACTGCGGGTGAGTTCCCGCTGCGACGAGATGATCTGCTCAGCAAGATCGAAGGGGAACTCAGTGGCCGACGCGAAGTCGGGAACACCGACCAGTCCACCGAGATCTCCAAGGTCGGCGACCTCCAAGGCGCGCGAGCCCTCAGATTCCTCGGTTTCCTCCGTCGGTCCGCCGCCGAGTGCGGTGGCGATCAAGACCGTCTCATCATCGAGCGACCCAGGCTCGACCAGCTCTGCAACGCTATGTCCGTTGATCTCCCCGATGCGGCAGCTGATCGACTCCGGAGACAGGTTGTCGAACACGACGCCAGGGGTCTCCATCGTCACGATTCGGGCCACACGTCCACCCGCCACGGAGTAGATGTGCCCGGTCTCTTCGCATGCCTCAGACGCAAGGTAGACGACCATCGGACTCACCGTCTCAGGTGAGACCTGAGCTGAGAGATCACCGAGGATCCCCTCGGTCATCCGGGTTAGTGCGATCGGAGCGATCGCATTCGCCTTGACGCCGTGCATTGCACCCTCTTGGGCAAGAACTCGAGTCAACCCGACGAGCCCTGCCTTGGCGGCTCCGTAGTTCGCCTGTCCGAAGTTCCCGAAGAGACCGGATGCGGACGTGGTCGAGACGATACGGCCAAAGCCCTGTTGGCGCATGAGGATGAACGCGGGGCGGCTCACGTGGAACGCTCCCTTGAGATGCACATCGATGACCGCGTCGATCATCGATGTATCCATTTTGTGGAAGGCCTTGTCCCGCAGGATGCCGGCGTTGTTGATCACGATGTCGATCCGGCCGAAGGCATCGACGGCGCACTGAACGATCGCCTCACCGCCCTCTGGCGTGGCAACAGAGTCGTGGTTGGCCACAGCAATACCGCCATTATCCAGGATCTCGTCGACGACCAGTTGAGCGGCGCTCTCCGAGCCGCCTGAACCGTCCACTGCGCCTCCGAGGTCGTTGACCACGACACTGGCACCCCTCTCAGCCAGTGCGAGGGCATGCGAACGACCCAGGCCACCACCTGCACCTGTGATGATTGCGACTCTTCCGTCAAAAGTGATCTCAGTCATCTCGATTCCTCGCTGGAGTTCAGGGACCCGTCCTGGGGTCGGCGCTGGCAAAGGGCTTTGGACGCCATCTGCTTGGGCGAGGAACCTACCATCGACCCACAGTGGTGCGGCCAATCGGACGGCCGTCGGTTCACTCCTTGACCCACAGCCTATTGCCACTGAGCGGCCCCAAACAGACCACAATTCGCCGGAAAACCGTGGGCTGCCGTGGTCATTGTTGGTCAGTGAAAATACAGTTTGACCTTGTCTTTCACTATTTTGACGATCGGCCAAAATGGCCCCCAGGACGCCTCAGTAGCTGAGAACGCGGGCTTAATTGACATGAAGCGAGTGGAGTCGTGCAACACCGTGCAACACCGCTCGTCCTCATCGGCGATAGCGACCATCGAGATACTCGTCCACCCACTGCTGCGTGCTGCGCCACTGTCCGTCAGCTCCGTGTTGGGCCCGGAGGCGTCCACGGTTGGCCGCAACTCGCAGCGCCCCCGTTGTGAGTTGCGGGGTGGCAAGGGCCGCCAGGGGAACCAGGCGCGATGGTCCGGCGATGGCCGGCACCACGAAGCGGTAGAGGTTGTCGAGCACCGAACGAGCCAGGAGCTCCCCCAGCGCCCCGGCGTCTCCCGCATCGGCTCGACGCAACGCGGCAAGATAGCGAGACCGATCCCGCTTGTACACGATGGCAGGGGGGTAGCCGAGTCGGACGAAGACCAGGTTGAGGATGAGGCGACCGGTTCGCCCATTGCCGTCGAGAAATGGGTGAATCCGCTCGAAGCGACCGTGGGCCGAGGCCAACATTTCGATTGGTCGGGTGGACTCGGGAATGCGGCAGACATCTGCGATCCAATCGCCCATGGCGGCGGGGACGTCAACCCAAGAAGGTGGCGTCATTCCGCTGGGAAACGGGGCGATCTCATGCTCCCGGAAACCTCCGGGCGCTTCGCGCTGGGTAGCTGCCGGATGAGGAGCGACGCCCCACACCGGTTGCAGCGCCATACGGTGCACGTGACGCACTTCGGTCAAGGTGAGGACTTCTCCGCCGGGCCACCCGTCGTTCGCCAGACCTTGGCCGTAGACCCATTGGGCTGCATCGGCATACCCGCGGACTTCCATGTACTCCGAAAGCTCTTTGTCCCCGACCGCCCGTCCCTCCGCCAAGAGCGTCTCGACCTGCTTGAGCACAAGGGTGTTGCCTTCAATGGCAGTGGAGTGATGGGCTTCTTCGTACCAGATGGTGGTCCAGATGCCCTGGGCCTCAATGGGGTCAGGAAGCCCTCCCAGACGCTCCCGCACTTCAGCGATAGCCGCTTCCAGGCGTTGGTACACCTGTTCCCGGCTGGGACGAGGCATCAGGCTCCCTAAAGTGTCACGATTGGGCTAATCAAACTGTACCGTACAGATTAGAGAAGTGTCGCGCATGGGGGGGAATAACTAGACCGTACACATTTGACGATCATCACGACCTTGATGGCACGGGTGCGCGTAGACGCCACTGCCGCGCCTGGTGGGCATCATGCGGGCCGTCACCTCTGACCGAACAAGGAGCGGGAATACGTGTCAATGCCTTACGCCGACAGTCCGGGTCGATGGAAGGCCGTCCGGATGCAGGACGGGCAAGCGGAGATGTCCTGGACACCCACGCCCGACATGGCGAACCCCTTCGGGACGCGTCCCACCTCAAGGACAACCACCCAATCGGCTGATTCTCCTGGTCACAGGTTTGCCCAAACCATTTCTTTTATTTTCAATACAGTTGGCCGGGCTGCTCGATTCTTAAGGAGGACCCAATGGCCAGGACATATCAGGTGATCTCGGGTGACGGCCATGTGGAGACGCCGCCAGATGGGTGGCGCAAGTACGTCCCGGAGAAGTGGCGGGACCGGGCGCCTCGTCTCATCCGCCTTCCCAACGGGGCGGACGGGTGGCTGGTTGAAGGCCAGCCGATGCTCCATAACGGTCAGAACATCAAGGGTCGCGGTCCGGTCAAATTCGCCAACGCCAGTTATTTCAACGAGGACGGCTCGGCCCGTGAGGGTGCCGGCAACGCGGTGCAGCGACTCCACGAGCAGGACATCGACGGCATCGACGCCGAGGTGCTGTTCGCCCCCGTGTTCGTAGCTCGCTTCATCGAATCGATCGGAGACAGGGAGGTATATCGGTCGATCGTGCAGGCCTACAACACCTGGCTGGCGGAGGAGTACTGCGCGGTGGCGCCCGATCGACTGTTCGGCAACGCGCTCATTCCAATATCGGGCACCGACGACGCGGTTGCGGAGCTCCATCGGGCGAAGGAACTGGGTCTAAGGGGTGTGCAACTCCAGCGCTACCCCAACGGCACGGGAGCCCCAAAGCCCGAGGACGACCGCTTCTGGGAGACGGTCCTGGATCTCGGTCTCGCGCTCAACCCGCACCTCAACTTCGGCGGGGACGTCTGGCGGGGGGACCCCCGATCCGACACCTCGCAATGGTCGGCAGAGGCGGGCATGTCGCAGCACGCTCCGATGCCGCCTGGGGCAACGCTGGCCCAGATGATCGTCCACGGAGTGTTCGACCGATTCCCCGAGCTGCGTTTCTACTTCGCCGAGCTCAGCGTCTGCTACCTCCCGGCGATGCTCTGGTATCTCGATCGCGACTATCACGAGTTCAACGAATGGTTCCAGCTCCCATTGAAGAAGGAGCCGTCGGAGTATGTCCTCGACCATGTCCTCTTCGGCATGGTCGGCGATGCCCTGGTGACCCAGATGGGCAACATCTTCCCTCTCGAGAAGCTCGTGTGGGGCAATGACTTCCCCCATTCCGTGGGCACGTACCCCAACTCCCAGCAGTACCTCAAAGAGACCTTCGGCCACCTCGACTCGGAACTGCGGCACAAGATCCTCGCCGGTAACATCGCGGCCCACCTTGGCATCGATCTATCCGTCGAGATCACCGAGACACCGGACCACTAGCCAGCGGCCGAAGGTGACAACGTCGGACAACCGGATTGGGTGGGTGCTCCGCTGACTCTGAGGCACTACAACCTTGGAGCGCGGAGCTGATTCGCCAAACGCCTCGAGAGCCATCCGTCAGCGAGCTACCCAACAAGGAGCGGGAATACGTGTCAATGCCTTACGGCGAAAGTCCGGGTCGATGGAAGATCGCCCTGATGCAGGACGGAAAATCGGAAGCGACCTGGACCCCTACGCCGGACATGGCGAACCCTTTCGGGAGCGTCCACGGAGGAATTATCGCCACGGTCATCGACGAGGTCACCGGGGCGGCCGTGATCTCGTCGATCGAAGCCGGTTCGGCGCCGACCGTCTCCATGAACGTCGAATATCTGCATGCAATCCCCATCGGCGGGACCTACACCGCCGTCGGTGAGATCGTACGAATGGGGCGCGCGATGGCGATCGCCGACGCGCGTATCCTGAACGAAGAAGGCAAGGTGCTCGCCCGAGGCACTTGCATCTGTCAGATTCCCCGTCCGAAGTAGGGTCCCACAGAGCAACCGTGTCAACAGAAGACGTCGGCCCTCGCCTGAGCGACGCCGAACTTCGCGAACGCGCCATTGCCGTTCTCGTGCGCAACCACCGGGAGGGCTACACAGTGCCCGCCGTGGGGCTCTATCCCTTCCAATGGTGTTGGGACTCCGGGCCGATCGCCCTGGGGTGGGCAGCAGCCGGACGTTGGGACGACGCCTGGGCCGAGCTCACCCGCCTCATGTCGGCCCAATGGCCGTCCGGAATGGTGCCGCACATCGTCTTCTGGCATGACGACAAGAACTACTTCCCGGGACCTGAAATATGGGCAACCGGGCGGACCCCGGCGAGTAGTGGGATAACCCAGCCACCGCTGCCGGCAAGTGCGGCCGCGCGCCTGTTTGCCGGTGATCCAGACCGCGAGCGGGCCGTGACCTCCTTACGATCACTGTGGCCGGGGCTCATGGCCTGGCTTTCGTGGATCGAGCGGGCCAGGAAAGGCCCCCACGGTGCCAATGTGGTCGTCCACCCTTGGGAATCTGGAATGGACAACTCACCTTCGTGGGACCAGCCGCTGTCGGTCGTCCCAGAGGTCCCTAACGAGCACATCGAACGCCGTGACGTGGCCACCGTCTCGGCATACGAGCGGCCCTCGCAGCGCGAGTACCGCCAGTATCTCGGCATTGTCGATGCCCTGCGCTCGGCCGGATGGAAAACGGAGCGGCAGCCGGCCGACAGTCCGTTCTCGGTCGAAGATCCCGGATTTACGGCGATCGCCGCACGCGCCGCAGCCGACCTGGCAGCGGTCGCCGCTGCTGCGGGCCTGGACGGCCGAGAACCCGGACGCCTGGCCGAATCGATGAGCGCCGGGCTCGAGGCACTGTGGGACGACGAGCTTGGTTGGTACAGACCCTATGACATCCTCGGTAAATGTTCGGTTGGTCCAGCGACCTCGGCCGGCTTGGTGGCCATATGGGCCGGCAGACCCGCAGAGCGCCTTCACCGCATGATGGAGCGAGTCGACTCTTGGCGACATTCGGTGCCCGGCTCGATTCCGACCGCCCAGCCGGACGACCCCTCATTCGACCCCATCCGCTATTGGCGCGGGCCGGTGTGGGTACTAGTCAATTGGCTCGTCGCGGACGGCCTCCTTCGTGCGGGCTTCACAGAGCGAGCCGCCCGGCTGCGCATAGACACCCGAGCCCTCGTCGCGCAGGGCTTCTCGGAGTACTACGACCCTCGCAACTTGGCCGGCATCGGAGGACATTCCTTCTCCTGGAGCGCTGCACTCACTCTGGACTGGCTCACGAGGGAGTGAAACCCCGAGTAAGGCGAGCCGGAAGTGATTTATGTAACTAATGCACATCGACCGATCAGGTCAGGACGCCTCCCGAAACCTCCGCCATCTGACCGCCAAGAGCTCCGGGTCCGGCCATGCCGCCTTTCGGCTTGGGCGAGCGATCGTAGAACCGTCGATCGCCTGCAGCGTGTACCGGAGTGTGGGTCCATCGAGCTCCTCCATGACATCGGGGCGAACCCCAACCCGGTAGCTGGGCGAGATCCCGAAGATATCTGCGTCATAGGCAGCGTGATGGAGCTTGCACATCGCAATACCGTTGGTAACGATCGGCTCCCCACCTGCAGAATCAGGCAAGACATGGGCCGCATCGAGGAGGCGAGTGTGCCGGAGTTGACAGATGGCACACGAACTCCGGTAGGCGCGAAGTACCCGCTCCCGAAATAGCGGCTGATGGAGCCGCTCATTGACAACCCGCTCTGCGTAGGAACGAACCAGCACTGGATCGTCCAGTTCGAGGTCTTGACGGAGTTGGAGTGACTGAACATCGAGCGCCACAACGAACTGCTGTGCGTCTGGCTCTTCGTCGGCGAGATACACCGGATATACCGGCATGTAGAGACCCGTGGCGACGCCCTGGAACCAGATCAGGGGAAATCTGTGACGCATCGCTTCCCGCATAGCCCGATTGTCTGAGCGATTGAAGTTATCCGGGTCTGCAGGATCCGTGAAGCGCCATTTGTAGCGGAGGTAGCCATCCGGCCCTTCCGTGTCGTTGTATGGGCGCTGGGATGGCTCCTTGGCAAACACGGTGCGCTGCGCTCAACTGACGGGGTTTCCAGATGCCGGTCTGCGTCGCCATGAGTCGAAAGGACTGCCCTTCAAAACTAAAAGGGGCAAGATCCTCTTGGCCGACCAGTGGCGTACCTCTCCGTTCGCTAAGGGCGCCAAGAAAGAGAAATGCGGCGGATCGGAGTCTGTGTTCTGCGTCGTGATCAAGAACCGCCACGGGCGAACGTTACCGAACTCACTAGATTGACGCCGGGTGATTCTCCTTCAAGAACTCGGCAAACAGCGGCACCGTGAAGTCGACCTGACCTCGACGTGGGCTCCAGATGAGTCCCTTTTGGATCAGCGACTCTCGGTGCATGGAGGCCCGACGCTGGTCACTGACCCCGAACGCGTGGGCAACTTCGCCTACGGGGTACGGCCCTTCCCCGAGTGAGGCCATCGCCGAGAGGTAGCGCTGCTCGGTGTCGGTTGCCATCTCGAAGCGGGTGCCGAAGAAGTTGCGGGCGAGGCTGTCCTTCACGATCTCGCGGGCGCTATCGAGGTCGGCCAGGGTGATCGGCGTCGTTTCGGCGAAGTTCCAGAGTTCACGCCCGTACTCTTGAATGAAGTAGGGAAATCCGGCCGCTTCATGGACGATCTGGCGGGCTGCTTCCTCTTCGTAGTCGGCGCCGGCCGCCGCAGCCGGGCCGATAAGGGCAGACCGGGCGGCTCCTTCGGAGAGGCGGCCGAGTTGCTCGTAGGAGAAGAGACGGTCGGCGTAGGGCTTGGCAGAAAGCAGCCGGACCCGGAGATCGGGTAGTCCCGCACCCACCATGGCCACAGGTAGTCCCGCGCGGCTGATCCCCTGAAAAGCCATACAGATCGCGGACAGCGACGGAGTGTCCAGGTTCTGCATCTCGTCGATCAGGAACAGGGCGCCCATCTGGTTGGCTTGAGCCACCTCACCGATCTCGCGGAACAGTCCAGCGAGATCCTGCTCGGCGTCGCCCGAATCGGCGATCCCGGCGGCCGCGTCGACATCGAGCTTGATCGAAACCGCTCCCGGCAGTCCGACACTGAAGGACTTCACGACGGCAAGCGCTCGCTCTATCCGTTGCTTCGCCCGATGCCGCCTGCTCATGTTCATCAGCAGCCTGTTCGCCATGCCGGCGAACGTCGTCCGGAAGTCGGCATTCGATCCCACCTCCTGGACGTCCGTCGTGGCCCACCCGGCTTCGCTGGCCAGGACGTCGAACTCCATGAGGAGCACCGTCTTTCCGACCCCGCGCAGGCCGGTGTAGATAAGACTCCGCTCGTACGAGCCGGCGTCGAGGCGTTCCACCAGGGATTGGAAGCTCTCCAGGTCGTGGTCCCGACCGGCCAGGGTGCGGGGCTTTCTTCCTGCTCCAGGCGTGTAGGGGTTATCGCGCTTGTTCATGGCTACTCCCCTATTGAATGGCCAATATTCTAAAGATGACCTTAGAATACCCTAGAGAAGGCCTCCGCTTGAGGATCCCGGCGTATCCCTCAAAGCCACGAAGCGGCTGGCAGGGTGCACCCGAGTGCTGTGAGCTCCGCGGTGCCTTCGTAGACCCGGTCCGGCAGCAACAGGAGCGTGCAGGCGCGCTCGAAGCGGGCGCCGATCGCTTCCCACCCGGCCACCGAATCCTTGAGGGCGGTCTCGTCATGGCGCAGGCGCCCCGCCGCTCGAAGGAGCTGCGCCGCCACGAAGTCGTTCTCCTGGGCCAGGCGCTGCGCAGTGGACAGCTCGTCCTCGGCGTCATCCGATCCGGCCACGACGGCCGTCTCGGCCCGTACGGCCTCCACGTAGGGGTCGTAGTAGCTGCCACTGCACGCCTGCGTCGTTGCGAGAATTCGCGCCTGCTCGAGTGCTCCGTTGTGCAGCGCGGCGCGGCATGCGAAGTAGATACCGCAGCTCGATGGCCCCTTCATCAGAGCGATCGACGTTCCGAGCTCCACCCACGTCGTGTACTCGTCTTCGTCCCCGCGCAGCCCGTGGGCGAGCGCGGCGGCGAAGAATGCCGGGGACATCCAGCCAGCCGGCGGCTTCCCCGCACGTTCCCAGCCGTGGCGCATCACCATCGCCTGTGCCACCGCCTCATCGAACTCCCCTCGCAACACCAGCGGCGGGATGAGATGCGTGGCGGCAAAATGTGGCAGCCCCTGATTCGTGTCGTCGTCGTACGAGTTGCGCGCGCTGGCGAGTGCTGCTCCGAGTTCGCCGGCCCCCACCGCCGCTTCCGAGGCCATGTGGAAGATGTCGGCGATTTCGCCGCCGACCTTCGGGTCATGACGCGGCAGTCCGTCGAGCAGCTGGAGCCGCTTCAACGAATACCGCGACGCCTCCTTGAAATGGCCATCGTGGCTGGCGGACGAGGCCGCGGCATCGAGGGCCGAGCTGATCAGGGTCGGGTCACCGAATTCCGCGGTGCGCTCCAGCGCTTCACGCGCCTTGGCGTCGGTGGGCACCGTCTGCCCGCGTGCGCCGTCCCATGCGGAAGCCAAGGCGATGTGTGTGGCGACCTCGAGATCGCCAGGAGGAGCCAGGTCCTCCGCCTGACTAATGAGCAGAAGGATCTGTTCGCGGCTGAGTGGGGTGGTGAAGAGAGCCGGGCAGCGCCCGGCGAGCACGGCGGCGTCGGCCTGCACAATGGCGGCGATCCGGTCGTCGCCGGCCGCCGAGGCCCGGAGGAATGCCTTTTGCAGCAGATCGAATGCCGCCTCTCCGCGCATCTCGGCGTAGGCCTCGTTGGCGGCAGTACGCAAGGCGGCGACCGCAGAGGCCTCATCGGGCGCGCGGGCAACGGCGGCCTCGAAATGGTGGCTCGCCTCAACCAGAAAGCGGCGGGCGTAGGTCAGGTGGCCGAGCGAAAGAGCCAGATCGAAGGCGTCGGTGCCGGTGGAGAGCGACCGGGGGGTGCGCAACGCTGACCGGAGATCGCCGGCGACGGCGTCGAAACGCTCCTGCCAGCCGGCGACGTCGAGTGACTGCTCCAGTTGGCGTGCCGTCGCCGTGGCCCAGGAATGATGGCGCCCCCGCACCTCGTCCGCCTCGCCGCTGGTCTCGAGCTGTTCGTGGGCGTAGGCGTGGACGGTGTCGAGCATCTGCCACCTACTGCCTGACGTATGGCGAACATGCACCAGGAGGCTCTTGTCGGCGAGGCGTCCGATCAGATCGCTCGCCGCCGCCGTATCCCCATCACTAGCAACTGTCGCCGCCGCGCTGAGGTCGAATGCACCCACGAAGACGCCCAGCCGCCGGAATGCGGCGCGCTCGGTGTCATCGAGGAGCTGGTGGCTCCAGTCGATCACGGTGCGCATGGACCCGTGACGATCTGCCATCGGGCTCGAGCGGCTCAACATACGCAAGTGGTCATCGAGGCCCGCGAGCAGTCCGTCCAGGCCCAGTGAGCTGCTTCGGGCTGCGGCCAGCTCAATAGCCAGGGGCATGCCGTCGACTCGCCGGCAGATCTCCGCCACCACGGCCGGGTCGGCATCGGCTCGACCGGCACGATCGGTGAAGAGCTGCGCCGCCTCGGATCCATCGCCGCCATCTGTCAAGGCCGTCAAACCGAGGGGGGGCAACGCCACCACGCGCTCACCCGCGATGCCCAACCGTTCCCGGCTGGTGACGAGCACCACAACATCGGGACACGAGGCGAGCACCGAGCGCACCAGATCGGCCGCCGCGCCCAGCACGTGTTCGCAGTTGTCGAGCACGAGGAGGAGGCGCCCTTCGCGCAGCCGATCGTGGACGACCTGCTCGAGGGGGTCCTGGGGCCGCTCGACCACACCCAGCCCTGCGGCCACCGCATGGAGCACGAAATCGGGGCTCACCGGCACCAGGTCCACGAAGACGCCGCCGCCCCCGAAGAGCCCGGCGTTATCCGACGCGGCCACGACGGCCAGACGGGTCTTCCCGACCCCGCCGGGTCCGACCAGGGTCACCAGCCGGTTGGACGAAAGGGCCTGCGAGAGTTCCTCGAGTTCCGCCGTCCGTCCGATGAACGTCGTCCAGGTGGCAGGCAGGCCGACCACCTGCGGCGTGTCGTCGGGTGAACGTGCGGGCGCAGACGTTGGCCAGACGGACGGCACACCGGACCTCGACGCCAGCTCCCGGCGGTCAGCCGCGCCCAGCTTGCGCAGCAAGGACGACACATGGCTCTCCACCGTGCGCACCGAAATGTGCAGCTTCTGGGCGATCTGCGCGTTGGTCAGATGATCGCCCAGGGCGTTGAGCACCTCGGCCTCGCGCACCGAGATCGTCGTCGGATCAAGATCCACCACTTTTTCCATTCTCCCGCGTTTCGCCCTGGGTCTCCACCGAGTCCGTGGTAAATCCGTGGTCACTCAGTGGCGGATCCGTGGTCAGTCCGGATGCCCTGGTCACTCCCGAGGCGCACGCTGGGTTTCGTACTTGATCGCGACGGGAGGATCCGAGATGAACCACTACAGCGGCATGGAGATGGCAAAGCAGCGGCAGGCGGAATTCCAGCGGGAGGCGAGCCTCCACCGGCAGGTGCAGGCGACGAAGACCGCAACTCCCGCCCGGACGGCGCGCTTCCCCAGGCTGCTGGCGTTCCGGCGGGCGTCGGGAGCCGGCGCGGGGGCGTCTCGTACGCGGCGCGAGTGGCGACTTTCCCGCTCATGATCGCGGCGGTTTTCTAAGGAACCCCTTAGAAAATCTGAGAGAGTCCCCGGCTGGCGAAAAACACCCGTCGCCTACCATCCGCCTCTGTGGGCATCGATACCCGATGGGTGCGGTACGGACGGGCGGCGGCCGAGGAACTGCGCGCGTCCATCAGCCTGGCCAAGGGGGACGAACCCCTTTCGCCCGTCACCATCGCCGTCCCTTCCAACTACGTCGGCGTGGCCACCCGGCGCCTCCTCGCTTCGGGTGCGCTCGGATCGGTCTGCGGTCGGGGTATCGGCGTGGCGGCCGTTTCCTTCGTCACCGTGTACCGACTGGCTGAGCTTCTCGGGTCGGCCCAGCTGGCCGGGAGCGGTCGACGACCGGTCTCCACACCGGTGATCGCGGCCGCACTCCGCTCGGCCCTGACCCGGGAGCCCGGGATCTTCGCCCCGGTGGCCGGCCATGCCGCCACGGAGACCGCCCTGGTGGAGGCATACCGGGAGCTGCGCGACCTCTCCGACGGCGCGCTCGATGCGTTGGCCAGGAGCAGCGCGCGGGCCGCCGACGTCGTCCGGCTGCACAGAGCGGCGCGGGCCAGCCTGGTGGCGGAGTTCTACGACGAGGAGGACCTGCTCGAGTCCGCCGCCAAGGCACTGCGGAAGGACGAGACGGCCGCCGGCCGTCTCGGCACCGTCATCGTCTACCTGCCGGAGCGGCTCTCCCGCCACGGCGGTGCGCTCCTCGGTGCTGTGGCCGAGGCGAGCGAGGTCATCGTCCTGGCGGGGACCACCGGGGACGCCCGGGCGGACGCCGAGGTCGAGCGGTCGGTTCGCCGCATTGACGGGAGTGGGGACGGGACGCACCCAGGCGACAGCGAGCCCATGGACGTCGTGAGCACGGATCGCACCCGGATCCTGACCGTCTCGGACTGCGACGAGGAGGTGCGGGCGGCGGTGCGCTGCATTGTCGATGCGGCCCGGGCCGGGACGCCGCTCGACCGCATGGCCATACTCCACGCCAGTCCGGTGCCCTATGCCCGGTTGGCCCACGAGCAGCTGGCTGCCGCGGGCATCGCGCTCAACGGAGCCGCGGTCATGCCCCTCACCTCCCGCTTGGTCGGCCGCACCCTGCTGGGACTCTTCGCCCTGCCGGACGGTGGATTCCGCCGGGAAGACGTCTTCGCCTGGCTGGCCGGGGGGCGCCTACGGCAGGAGGGTCGCTCGCTCCCGGTGACCGCATGGGAACGGCTGTCGCGTGAGGCGGGCGTCGTGGCCGGGAGAAACGACTGGGACAACCGCCTGGCCACCTTCGCGGCTGACCAAGAGGCCGAAGCCCAGGAGGCGGAAAAAGATCCCGACGCGCCCGAGTGGAGGGCCGAGCGCGCCCGCACCACGGCGGAACGGGCCCGGGCACTGCGCGAGTTCGTGGTCGGGTTGATCGACGATGCGGAGCACGCGGCGGCCCACGCTCAGCCGTGGGGAGAGCGGGTCGCGTGGGCCCGGAGACACGTGCGCTCGCTCTTCGGCGACGAGCGCCGTCGGGGTGCGTGGCCGACCGTCGAGCAGAAGGCGGCGGAACGGGTGGACCGGGCTCTCGATCGCCTGGCCTGCCTCGATGCGGTCGAGGAGTCGGTGGATCTCGACGTGTTCACCCGGACGCTGGAGCTCGAACTGGAGACCGACCTCGGTCGGGTCGGACGCATGGGCGAAGGGGTGCTGGTCGGTTCGGTGAGCATGGGAGTCGGCCTGGATCTGGCCCTGGTCGTCGTCCTCGGCCTGGCCGAAGGGCTGTTCCCCTCACCGACCCGGGACGACTCGCTCCTGCCCGATCACGAGCGTGGCGCCACCGGTGACGAGCTGCCCCTGCGGTCCCAGAGCGTCGAGCGCCAGCACCGCCAGCTTCTGGCCGCGCTGGCCGGTGCCGGTCACCAGGTCTTGTGTGTCCCGCGCGGGGACCTGCGCCGCAACATGGACCGGGTGCCCTCGCGCTGGATCCTCCAGATCGCCAGTGCCCTGGCGGGAGAGCGGTGGTGGTCGAACGAACTCTGGGGCGCCGAAGAAGAGTGGATCACCCACATCGCCTCCTTCGACGCCGGCATCCGCCGCATGGAGTTCGCCGCCACGGCGCAGGAGCACCGGTTGCGCTCCCTCATGGTGCACGGCTCGACCCGACTGTCCGTCCCGGTTCTCGCTGCGGCGGGCGACCTCGCGTTGGGAGCCGGCGCCGCGGTCGTCGCCGCCCGTCGCAGTGACCGCTTCACCCGCTTCGACGGCAATCTGGCCGGACTGGACCCGCCGTCGCCGGCCGACCGGGTCACCTCGGCCACGAGGTTGGAGAACTGGGCGTCGTGCCCGTTCGCCTATCTCATGCGCAACGTCCTGGGAGTCGAAGAAGTCGAGAACCCCGAGGACGAGCTGCAGATCACCCCACGCGACAAGGGGTCACTGGTGCACCAGGCGCTGGAAGACTTCATCCGCGCGGTACTGGCCAGTCCGGAGCCCGATCGACCCGGTCCGCACGAACCGTGGTCGGCGTCTGACCGTTCCCTCCTGGTCAGTATCGGCGAGAGCGTCTGCGCCGACTACGAGCGTCGGGGCCTGACCGGCCGCCCGATCTTCTGGCACCAGGACAAAAGACGGATCATCGCGGACCTGTTGCGGTTCCTCGAGGCCGACTCGTTCTACCGCGAGAGCCATGGGGCGCGGCCGTTGGCGGCCGAGCTGGAGTTCGGGTTCCCGCGCGCCGAACTGGGCACCGTCGCCCTCGACCTCCCCGACGGACGGGCCGTCCGCTTCCGTGGCTTCGCCGACCGGGTCGACGTGGCGGACGACGGCACGCTCCATGTCCTCGACTACAAGACGGGCAAGGCCGACACCTACCGGGGGTTGAGCGAGGAAAACCCCGACGACCACGGACAGCTGCTGCAGCTGGCCGTGTACGGCCAGGCGGCCCGCCTTCTCCACGGAACGCCCGAGACGCCGGTGCGCGCCGAGTACTGGTTCGTCTCGTCACGGGGTCGCTTCGAACGCCTCGGGTACTCCGTCACTCCCGCCGTGCTGGCGCACATCGGGGGGACCCTCCAGGCGATGGTCAACGGGATCGAAGCCGGAGTCTTCCCCCCTTACCCGACGGCACAGAGCACGAGCCCCGGGGTGGAGTGCCCCTACTGCGATCCCGACGGCATGGGCGTGGCCGAGCTGCGCCGTCAGTACGAGCACAAGCGGGCCGACCACGCCATGGACGCCTTCGTGAGCTTTGCCCATCCGCTCGAGGACATTGACGTCGACATCGAGACGGAGCAGCTGGCCGATGACTGACCAGCTCGCGCTCGGCACCCTTCCCCCCGCCCCCGATCAGGCGGCGCGTCAACGGATCACCGAGGACCTCGACACCACCCTCTTCGTCGAGGCCGGCGCCGGATCCGGCAAGACCTCGGCCCTGGTCAACCGCGTCCTGGCCCTGGTGACAAGTGGCCAGGTCGAGCTCCGCCGCGTCGCCGCGATCACCTTCACCGAGAAGGCGGGCGCCGAGCTGCGCGACCGCATCCGGGCCGCACTGGAGAAGGCGGCCGACGCCGATCCCGCTGGCGACGTCGGGACGCGTTGCCGGCTCGCCCTGGAGCAGCTCGACGGTGCGGCCATCGGCACGCTGCACGCCTTCGCCCAGCGTCTGCTCACCGAGCACCCGGTGGAAGCCGGACTCCCGCCCCGGGTCGAGGTGCTCGACGAGGTGAGCTCGTCGGTCGCCTTCGAGGCCCGCTGGTCGTCCTTCCGCGATCATCTCCTGGCCGACCCCGCACTCGAACGCTCGGTTCTCCTGTTGCTCGCCGCCGGCGTCAAGCCCACGGCACTGCAGTCGCTGGCCCAGGCCTTCGACGACAACTGGGACCTGGTGCAGGAGCGGGTGCGCGCGTACGAACCCGACCCCCCGCCGATCCATCATCTTGTCGAGGTCGCCCTGTCGGCCATCCGCGATGTCTGCGCCGAACCTTGCCGCGACCCCGACGACAAACTGCGCCTGCGGCTCGACGAGATCGCTGACCGGATGCGCGAGCTGGCGACCATTGAGGACGAGCTCGATCTGTTGGAGGCCATCGGACAGCAGGCCAACCCGAAGTTGCCCAGCTTCAAGGTCGGGGGGACGGGCAAGAAGGGCTCCTGGGACTGCGACCTAGGCGAGTTCAAGGCCCGGATCCGCGAAGCCGGGGACGGATTGGCGGCGGTCTGCGCCGAAGTGGCCAACGCCTGTGCCCATCGACTGGGGAGCGCCATCCGCGCCTTCACCCTGGAGAGTGCGAGGGCCCGCCAGAGCGAGGGCCAGCTGGAGTTCCACGACCTTCTGGTCCTGGCCCGGGCGTTGCTGCGTGATCCCGACCACGGGCCGGCGGTACGCGCCACCCTGCACGACCGCTACGACCGGCTCCTACTCGACGAGTTCCAGGACACCGATCCCATTCAGATCGAGCTGGCGGTCCGCATCGCCGCCGCCGACCCGCGCAGCACGGCGGCCGGCACCGCACGCTGGGACGAGGTCGACGTGGCGCCGGGTCACCTCTTCGTCGTGGGCGACCCCAAGCAGTCGATCTACCGCTTCCGTCGGGCCGACATCGCCACGTTCCTGCGGGCAGCCGAGCGCTTCGGGGCCGAAGGCGGCGGCGTGGTCGAGCTGACGGCGAACTTCCGCACCGTCGAACCGATCATCGGCTGGGTCAACGACACCTTTGCCACGCTCATGGGCGAAGGCGACGACGTTCCCGTCCCGCGCCATTCCCAACCCGATTACCTTCCCCTGGTCGCCACCCGCTCCGCGGCGGGTACCGGTCCGGCCGTCTCGATTCTGGGACGCCAGGAGCACCCCAAAGGCACCCTGGCCGATGAGATACGGACGGCCGAGGCCAGCGACGTGGCGGCGGCGATCACCCGGGTCATCGACGAGAGCTGGGACGTCAGCGACAAGGACCGTGGGTGGCGCCCGGCCCGGCTCGGCGACATCACCGTGCTGGTTCCGGCCCGCACCTCGCTGCCGTTCCTGGAGGAGGCCTTCGACGAGGCCGGTATCGCCTTCCGGGCCGAGACCAGCTCGCTCGTCTACGCCAGCCGCGCGGTCCGCGACCTCCTCATGGTGCTCCGGGCGGTCGACGACCCGACCAACTACCTCCACATCGTGTCCGCGCTCCGTACCCCGCTGCTGGCCTGCGGCGACGACGACCTCTTCCGGTTCAAGTGGGAGCGGAGAGGGCGCTGGAGCTATCTCGCCGACCAGCCGGACACGGTCCCGCTAAATGATCCCGTGCGGGCTGCGCTGTTGTATCTGCGCTCCCTGTACGAGGAGCGCACCTGGTTGGCGCCGTCCGAGCTGCTGGGGCGGATCACCCAGGACCGACGTGCCCTCGAGCTCGGCTTCGCCGAGGGCCGTCCGCGCGACGTGTGGCGGCGGCTGCGCTTCGTGACCGACCAGGCGCGGGCCTGGAGCGAAGCCACGGGTGGCAACCTCCGCCAGTACCTGCACTGGGTGACCGCGCAAACGGCCGAGGGGGCACGGGTGGCCGAGTCGATCCTGCCCGAGAGCGACGACGACGCCGTGCGCATTCTGACCATTCACGGGTCCAAAGGACTCGAATTCCCGATCACCATCGTCTCGGGCATGTCCACCGCGCCGTCGAGCCGGTCGGCACCGGCCGAAGTGGTCTTTCCCGACAGCGGGAACCCCGACGCCGACACCGTCGGCTACAAGTTCGGCAGCAAGGTCACCACCGACGAATACGTGGAGTGGGCCCCGATCGACGAGCAGATGGGCCTCCACGAACGGATCCGCCTGCTCTACGTGGCCTGCACCAGAGCCCGCGACCACCTCATCATGTCCGTGCATCGCAAGGTGCGCACCAATCGGCCGAAACCGAGTGCACGCACCAACGCCGAACTGCTCCTCGACGGCATGGGTGATCTGGTCGGTGACCTGCCCGACGCCGCGCTCGGTGGGGACGTTTTGCGGCCGGTCGTGGTCGAGCCGCCGACGCCGCCGGCCCCATTCGCGGCGTGGGAAGCCGAACGAGCGGATGCCCTCCGGGCCGCCGGGCGCCCGACCACGGTGGCCGCCAGCGCGTTGACCGACGAGGGCGAGCCCGACAGCGAAGGGGAACCCGACCCCGGCCTCCAGAAGCGCCCACAGGACCTCGACCTTCCCCCCTGGCTCAAGGGCCGCTACGGGACGGCGGTCGGGCGGGCGGTGCACGGAGTCCTGCAGACGATCGACCTCTCGACCGGGGCCGGACTCGAGGAGGCACTGGCGGCGCAGTGTGAGGCGGAGGCGGTACCGGACCGGCTCAATGAGGTGCGCGCCCTCGTCCAACAGGCGCTCGGGTCTCCATCGGTGGTGGAGGCCGCTTCTTCGCCCCACTGGCGTGAGATCTACTCGTGCACGCCGCACGAGGGACGCCTGCTCGAGGGGTACATCGACCTGTTGTACAGAGGAGCGGACGGTCTGGTCGTGGTGGACTACAAGACCGCGGCGACCTCCGATGCCGCGCTGCTCGATCAGCGCGTCGAGGGCTACCGGCTGCAGGGGGCGTCGTATGCCCTGACCGTCGCGACCTCAACGGCGGAGCCCGTGAGCCGCGTGACGTTCCTGTTCCTCACCCCGGACGGTGCCGTCGAACGTGACCTGTCCGATCTGGACGCCACGGTGGCCGACGTCCGTCGCCTGTTGCGGGCCGGGGAAGAGGCCATGGCCGACTGACGGCCCCTCACGTAGGCTCGGGGTATGCCGCACGATCCGTTCCAATCCCTGGACGAGCCGTTCGAGCCCGAAGACGGTCCCGAAGAAAAGGCCGAAAAGCTCTTGGTGGAGAGCGACGGCAACGAGGACCCGGACACCGAGGACTGAACTGTAGAAATTCCTGTCTGTGGGGAGGGAGACAACAGATGGCCGAACTGGCTATTGAAGGAGACGACCTCGTGGTGCGCCTGAGCACGGCGGAGAAGCTCGAAGCTGTCCACGGCGAGGTACGGGTGCCGCTCGATTCCGTCAAATCGGTGGAGGTGCTCGACGACGCCCTGAGCGCGATCCACGGGATCCGCGT
>JBEKWB010000078.1:0-21355 GCA_049513455.1 Acidimicrobiales bacterium
GACGATCTGGGTCACCCCCTCTTTCTGGGAGACCGGGACCACTTCGGCCTCGATCACCCGCCACAACAGGGAGTACTGGGGCTGGTTCGAAACGATGCGGTCGAAGCCCATGTCGTCGGCCAAGCGGACGGCGTCGGCGATCTGGTCGGCCGTCCACTCCGAGACGCCGACATAGTGCACCTTGCCCTGGCGGACCAGATCGTCGAAGGCGCGCAGGGTCTCCTCCAGCGGGGTGGCGTAGTCGTACCGGTGAGCCTGGAGAAGGTCGACGTGGTCGGTCTGGAGGCGCTCCAACGATGCATGGAGCGACTCGATGATGTGCTTGCGGGAGAGGCCGCGGTTGTTGGGGTTGGGGCCGGTGGGCCAGAAGACCTTGGTGAAGATCTCGATGGAGTCCCGGCGCACGCCTTTGAGGGCCCGGCCCAGCACCGACTCGGCCCCTCCGATGGCGTAGACATCAGCGGTGTCGAAGGTGGTGATGCCCGCGTCGAGCGACGCCTTGACACAGGCCACGGCGGCGTCTTCCTCAATCTGGCTGGCGTGGGTGATCCAGTTGCCGTATGAGAGGGCGGAGACGAGCATGCCCGACCGTCCGAGGTGGCGGTAGTCCATGAGTCGGACTGTACCCGGGTGGTCGTACGCTCGCGCGGTGGCAAGCGGAGAATCCGACCCCGAGACCGTTGGGGGCCCCGATACCTTTGGGGATATGGAGCAGTCCCCGGTCCCCGGGGCCAGCCTGCGCGTGCACAAGGCGCTGGCCATCCCCATGAGCGAGATCACCTGGCGCGCCACGACCTCGGGTGGGCCGGGCGGGCAACACGCCAACCGCACGCTCAGCCGGGTCGAGGTGCAGTTCGACGTGGACGCGTCGGCAGTGCTGGGGCCGCGTCAGCGGGCGCGCCTGCACGAGCGCTACGGCCCCGTGGTCCGGGCGGCCGCGTCAGAGTCACGCTCGCAGGCGCGCAACCGCCAGCTCGCTTTGGAGCGCCTGGCCGAGCGGATCGCGGCCGGCCTGCGGGTCGACCCGACCCGGCGCCCGACCAAACCCACCAAGGGCTCGCAGGTCCGTCGGGTGGAGGCGAAGCGGCACCGGTCGGAGGTGAAGCGGCGCCGCCGGCCATCGGGCGGCGAGGACGACTAGAGAGAACTCCCGCCCAGCGCTCAGCCGGCCAGCCCGAGCGGGGCCACCGCCGCGGCCAGGCCGTCACTGAGCAGCGCGAACAACTCGCGGTCGTCGTCGGCCCGTGGTCCCCGCAGCGCCGTGAGGGCGGCGTAGCCCTGGGCGACCAGGGTGGCGTCCTCGCTCGGATCGGCCAGGTCCGCATCGTCCGTGCGTGGGAGGGGCGACCCCACGCTGAGCACGATCTCACCCTCTTCGCCCGGGCCGCCCTCCATGAACGCCCGGGCGGCCTCGATCGCCGCCGGACCGTCCATCTCCGCCAGGTTGGGTGCCTCGAAGGCGCCACCACCGCTGGCCGCCTTGATCGAGCCCGCTCCGCTGACCCGGGCCCAGCGCAGGCCGCGGATCTGGTGCAGGGGCAGTGCGGGGACGTTCAGGTTCAGCACGGTGCGCGCCGGGGCTCGGCTGAGGAGGGGGATGAGCGCCACGGCGAGGTCCGCGGCCGAGTCCCAGGGCTCGGAGTCAGCCCCGGTGCGCAGCGAGACGGCGAGCGCACTGATGCCCAGTTGCGACGCCGTCAGCGCCGCCCCGACCGTCCCCGAATGCAGGATCGAGCGTCCCACGTTCACGCCGTGATTGATGCCCGAGAGCACGAGGTCCGGCTTGGGCCCGACGGCGCCCAGCGCGCCGGCGATGACCGATAGCGCCGGCGAGGCGTCGAGCCCGAAGGAGTCCACCCCCTCCGCCCCGCTGACCCTGGCCCGGTGGTAGAGGACTTTCGTGCCGTCGCTGACGGAGCCGACGGCTGCCCCGGCACCGCTGTAATTGGAGCTGGGGGCCACCACGACGATCTCGTGCCGGGGACCCCCCGAGGCCACGCTGGCGTCGGCCCATTTCACGAGTGCCCTGGTCAGCGCGGCCAATCCCGGCGCGGTGACGCCGTCGTCGTTGGTAACCAGCACCCTCACTCCTGAGGACCCTAATAGGCATCCGGATGCCAGCGGTCCCACCGAGCACCCCGGTCTGCTTCAATTCACAGCGCCATGGCCCTTCCCTCCCCGCGTATCTCCATTGCCTCGCCGACCGGCCAGCAGTGGCGCATCGGGCACGGGCGTCACGACGTCATCGTCTGCGAGGTCGGCGCGACGCTGCGGTCCTACACCGTGGGGACGAGGCCGGTCATCGACGGCTTCGGGCCCGACGAGTGGTCCCACAGCGGCCGGGGACAGGTACTGGCTCCATGGCCGAACCGCTTGGCCGACGGCCGCTACGAGTTCAACGGGATCCGGGCCCAGGCCGCGCTCGATGAGCCCGAGCGCCACAACGCCATCCACGGCCTGGTGCGCTGGCTCCCCTGGACGCTGCAGACGCGCCATCAGAACCGGCTGTCCCTCCGCCTGCAACTGCACCCGTCCCCCGGCTATCCGTTCTCACTCCTCCTCGAAATGGAGTACCACGTCGGCCGGGATGGTCTGGCGGTCACCACGACGGCCCACAGCACCGACGGCGGCCCGGTCCCGTTCGGCCTCGGGTTCCACCCGTACCTGGCGGCCGGCCCCGAGACCGTCGACGGGGCGATCCTCCAGCTCCCCGCCCACCACACCTTGGACCTCGACGACCGCGGCCTGCCCACCGGGGACCTCACCGCGGTCGAGGGCACGGATCGGGACTTCACGACGGCGCGCTTCATCGGCCCCACCGTGCTCGACACCGCGTTCACCACCTTGGACCGGGACGCCGACGGCCGCGCCTGGGCCAGCCTCGACGTCCCCGGCGGCGACACCGGGGCGTCGCTGTGGGCCGACGCCGGCTTCGGCTACCTCATGGTCTACACGGGGGACACGCTCGGCGAACTTCCCCGCCGCCGGCGGGGCGTGGCCATAGAGCCGATGACCTGCCCCCCCAACGCGCTGCGCACCGGCAAGGACCTGCGCGTCCTGGAGCCGGGTCAGGGGTGGTCCGCCAGCTGGGGAATCGTCCCCCGATGACCGTGGCCCTGACCCGATGACCTGTCATGTGGTCGTCGTCACCGGATCGAGCAGCGGGATCGGCACCGCAACGGCGTAAGTGACCGGTCAGGTCGTGGCCATCGACGGTGGGCTCACCATCGCCGTTTGAGGCCTGGCGTCCGGCTGAGGTTGGCCGGCCGGCTGAGGGGTGGCTAGCCAGCGCAGCCCGGCGGAGACGGCGCGAGAGGTGGGGATGACGGCCACGGTGTCCACCAGGAGATCGAGCGGGAGCGGGGAGGAGAGGCCCAACTCACTTCGGGCCCAGGGGGGCAGGAGGCTGACCGCGGCCGCGTGCAACACGGCGTAGACGGCGCGCTGCTCGGGACGCCGGCTCACCCCGTGACGCAGCCAGTCACGCGCCTGGAGGGCCTGCGCGCCGGCATGGAGCTCGGGGCGCAGACGGCGGAAGTAGTCGTCCACATCGGCGGCCGACCGTGGCACCCACTCGGCCCCGAGTGCGAGCGCCACCGGGGCCACTTCGTCGTAGTACTGATCGCACTGCTCGGGGGTCAGGTCGCGCGGGCCGAACCGTCGGGCCGACTCGAGGAAGCTCGACACCTCGGCGGCGTGGATGAAGGTGACCAGCTCGTGGTCGCCGGCCGAATAGCGCCGGCCATCGGGCGCGACGCCGGTCACCCGTCGATGGACCCGCCGCACCTGCTGCACCGCCTTCTCGGCTTCGCGCGCCGTGCCGAACGTGGTGGTGCCGACGAAATCGGCGGTGCGCCGGAGCCGGCCCAACGGATCGGCCTGGTAGTGGGAGTGCTCCGCCACGCCCGCCATGGCCAGCGGGTGCAGCGTCTGCAACAGCAGTGCGCTGATGCCGCCGATCAACATGGAGGGGAGATCCGAGTGCACCATTCGGGCCATTCCGTCGGGCGGGAGATACGACTCGTCCGGGTCCATCGACATTCGCACGGGCGGCCGCCCGAGTCCGACCGCCCGGCGCAGCTGCGCGGAGAGGTCGGCCCGCGCCGGAGAAGCCAGGCCGTGGAGGAGGCGCAGTGGAACCGCGGCCATCGCTCCTCCCAGGGCGGCAGCGCTCACAAGCGGGTTCTGCGTACGCACCGTGAGAGCTTCGCACGCCGCCGCCCCGTGGCAGAGTGCAGGCATGCGGGTGGTCGTATTCGGTGCCGGCGCCATCGGGGGCGTGGTCGGGGCGCGCCTGTTCCAGCACGGGGTCGATGTCACCTTGGTGGCCCGCGGCGCCCACGCGGAGGCCCTGGCTGCGGGACTCGTTCTCGAGACACCCGACGAGACGATCACCCTGTCCATCCCGGTGGTGACCGACGCGGCGGCGCTCTCGTGGACGGAGGACACCGTCGTCCTCCTGGCCGTGAAGGGCCAGGACACCGAGGAGGCGCTGACCCAGCTCGTGACGGTGGCGCCGCAGGAAACGGCGATCGTGTGCATGCAGAACGGCGTGGAGAACGAGCGTCGCGTCCTGCGCCGCTTTCCCCGCACCTACGCCATGTGCGTGCTCTGCCCGGCATCACATCTCCGACCCGGGGTGATCGTGGCCCATTCGGCCCCGGTCACCGGCCTGTTCGACCTGGGTCGCTACCCCTCCGGGGTCGACGACGTGGCCGAGGCCATCGCCGAGGCCCTGCAGGCCTCGACGTTCGAGTCGCTGCCACGCCCCGACATCATGCGCTGGAAGTACCGCAAGCTCATCATGAATCTGACCAACGCGATCGAGGCGCTGAGCGGGCCCGAGGGCCGGGACAGCGCCCTGGCCCGGGAGGCCCGCAGGGAGGGCGAAGCGGTCCTGCAGGCGGCAGGCGTCGCCGTGGCATCGGTCGAAGAGGATAGAGCGCGGCGGGCTGATCTCTTGGCGTACCGCCCGACGCCGTCTGGTACGCGGGGCGGGGGATCGAGCTGGCAAAGTCTGGAACGGGGGACCGGGTCCATTGAAGCGGAGTTCCTCAACGGCGAGATCGTCCTGCTCGGCGCGCTCCACGGCCTGGATACCCCGGTGAACAGGCGTCTCATGGTGCTGGCACTGCAGGCCGCCGCCGACAGACTCCCGGCGGGCTCGTGGAGCATTGATGCGCTGACCGCGGCGGTGGGCGTCCCCACCGATCGGTGAGCGCCAACGGGACTAGTCGCTGTGTAGTGCGGTGCGAACCTCCTCGGCCGGGCTGTGGACGGCGCCGCCGAGCGCCTCGATCTTCACGAAATGGACGGCGCCGGAGAACACGGCCGGCGGTTGATAGAGGGGCGAGACGGGAAAGCCACTGTCGAACCCCAGCCGCAGGCCCGCCCCGCCGTGCTGGAGGGCGAGGGGCAGCATTCCCTCCACCGCGATGGCATCGCCGCGCCGGCCATCGATCGACAGCTCCATCTGCCCCGGCCCGCCGTCGTGACCGAAGCGGTAAGAGACCGCGACGGTGCGGCGTCCCCCTTCCATGACTGTGTCGTCGCGCAGGGCCAGCGCGTCGGCCGCCCGCGCAAACGCGAAGTGGGCCACCCCGTCAATGACAAAGAGCGCGTAGCCGCCGAACCAGTCGCCCATGGCGCACACGACGCCGAGGGTCTCCGCCCCGACAGACTCGATCTCGGCCGTCATGAGAAACCCACCCCACAACAGGGGGACCGACTCGTCGTGCACCGGTCCGGCACCGGGAAGGTACGTCTGCGACGCTCCGGCCGGCCAGGTCGGTGGGATGAGACCGCCGAAGCGGTCCAGCATGCCGTCGGAGATGGGCAGCACCTGGTTGAGGCCCGCTTCTGTTGACCACAGCTCGGTCATTTGGCGCAACCGTTCCGGTTCCTCTTCCGCCCGATCGACCGCTTCGGAGAAGTCCCGCGAGAGGTCGAAGAGCTCCCAGCGGTCCTCCTCGAAGCTGCGACTCCCGATGGCCAGCTCCTCCTCGTCCAGCACGCCCGTGCTGATGTGGTTGGTCGTCGCCTTCCATCCGTCGTGGTAGATCGATCGCGAGCCGAGCATCTCGAAGTACTGGGTGCGGTGGACCTCGTCCGCCTCGGGTTCCTCGAGAACGCGCCGGAGGCTGGTTCCGTCGACGAGCTGCTGCGCCACGCCGTCGACCTTCTCGGGAGCTTCGATACCTACGGCGGACAGGATGGTCGGCATCAGGTCGATCACGTGGGTGAACTGGGAGCGGATCCCACCCGGCTCGGCGACGTGGCCCGGCCACTGCACAATCAGCGGCGTCCGCGTGCCGCCCAGCCAGGTGTAGCGCTTCCAGAGCTTGTGCGGAGTGTTCCCGGCCCAGGCCCAGGCCCAGGAGTAGTGGTTGTAGGTGCTGAAGCCGCCCCAGTCGTCATAGGCCGCCAGATTCTCCGCCACCGAGTCGCGCTGGTGGGCGGTGAACCGATGTTCGTTGACGCTGCCCTCCTTGCCCCCCTCTGCGCTCGCTCCGTTGTCGGAGAAGACCATGACGAGGGTGTTCTCGAGGAGGCCGGTCGCTTCGAGAGAGGCCAGGAGGCGGCCGATCTGCGCGTCGGTATGGGTCAGGAAGCCCGCGAACACCTCCTGCTGGCGCGCGTGCATGCGACGCTCGTCCGCGCTGAGCTCGTCCCAGCCGCGCACCCACCCGGGCCGCTCGGTCAGGATGGTGCCGGGCGGGACGATGCCCGCGTCCACCTGGCGGGCGAAGGTCTCCCGGCGCCAGGCGTCCCACCCCCCGTCGAACATCCCGCGGTACGGCTCCACCCATTCGGGGGCCACGTGGTGCGGCGAGTGCATGGCGCCCAGCGCGAAGTACAGGAAGAACGGCTTGCCGGGCGCGCCCTGCTGTTGGTCGCGCACCATCCGGATGGCCTGGTCCGTCAGGTCCTCGCTGAGGTGGTAGCCCTCTTCGGGCCGGCGCGGCGCCTCAATGTAGTGGTTGTCGCACACCAGATTGGGCGCCCAGTGGTTGGCGTCCCCCTGGAGGAACCCGTAGTGGCGTTCGAATCCCACGCCGAGGGGCCAGGTGTCGAACGGCCCGGCGGCCGAGCGTTGCCAGCGTGGGGTCAGATGCCACTTCCCGGCGGCGAGGGTCGAGTACCCGTGGTCGCGCAAAATGCGCGGCAGCGCCGCCGCGGACTTGGGCAGTCGGGCGGTGTAGCCGGGGTAGGCCAGCGGGATGTCGGCGAGGAATCCCATCCCCACCGCGTGATGGTTCCGACCGGTGAAGAACGCGGCTCGCGTGGGTGAGCAGAGAGAGGTGACGTGGAAGCGGTTGAACCGCGCCCCGTTGGCCGCCAGTGCATTGAGGTGCGGGGTATCGATGTCCGAACCGAAGCTGCCCAGGTGGGCGAAGCCGGTGTCGTCGAGCACGATAGCCAGCACGTTGGGCGCGCCCGACGGCGGCTTCGGATCGTGGGGAAAACGGGGGGTCGACTCGGCGGCGGTGAAGCCGATCTGTTGTGGCGGCTCAGGGGCCATGGGTGACGCCGGCGTCAGGGTGGGTGGTCATGGCGACAGGGTAGGGGCAACGACCCCTTGCCCGCATCACCGGAGCGCCGGTGTAGCCTCATTGACATGCAGGGTCACGTGCCCGTGCCGCCGCAGCCGCACTTCCCCGTCGGCCTCTCCCCGGTCATCGGCTACATCGCCACGCGCGAACCCCAACCGCTCGAAGAGCGGACGCCGCTCGAGCGGGAGTGGGGGGAGATGGATGGCGACGAGGAGGAATGGGAGCCGCGACATTCCAAGGTGATCAAGGCCACCGCCATCATCGTCTCGCTCTCGCTGCTCGTCGCCGGCCTTGGCGCGATGCTGGACCTGGTGCTCGCGGCGCACTGACCTCTCGGTCCCGCGGCTCTCCCGGTCCGCTGCGGAGCTCGGCCGTGCCGTACACCCTCGTGTTGTCGAGACCGCGCGATCCGTGCCACCCTGAACGGCGTGACATCCCACCTGCGACTCGTGGTCTGTGAAGGAGATGAGACCGGGCAGGAGCTCCTCGAGCAGGCACTCCGCGTCCTCGATCCCAAGGTGCTCGGGTTCGAGAGCGAGCTGATCCGCTTCGACCTGTCCTTGGACAACCGGCGCGCCACGGACAACGCGGTCGTGCGGGAGGCCGCCGCAGCCATGCGCGAGTGCGGGCTGGGCCTCAAGGCGGCGACGATCACCCCGGAGAAGATCGGTGATGTCGGCAGTCCCAACCGCATCCTTCGCGAGGGTATCGGGGGGTCGGTCATCGTCCGAACCGGTCGGCGCATTCCCGGCGTCTCACCCCTGGCCCCGGTGGTGCATCCGATTGTGGTCGTCCGCATGGCGGTCGGTGACGCGTACGGGGCGGACGAAGGGCGGACCGGGACACCGGGGGGTACCGACGAGAAGGCCTGGAGGACCGAGAGGATCGAACGGCGGATCTGCGAGGAGGTCTCGGAGTTCTCCTTCCGGACCGCCGCCGCCCGGGGGGCCTGCGTGTACGGGGGGCCGAAGTGGACGGTCTCGGCCGTGTACGAGGGGATGCTGAAGGAGGAGATGGACGCGGCCGCCGCCCGCCACCCCGAGGTCATGTACCGTCCCACGCTCATTGACGCGGCCTATGCCGGCATCTTGACCGAGGCCGGGCATCAGAGCCTGGTGATTCCTGCCCTGAACCGCGACGGTGACTGCCTCTCAGACCTGGTGCTGGCGCTCTTCGGTTCCATCGCCGGAGCCGAATCGGTGCTGCTGGCCCTCGACGACCGTCTGCATGCCGTCGTGGCCATGGCCGAGGCTCCGCACGGGACGGCCCCTTCGCTTTTCGGCAAGAACGTCGCCAACCCTATGGCGATGCTCCTTGCCTGCGCCGCCGCACTCGATCATGCGGCTGCCACCGGCGGCTCCGGCCAGGGGGATGTCGACATTGCGCGGGCCGCGCGGGCCATACGGCAGACCACGTTGCGCGTCGCCGCCGACGGGATCAGGACCTTCGACCTGGGCGGCGACGAATCGACATCGGGGGTCGTCGACGAGGTGGTCCGGCGATTGCGGCACGAGCTCATCGGCGGGCCGTGACGACGTGGCCGTGGTCGGGCGGACGACGCCGCGCCAGCACGGTCGGCTAGAGCTTGAAGGCGCAGCCGTCCCAGAAGGCCACGGGTCGGCGGGCCAGCACACCGCGCAGCTCTATGGTCAGCCGATTCGGCCGTCCCTCGGAGCCACCCCAGAACCTCACACCGACCCCTCCGGTATCGAACGGCTCGAAGTCGGCGGCGTCACTGGGGGGTGTCGTGCGCACGTCGAGGAGGGTGAGCGACCCGGTGCAGCACCGATGGGGGTGGGAGCGCACGAACACCGTGCCACCGTGACGCGCGATGTAGTCCCGGGCCCCTTCGGAAATCAGGACTTCCACACGAACAGCGTAGCCCTTTGCCTGCCGTGCCCCGGCGCAGGGGGGTGCGGCTGCACCCCGCGTCGGCTCCCGCCTCAAGTTCGGTAGCGTGCCTCCGTGCCCGAGCGACGCCGCCTGCCGTTCGACCCCATCGCCGAGGCGCACCGGCAATGGTCCGCACACGGATGGGCTCCGGAGGCATCGGCCATGGCCACCGTCACCTCCATCATGCGCCTGCAGCAGATCTTCTTGGCCCGGGCCGATGCGGAGTTGCGCCCGCTCGGGTTGACCTTCGCCCGCTACGAAGTGGTGATGCTCCTCTCGTTCTCGTCCACGGGCTCCCTGCCGCTGGGCAAGATCGGGGAGCGCCTGCAGGTCAACGCAGCCAGCGTCACCAACGCTGTCGACCGCCTCGAGGCCCAGGGTCTGGTCACTCGCCGTCCCAACCCCGATGACGGGCGTGGCACGTTGGCGGCGATCACGGCCAAGGGCCGGCGCGTGGCGGGGCGCGCCACGGCCGCCATGAACGCGCACGTGTTCTCCGACCTGGGGCTGGACGAGCCGGCGCTCCGCGCCCTCTTCGATTCGCTGGCCCGTCTGCGCCGGGCTGCGGGGGATTTCGACTGAGCGCTTGGATTTACTTTGATGTCAAAGTAGTGTGGGGGCATGGCAGACCGCGCGGCATGGCAGGACTCCTTCGATCGCTCACCCAAGCGCCCGGCACAGTTCGAGACCATGTCGGGCGTGCCGCTCGAACCCGTCTACGGCCCCCCCGACGCGGAGTTGCCGGGCCAGTACCCCTACACGCGCGGGCCGTACGCGTCCATGTACCGCTCGCGGCTGTGGACGATGCGACAGTTCGCCGGCTTCGGGACCGCCGAGGACACCAATGGCCGCTTCAAGGAGCTGCTCCGCTCCGGTGGCGACGGCCTGTCGACCGCGTTCGACATGCCCACCCTGTTGGGGCGGGACTCCGACGATCCCTTGGCCAAAGGCGAGGTGGGGAGGGCGGGAGTTGCCGTCGACTCCCTGGCCGACATGGAGACGTTGTTCGCGGGAATCGACCTCGGTGCCGTCAGCACCTCCATGACGATCAACTCGCCCGCCGCGGTGATCATGGCCATGTATGTGAGCGTGGCCGACAAGACAGGGGTGGAGCGTGCTGCGTTGTCGGGCACGATCCAGAACGACATTTTGAAGGAGTACCAGGCCCAGAAGGAGTTCGTCTTCCCGCCCCGGCCGAGCGTGCGTCTCGTCACCGATATCATCCGCTTCGCCGCCGCCGAGCTCCCGCGCTGGCACCCGATCTCCATATCGGGCTACCACATACGCGAGGCCGGCTCGACGGCGGTCCAGGAACTGGCCTTCACCTTGGCCAACGGGTTCGCCTACGTGGAAGCGGCCCGGGGAGTGGGCATGGCGGTCGACGACTTCGCCCCGCGACTCTCCTTCTTCTTCAACGCGCACATGGACTTCTTCGAGGAGATCGCCAAGTACCGCGCCGCCAGGCGGATCTGGGCCCGGTGGATGCGCGAACGCTACGGGGCCAGCGACGGCCGCTCACTTCAGTTGCGCTTCCACACGCAGACGGCCGGGGTCTCGCTCACGGCCCAGCAACCCGAGGTCAACCTGGTCCGCGTGGCCATCGAGGCCTTGGCAGGCGTGTTGGGGGGAACCCAGAGCCTGCACACAGACTCCTTCGACGAGGCGTTGGCGCTGCCGACCGAGCACGCGGTGCGGCTGGCGCTGCGCACCCAGCAGGTCATCGCCGAGGAGACCGGGGTGGTCCACGTGGCCGACCCCTTGGGCGGTTCGTGGTTCGTCGAGGAACTGACCGACGAGATGGAGCGGGCGGCCGAGGAGATCTTCACCCACATAGAAGTAGCGGGCGCGGGCTCCATGTTGGAGGGCGCGTTCGCGTGCATTGAGGACGGTTGGTTCCTCTCGGAGATCGCGGACGCCGCGTACCGATTCCAGAGCAAGGTGGCCAAAGGCGAATGGATCCAGGTGGGGGTCAACGGGTATACCGACGGCGACGACACGGCGCCGTCCACCCTCTACATCGACCCCGCGGTCGAGACCCAGCAGCTGGCCGCCCTGGCCGCGCTGAAGCAGTCCCGGGACGACGATGCGGTGCGGGGGGCGCTGGCGCGGCTCAGGGTGGACGCCGAGGATCCGACGATCAATGTGATGCCGGCCCTGATCGACGCCGCCCGGGCGCAGGTCACGGTGGGCGAGTCCATGCGTGCGCTCGAATCGGTGTTCGGCACCTGGTACGAACGCAGCGTGGTCTGAACCGATGGGCGTGGACCGACCGCTGCGGGTATTGGTGGCTAAGGTCGGATTGGACGGTCATGACCGCGGTCTGCGCATTGTGGCCCGAATTCTGCGCGACGCCGGCTGCGAGGTCATTTACGCCGGGCTCCGCCAGTCGACGGACACCATCACCGCCACCACCATTGAGGAGGATGTCGACGTCGTCGGCGTGTCCATGCACAACGGAGCGCACCTGACTCTCGCCCCGGCCGTCGTCGACTCGCTCCGTGCGGCCGGACTCGACACGCCGGTGATCGTCGGCGGTATCGTCCCCCCGGCCGATATTCCGCTCTTGAAGGCGGCCGGCATCGCCGCCGTCCTCGGGCCCGGCGCGTCCAACGAAGAAGTGGTGGAGGCGGTCAGGGCGGCTGCGGCGAGCGTGGCGCAGACCTGAAGGTCGGCGTGCACCGCGGCGCGTACGCTGTAGCGCGGAATGATGAGCGAACCGGACGGCGAGGGGGCGAAGCGGGAGGCGGAGCCCGTGAACCCGGAGCCCGTGACCCGGAGCCCGTGAACCATGAGGAGGACGTCGAGCGATTCCTGGCCTGGTCCCTCCGCCTGGCGTACATTCCCCTAGCCGTTCTGCTCCTGGCCGGCCTCGGCGCATTCGTCTACGGGACCGCCTTGTTCGTCCACTCCGTCGGACACGTCGTCGATCATCCGTTCCCCATCCGGCACCAGATCGGCCTGTTCCTTGAAGTCATCGACCTGTTCTTGATCGGGGCGACGCTTCTCATTTCCGCGGTCGGTTTCTACGAGCTCTTCATCCGCGAGATTCACCGTGACGGTTCGACGCGCATCCCCACCTGGCTCCACATGCGCGATCTCAACGACCTCAAGTCCAGGGTGATCGCCATGATCGTCCTGGTGGTCTCGGTGAGCTTCGTCGAGCTTGTCGTCGATTCTCCCAGCGGACAGCAGGTCCTCGACCTCGGGGGTGGGATTGCTGCGGTCGTCGTCGCATTGACCGTCTTTCTGCGCCTGGGCGGACACGGGAGCAAGAGCGGGTCGGACCCGGGGGAATAGCGAGCGACCGGAGGTCGACCCGCGCGTCGTGACCCGGCGTCCGCTGGTGCAGTGGATCTTCACAGAAGGCTCACCGGAAGCGCACAACCGGTTCGAAAGCCGGTAGCCGACGGTATGGCATGTCAACGGAATAGATAGTCGAAGATCCGGCGACGCGTCCGGGATCTCCGGACCTGGAGCGCCTTGCATCATTCGAGCTTCCGCCGAATGTGCACGAGGCCGAAGTCGTCGAACCCGAGGGTGCAACGCCGCGTTGGGCGCGCCTGGCCCTCCTCGTGCTGCTGGCGACGACGGCGGGCACCTACCTGTGGAATCTCGCCGCGTCCGGATACGGGAACAGTTTCTATGCGGCCGCGGTCGAAGCGGGGTCGAAAAGCTGGAAGGCGATGTTCTTCGGGTCGCTCGATCCCTCCAATTTCATCACCGTGGACAAGCCTCCGGCGGCGCTGTGGGTGATGGACCTCTCGGCGCGGATTTTCGGATTCAGCACCTGGAGCGTCATGGTTCCCGGCGTGCTCGAGGGCGTGGCCGCGGTAGCGCTCCTCTATGCCGCAGTCCGGCGCGTCGCCAATCCGACGGCCGGTCTGGTGGCAGGCGCAGTACTGGCGGCCACGCCGGTGGCTGCGCTCATGTTCCGCTTCGACAACCCCGACGCGCTCCTGGTGCTCCTTTTGGTGGGCGCGGCGTACTGCATGACCCGCGCTATCGAGAAGGCCGGGACGAAATGGTTGGTGGCGGTCGGAACGCTCCTGGGCTTTGCGTTCCTCACGAAGATGATGCAGGCGTTCACGGTGGTGCCCGCGTTCGGACTGGCCTACATGATCGCCGCCCCGACCTCGTTGCGGCGCCGCGCCGGGCAACTTCTCGGGAGCTTGGTCGCCCTCGTCGTAGCGGGCGGATGGTGGGTGGTCATCGTCTCGCTCGTTCCCGCCACTGACCGACCATTTATCGACGGCTCGCCGGACAACAGCATCTGGAATCTCATCTTCGACTACAACGGATTCGGGCGGCTCACCGGGAGCGGCACCGGCGGTGGGGCCAACTTCAGCGGCACGGCGGGTGTGTTCCGACTCTTCAACGACGCCATGGGGGGCCAGGCCTCCTGGCTCCTTCCGGCTGCGCTGGTGGGCCTCGTCGCCGTTCTGGTGGCACGCCGGCGCGCGCCACGCACGGACAGGGCGCGGGCGGTGGCCATCCTCTGGGGCGGGTGGCTGCTGGTCACCGGCGCAGTGTTCAGCTTCGGCAAGGGGGTCATCCATACGTATTACGCGGTCGCCCTGGCGCCCGCCATCGCGGCTGCGGTGGCCATCGGCGCGCACCAGCTCTGGAAGGAGCGGGACCATCTCTGGGCCCGCGCGGTCGCGGCCGGCGCGGTCGTGCTCACCGCCGGCTGGGCGTGGGCGTTGCTTGACCGGACCCCTTCGTGGAATCCGGAATTGCGCTGGCTCGCCGTCGTTGCGGGAGCGATGGCTGCTGCCATGATCATGGCCGCACCGGCCGTGCTCCGGCGCGGCAGGTGGGGAGGCATTGCGATCACCGCGCTGGTCGGGGTGGGGGTGGTCGTCCCCCAGGAGGCGGGTCGACGGGCCGGTCCACGACGGGCCGCGGATTCCCGGGTGGCGTGGCTGGGGGTGCATCCGGCGGTCGGGGTACCGGTGGCGTGGCGGCACAGGGACAAGGGGGAGCAGGGGCACGAGCTGGTGGGGGCGCCGGCGATGGCGGCGGGGTGACGACGAGCGCGGCGTTGGTGCGAGCCCTCGAGTCCGACGCCTCGCATTACAAGTGGGTGGCGGCAGTCGAAGGGTCACAGGGCGCGGCCAGTCTCGAACTGGCGACCTCGGGTGACCCAGTCATGGCGATCGGTGGTTTCAAAGGGCAAGGGGGGAATCTCTCCCTCTCCGCGTTCAAGGCGTACGTCGAGAAGGGCGAGATCCACTATTACATCGCAGGGTCATCGGGTGCTGGTGTCGGCCGCTCGAGCTCGGCGATCGCCGAGTGGGTGGCGTCCCACTTCACAGCGAAGACCATCGGCGGCCAGACGGTGTACGACCTGACCTCGCTGGCGTGAGCGGAGATCAGCCGAGCTCGGTACCCACTACGGAGACGAAGGAGACCATCTCGCCCGGGTAGCCGCCCAGGTTGTGGGTGAGGGCCAGGGTGCGGTCGGTGTGGATCTGGCGTTCCGGCGGGGCCTCACCGCGTAGCTGCAGCCAGCACTCGAAGAACATGCGGAGCCCGGAGGCACCGACAGGATGCCCGAAGCTCTTGAGGCCTCCATCGGGGTTGACCGGAAGCTCCCCATTGAGGGCGAAGGTTCCGGCCAGCACCTCCTTCCAGGCGTTGCCCCGCTCGGCGAAGCCCAGGTCCTCCATCAGGACCAGCTCGGTCGGCGTGAAGCAATCGTGCACCTCGGCCAGGGCGAGTTGGCGGCGAGGATCGGTGACCCCGGCCTGCTGGTACGCATCGATGGCGGCGGCTTCACATTCGGGGAAGTGGGTGTAGTCGTAGTCGGGATCGATCAGGCCGGACCCGTTGCCGGCCACGAACGAGAGCCCCTTTATGTAGAGCGGCTTGTCGGTGTAGAGGTGGGCATCCTCGGCCCGCACCACAATGGCGGCGGCCGCTCCGTCGGCGACACCGGCACAGTCGAAGACGCCCAACCCGCCGGCCACTCGGGGCGAGGCGCATATGGTCTCCTTGGACACCTCTTTGCGGAACTGGGCCCTGCTGTTGCGGGCGCCGTTGAAGTGGTTCTTCGACGAGATGGTGGCGAGCACATCGGTCATCTGGTCCTCGTCGATCCCGTACTTCGCTCCATAGGCGGGGGCGACCATGGAGAACATGGCCGCCGCGGTCAAGGTGCGCGCCGTACCGTCGTTGGGCGGGTTGTTGGAGTTGAGACCCTGGTACCCGCCGTCCTTCACCTTCTCTGCTCCCAGGGCCATCGCCACGTCGTAGGCGCCCGAGGCGACCGCGTAGGCAGCGGCCCGGAGAGCCTCTGCGCCCGTGGCGCAATAGTTCTCGACCCGGGTGACCGGCTTGTTCTCCAACTGCAGCGGCCGGGCCAGGGTGATCCCACTCATCCCGCTCTGGGCCGTACCGAACCAATAGGCGTCGACCTTGTCCTTGGTGAGGCCCGCCGACTCGAAGGTCTCCTGCGCTGCTTCGACGATGAGGTCATCGATGCCCTTGTCCCACTGCTCGCCAAATGTCGTACAGCCCATCCCGACAATGGCGACGCGATCGCGTATCCCGTGCGAGCTCATTGTGCGCTCTCTCCTTTGCGTTCCGTCCGTATCGGCTTGGCCTTCCAGAAATAGTCGTGAATGCCGTCCGCGGTGAAAAGCCGCCGAAACGTCATCTCGACCCGATCACCGATCGCCAGGGACCCGTCGTCCACGTCGGTCAGCTCAACCGGGAAGCGGCCGCCCCCGTCGAAGTCGACCACCGCGAAGACGACGGGCGGGCTCGGGGAGTAGACCATGCGATCCACCGTGAAGGTCACGACGGTCCCCTTGGCATCCGCCATGGGCAGGGGCTCCATGTCGTCGGTCGCCCCACCCTTCATGGAGACTCGCGCCGGGGGAAGGTGCACCGCTCCCGACGTCCGGTCCCGTGAGCCGACAAACCCGAATTTCCATGCTTCGCTCCGCCAGGCGGCGCTCGACGAGACGCGTTGCGGCTCGGGTCGCCGGGGGGGTTCGAGGTCGACCATGCTGCGCCAGCTCAGGAACTTTCCATACGACACGGGCGCTCCGTCTCCGACCTGCGCCGCCACGGTGCGGGGGGGCTGGAACGACCGCAGCGCATCCGTGGTGCGAAAGAGGAATACATCGGCACCATCGGCCAGGTGCAGGAGCGCGACGACACGTCCCGTTCCGACGTCGTTGATCCTGCCCGCTTCTTCTTCGAGCACACCGGCCAGAAGGAGGCCGGGGTGGGCGGTGCCCGACTGGCCCACGGTGCCCGCCAGGTCGTCGCGCAATGCACCCTCGCGGATCCCGAGGTGGCGAACGAGCGCCCTGTTGGCCCGGGTGTGCATTCCGGTGATGAGGACCTGGTCGACCTCGTCACTCGCCAAGCCGACGTTCTTCAGAGCCCGTTCCCACGCCTCCCGCCCGAGGGCCAGGTAGCGGGTCTCGCCGAACCGCTCCTCCCAGAGCTTTGAGCGCTGCTCGCCGGGAATGCGCCATCGATCCAGGAATTCGTCGGTCGCCGAACCCGAACCGAGCCACTCGGCGATGACGTCGCCGCCCGGTCCGTCGTCGCCCACCAGGATTGCCGCACCCGCGTCCCCCCCGATGGACTCGTCCCCACTGGTCGCCAGGCCGTTGCGGGTATCGGCGGAGACGACGAGGACGGCGCCGGCATTGGTGAGCGCGGCCTGGAGTGCCCCGGCGCCGGACCGCAACGCGCCACCGAAGTCGAATGCCGGCACTGCGCTGGGGAGCCGTAGGGCGGCATGGAGCACCGTGGCATTGGTCTTGTCGAGATACGCCGGAGTGGAGGTGGCGAACCACAGGGCACCCGGTTCGAGATCGGGACGTGCGCGCAGGGCCAGACGGGCAGCTTCGACGCCAAGCGTCGAGGTGTCCTCGTCGTGGGATGCGACCGCCCGCATCCCCTTCCCGCCTCCGGTACCGAAGAACCGGTTGATCTCGGCCCGGTCAAGTCGTCGATAGGGGACGTACCCCGCAGCACTCAGGATTCCTCGCACGCCCGAGATCGTACTCGCCGCCGAACCGGGCCAGCGTCGCCACGTATGCAATATGCAACCCGGCCGCGGCCGGGCGCCCCATGGTGCGGTGGCTCCTACTCGGGGCCGTCTTCAGGCACCTCGGCCGGCGGGGCGAAGAGGCCACGCTCATTGAAGAGCTGGGCCACCTTGTTCCCGACCTGGCGCATCATCTTCACGTATTCGGCCGAGGCCCTTTCGCCGTCGCCCAGCTTCATGGCCCGCACGATTGCCGCCAGGCCACGCTTCTCGACGGCCACGGCGTTGGGCACCAGTTCGAAGAAATTGCCGGGCACGAGAGCGGACATGGCCCGCATGGCCACGTTGATCCGGGGCGATGCCGCCGCCTTGACGATCGCACCATGGAAGGCAAGGGAGAGGTCGAACAGTTCGTCGGCCGTATCCGCCCGGGCAAAGCTGGTCTGAATGTCCGCCAAGCGCTGGGGGAGATCGGCCGCCCCACGGCTCAGCGCCCGGTCGGCCGCGAAACCGCAGATGAGCCCGTACAACTCGTAATGGTCATGGACGGCCTGCTCGTCGAGGGCGCTGATGAAGGCGCCCCGGTGCATCTCGTTGGTGACCCAACCCTCGCGCTCGAGGACGATGAGCGCCTCGCGTACCGGGATGCGACTCACGCCCAGGTCGCTCGCGATGGCGTCCTGGGGGACCCGCATGCCCGCCCGAAGCTCCCCTTCGAAAATCAGCCGCCGGATGTGCGAGGCGATGTACTGCCCGCTCGGCGTGCGCACGAGCTTCGGTCCGCGTGTCGGGACCGGTGGGCTCTGCACTTCCTCCCTCTTCACCGTGGTCGCCACCTGCATATCATATGCGAGATCGGACAAACCCGGATGCCCCCGCCATTGTGGCGCACGCAGGCATTTCGGACCACTCGGACGCCGTGTACACGATCCGAATTGTGGTGGTGAGGGCAATCTGGAAACGTGAGGACGCTATGACAGACCAGGTGCACCTTCACTCGACCAATGACGACGTCGGCCGCCTCCCTCTGGCCCCGGACACGGCGGTGGAGGACGTGGTCGATGCGGTACGGGAGTGGATCGCCTCGGCGGTTCCCGCCGCCTGGGTGGAGGCTGGTCGCGCCGGCGGCCCGGCCGCGGTCCGCACGGTGAGGACGAGGGCCGACTACGAGGCGTGGTATCCGACGTTTGGTCGATCGGGTCTCGTGGTGGCCACCTGGCCCCGCGCCTATGGAGGTCTCGATCTCCCGCCGGCCGTGGCGCGCCGGGCCGACGAAGAGTTGCGCCCCTTCAACCTGGGGCGTCTCAATCCGCTCGGGCTGAATCTGGCGGCTCCCGCACTCTTCGCACACGGCACCGAGGAGCAGCGCCGGCGCTTCCTCCCCGCCATCGTCCGCAACGAGGAGGTCTGGTGCCAACTCTTCAGCGAGCCCGGCGCCGGTTCCGATCTCGCCTCGTTGGCCACCCGGGCCGAGCGCGACGGCGATAAGTGGATCATCACCGGCCAAAAGGTATGGACCACGTGGGCTCATCTTTCGGACTGGGCGGTCCTTTTGGCCCGGACCGACGACGACGTCCCGAAGCGGCAGGGGCTCACCTACTTCCTCATCGACCTGCATCAAGCGGGGGTGGAGGTGCGCCCGCTGCGCCATATGGGGGGCGAGGTCGATTTCAACGAGGTGTTCCTCGACGGGGCCCTGGTGTCCGATGCCTGCCGGGTGGGCGACATCGGGGCGGGATGGAAGGTGGCGAACGCCACGCTCTCGGGCGAGCGGCAGATGGTATCGGGAGCGGGCTCGGGGGGCGTCGACCGCATCGGCGGTTCCGGTGTGGGCCACCTGATCGCGCTGGCCCAGCGGCGGAGCGCGCAAGGGGGTCCCGGTGGATGGGATGACCCGGTCAGCCGCGATCTGATCATGCGCCTCTACTGCGAGGAGCGCGTGCGGGAGTGGACGAATCTCCGGGTGCGGGGCCAGGTGCGGGCCGGTCGCTCACCGGGGCCCGAGAGCTCGGTGGGCAAGGTGCATCAGGGGGCCCTCAATCAGCGGATTCAACTGGCGGCCACCTCGGTACTGGGGATGGATGCGGTTGCCTGGGAGGGCGAGCTCGGTGACTACGCCGCCACGCTGCCCTATGAGGTGCGGGGCATGCTGCGCAGCCGGGCGAACACCATTGAGGGGGGCACCACGGAGATCAACAAGAACATCCTGGGCGAGCGCGTCCTCGGCCTGCCCCGTGAGCCCGACGAGTTCGCGTCCCTACCATGGAAGAAGGTCCCCCGCAGTTGACTGGAGAATCAGGCAGTTCGCAGGTCTCGGACTACGTGCGCCTCGAGCGTCGCGACGGGGTGGCCATCGTCACGCTCGATCATCCGGCCGATCGCAACGCACTCTCGCTGAACATGACGCGCGCGCTGATCGAGGTTGTGCAACGCGTGACCGACGATGGTGATGTGGGCGCGCTTATTGTGGCCGCCGCAGGACCGGTCTTCTCCGCGGGGGGATCGGTGGACGATCTGTTCGAACCGAAGGCACCCCTGGTCGAAATGTACGGGGGCGTGGTCGCGGTCTCCCACTGCGGGCTGCCGACGATCGCGGCCGTCAACGGACCTGCGCTCGGCGCAGGAATGAACCTGGCGCTGGCGTGCGATCTGATCATTTGCACACCTCTGGCCCGCTTCGAGAGCCGGTTCCTCACCATCGGGATGCATCCCGGTGGGGGGCATCTCTGGCATCTGCGTGAGCGGATCGGGCGGCAGGGCGCCGCGGCACTGTCGTTGTTCGGCGAGGCACTGGACGGGGAGGAGGCCGCCCGGCGAGGGCTCGCCTGGCGCTGCGTCCCTGACGGCGAGCTCTCGGCGGTCGTGCTGGACTACGCCTCCCGGGCGGCGAAGCTTGACCGGCCACTGGCACACCGGGTCCGGACGACGCTGGACGACAGCGCCGGCGTGCACCGGGCGTCGGACGCCATTGAGCTCGAGCTCCCGGCGCAGCAGTGGTCGATGGAACGCCCGGAATTCCTGGCCGCACTAGGGCGACTGCGTGCCCGCCTCGGGCGGAACACCTAGAGGTCCTCTGTGCCTCACGGGAATCGGAGCGGGGTCGACCGGGCCCACTCGACCATGCGGTCCCACAGCTCCCGCCGGTTCCCGGCTTGATTGTGACAGTGCCCCGAACCGTCCAGGACGAACAGGGTGATGTCGGAGGAGGAGCGGAAACTGCGGACGGCCTCGTGCGGAACTTGCGACAGGTCGTGCTCCCCGAAGCCGAGGAACACGGGCACCGAGATCTCTCCCCGTTCGGGATCGGAGAACGCCGGGAGTATGGACGCCAAGGCGCAGGAAGGGAGGGACGCGGCCAACTGCGAGCGGAACGCATCCAGGACAGGTGCGGGCACGTCGTCGGCGTGGAAGATCCCCGGGCGGTCACGGTCAGGCGCTGCCCTCGTGCCGCTGAACTGCTGGCGGGCCAACTCCACCAACGATGCGCGCAGCCGCGTCCGATCCCAGCTCACCCAGCGTGGATCGTGCAGATACTGGGGTAGCCCGCCGCCACCTCCCCCCAGGTTCGCCACCGCAGCGTAGGTTCCGTACCGCGCCTGCCCGATGATCGTGATCATGGTGCCCATGGAGTGGCCGAGTCCGATCGGAATGGCTGCCCCGACCGGCTCCAGACCCGAGACGAGTGTTCCCTCCCGCAGCCGCCCGAGGAGGGCGGCGAAGGCGGCATGGTTGGCCGTGGCGAGGACTTCGGGAGTCACCAGGAAGCTGTCGTCAACCGTGCTGCTCGCTCCCGTGCCCAGGTGGTCGAGGGCGAGCACGACACAACCGGCATCGGCGAGGTGCGCGGCCATGCTGTACGAGGTGTCGTCCCCGTCGACGTGGAGATCGAAGTAGTCGC
>JBEKWB010000079.1:0-21061 GCA_049513455.1 Acidimicrobiales bacterium
CCTTTTCCATTGCTTCCATTGCGCCCCGGTTGCCAGCGGGTGGTAGGAGGCCCGCTATGACGGCAATGCATTGACTTAGGTCCAACAACCGTGCAGCATCACGCCGTTGCAGCAAGTCGAAAGGGCAAACCTCTCGTGAGAGGGGGGCGCAAAGCTACGGGACTCCCTGAGTTGGCCGGGCCGCCGAAATAGCGACACCTGTAGCTATTCTCCCAGCGGCACCCTCCTCGGGGCTGAAAGGGACATGTGCGGACAGTCGGGCGGCGAGTCAATCTGATGGCGATCGCCTTTCGGGAGCGGGCCATAGCTCCACCGCGGGCGCAGTTTCCGGCCGGCCGCTCCGGCGCCGCCGGCGCAGTTTCGGGCCGCCCAGCTCCCAGGGCCGACCGTGGTGGCCGCCGACCGCGGTCCAGGTCGGAATGCCCCCCCGCCATCCGGGCAGATGGGGCCTCCGGATGACCATACTGACCAGGGGGTCCTCGTCTACCATCGCCCTGGCCGGGGCCCTGTGAACTCCCGCGTGACTGATGGAAGTGACTTTTTGCCCTATCCCGAGCAAGGCTGGATCGATCACAATGAAGTGGTATCCGTCGGCTTGGGCAGGCGACTCAGAACGATGGCGGATGCGGCCCAAATTAAGGGGGCAAGTAGGCTTCGGATCCAACACTCGCCTCAGTCCGAAGAGCAGCGAGGGGTCAGGTCGGCCCCTCGTAGTCGTCTGTATTGGGTCGGACGGAAGGGCTTTGAGGGTTTCATGCAGCTGACTCGTGGGAGCGAAGGGGTACCACCCAGAAGGGGCCGCGAACAGCCCGGTGTCTATTGGATCCAAGTCTTGACTGCAGCAGCATGACCATCTCCGTCATCATCTGCGCGTACACCACGGATCGGTGGGACGCTCTCACCGCGGCTGTTGAGTCGAGCCTGGATCAGACATTTCCGCCCGACGAGGTCGTGATCGTCGTCGATTACAACGAGGAGCTCTACCGGCGCGCCGCTCTCGAACTGAGTGGCCCCCAGGTTCTCGTCTTGTCCAATGGGTCCACCAAGGGTCTGTCGGGGGCCCGGAACACGGGCGTTGCGATGTCGTCCGGCGACATCGTCGCCTTCTTGGACGACGATGCCTACGCCGAAAAGGACTGGTTGGAAAAGCTCGTTGAGCCGATGGCGGACCCGATGGTGGTAGGCGTCGGGGGATGGGTTCTCCCGCACTGGGAGACCAAGGTCCCGCCGTGGCTGCCAGAGACGTTCTACTGGATCCTGGGCTGCAGCTATGCCGGCCTTCCGGAGACCAACTCGCGGTTGCGCAATCCGATCGGCGCCAACATGGCCATGAGACGGCGCGTGTTCACGCAGGTGGGCGGCTTCACCTCTGGGATCGGCCGAATCGGGCAAGTCCCACTCGGATGCGAGGAAACCGAACTTTGCATCCGCTACACCACGCGCTTTCCCGACGAGCAATTCGTGCTGGCCCGCGATGCCGTCGTCCACCACCGTGTGCCGGCTTCGCGACTCACGTGGCACTACTTCTGGAGCCGGTGCTGGGCCGAGGGCCTTTCGAAGGCGTTGGTGTCCTCCCTCGTCGGGTCCCGTTCCGGTCTCGCCTCGGAGCGACGACACATCATGCGGTCCTTGCCGCAGGAGTTCGGGCGGAGCCTCCGCATGGCGCCCCGCCATCCGCTCTCCGCCGCGGCCAGAAGCGGGCTCATTTTTGCCGGGACAGCCTATGCCGTCGCGGGCCTTCTCAGGGGCAGGCTCGCATTGCGCGGCACCCCGCTCGAGCCCAGCGGTGACGAGTTAGAGGTCTCGCAGTCGCTGGCGGGGGACGAGAGCGCCTGGCCGCTCGCCATGTGATCGGGATCCCGAGACAGGTTTCTGTCTCGGGACTTTCGGTTTCGTATGAGCGCCGAAATGCGCGGACGGTCGAATAAGATGAGTGGCCACCGTGACGCGACGGTGTGAGTCTCAGTCCGGCAAGGGAGCCAAGGTGAGCGCCAGGGGTGGGAAGCCGATGGATGGATGGCTTCCGACCAAGGTGATAATCGCCGACTTCGTGGATGGGGTACTGACCACTGATCCCGGCGTCGACATCGGCCCAGAGGTCGGGCGGCTCGAAGTCCTGGTGCGGCGAGACGGCCGGCCGGTCGGGATGGTCTCGTTAGACGTTCCGCAGGAGCCGACGGCCCTCGCCCTGGAGCTGGTCGCCGCGGCAGCACATCTTCCCGCCGCAGTAACGACCCCGTGGCCACGGGACGAGCCGGCTACGTGGCCGAAAGTGACGGTCGCCATTCCGACAGTTTTCGGGCGGATGGAAATGCTCTGCCTCGCCGTGGCCAGTCTCGTTCGGCTCGACTATCCAGAGTTCGACATCGTGCTCGTGGACAATCGGCCCCTCCCGAGGGAAGAGGACCACGCCCGCGTGCGTCGCGTCGCCGGGTGCCCCATCGAAATTCTGCACGAGCCCGAGCGGGGGATTTCGGCGGCGCGCAATCGCGCGCTAATGAGCACCCGGAATCCGTACATCGCGTTCACCGACGACGACGTCCAGGTTGAGCCGGACTGGCTCCGCCAGATTGTGCGCCCATTCCTCGACGACGCCAGCGTGGCGTGCGTGAGCGGCCTCGTCATCCCGACGGAGCTCTCGTCCCCGGAGCAGAGCCAGTTCGAGCATTTCTACGGGGGGTTCCATCGGGCGTTCGTGCCGATTCTCCACAGCGGCGCCCACGTCGACCAGAACGACCCGCTCTTCCCGTACGCGCCCGGGAAGTTCGGAACGGGGAACAACATGGCGTTCCGGGTCAGCGCACTGAACGAACTCGGAGGATTTGATACCTCGCTGGGTACCGGCACGCCGGCCCGTGGAGGTGAGGATCTGGCTTCCTTCATCGCCGTCCTCCTAGCCGGCGGTTCCATCGCATTCGAACCGTCGGCGGTCATCCGCCACAGCCACCGGGGGACCAACGAGGAGTTCCGGCACCAAGTCTTCAGTTACGGGGTCGGGCTATCGGCGATGTACACCTCGTTGCTGATGGCGGACCGTCGACATCGACACGACATCTTCGCGCGGCTCCCGAGCGCAGTCCGCCTGTTCTTGCGTTCGGGCAACGGCACCGTGCAGAGGAGCGGGACGGATGTGTCGGCACCGGCCCTGTTGAGGGTCCGGCAGGCGGCGGGCATTCTGGCGGGTCCCGCCCTCTACCTCCGCAGCCGTCGACAACACCCCCGGTCGCCTCGCCCTTCCTCGCAGCCCTTGGGGGAAAGCAGGGGATGCCGCAGCGCACCAGATGGCCCGCTCCGGGTGAGGAACTAGTTCACAATTCTTGCTGGGCTGCCGACTATGACCTTGCCGGCCGGTACCGACTTGGTCACGACGGTGAGTGCGCCAACCGAGACGTTGTCGGCGATGTCGATATCCCCGAGCACGGCACACCCACAGCCGAGGTTCACGCCGTTGCCGATGCGCGGTACGCCAGGATTTTCCTCATCCCCCCTTCCCTGATTCCCGATTGTCACTCCGTGCCGGAGAATGCAGTCATCGCCAATAACGGCATGGATATTGATGATAATGGCGTGGGGGTGCCATATCTGAAGGCGCTTTCCTATTGTGATTTGGGCAGGCATCTCAATACCAAGTACGACCGACAGAATCAGCCAATATGGGACCTTGTAGAGATCATAGAGAAGCGGCTGTCTCCGACAGAGAAACTGGGCGATGCGAAACGCAACCACGACAAATCGCGCGTCGGTCCTACCGGCGTTGGCTTCCCAATCCTGCAGGACCCATTCTTTAAACGACGTATGTAGTATTTCGCTATCTTCCATCTTTCCATTCTAGGACCGCCGGCCCCACCCTGCCGGGCACTATTGGGATGCGCCCTGCCACACTTGGACGGAACGGATCGCCAGCGCTCCCGTGCACGAGCTCGGCAGTCGCAGGGGCTGGTATGCGTTGGTGATGGCGAGGTCGGCCAAGAAGTACATCGGCTGGGTGGGCACGCCCGCCGTCACCACGAAGACGGCGGTCCCATCGATGTACCAGGTGAGCGAACCCGGCTCCCAGTCGAGTCCGAAGGTGTGCCAGCCCGAAGAGAGATCGGAGGTCTTCACGGAGAGGTTCTCTACAGGTCCGGTGGCGGGGTGGAAGCTCACGAGCGGCCGCGTTGTCTGGGTGCCGATGATCTCCATCAGGTCGATCTCAGGGAGGACCTCTGCGTTGTTCGCCGGCAGCATCCACAATGCCGGCCACATGTTCGCGCCCTTTGGCAGTTGCGCCACCACCTGAACGTAGCCGTAGGTGAAGTCGAAGCTGGAATCGGTCGTGACCATGCCGGAGCGACACGGATAGATCTGCGGCTGCCCTTGTGCGTTGGTGCCGGTGGTGCTCACCGGGCTGGCCACGAGGTGGAGCGCGTCGTCGTAGACCTGGTCCTGCGATGGCAGGTACCACTCCTGTTCGGGATACACGCCCAAATGGGTGCAGCCGGCGCCTTTGAGGGCGTACCAGTAGCACGGCGTCCAGGAGGTGGTGTCGAGGCTGGAACCGGTGAACGTCGCGTTGAATGCCAAATGGGATCCGGGTGGCGGGAGCGTCGGCGAGTTCGTGACCCGGCCGCCGGCGGTGGTCGTGGTGGCGGTCACCTTCGGTTGGTGCCCGTGCGGACCTGGGCCGGACCGGGTGCCGAAATAACTTCCCAGACCGGCCAGGGCACCGATGCCGAGCGCAACGATGGCGAACGCGAGCGGCCGGATGGAGAGCCCAGACTTTTGATGGTGCGGTGACATCCGCCTACCGGTGCGAAAGGGCGACGGTCGAACCGAGATCCCGGGGCGGGTTCTTCATGATGCCCCAGGGTATGTGGGCGAGGGCCCCAGATCGGGGCAGTTGTCGCACATCCGAGCGGAGTTGGGCGAACGTTGAGATTGTGTGGTTCGCGAGATGATCTGCATTGCCCATTCTTGTGGTCCACCACGCGATGCCTCGCGGCGACGCGCCGCTGCGAAACGGGGAATGCCGACCGCCTTCATGATGATTTTCAGAGGCACTGAGAGGGGTCCGCCGGGAGGGGTCTCCAGTAGGATCAACCCGATGATTTCGAGAGGATATGCATGCCAACCGTAAGTGTGGTGATTCCCAGCTACCGAGGTGGTCCCTACCTGAGGGAGGCGATCCACTCGCTGCAGGCACAGACACTCGAGGATTGGGAGGCAATCGTCGTCGCCGACGGGTGTGAGGAGGATTTCTCCGATATCGAAAAAGATGCGCGCGTGCGGGTGATCAGGCAGCGAAACCGCGGCGAGTCCATTTCGCGCAACGTGGCCATCGGACACGCCCAGTCGGATCTCGTCGCCCTCCTCGATGACGATGATCGTATGCTTCCCGGTCGACTGCTGGCACAGGTAGAGGCGATGAAGGACCAGAGCATCGGATTGTGTCACACCCAGTTCCGGGTCATTGATGCCGACGGAGCGGTCATCGGAGAAGGGGGGTCACGAGAGACCCAGTACGCGGACTTCTTGCAGACGAATGGAGCAATCGTGCTGTCGTCGGCCATGCTGCGGAGATCCATCATCCAAGAGGTCGGCGGTTTCAACCCACTCCTTCCCATCGGGCAGGACCTCGACCTTTTCTACCGAGTGGCTCGAGAGAGCAGGCTGTGCTTCTTGCCTGACGTCCTGACCGAATACCGCGTTCACGCCAACAACGTGTGGGCGAATTCGTCATCTTCGTCGGGTAACGAGATCAGGATGATTCTGGCCCAGCACCGGATGGTGGCCGAGGCTCGCGGTGAAGCCGAGAATCTGCGCTCCATCCACAAAGGAATGAAGTACGTACTGCCGGGCCGCGCCCAGTTTGCACTCACGCGAGCGGACAAGGCACGCGTGCGCCGCGACTACGGAGAGGCCCTTTCCTCATTCGCCAAGGCGATGCTCATTTCGCCGGGGGCGGTGTCGAGGGTGGCCTTGCGGGCAGCTCGCAGAAACAGGGAGAAGAGAGAAGCCGGGTAGAGCCCGTCTTCTTGCCGCATCATTCCGCGGGAAGCGCGTTGTCCCCGGAGGCACGGTTGGCGCCCTCGGCCAGGCCGGTCTGCCGGTAGCGCCTGATCGCTATCGGCAGGAAGAAAATCAGCTGGAAGATGGACGTGGTCAATGAGGCCATGCCCGCGGCGAGAATGCCGAAGTGGCCGATGAAGGTGAACAGAAGGGTGAAGAAGCTCGCCGCCAGGACAAGGTCACGCAGGGCCAGGCGCCATATCCGTTTGTCCAGCCACGCGAATGCGGAATAGAAAGCGGTCACCGCGGTGCCCGGGAGGGACAACAACTGCAAACGTAACAATGTCGTCCCATGCACGGCGTAGCCGTTCCCGAAGATCCGCAAGATCACGGGGGCGAATGCAATTCCGATGAGTACGGTGGGGACGAGCACGACGAGAGCCGCCCGGATGGTCACGTTGGCGTGCTGGCGCAACCCGGCTGGATCGCGCGAAGCCTCGACCAAAAAAGAGGTATTGATGTTCCAGAGGAAGCCCGAGACGCCCCCGGCGATAAGCGTCGGGACGTAGTAGCGGGCCTCGGCCACCGGTCCGAGCCGCGTGATCACGATCAGGACGACGATCGAAGGGGTGAAGAAGTTGATGAGCGCCTGGGCGTATTGGGCCATGGCGAGGGAGGCAATCTCCCGTGCTGAAGGGAGGGCTTCGATCGCCGCGTTCACCGCCTCGTGCTCTGGGATGCGCTTGCGGAACAGGTACCAGTTGACGGCTGCTGTGGCCCCCAGGACCGGCACCGTCCAGGCCAGGAAGAGACCCTGGTGCACCGTGAGAGCGAGCGCCACCGGGAGCAGGGCGAGCTTGGCCAGCGCGAAGAGGATGTTCTCGACGGGCACCCATCGCGTGGCGCGTAGGCCGGTGAGCACGGAGTCTTGGAGTGCGAAGATCGTCCACAGCATGACGGAGACGACGAAGAGTGCCCTCCAGCCGAGCGAGGACGGCATGAATTCGTGACCGAATCCCGCCAGCAGATAGATGATGCCGATCACGAACGCGACGGCCGAGCACAGCGCGTAGGCGCGGGTCACAAAGGTCCGTGTCCCTTTGCCGATCGCAGGGAGGAAGCGGTCGAAGATCGACGCGAAGCTCAACTGCGACATGAAGGCGAGCAACGACAAGGCGGCGATCTCAGCCGACGCACGCCCGAGGTTATAGGTCGAAGCGAGGTGAGCCGCGGTGGCCCAGAACGCCACCCCCAACAGCGCGGTGCCTCCCGACGATACCATCAGAGCCACAGCGTTTTGAATGAGATGCCCGGCCCTCAGGCGGTTCCGGAGGGGCGTGCGTCTCCTGGCTCGGCTCATGAGGAGTAGCTCGGAGTGCCGGCGTCCATCCTCCATGTGAACGGTGAGACCCCGGTACTAGGACGCTGCTCGACGGGCACGCATGTACGCTAACGGGCTAAAGGGCGCTTCAAGTGCCGCTATTCCTTCCGATTCGGGCCGGTATGGCCGGTCCGGGGACTTCCGGACCATTATGCTTTATCGACCGGCAACCTTGACGGCAGTGCGTCAATGCGAGAGAGGAGCGTACAGAGTGCGGGGACGGGGTAAGTGAGCTCAGGTTCTTCGATCCGGGTGGGTATGGATCTCGTGATGGTGGGTCAGGTCTCCGACAGCATTGCGTGCTTCGGTGACCGCTACCTCCGACGCGTCTACACCGACCACGAGATCGACTCGTGCGGGGGCGCACCGTCGGTGGCATCGGCGGGTCTGGCGGCCCGCTTCGCGGCCAAAGAGGCCACCCTCAAGGTCCTCCGACCGACTGGTCACCGGCCCGAATGGCGGTCTATTGAGGTGAGGCGCCACGACGGGGGATGGTGCAGCATGTCGCTCTCCGGCTACGCGGCCGAGCTCGCCACCAAAGCTGGGCTCGGTGAGTTGGCGGTGAGCCTCACGCACGAGGAAGGTATAGCCGGGGCCGTTGTCGTCGCACTTTGCCGGGACGACCCCGACGAAGAGCACCGTTCCGGGGACCTCGAGTTCGAGTCGGCTGGAGCCCTCTGATGGACGAGAGGATCCGCAGGATACTGGCCGAGCACGGCCGGTTCGTGGTCGACGTCGCCACCATCGGGGACGATGAAGACCTCTTTCAAGCGGGCATGACCTCCCACGCCAGTGTGAACGTCATGCTCGCTCTTGAGGAGGAGTTCGAGCTGGAATTCCCCGAGAGCATGCTGAATAGGAGCACGTTCGAATCCGTTACGGCGATCCGGACGGCGCTCGCCGGGCTGACCGGCTCCTAGTCCAGCGGGCAGATGGAACGGTCGAACGGGATCAGGGAGCGTGGTTGAGACCCCTGTGGTTCGGTCCAGAGGATCGGCCGCTGTTCGGGTGGCTCCATCTGCCGGAGGGTGGAGAGGCTCGCGGCGCGGTACTGCTGTGCCCGACCATGGGCATCGAAGCAGTCAATGCGCGTTACGCATACATGTATCTGGCCGACCGCCTGGCCGATGCCGGACTGGCCTGCCTCCGCTTTGACTACGACGGAACCGGGGATTCGGCGGGACAGCAGAACGATCCGAATCGGGTGCAAGCCTGGCTGAACAGCATCCAGCGCGCCATGGAGGTTTTGCGGGGACTCGGAACGGATCGAATCGGTGTGGTCGGGCTGCGGATGGGTGCCACGCTTCTGGCCGAGTCCTTCGGATCCGGGCCGGCGGTCGTGGAAGATCTCGTCCTGTGGGACCCCTGCGCCTCGGGGCGGTCATTTCTCCGGGAACAGAGCGCACTATGGGCTTTTGCCCTCGGGAGAGAGCCTGCAGGCGATGGATCGGTCGAGACGCCGGGTCTCGTCTACGACAAGGATACGGTCGCCGCCATGTCTCCTCTCGCCATCGCCAACGGGGACGGACCGCTGGCGGGCCGGGTGTTGGTGCTGACGCGAGCCGGCCGCAACGGAGATCGACGGGCGAACGAGCGTCTTGCGTTGCCACACACCGAACGCACCTCCATCGTCGGTCAGGAAGAGCTCGTCGACGTGCTGCCCGATGCGGCGAAAATTCCCGAAGCGACCATCACCACCATTGTCGAGTGGCTCGCCTCCGGGGCCGAGTCCGGCCACGCCGTCGCGATCGACGCCGATGCCGTCGGACGAACGGTCGCCGTCGTCGGGAAGACACCCGATGGCGCGCGCATCGAAGAACGGGCGGTATCCCTGGGCCCGTTCGGCCTGTTCGGCGTCGTGACTTCACGCGTCCGACCCGAATCGACGGTGGGGGAGTCGGGCGCGGACGACCTCCCGACCATCCTCTTTTTGAACGCGGGTGTCATCGATCACGTGGGTCCGGCGGGGCTGTGGGTCCGGCTGGGACGTCGGTGGGCCGAGGCCGGATTCCGGGCCGTCCGGCTCGACCTCAGCGGAAACGGGGACAGTCCGGCGCACCCGGGCCCGTCCGGGCGGGTCGTCTTCTCGTCCCATCACGAACAAGACATTGTCGACGTGCTGCGGGCGCTCTCGCCGCGGGATCCGTCGAACGCCGTCCTTGTCGGCCTCTGTTCGGGCGGCTTCAACTCCATTGAGCCGGCGATCGAGATCAAGGTGCGCGGCGTGTGCGCCCTGAACCCCATCCTCACCTTCAAGGTTCCGGACGGGGAAAACGGGGGCGAGCCCGACCAAGGTCCGGCGCAGCGTAAGGGTGGCATGAAGGGCTGGGTGGGAAAGATGCCCGGCTACTCCCTGATGAATCGGATCAGCAAGCGCTTGCCGAGCTCCGCCTGGTGGATCATCAACCGGATCGCGGTGGACATAACGCCGGCAAAGAGGCTAGCCCGGATGGTCGATGCGGGCGTGGACGTGCTCGTGATCGCCGGTACGGATGAGGGCCGGTGGCTCAGGGGCGGGGAGACCCGCACCCTGCACCGGCTGGAGCAGACCGGGCGGTTTCGCATGCTGGTGATCCCTGGCCTGGAACACACCCTCTTCGAGCACAGTACGCGCGAGGTGGCGGTCCGGATTCTGTCCGATCACGTCGTCGGCAGATTTGGTGCCCCGACGGCACCGCGCTGAGGGCGCCGCCGGGCCTTACGCCGCCGCCGCCGCGTCTCTTTTCGCCGCGCCCTCCCGGACCAACGGGATGAGCTCCTTGCCGTAGTCGACAACATCGGCGAGCGGGTCGAAGCCCTTGAGGATGACGGCCGAGATGCCGATGTCGTAGTAACGAAGCATTGCCTCGGCGACCTGTTCCGGCGTCCCCACCAGTGCCGTCGAGTTGCCGGCGGCGCCGGTGAGATTGGCCACCTTCATCCACAGGCGCTCGTCGTAGACGTCCTGCCCGGCAGACATTTCGATAAGCCGTTTCCGACCCACGGACGTGGTGCCCCCCGTGTCGCGATCGACCGAATAGGTGGCATTGCGGTCTCCACCCAGCCCCGTGTACGTCTCCTTGTGACCGGCCATCCGTTCCTTGGCCTGGTTGATCCGCTCGGCCGTCTTCTCGGCGATCCATTCCGCCTTCTCCCAGGCCCCGGCCTCGGTGTCGGCGATGATGGGACGGAGGGAGAGGCTGTACCGAAGGGTGCGCCCCGACTTCGCGGCGACCTGCCCGATGGTGTCCATCCGGGCCGCCACGGCCTCCCGCGGTTCGCCCCAGAAGGCATAGACATCGGCCTGGGCCGCGCCGACCTCGATCGCCGGGGGAGAGGCACCCCCGAAGAAGAGCGGGATCCCGCCGGGCGTGACCGGCTTGACCGAGCAGAAGGCCGACTCGTAACGGAAGAACTCTCCCTCGAAGTCGAACGGGGAGTCCTCGGCCCAGGTACGGCGGACCACCGCCATCACTTCACCGGTGCGCCGGTAGCGAGCATCGTGTGCCACGAAATCGCCCTCCCGCCGCTGATCCGCCTCGTCACCACCGGTGATGAAGTGGATGGCAATCCTCCCGCCGCCGGTGAGGTGGTCGAGAGTGGCGGCCATGCGGGCCAGTACGAACGGCTGCACGAAGCCGGGTCGGTGTGCCACCAGTACTTTGAGGTGCGTGGTGCTGTGCAGCACGGTGCCCGCCACGGCCCAACCTTCGGGCGCTACGGCGCCGTAGCCGATCAGGACCCGATCGAAACCTGCGTCTTCGTGGGCGCGAGAGAAGTCGACCAGGTAGTCGGTGTCGATGACCGGCCCGTCCATCCAGTCGACGACGGGACCATCGACCAGCGGCCCCTTGATCTCCGATGCCTCCCGCGTACCTACCATTCCGATGATCTCGATTGGCATGCCTGTTGACTCCTCCATCCGTGTCCCGGTGCCGAAAAATCCACCGCGTCCAAGAATCGCCGTTGGTGCCGGGGCGAACGCCCAGTTCAAGGCTAACATCTGCATTGTGGGAATGGACTTCACCTCCAATGAAAAGCGGCCACTTGTGGCTGTCGGCTACGGGCCCCGCTGCGTGCCCGTCATGCAGCTGACCGAGGCTGCGGCCAGGATCTGCGATCTGCTTTGGTTGATCGACGGCTCAATCCCCGAGATGGCGCAGATGACGGACTTGCTCAACCGTTTCGGGCCGGTGGTCGACATCAGCGGGCTCGACGCCGGTCAGATCCTCGACGAGTTGGTGTCCCCGTACAAGCCGGACGCGATCGTCACGTATCTCGACGCCAACATGACCACGTTCGCCCAGGTGGCCGCGGCATTACATCTCCCTTTTCATTCCGTCGAATCGGCCGCCGCCCTCACCGACAAGTACGAACAGCGCCGGGTGCTGGGCAATGCGGGATTGCCTGTGCCGCCATGTGAGATCGTCCGGCCGGAGCAGTCCGAGCGGGATCTGGCTGCGATCGAATCCGATGTGGGTTGGCCGGCTGTTCTCAAGCCCCGCTCGGCGCAGGGGAGCCGGTACACCTTTGCGGTCCACGACGCCGCGCAGCTCGATCACCTGCTCAATTCGCTGGGGCCGTCCCGCCCGGACATGGTCCTCGAGGGATACATCGCGGACGACCCAGCCCGGGAGGAGGGACCCTACGCGGCGTACGTCTCCGTGGAGAGCATCGCCGCCGCGGGCGTCGTCAGCCATCTGGCCCTCACCGGCCGCTTTCCGATGGCGGAGAACTTCCGCGAGACCGGGTTCTTCATCCCGGCCGCACTCGAGGGCGGCGACCAGAAGGCGGCGCTCGAGCTGGCCACCTCGGCCATCGAGGCGCTCGGTGTGCACACGGGCTGCCTCCACACGGAAATCAAGTTCACCCCCGACGGACCCCGGGTCATAGAGGTGAACGGCCGCGTCGGCGGCGGCGTGCCGGAGATGCTCGGTCGCGCCGCGGACATCCCGTTGCTCGAGTTGACCCTGCGGGTGTCGCTCGGGGAGGCGATCCGGATCGACGGCCCCGTGGCCACCCAACGCGTCGGCTACCGGTTCTTCTTGCAGCCGCCGGCGATGTCGGCCACCGTGGCGGCGATCACGGGGCTCGACGCCGTGAGCGACCATCCCGGGGTGGACAGCATCACGGTGCACCAGGGACCGGGCGCCGACCTGGACTGGAAAGACGGATCGCGGAATCACATCATGGCTGTTGTCGGATCGGCCGAGGACTACACCGAACTGCAGGCGGTAAACCGGCTGCTCCACAAAGAGGTGACGGTCACCTACGCCGACGTGAGCCACTTCTAGTGGCCGTGCGGCTGTCGCAGGCCGCGGCGACGCGCCCTGACACCTCGCTCCCCGAAGTTTCGGAAGAATCGGATCAGGTGGACTGGACCTGTGCGTTTGTGAACAACATGCCCGACGGCGCCTTCGACGCCACCGAGCGACAGTTCCTGGACCTGCTCGAGACGGGCTCGGGACCCGAGGTGATCGCTGTGCGTCGCTACGCCTTGTCGGGCGTGCCGCGGGGAGAGCGGGTGGCGGCTCGGATCGCGACGGACTACCTGCCGGTCGAGACCATGTTGCAGGATCCGCCCGACCTTCTCATCGTGACCGGCTCGAATCCGGTGGAGGAGCGGATTGAGGACGAGCCCTACTGGACCGACCTTTCCGATCTGCTCACCTGGGGGAGTGAGCACGTCCAGTCCATGCTCCTCTCTTGCCTTTCGGCTCACGCGGCCTTGACCGTATTCGACGGGATGGCGCGCGAGCGCCTGACGTCGAAGTGCACCGGGGTCTTCCCCCAGGAAGTCGACCCCGCGCACCCACTGGGGGTCGGGGTGGAGCCCCTCATCACCCTGCCCCATTCCCGCACCAGCACGGTAGCCGAGGAGCAGCTTCGCGGTGCCGGATATCGCATCGCGGTGCGATCCGACGCTGTCGGATGGGCCGTGGCGACCCGGCAGGTCGGCGTGGCCCAGGTCGTGCTCGTCCAGGGCCACCCCGAGTACGACCCCTCCAGCCTGCTGCGGGAGTACCACCGCGACCTAAGGCGCTACGCCCAGCACGAGCGGGACGAGCTGCCGGTCCTGCCGCTGCACTGCGTGGGCCCCGAGGACTGGGGCGAATTGGAACACCTGCACGAGGTGATCATCGGGGGCAAGAGGGATCCCGAGCTCGTGGCGGCCTTCCCGTTCGACAAGGTCGGAGCACGGGCGCCCTGGTCGTGGCACGGGGTGGCGCAACGTCTCTATGCCAACTGGGTCAACGGTTTTTCGAAGAGGAGCGACTGAATCACATGCACGACGAGACCATTGCCATCCATGGTGGCTACGAAGCCGATGGCACCCGGGCTGTGGCGGTGCCCATCTATCTGACGGTGGCGCACGACTTCGAGAACGCCGAGCACGCCGGCGCCATTTTGGATCTCGAGGTCCCGGGTTTCCACTACAACCGCCTCAACAATCCCACCAACGAAGTGCTGGAGAAGCGTATCGCAGCGCTGGAAGACGGCACGGCGGCTCTGGTCGTGGCATCCGGCATGGCTGCCGTCAGCTACTCCATCCTCACCGTCGCCCGAGCCGGCTCGAACGTCGTGGTGGCGCCACAGCTCTACGGGGCCACGTTCACCTACTTCGCGCACGTGCTGCCGTCCCTCGGGATCGAAGGGCGGTTCGCGGTGGATGACGAGGCTGATTCGATCAAGTCCCTGATCGACGATCGGACCAGCGCCGTCTTCCTCGAGACGATCGGCAACCCGGCCGGCAATGTCGTCGACCTCGAAGCTGTCGCCGATGTGGCCCACGCCGCCGGGGTGCCCTTGATCGCCGACAATACCGTCGCCACGCCGTTGATGCTCAAGCCGATCCACCATGGAGCGGACGTCGTCGTCCATTCGTTGACAAAGTTCGTCGGGGGTCACGGCACGACGCTCGGCGGCGCCATCGTCGACGGCGGGACTTTCCCCTGGGCCGAGCACGTCGACCGCTTTCCGGGCTTCAACGAGCCCGAGCCCGCCTTCCACAACGTCGTCTTCGCCCGTGACTTCCCGGACCGTCCATTCGTGACACGGGCCCGCTCCATCCAACTGCGCAACACCGGGGCCACCCTGTCGCCCTTCAACTCGTTCCAGCTGCTCCAGGGGCTGGAGACCATGGCGGTCCGTCTCGAGCGCCACGAGGCGAATGCGCGGGCGATCGCCGCCTACCTGGCCGCCGATCCGCGCGTCGACTGGGTGAGCTTCGCCGGATTCCCGGACCACCCGTACCATCACCTCGTGCAGCGGTACCTCAAAGGACGGGTGCCGTCCATCATCACCTTCGGGGCCGCCGGGGGTTACGAGGCCGGCCTGGCGTTCTTCGACGCGTTGCAGCTCTTCAAGCGCCTCCTCAACCTCGGCGATGCCAAGTCACTGGCCATCCACCCGGCGTCGACCACGCACCGCCAGCTCACCCCCGCCCAGCTGACAGCGGCCGGCATCCGTCCCGAAACGATCCGGCTCTCCATCGGGATCGAGCATGTGGACGATCTGATCGACGACCTGGACCAGGCTCTGGAGGCGGCGACCGCCTGAAGTCCGGCTGACCCGGCCCGGCGGTCCCCGATCAGCCGATGATGTTCTCGACGCAGAGCTGCGCATCGAGCACCGCGCGCAAGCGGCTGCGCGGCGACGGCAGATAGTGGGTGAAGTAGCGCACACCCTCGGTGAGGACGCCGAGCAGGGACAGATGCGGCTGCAACCGGCCCTCGGCGTCATAGGGGTGGAAGTCCTCGCTGATGGCCACACTCCCCACCGTGGTGTCCCCGTAGCTCAACTGCGTGAGGCGACCCCTGGTGTAGAGACGGCTGAGCAGGGGCGAACTGGACCGGGCCAGCGAGGGGAGGTCCAGGTGGCCGCGCACCACCCCGTTGACGGTGGCCTCCGCCTCCTGGGTCAGCCGAGTGGAGCGGAGGGTCACCTTGCCGTCCGCCGCCGCCGACACCTCGGGGTACGGGCCGAAGGGGACCTTGACCGTGCCGGTGTCGAGCAGGGCCAGGAGCTGCTGGGAGCGCAGGGCGGGTGGCCCCGCCTCCAGCCGGTTGATCCGTCCCCGCACGTTGGACTGGAAGTCGATGTAGGACTCCAGTGTCAGCCCGCCGAACTCGATGACCGACCGCAACTGGTCTCGCAGGATCCGGGTCACCTCCTGGGCCGCTTTGACCGGGCTGCCACCTACCGCCAGCGCCTCGTCGAGATCGGTCTCGACCATGTCGTAGACGTGGGCCTGGTAATCGGCGCTCGACTCGTAGCTCTTGCCGGCGTCGGCGAAGACGTGGCTGGCGGGGTCGAAGCGCCCGTACGTCGGTTCGAGCCGTGAGACGGCCTGATCGTACGTCCCGTCCGCCCACGCGGCCCGGAGCTGCTCGTGGGTCGACGCCGCCGCGGCTGCGCCCCCCTTCAAGAAGGCGGCATGCGTGTAGTAGCGCGCCTGCATCTCGGCGAAGAGGAGTGGGAGCAGATCGTGGCGAAAGTCGACTCGGCGCCGCAGCGGTGAACTCCCCGGATTCGTGAGTTCACGGAATGCCTCGGGTGTGCACACCACGGGTTCGTACGCACCGTAGGAGTCGATGCCGTGCGCCGCCTTGGCGCAGTAGGGAACCCCCGAACGGGAATAGAGGTAGATCTCCGGTTCGCGGCCACTCGGTATGTAGCGCTTGCGATCGCCCACGTCCTCGTACGTCCCCCCGCGGCCGATCGTCAGCGCGGTGAGGAGGTCGAAGCCGACCAGGCCCATGCCGGCGATGGCGATCGGTGCCCCCGGAGGCAGTGGGATATCGAAGTAGTCGACCGGATAGGGCCGGAGGTAGCGAACGTCCGGTGAGTCACCGACGAGCTCCTCGTTCCACGTGTGTCCGGAGGTCAGGACGACATGCTCGACGCTGATTGTCGTGCCGTTGTCGAGCTGGATCCTCTCGCGGCCTCCGATCTCGGGTGTGATGTCGGTGGCGGATGCAAAGTGACGGACGATCTCCAGGTTCGCAGGGGCATCGGCCAGGAGTGTGTCGTAGAACCACGCCAGGTACTCGCCCATCAGCCGCCGGGGCAGGAAGTCGGTGGCGAGGATCGGTACGCCCGCGGTACCGATCCGGCACTCGTAGCCGACCCAGCGGTACCCCTTCTCGACGACCCACTGGTGCAATCCCACCGCGTAAGGCGGGTCCTCGTCGCCGTCGGGCGACGCGTAGAGCGACAGCTGACCACACGGGTTGTTGAGCACCAGATAGTCCGGTTGCGCCATGGTGTAGATCCCACCACCGAGTTGGCCGGGCTCGATGACGTGCAGCCGGATGGGGGCCGTCGTCCGCCGCGCCCGGCTCACCGTCCGCTCCAGTACGCACAGCCCCCATGACCCGAGCCCGACGATGGCGAACTCAGTCATGGGTCACCGCGCGCAGAGAGACGGCAGATCCCGAGTCCGGAATTGCCGTACGAGCCAGCCCCGATCGACATGGCAATTTCATGCGGGCAACGGTCCCTTTCTCGCGTGTGGTGCAACACAAGGCTACGCCCACTAAGAGGGGCGAAACAACGCAGGGCGCGGAGCCGAGTACCATTGTAGAACGCTCGGACCAGGGATTTGAGTGCGCGCGCGGCCATTGTGGGCAACTGCAATTGGGGAGATATTGGGGAGATTGGGCAAAAGTGGATGACGCCGGCACATTGCAACTAGGCACGCTGACTGTGCACAGGCTCGGTTTTGGGTCGATGCAGCTTCCAGGGAGCGGCGTGTGGGGGGCCCCGAGGGATCGCGATCTCGCGCTCCGCGTCCTGCGGCGCGCCGTCGAGTTGGGCGTGGACCTGATCGACACGGCGGACTCGTACGGACCGAATGTGGCGGAGGAGCTCATCCATGACGCGCTCCACCCCTACCCGGCCACGCTGAAGATCGCGACCAAGGCCGGTCTCACCCGTTCCGGCCCGAACCAGTGGGCGCCCAACGGGCGTCCCGAGTATCTCCGTCAGCAGTGCGAAGGCAGCCTGACCCGTCTCGGGGTGGATCAGATCGACCTCTTCCAGTTGCACCGGGTCGACCCCGAGGTTCCCGCGGACGAGCAGTTCGGGTTGTTGCGCACGCTGCGTGAGGAGGGCAAGGTCCGCGAAGTCGGCCTCTCCGAGGTCGGGGTGGATCAGATCGAAGCGGCGCAGAGGATCGTGCCGATCGTCAGCGTGCAGAATCAATACAACCTCGGTCACCGGGGCGGCGAAGACGTCGTGGACTACGCCGAGCAGCACCAGATCGGCTTCATCCCGTGGTTCCCACTGGCCAGCGGGAACCTCTCCCGGCCCGGCGGCCCGCTCGACGTGGTGGCGCAGGAGCTCGGCGCCACCGGCTCCCAGGTCTGCCTGGCCTGGCTCCTCCGCCGTTCCCCTGTCATGGTCCCCATACCCGGGACGTCGTCCGTCGAGCATCTCGAGGAGAACTGCGCCGCCGCGCGCATCACATTGACCGACATGCAGTACGAAGAGCTGTCCGACGCCCGCAAATCGATGCGGCGTTGGGCGTTGGGAGCCTGAATGGACATGAAAAATGAGCGCTGATCTGGTCATCCGAAACGGCACGGTGGTCGACGGGACAGGCGCACCGGCGCGTCGGGCCGATGTCGCCATCGAGGGTGAGCGGATCGTCGCCGTCGGTGACGACATCCCGAAGGGCCGTCGCGAGCTCAATGCCGACGGCCTGCTGGTGACCCCGGGGTTCGTCGACCCCCACACCCACTACGACGGCCAGGCCACCTGGGATCCGCTGCTGGCCCCTTCATCGCATCACGGCGTGACGACGGTGGCCATGGGCAACTGCGGGGTCGGGTTCGCTCCGGTGGCCCCGGACCGCCACGACTGGTTGATCGCCATGATGGAAGGCGTCGAGGACATCCCGGGCACCGCGCTGCACGAGGGCCTGCGCTGGGATTGGGAGTCGTTCCCCGAATACCTCGACGCCCTGGAGCGCCAGCCGCGCACGATCGATGTCGGGACGCACCTTCCGCACGCCGCTCTCCGCGCCTTTGTCATGGGGGAGCGCGGGGCGGACCCCGGTGAGCATCCCGACGAGCAGCAGCTCGGCGAAATGGCTCGTCTGCTCGAGCAGGGCCTCGAAGCCGGCGCCATCGGTGTCTCCACCTCGCGCACCGAACGACACCGCACCAGCACCGGTGAGAATCTCGGCACACTGCGGGCCCGGGAGCCCGAACTCCTCGCCCTGGCGTCGGTGTTGCGCGCCACGGGCAAGGGCGTGTTCCAGTTCCTCTCGGACAGCTACCGCACCACGAGCGACGCCTTTGCCGCCTCGGAGTTCGCACTCATCACCGAGTTCGCCCGCGCCAGTGGGCGACCGGTCAGCTACACGGTGCAGCAGGACATCGAAGCGCCCGACCGCTGGCGCGACCTGATCAGCCTGGCCGGTTCGCTCCAGGCCGAAGGTCTCGACGTCAAGGCCCAGGTGGCGCCCCGCCCCATCGGCGTCCTCCTCGGCCTCGAAGCCTCCGCCAATGTGTTCACCCCGGCGCGCGCCTACGGCAAGATCGCCGGCCTGCCCCTGGCCGAGCGCATCGCCGCCCTGGGGGAACCCGACCGCCGCACGCGCATTCTCGAGGGTCACGCCACCTTGACGTCCGGTGCCGACGCCTTCGCGGGGTACTCGTTCTTCGGGCGCTTCGACGACATGTACGTGCTCGAGGACCCGCCGAACTACGACCTCGACCGCAGCCAGTCGTTGGGGGCCACGGCCCGCCGCCTCGGGCTGGATCCCCGTGAGTACGCCTACGACGTGCAGCTGCAGCGCAACGGGAAGCAGCTGATTTACGCGCCGCTGTTCAACTTCGTCGACGGCAACCTGGACGTGGTCCATGAAATGATCAGTTCGCCGGTGACGATGTTCGGGCTGTCCGATGCCGGTGCCCATTGCGGGCAGATCTGCGACGGCAGCATGACCACCAGCTACATGACCTTGTGGGCGCGGGATCGGGAGGGCAGGGACGGGCTGCCTATCGAGTCGGTGGTGCATCAGATATCGCAGCGTCCCGCCGCGCATTTCGGCTGGCTCGACCGCGGTGTGGTCGCCCCGGGACTTCTCGCCGATCTCAATGTCATCGATCTGGCGCATCTGGAATGCTCCTCTCCCGAGATCGCCGCCGACCTCCCCGCCGGCGGACGGCGGCTCCTGCAGGCGGCCCGGGGGTACAAATGGACCATCAAGCGCGGCGCGGTGACGTTCGACGATGGAACCCCGACAGGAGAGCTTCCGGGCACCTTGATCCGCGGCGCCCAGGCCTCCGCCCGCTGACCATGCCCGACGTTCTCCACCAGATAGTCGAGCAGGCCCGCACCGGGCCGGATCTCCCCGCCGTCAAGGACCTCGAGACAGAGCTCAGCTACGCCGAGCTCGCTGACGCGGCGGCACGGCTCAGCGCCGGGCTGGCGGCCCACGGCGTGAAGGAAGGGGATCGGGTCGCCCTTCTCCTGCCCAACTCCGTGGACTTCGTGGTGGCCGCACTGGCAAGCCTCTGGATCGGCGCCATCTTCGTTCCGCTCTCCGTCGCCGACCCCGAAGCCCGGTTGGCGTCCATTGTGGCCGACTGCACACCGGCCCTGGTGGTCCGGTCGGACGAGGCCCCCAAGGATGGTCACGCGCTACTCCCTGATTCTCTCGGCGGGTCTCCGGTGCTCCCGATTTCGCTGTTGCAGGACGGGGGCGCGGATCTGCCGGGACCGGTGCCCGTGTCCCCCCGGGTCGCCTATGCCATCTACACCTCGGGTACGACCGGCGCACCCAAGGGTGTGCTCATCGGCAGCGCGGCATTCGGAGCCGCGGTGGAGGCGACTTCACGGGCGCTCGACCTCGACCGGGACACCCGCACGCTCTGCGTGTCCCCGTTCCACTTTGACGGATCGTTCGGCACCCTGTTCCCGACCCTGTACTCGGGCGGTGCGGTGGTCATCCGGCCGCGCGATGCCCTGCTGTTCCCGCGCACCTTCTTCAACGCGGTGGTGAACGAGCGCATCACCTACACCGGCTTTTCACCCAGCTACCTCCGTCTCCTGCTGGCCAGCCCGCAGATGGCCAAACTGGCCGATTCTCCGCTCGACGTGATCGCCTTGGGTGGCGAGGCCAGCTCCATCGCCGACATCCGTTCCCTGTGGTCCTCGGCGCCCCAGGTGCGGGTCTTCAACCGGTACGGTCCGACGGAAACGACCATCGCCGTCACCCATGTGCTCCTGACGCCCGAGATGACGGCTGACGGCACGGTGCCGATGGGGTTTCCGCACCCCCGGGTGTCCTTCCACCTGGTCGACAACGCCGGTGCGGTCGTGGACGGTCCCGACCGGGTCGGCGAGTTGTACATCGGCGGGGACCAGCTCATGGTCGGCTACTGGGGTGCTCCTGCCCTCACCGAGGAAGTCCTCCGCTCCGACGTGGTGCCCGGCGAGATCGTGTACCGCACGGGCGATCTCGTCTACCGGGACCAGAACGGCAGCTACGTCTACGTGGACCGCGCTGACCGGGTGATCAAGCGGAGCGGCGTGCGGATATCCCTCGTCGAGTTGAGTGAGGCGATGCGCAGCCTGGACGGTGTGTCGGCGGCTGCGTGTGTGACATTCGACGATGAGGGCGAGCTGGGGATTGTGGCATTTGTGGTCACCGAGGTAGAAGTGGCGGTGAGCGAGCTCCGGCAGGCGGCCCGGGAACGC
>JBEKWB010000080.1:0-20716 GCA_049513455.1 Acidimicrobiales bacterium
ATTCGACGATCAGTCCCACCCGGTTGGACTTGTCCGGGTCGATGAACGTGCGCGCGGTGATCCCCAGCGGACCGAAGTACTCCTCACGCCTGGTGGAGGTTCGCCAGTGTTCGACGTCGTCACCCTCGTGGATGATGACCAGAGTTGTCATTGCTCCTGTACTCTTTCGAAGGTCACCCGGAGGCGCTACCGACCACTGGGTAGTTGAGTGATCGTGCCAGCTCCCGCCGCGCACGACCGCCGCTCGGATTTCCACAGGACGCGGCTGGTATAGGGAGGCATGCCTGACGTGGCGGAACCACCCGAGATAACTTGCTACGTCAACGCGTCAAACAAGCCGACGGGAGGGGATGATGTCCACCGGTGAGGGCCACCCGCTGCCGCTGCCGCAGCAATTCCTACTGACGGACAAGGTCGCCATTGTCACCGGCGCCGGCAAAGGGATCGGGGCCGGCATTGCGGTCGGACTCGCCGAGGCTGGCGCCGATGTCGCCATCGTGGCGAGGACCCGCACGGACCTCGACCAGGTGGCCGGCCAGATCCGCCGGAGTGGTCGACGAGCTCTGGTCCTCCCCGCCGATATGAACAACCTCGGGATGCTTCCTGACCTGGTGGAGTCGGTCGCCGCGACGTTTGGTGGGCTCGACGTCGTCGTCAACAACGCAGGGGGTTCGCAGTCCTTCCCCTTCTTCGATACCACCGTCGAGAACCTCGAAGCCTCGTTCCACTTCAACGTCTCGGCCACCTTTGAGCTCAGCCGGCTCGCCGTTCCCCATCTGCTCCGACGCGGTGGAGGCTCCATCGTCAACATCAGTTCCGTCGCCGGTTCCCGGACCACTCGTGGTGGTCTCACCCACGGCACCATCAAAGCGGCGATCTCGCACCTTACCCGGATGATGGCAATGGACCTCGCCCCCCGAGTCCGCGTCAACGCGGTATTGCCGGGCGCCGTCGAGACCGACGCCCTGCAACGTTACCTCGACGTCCAATCGGACGATGTGCGAAGAGTGATGGTGGAGCGCACGCCGATGCGGCGAAACGGGGTGCCTGTGGACATCGCAGCAGCAGTGCTGTACTTGGCTTCGCCGGCTGCGTCCTGGGTTACGGGAAAGCTGCTTGAAGTCGATGGCAACGCGTCGGCTGACCTTATACCCAAGTCTCTACCCGACCTCTGACTTCGCACGCCCGGGGGCGAGCGCCCTTCGGGACGACGATCGGCACCGGCGGAGCGCCTCGCCCAGATCGTAGAGCCCGCACCGCGCCGTCACCTTAGCCCGAGGCGCCGAGGATCAGGCCGCTCGTTGGCACACCCGTGCCGGATGTGACGAGGACGTGTTCGACGTCGGCAATCTGGTTGCATGAGGTCCCTCGAACCTGGCGAACGGCCTCGGTGATGCCGTTCATCCCGTGGATGTAGGCCTCGCCCAGCAGGCCGCCGGAGGTGTTGATCGGCAAAGTTCCACCGATCGAGAGATTCTCGATAGTGGCGAAGTCCTTCGCCTCCCCACGGGCGCAGAAGCCGAGTTCCTCGAGTTGCACGAGCACGAAGGGGGTGAAGTGGTCGTAGAGGAAGGCCGTTGATATGTCGGCCGGGGTGAGTTCGGACTGTCGCCACAGACGGTCGGCTACGACACCCATCTCGGGAAGCCCAGAGATCTCGTCGCGGTAGTAACTGGTCATCAACTCGCCGTCAAATGTCGCCCCTTGTGCCGCCGCAGCGATGTACGCCGGGGTGTGGCGAAGATCGCGTGCCCGCTGCGCTGACGTCACGACCAGCGCCACGCCCCCGTCACTCTCCTGGCAGCAGTCGAGTAGACGCAGCACCGGCTCGACAACCCAGCGGGACGCCTGGTGGTCTTCGATCGTGATTGGTCGGCCGTAAAACCACGCGTCAGGGTTCGTCGCGGCGTGCTTCCGGTCGACCACGGCGATGCGCCCAAAGTCCTGGTTGGTCACTCCGTACTCGTGCATGTATCGACGGGCGTGCATAGCCACCCAGGCCGCGGGCGTCAGTAGCCCGAACGGCCCGTACCACGAGAGCCAGGGAGGCGCGGCGCCCGTCATTGAGCCGCCGAAGTTCCCGAACCGGAGACCCGATCGTTCGTTGAACGCCCGGTAGACCACGACTACCTGCGCGACATCGGTGGCAACCGCCATAGCCGCTTGCAATACGGTGCCCGCCGCAGCGCCCCCGCCATAGGGCACTCGGCTGAAAGTCGAGAGCGCCTGGATGCCGAGGTTGCGGGCCACCTCCATCTCCTCGCTCGAGTCCATGGTGAAAGTGACGAGCCCGTCGACGTCTGCCGGTGCCAGTCCGGCGTCGTCGAGCGCCGCCTTCACTGCCTCGCAGGCAAGCTGGAGTTCGCTTCGGCCCGAGTTCTTCGAGAACTCGGTCTGGCCGATTCCGGCGATCGCCGCCCGATTACGGAGCGAAAAGGTCACGCGGTCGCGGGCAGCGTAAGGGTGGCAGTTCCGGTCGCGTGGTCACCGAGATCATTGGATGCCCGAAACCCTACTTCGACGAATTGCTCGTCGCCTCTCCGTTCGACGGCAAGCACTGAGCCGGTAAATGTCAGCGTGGAGCCGGGATGTGCAGGCACGCCGAGGCGAATTGCCAGCCGTTTCACGACGGCGTCCGGTCCCGCCCAGTCGGTGAGGTACCGGCTGCAGAAGCCGTTCGTTGAGATGATGTTCATGAAGATGTCTGGAGCGCCCTGCGACGCGGCATAGGCCCGGTCATGGTGGACTGGCATGAAGTCACGAGTTGCGATGGCGCCGGCCACAATGCGCGTAGCCGTAAGTGGGATCGCCAACTCGGGCAGGGTATCTCCGGCCTGAGGGACTGTCACAAGAGCACCGCTGGACGGAACTGGTGGAGGACGACATCGCCCTCGAAGGTCTCGAAGGCCACTTGCACCGCCATTCCGATCGTCACGTCGTCGGGATCGACATCCCGCAGGTTAGATACGATCCGAACCCCCTCCTCGAGATCTACGAGGGCCACGATGTAGCGGCCTTCGATGAAGGGGTCCGGCGGGTGCTGCGGCATCACGAAGCTGTACACCCGGCCCCGGCCGCTTGCCTCGATGGCATCTTTGTCCAGCGAGTTGCACGACGGGCACATCGGTCTCGGCGGGTGGCGCAGACGCCCGCATTGGACACAGCGCTGGATCAGAAGTCGACCTTGCCGGAGCCCGTCCCAGAAGAATTGGGTATCAGGTGTGGCCGTGGGGGCCAGTCGCACACTCATGCTGAAGCCGGCCGGAACTTGAGCACCCGGAAGCGCTGTCGCCCGACAACTTCGCCCTGCTCGTCGAAGTAGGTCGTGACCCACGTGACAAAGTGCCCCGGCCCGAGGCGCGTCTGTTTTTCTTCAGAAATCGACTCGATTGCGTTTTGAGTCGCCACCGATTCGCCGAGGTGTAGGTATCGCTCGATCTCGAACTCGGAGTTTGCCGCAAGAGTCGCGGTGAAGCCCGCCTCGTCCAGCACGGTCAGCGGGCCACCGCCCGTGATCTCGACCGGCGAACCTCCCCGCGCGGCGATGCCGTCGAGCAGTGGGGTCGCCATCGTCCACGTCTGCAGCATCAGCGGCGGCGCCACAATCTCACCGTGGCGCGTCGCGGCCGCCGCCTCCTCGTCGAGGTATACGGGGTTGTGGTCATCGAACGCCGTGCACCAATGGCGGATCATGGGCAGGTTCACCCGGTCTGGCGCCGTGCTTCCGGACCCCATGGGCTGGCCGACAAACGCATTGAGCCGCTCCTGGAACGTTGGTATTCCTGCGGTCACGGCCCCCCTCTTCCGTAGCGCCAAGTTGGCACACGTGATACTTCCGCCGGTGGCGGCGTGTCAAGGCCGTTGTGCGACGCAGGGCCTCCGAAGAAGCGCATGTCGCACGACGTCGGCAGATCTAGGGTTTGGCTGTCGTGCCCGCCGGTCGCCGTGAGATCGAACAGGGCGCGGCGACTCGCGCCGCCTTGGTGGAGGCCGCCCCCCGACTGTTCGTCGAGCAGGGACACTTCGCGACCGACAGGCAGGACCTCTTCCGGGGGGTGTTTCACGCCATTGACGCCGAGGTGTTCTCTGGTCAGATGGTTGGCAGAGGCGTCACTCCGCTAGGACGCGGCACTCAATCGAGGACGCCTACGTGCTGCGGCCAGTGAGCTGATTGCGGAGCAAGGCTCATCGGGTGAGCACAAATCACTTCCCCTTGTATTTTTCGATGGCCTCACGGGTGGCTTGTTGCATGGCACCAAAAAACACCTCGTGATTCTCTCCCACCCAGCTGATGCTGTCGCGCCGTCCGACATTCAGGTTACGACACTGGGGGATCACATACTCCGCGAACAGCTCGTAGGAGCGCTTAGTGGCTTCCCAGTCGGCGCAGTTGTGGGCCAGGAACAGAAAAGTGCCGAAACCGCCGGTCTTGGCACTGAGACGCTCGATGGTGGCGATCGCATCATCGGGCGTGCCGACGGTGGCGATCCCGAACACGGGCAGGCCTTCGGTCGTCCAATGGGTGAGCGCCTCGGCCGCCGTGGTCGCCCAGGGCAGCTTGTGGTTGCTCATCCCCTCGAAATATCCGCACAGCGTCAACATGCCGTGTTCCATCTCTCGCTCGGCTTGCGCCCGGGTGGGAGCCAGATGCATGGACGCCACCACCCGCCAACGGTTCCGGTCGATGGGGTTGCCGTGCTCATGGGATACGCGTACAAAGTGACCCCAGTTGGCGTCGAGGGCGTCAAATCCGCCGGGATCGGTGGCGGCCAGGGATAGCAGGGACAGGCCGAGCCGGCCGGCCAGGGTGGCACCGCTGGGCGACCCGGTCGACGCGACGGCCAGCTCGATCCCATTGGGCGAGTAGGGCCGCAGCTGCAATCTCGCGTTATCGAGCCGGAACCAGTCGGTTTCCCGGCTCACTACCTCACCCCGCAACAGCCGCACGATGACCTCGGCCGATTCCACCATCATGTCTCTCTGACGGCGGGGGTCGATGCCCATCATGAAGGCGTCTGATGGCAGCTGGCCGGGGCCCATCCCCAGCATGGCCCGGCCTCTGGTCATGTGATCGAGCTGCATGATCCGATCAGCGAGGATGTAGGGGTGGTGGTAGGAGAGGGAGTTGACGCCGGTGCCCAACCGGATCCGGGTCGTGTGTTCGGCCGCCGCGGCAATCATGAGCTCCGGTGAGGCGATGGTCTCGTAGGCGCCGCTGTGGTGTTCGCCGAACCAGGCTTCGTCGTAGCCGAGGTCGTCGAGCAGCTTGACCAGATCGAGGTCCCGACGAATCTGTACCGACGGGTTCCCGGCCGGATCGTGGTACGGGGCGATGAACACCCCGAAGCGGTTGGGGCCGGGGATGGTGGCGACGCCGAGGTCGTCTCCCGGGACGGTCGATGATGCAGACATGTTGGGGGCGCTCCTCTTCGGTGAACCGAGATCGGGATCGAACGCAGACTCGGCCTGCCATGGCCTACGAGCAAATCGGCCTGAGTCCGTGACCTTACGTGACCTTATCGAGAGGGAAGGGGAGGGATCCTGAGGGGACCTGAGGGGATTGCCAGCGTCCCACCAGGAGGATCATTGTGAAGGACCCGGTCAAGAGTGGTCGAATGCTACGTTCGCAATGGAGAGGCCTGGGTTCGAATCCCATCACCTCCACCAAAATCCCTGGTCAGGGGGTTGGCGGTGGATGCGAGTTGGCCGCAGTCACCAAAGGATCATTCTTCCTTCCAAGAGGAGGGCAATGAAGTCTGAGGAGATCCGGGCAGGCGGCCAGTTGGCAACGCGGACGCTGGCTGACACCGTCTCACACGTCGAGCAGGTACACCGTGCTGTCGCAGGCAGAACGTTCGGACTTACTGCTCCGCTCAGCCTCCCCGCCCGAGTCATCCACGACGTCATCGCCACCGGCGTCTACACCTTGATCCGAGAGACGGGCCTGGCTGTCGGCCTGGTCACCAGCCAAGTCGTCGGTGCTGCCGCGGGTTCAGCCTCTCCGGCAGGGTCGACGCCCCGGAGCAACCTGGCATTGGCAGTGCTGAATGCGACCCTGGGAGATGACCTTGCCGACCAGGCCAGCCCACTGGCGATCCCGATGGCTGTTCGATGTGTTCGAGCAGACGTCGTGCCCCGGCGCGCGTCGCTCAAAGTCGCATTCCCCGATGCGACGTCGAAGGTAGCAGTCTTCCTTCATGGCTTGGGCGAGAACGAGGAGTCGTGGAGGCTGCACGCGGATCGCCACGGCTTGGGCACCGAGTCCACGTATGGCTCACGGCTCGCTGAAGATTTCGGCTATACCCCCGTGTATCTGCGCTACAACACCGGCCTCCACATCTCCGAGAACGGTCAGCACCTCACTGCACTCCTCGATGATGTGGTGGCAGCCTGGCCCACTCCGGTGACCGAGTTGATCCTCGTAGGTCATTCGATGGGTGGTCTGCTTTGCCGCAGCGCGTGCCACTACGCGCATCAGGGGAACCAGACGTGGGTATCGAAGCTGCGACACGTCTTCTACCTTGGCACTCCACATCTGGGGGCGGGCCTTGAGCGGTTGGTGAGCCGTCTCAGCGGCGCGTTCGGCAAGCTCGATGAGAGTCGGCCGCTGGCTTCGATCCTCGACAGGCGAAGCGCAGGAATCAAGGATCTGAGTGCCGGCTATCTGCTCGACGACCATTGGCGCAACGATGGCCCCGGATCGAAGCGCGAACCCAAAGAGGTTCCCCTCATCCCTTGGGCCCATCACTACGCCATCAGCGCCACTGTGACAACGAGCAGCGGCAACCCGCTCGGTCGGTTGGTGGGCGACTTTCTCGTCCAGCCCGACAGTGCCCGTGGCCAATCCCGTGATGGCCGGCACCTCCCCTTCCCCCTCGGACACACGCGTCATTTCGGGGGGCTCCACCACTTCAATCTCCTCAACCATCCCTCCGTCTATGAGGCACTGCGCGAGTGGCTCGATCCCACATCCGATGCCGCGTCTGAGGTTGGAACCGCCCTGATCCCCGTGTAGGACGCGTCCTCGGATGAGGTGCGGTTGGAGAAATTGCGCCCAGCTTGTCCGTGCCGCCGGTGCCTGATATCGCCGGGCTGGGCCCCACACGGGTTGCCGTTAGGTCTTTGGCGTCAGACTCTGGAGCACGAACTCCCCTTCCTCGGTGTAGGTGGAGGGACCGAACGGCGTTCCGGTGCGGACATGGATGCTCCGGCGGTTCTGCAGTGGGAGCCCGGATTGGGCGTCGTACCACAGATCGTCGCGTTCGGTGCCGACCTGTGCCCCACTCAGCTTCCACTGAACTTCAATGTGGACTGAAGGGACCTTGTGCCCAGCGATGGTCAGAATCGGCTGCCCGAGAAAACGGGTGGCCCCGACATTGTCCAGGGTGCCGGGGATTTGGGTCGACGTGCCCGTGCAACGGGCGGGCCACACCTTGTCTGCGGCGGGCGCCGCCGGGATGCTTAGCAACGGCAACGAACATCGCAACGTCGATAGATTGGTCTCGGCCACTGGACCGACCATCCAGCGCTGCCAGACCAGTCCTCCCGTCTCCACAAGACCGCTCGGGCGTGCGCAGTAGGTCCAGCTCTGCCAGTGGTTGGTGGAGTAGTCGATGCGGAAGCTCCAGCACCCATCGGGGTGGACCTCGACGGTCCCCGGCAACGTCGGCCCCTCGGCTTGAGAGAGGGGCGGCAGGCTCAGGCTGTCGGTGCCCGTGCCCCGATACAAGTACACGCCCGAAGGCGGGTGGATTCCCGGGTCGGCCGAAGGGTCTGAGTGGTAGCGGCCGATGGCCTGGCTCACACTCACCGGGCGGGCCCGCCCTTCAAGGGTGAGCACGACCGAGACCACGACGAAGAGGATGACCAGCGACAAGAGCACCAGGAGTACCGTGCGGACCCGGTGATGCCGGACGGGGCGCTCGGCGGCGATGCGTCCGGGTGCCGCTTTTTCTGCCGTTCTGGCGTCCAAAGGGTCCACTCGGCCATGGTGGTCCCGGCGACACCCGCCGAACAGGGCCCAAGGTCCTCCCGACTCGTCGGCGCAGCGAATCTGGGGAGGGGACGTGCCGACGATCGGAGGTCAATCGTGAGTGATCGTGTGGGGGTGCCATTCTCTTCTGGTCCGGCGTGGCATCGTCCGTCCTGCGCCGGCACTCTCGTCGGTCAACGAGCTTGTCAACCCGCCGCCTTCTCGAGCTCAGTGAATGCCGCTGACGTCGCGTCGGCAAGCTTCCATGGGTCTTCCACGATCTCGGGGCATACGACGAAGCCGAAGTCGATTTGGTCGAGATAGCTGAGCACGGTGACGTTCAGCCCGCCGCCATCGAGCAAGGGGCCAACCGGGTAGTTAGCCACGAGCCGCGCGCCACCGATGTACAGCGGGAGCGGCGGGCCTTGGACGTTGGAGACGATCAGGTTGAAGATCGGCGGGTGATGGTCGGCGAGACGGAGCCGGCTGTAAGCCCGGACTCCAGCGGCGAGAAGTCCGGGTGGGACGATATCGGCCAGGTCGAGGATGAGGTCATCGCCGAGCGCGTGCTGCATCACCTTTGCGCTATGAGTCGAGGCATGGATCGCCCGAAGCCGCTCGACCGGATCATCGAGTTGCGTGGGCAGGGCGGCGCCCATCACGGCGGTGGCGTTTCCCCACGCGCCCCCGGATGCATCGCCTCCGTCGTTGACATGCACCGCGACAGGTATCTGGGCGACCAGCGGCTTGCCGGGTAGCTCGCCGCGATCGGCCAGATAACGACGTAACGCGCCCGTGCAGATGCCGAGCACCACGTCGTTCACCGTCACTGAGAAGGCGTTCTTGATCGCCTTCACCCCGGAGAGAGGGACCGAGCAGTAGGCGAACCCTCGATGTGCGGTAATGGACCGGTTGAGCGACGTACGCGGCGCCTGGAAGGGCAACGTCATCGCCAGCCATTCCGGGGAGGCGCGAAGCCGTAGCATCCTCAGGGCCGAGTGACTGATGTGGACAGAAGCACGCGCTGCCCGCAGTGGGGTGCCCATCAGCCTGGGTACCGCCCGCAGAGTCATCTCCCACCCAGGCGGGATTCGCTCGCCCTGCAGCACCCGTGTATCGGGCCGTTCCAACGGGGCGCCGGGGTCGAGGTCGTAAAACACCTCGTACAAGCGGGCGCCCCGAACTCCGTCCGCCAGGCAGTGGTGCATCTTCGTGAGCAGAGCCACACGGCCATCCTCGAGGCCCTCGATGAACCAGATCTCCCACAGGGGTCGGCCCCGTTCGAGCTTGTGGGCAAATAGGTCGCCGACCAAGGCACCGAGCTCACGGGGGCCGCCCGGCGCTGGGACGCCGACGGGGCGGATCTGGCGGTCGAGATCGAGGTGCAGGTCGTCCACCCAAGCGGGGCGGTCGAGGCCAAAGGGAACCTCAACCAAGCGTCGCAAGAACGGCCCAAGCAGGCCTGCCCGGGCCTCGACCAGCGCGCGCAATCGATTCACATCGAAACCGCCTGGGGCGGTCGAAGGGTCGAGCACAGCCAGTGTGCCCAAATGCATGTGCCAATTCGGTGTTTCCCCGTAGACGAAACTGGCGTCCGCACCACTGAGTCGCTGCATCTGATACCCCCAAACACCTAGAGAGATCGTACGCCGGCGTCAGGCTTCCGGCTAGCGCCGAAGGTCCCCAAACGTCTGCCGTCCAACCGGGATCAGGAGACGGCGCCGGCGGGTGACCTGGTGGGCGCGACCCGACATGTCGTCGACTGGCTCACGGCGGACAGAACCTTGGCGTTTCGCGTCTGCCCGGAAGCAGGCACCGCCGCGTTAGGGCCTGTGATGTCGGCTCGCTCGCCGAGGAACGTGATCGTCGCCAAGAGGGAGCCTGAGGGGATCGCAACGCCGCTACCAGGAAGGTCATAGGAAAGGACCTGGTCAAAACACCGCGAACCACACTTTCGCAATGTAGGGGCCGTGGGTTCGAATCCCACCACCTCCACCAAAATGGGGTTTACCCCACTGCTGGGCCCCGCCAAGGATGATGGTCACGGTTACTCCACCGCCCGTCTGGCCTGGCCATGAACGCAACCTCCGTTGGATCGGATACATCCTCTCGAGCGAGCGCTCTCAGGCACGCGCGTCGGCGGCGAGAGGGCGGTGGTCGTTGAGCTGACCCAGGTGCCCCACGATCTCGCGGTCAAGGAGCCGAACAAACAGGTCAACCATGGGGGCCGCAAGTTGCGTCCCTCTCGCGGCCAAGAGACGCGAGCGCGACTCCTCCTTGCTGAGTCCAGGACGATACGGCCGATCCGTCCGCATCGAGGCGAAAACATCGCAGACGCTGAGAATCTGCGCTTCAATGCGGATCTCGTTATCCCGAAGGCCCTTGGGATAGCCCGTGCCGTCGAACCGCTCGTGGTGCTGACCGATGATGTTCGCAACCTCGCGCATGCCGGGAGCGGCCGATACTAGAAGCTCCCCCTGGGCAGGGTGGTTACGGATGAACCGCCATTCCTCGGGAGTTAGCCGCTCGGTCTTGGTCAGAATGTGCATCGGAACTGCGACCTTGCCGACGTCGTGTAGGCGGGCGGCAAGCTCGCAGCGCCTCTGGGCAAAGTCATCCATCCCGAGCTCATTCGCGAGGGCTACCGACCAACGGGCGATGGCGCTCCCGTGCTCCACCGGCGCCTGGTAAGTGTCAGCCAGATCGGCGAGCGTCTCGAGATAGTTGACCACCGGATCCACCGGCCCACGACGTAAGAAGTTAGGCGGTGGATCGAACTTCCCAACGACAAGCCTGTCGCGGCCAGCCGCCTTGGCTGCATAAAGGGCACGGTCAGCTGCGGTAGCGAGATCCGTCGCGATGCACACATGGTCGGGATAGGTGACGATCCCGGCCGACACCGTTATGGGAATCTGGAGATCCTCCGAAACCTCGAAGGACTCCGAGTTGATGGCCCTGCTCACGCGTGACGCGGTGCGCTGAGCTTCGTCCACGCCTGCACCGGTTAAGAGGATGGCAAACTCCTCCCCGCCGTAGCGAGCGAGCACGTCCCCGGAGCGTATACAGCGCCGCAGGCGCTCAGCTATCTCCTTGAGCACAAGATCGCCCGCGGCGTGCCCGTAGCCATCGTTCACTGACTTGAAGAAGTCGATGTCGAGTAGCACCATACTGAGGGGCTGCCCTGAGCGCTGAGCCCGGGCGCAGTCGATTTCGTAGTGGGTCTCGAAGTACCTCCGGTTCCGAAGACCTGTAAGTAAATCGACAATCGCTATGCGACGCTGCTCACTGACCATCCCCATGAGCCGAATGACCAAGACAAAGAGCAGAGCCGTGCCTGCCGCGATCACCGGAAATACGTAGAGGGTGTCGCGACCCTGCTCGATGAGGAGCACGCACGGGACGGCGACCGCGGCGATGCCCAGGCCAATCAACCGTGTCGCGGTTGGAGCCTGACTGTTCGCAGGTAACGGATCGCCCAGGTGGACCATGGACGGATCAAGGGCACTCGCGCCGATGAGTAGGTAGTAACCGACCCACATCCCGTCGAGGAAGCCGCCAGGATGATAAGTCCCGGCGATCTGCTCGAGCGCATAGGTGGTATCAGTGGCGAAGAGCAGCACCAATGCCGCGGCGAGCAGCCAGAAGGACCTTGTCCTCCTCCCTGTCCCGATGAGCAACCACATCGCCATCGCCAGCATGATCACGTCCATGATTGGGTAGGCAGCCGATGTGGCACGTGACAGGGTGTTCTGACCGGGCGAGTTAATGGACGGGGCAATGACGAAGATCCATGACAGCATGGTGGCTGTGACCGCGAGTACGCCAGCGTCGATGAGTGCGGACCGGTCACCTCCCGGAGATCGGCGACGGATGAAGATGACGAGGGCGACGACGAGAACCGGATAATGAAGCAGATAGAAGACGTCGGAGACCGACGGATACTGCGTGTCCTTGAGAAGATCGTTGCGAATGTAGAAGGTCACGTCCCCCGCGGCATAGATGGCCTGATTCACGAGAACGAGGTACCAGGCCAACGGCTGTGAGGGTCGGTTACGCCGGATCCCGATGAAGATGGCACCGACAGCCGAAGCGCTTAGCAAGCAGTAGAGGGCTACCTTCCAGACTGCTTCGGGCCCCCCGCGTCCGCCTGGAACTAGGTAGTACCCCGACAACACTGCAGCGCCGCCGACTACATAGAGCAGAGGAAGGGACCGGGCGATTCTCGCTTGATGACAAGGTCTGTGGCGGTCAGACGCCGCGGTCTTCATAACGATGCGCGGACCCAGCCCCCAGGATTGGCGCCCGCAGCGCCTTGGAATAGAGATTTCGTGAGAGTGCCAGCAAGACACCCCATCACAGGCATCCTGAACATCCCTGGTCGCCGCATCGTCATAAATGGGCCGTCCTAACGCGCGTGGTAGCTCAACGGAGCCGAGCCTTTGTGAACTGTACGGCTGAGGTCACTACACCTTCCGAACACTTTCCCAACGCTCTCCCAACACCCACTTGCTAGTCTGGAGCCGACCCTGGCGAAGACCTCCCGGTTGTACCTCACCGGTCAGGACTACCTCCATGTTGACCGGGTCGGTTCGGTGATTGCCCCCGAAGCTGATGGGATCTGAATCGGAGCGGGCGGCAGGACCCTGAGTTCGTCAGGCAGGACTCAGGTCCCTCCTTCTTGGGGACGTTCGGCCCTCGGGCTATTTCCGACCACAGACTGCGCGAGTTCCCCAAAACCCTGGCTGCTCTTGAACTAGTGGACGACGCCCGGTCCGCCGCTCTCAGCGAGGACATGCTCGATGGCTCGGTGGCTTCGAGAACGAAGATCGAGCGGGTACGCTAGCTGTTGCCGGCGGCGATGCTTGGGATCCAGATGCAGGCGGAACTCAGTTCCGTGACCGACGCGGACGCGGCTCTCGAGGCCTCACCGAAGCGATCACCGCCTACCTGGAGGCGTGACGGCGTGACATAATCGTCTCACCTTCAAAGCGCTGAGACACGAGAACGGAAAACAAACGTCTTATCCACCACGCGATGGGCAGTGCAATGCTGACTCCCAATTGGCTGCCACAGAACTGAGCCGGACGTCCCCGTTGTCTGCAGCGGCTGTCGGGTTCGCACAACGTCGTCCGGAGCGCCCGTTTCGCGGAAGTCCGAAGTTGCCGCTTGAGCAATGGGCAGAGCTCGCAGCTGAAGCTTTAGCCGACGCTGGGATCGATCATCGTGAGGTCGACGGAATTTGCTGTGGTGGCGACATTTCCGAGGCGAGCCATTTTGTCCCTGCGACTGTCGCCGAGTATTGCGGGTGGTCGGTCAACTTCGCAGAGCGACTTGATCTGGGAGGTGCATCTGCGGTGGGAATGGTCTGGCGCGCTGCTGCAGCCATTTCGTTGGGGCTGTGTGAGGTGGTGGTCTGCGCTTCGGTTGCACAACCCGGTCCGGCGAACCCACATCCGCCCACAGAGCCCGATCCTCGTCTGATTTTCGGCGCGTCGAGCAATCAGTGGGGTTCGCCGCAGGCTGAATTCGACATCCCGTTTGGCAACGTCGGGCAGAACTGTGGTTACGCCATGTATGCCCAGCGCTACCACGATGCCTTTGGATGGAACGAACGCGGCCGCGCCAAGATCGTCGCGGATCAACGGGTAAGCGCCTGTGCGAACCCCGATGCCATCTTCTACGGGAAGCCGCTCTCCATCGACGACGTGTTGGCCTCGCCAATGGTGGCCGACCCTCTGCATTTGCTCGAGATCGTCATGCCCGTGAGCGGTGGTTGTGCGATCGTTGTTACCTCCGCCGAGCGCGCTCGCCGAACCCGCCATCGTCCTGTGGCAATCGCCGGCTTCGGCGAACGTCTTACCCACAAGACGCCGACGTACGCCCCTGATCTCCTCGTCACTCCGGTGGGTGCTGCGGCCGAACGCGCCTTCGCTATGGCCGGTCTTCGTCCTTCCGCTATGGATATGGTTCAGCTCTACGACTGCTACAGCATCACGGTGCTCCTGACCTTGGAGGACTCGGGGTTCTGCGGTAAGGGTGAGGGTCTGCAGTTCGTGGGCGAGCACGACCTGTCCTTCAAGGGAAACTTCCCTTGCAACACTCATGGCGGTCAGTTGGGCTTCGGACAAGCGGGTTTGGCTGGTGGTTTCTCGCAGATCGCTGAAGCGCTGGCCCAGATCCAGGGACGGGCTGGCGATAGGCAACTGCGATCCCACGACACGGCGTATGTCTCTGGGACCGGCGGGGTTATGAGCGAGCAGGCATCGCTGGTACTGGTCGGATCGTAGAGAGGAATTGCCTTGAGTACCGTACCGATTCCGGCACCGGAAGCGACGCCGACCTCAGCCCCTTTCTGGGAGGCGTTAAACCGAGATGAAGTTCGCATGCAGCACTGTGACGCGTGCACGGCGTGGGTCTACTACCCCCGAAATCGATGCCCAGTCTGTGGATCGGCTCAGATGTCCTGGTGCCGAGTTGATCCGGTGGGTACGGTGTACACCTTCACCATCGCTCGAAAGCCAACAGCGCCGCCGTTCGCCGATGCGGTGCCGCAGGTCATTGCGATCGTCGAGCTGGACATAGGCGTCAGGATGACGTGCACACTTACCGGTATTGAGCCGGACTCCGTCTACGTGGGATTGCCGGTTCGCGGAGTCTTTGACCACATTCAGGACTCGACTACGTTGCTGCGATTCGCACCCAGAAGCCAGGAGTAAGGCCGGAATTCTCACCTTCACAGCCCGGGGGGAGCTGCTGATCGGGACTAAGCGAGGAGATCAACCGCTGAACATTACGCGGTCGGCGTTGTCCATGATGGTGGAACCGGTTCATGCTGGAAGTAACGGACCTTGTCGGCACCGTGGACACCCTACGGACGCGCCAAGCTGTCGTTCACGCCGGAGTGGAGATCAGCATCTGGTGGAGGACCTTGGCCGCTGAGTGGTCGACGTCACGGGTGGCGGTAAGGAGGACGACGTCTCCCTTGTCAGCTTGTGTTCGGAGCGCTGCGAACGCCTCCTTGGCAGGGGTCGCGGCGAGCTCGGCTCGGTAACGTCGGCTGAATTCGTCGAACCGGTCTGGATCGTGCGCGTACCACTTGCGCAGCCCGGTGCTGGGGGCGACGTCTTTGAGCCATTGGCTGAATGGCGCATCGTGCTTGGCGATGCCACGGGGCCATAAGCGGTCTACGAGGACCCGGTCGCCCCGCTTGGCTTCGCGGGAGTCGTAGACGCGGGCGATACTGATCCGAGTCGCTCTTTGAGTGCCGCCGAGAGCGGGCGACCGGAGGCCCGCTGGGAGTCCGTGAGGCGGCTGATGTGGATCAAGGTCTTCCCAGGTGCCGGGGAGGTGGGGAGCGAGGCGTTTGAGTTCTTCAAGGTGGAGCGCCGAGAGCGCTTCGAGCTTCACGGCCCCCACCGGGGTGAGGCCGAGGCGGATGACCCGCTGGTCGTGTTCGTCGCGGGTGCGGGTCACCAGTCCAGCCTCCTCGGCCCGGTCGACGAGGCCGATGGCGCTGTGGTGGCGAAGAAGCAGGTAGTCGGCGGCCTCGCCGATGGTCGGGCCTCTCGGGTCGGGGTGGCCGCGAATGGCGAGCAACAGCTGGTGCTGGGCGGCCGTGAGCCCAGTCTCTCGGGCCTGCTGCTCGCTCCAGCGCTGGAAGCGGCGTAGGCCGCTGCGCAGGGCGAGCAGGCGCCCGTAGGCCTCGTCAGGCAGGCTCATGGAGCCACAGTAACATCGTGACACGATGTATATGCATCTGTTGGCCCACCCCGTCGGCCGTCCAGACATCCCCTCGGCGGAGGCGGTCTGGCGGTGATCGAACCCGAAGGATCAGACCAGCCGGATCCCAGCGATGGATCCGGAGTCAGCCCGGCCGCCGACATCATGGAGGAGGTCGATGAGGTCGCCCGTGGCGATGCGGAAGGGGAGACAGTCCGGCCCGCCGCCGACGGGCGTCGAGGTGAGACCGAGCACGTCCTCGGCGATTTCACGGCCACGCCCGCGCTGTTACGCCTGGTCCCGCTGGCCCTGGTGGTCGGAGCGCTGGGCGCGGGCGTGTCACTGGCCCTGTTGGACATGATCGGGTTCTTCACCAGCCTCTTCTACTATCAGCGCCTCGGCGTTGCCCTCGTCTCGCCATACGGGAGCACGCTCGGCGCCATCGCCCTGGTCATCCCGATCGGTGGTGGGTTGATCATCGGGTTGATGGCCCGGTTCGGCTCCGAGCAGATCCGCGGGCACGGGATCCCCGAGGCCATGGAGCGGATCCTGGTCAACGGCAGCAAAGTCCAATCACGCCTAGCCATTCTGAAACCGATCTCGAGTGCGATCAGCATTGGCACCGGTGGACCGTTCGGGGCCGAGGGGCCGATCATCTTGACCGGCGGGGCCATCGGCTCGATCGTCGGCCAGCTGTTCCACCTGACCGCAGCGCAGCGCAGCGCCGCAGCCTGCTGGTGGCTGGTGCGGCGGCGGGGATGAGCGCGGTGTTCGGCACGCCGGTCGCGGCGACTCTGTTCGGCGTCGAATTGCTGGCCTTCGAGTTCCGGCCCCGCTCGATGGTCCTCATCGGCTTGGCGGCGGCGACCGCCGATGGGCTACGGATGGTGATGGCGAATGCCGGGCTGGTCACCCCCCAGCCGATCTTCCCGGTCCCCGTCCACGCCCCGTTGGGTGGGGTGGTTCTGCTTGGCGCGGCGGCCGTCGGGGTGGCCACCGGGTTCGGGGCGTGGTTGATGACCCAGGCCGTCTACCGGTCGGAGGACCTGTTCAAGAGGCTGACCGGCCACCTGCACTGGATGTGGTGGCCGATGATCGGCGGGCTGATCATCGGATTGGGTGGTCTCGTCGATCCTCGAGCGCTCGGTGTGGGCTACGGCACCATCCACGCCGAACTGCTGGGCCAGCTCGGCGCCGGGGCGCTATTGCTGCTGTTCGCGGTGAAACTGGCGATCTGGTCCGGTGGGCTGGGGTCGGGGACGAGCGGGGGAATCCTGGCCCCGATCCTGATGATGGGCGCCGCGTTGGGCGGGGTGATGGGCCACGTCCTGCCGGGCGCGACGCCCGGGGTGTGGGCCCTCCTCGGCCTGGCCGGGGCCCTCGGCGGCGTGACCCGATCGCCGTTCACGGCCATCATCTTCGCTTTCGAGCTGACCCACGACCAGAACAGCCTGCTCGTACTACTCGTGGTGGCCACGGTCGCTCACCTGGTCAGCGTGCTGGTGCTGAAGCGCTCGATCCTGACCGAAAAGGTGGCCCGCCGAGGGTTCCACGTCATGCGGGAGTACGCCGTCGACCCGCTGGAGGCGACCTTCGTGCGCGAAGTCATGGACACCGACATCTACACCGTCGAGCCGTCCCGCACTCTGGGCGACCTCTACGCCAACCTGACCGAAGGATCGCCCGAGCGACGCCAGCGCCTCTACCCGGTCCTCGGTGGCAACAGTCGGCTGATGGGGATTCTGCCCTGGTCAGTGGTTCTGGCGGAGAAGGACAACCGGGAGCGGACGGTGAGGAAGTCGATGATCGCTCCGCTCGCTGTTGCCTACCCCGACGAGGTGCTGCGTTCGGTCGCCGACCGGATGGCCGCCCACAATGTCGGGGTGATCCCCGTCGTCGACCGAGCCGACCCGACCTTCTTGCTCGGCCTCGTCACCCAGTTCGATCTCCTCACCGCCCGTCAAAAGCTCCTCGAAGAGGAGCGCCATGCGGAACGAGTCCTGACCTTGCGGCGAGTCAGTCTGAGACCGACTTCGGCGACTCCGAGCCCTCAGAGCCCGGTAGTGCCATCAGACGACGTCGGACCCTTAGCCAGCGTCGATGGTGTCGGCCAGCCTGCGGGCCGCAGGGACACCGACGAGAATGGCTGAGTACGTTGTGGGCGTGGAGCGACCGATCACCGGTTACCACCAAGACGAGGTCGGCGACTGGGTCGCCGAACTCGAATGTGGGCACAACCAGCACGTCCGTCACCGGCCACCCTTTCAGCTGCGAGCATGGGTCCTCGACCCCGAAGGCCGGGCGGCTCGACTCGGAACAACACTGGAGTGCCCGTTGTGCGAGCGGGCGGAGATGCCCGATGCACTGCGCTGGGTGCGCACCACGCCGATCTGGGACCAAGACACCATGCCGGCTGGCTTACGCCAGGCCCACCGAATCGCGGCAGGAATCTGGGGGAGGATCGTCGTTCACGACGGCCGGCTGAGATTTGCCGCCGCCGCCCTGGCGATCGAGATTGAGCTGGGGGCGGGGGCGACCCACGTCATACCTCCCGGCGTGGAGCACGAGGTCGAACCGCTGGGCGCGGTTCGCTTCGCTGTCGAGTTCTTCGCCGTAGTTCGTGGCCGCCAGCCTTACGAGCGCGCCGAACGTCGCAGGGTCGAGGCTGGAGAGCCCGCGGATGAGGGTGGCGATCCGGCATGCTGGGCCGGGCTGGTCTGTCCCGCGTGCGGTGCCATCGCCGACGGCGGGCGCCACCGCGCCGGCTGCCCAGCCACGGGAGCTACCAAGTGAAGGGACTCTCCACCGCTTGGTCCGAGGCGACAGGTCTGCGTGTCCCCATTTTGGACGCTCCGATGGGCGGCGTGGCCGGCGGGAGGTTGGCTGCGGCGGTCTCTGTCGCAGGCGGACTGGGCATGATCGGGATGGGGAGCACCAGGTCGCCGAAGGTCCTCGAAGCCGAGGTCCGTCATCCAAAGGAGGCAGGCGTCAGCGTTGGGATCGGCCTCATCGACTGGGCCGTGCGGCGGGACCGGCGTGATCACAGGGTTAAAAGTGGGTTCCTCAAGGAGGCCCGAGATCTACACGGTGGTCCGGCTGAACCCTGCTAGCCAGTCGCTGTGGGCGCCGGTTGCAAGACCATGACCGGAATGCGACGGGCCCCGGCTCGCTTTGCATAGTGGTTGCGGGGCGGGTACACCGACACGTCCAGCTCCCATAGCCGCTCGCGCTCCTCGCCGTCAGCTTCATATGCCTCCATCTCGTATCGCTGACCACGAAAGACGACGCTGCACCGAGGGTTGGCCTTGAGGTTGTAGTACCAGCCGGGATTGCGCGATTGGCCGTAGTTGGAAGCGACCAGAACGAGGCGGTTCGTATCGGGCACTCCGAGGATCGGCAACGTCCGCGGTTGGCCGGAACGGGCACCGACTGTCGTGAGTTCAACGACGGGCAGCCCAGTGAGCGCAGATGAGACGGAATGACGGCCAGCACTGCGTCGCAACACTGGACCATCGAGGTGGTGCAGCACACGTGCGAACAGCCAGGCCATCGGCCGCGTTCCCGCCAACAGCCGCATGCGCCGTTGCACAGCGTTGGCCTCGTCGAAGCGGACACCCCTACCGATTTCCTGAACCATTGGCAGTTCAGATTGTGTCGTAATGGGCGACCTGAGCGACGTGCTCCTCCGGAGTCCCTGCAAATCCTCCCTTTACCGGCAACGCTGGTACGAGCGTGTTCTGCATGAAGGCCTCGCTCTGCTCCTTCGAATCCCAGAGGACCGAGATCAGATAGCCGCCCTCCGCCGGGCCGCTGATGTGGGCACGTTGACCCTTGGGCAGGCCCTCGGGATGCAGAACCTTGATCATCGCCTGGTACTGCTCCTCGGTGCCGCCAGGCCAGAAATGTACTTGGAGGTATGACACGTTTCTTCTCCTCATCCGTTCGCAGGCTACTCAGCCCGGGAAACACTTGTGTACGGATACTCCTCGATGTCGGGCGTCGAGGTAATGTCTATCAGCGCGGGACTTGAACAGTCGCTCTCACCCCCCGGGCGGGGCGAAGCCGGCCCCGACGGCAGAGCGGATCGGTGACACCGGCAAATCACTCTTGCGGGCGAGCAGATTCTCGACCGTCATGCCGGATCGCACCTCAGCGAGCCACTCTTCGGGGTCGTATTCGACGCCGATCGGGTTGATCGAAAAGGAGCGATACATGAAGGCATTGGCCTCGTCGTTTTCGGCGAAACAGTCGACCTGGAATTCCATCTGGTTGCCATCGGGGTCGCCGTAGTACATCGAGACGGTGATGCCGTGGTGAATGCACCAGTACGGGCTGATCCCCTCGTCCTTCAGTTCGGCGTATCTATCGAAGAGATCCGACAACGAGGAGTAGGTGTAGGCCACGTGGTCGACACCGATGACCCCTCGGTCGTCGGGTCCGCTGCCGCCCGGATCGATCAAATCCATGTTCGCGAACGCGAAACGGTGGTGCTCCTCGTCATACGTGAGGAAGGCTATTGCCGGGTCCTGGTACTGGACCTTGGCCCCGAAGACGGTCTTGTACCAGGCGAGCATCTCCTCGAACCGACGCGTGCGGTACACGACGTGCACGAACTTTGTTGGCCGTATCGTCATGGTGGTTCTCCTTTCAGGGTTGGCGGCCGAGCAGGCCGACGAGACGGTCGATGATGGGTGCTGACGCCGGCACCGCCACTTCGGGGCCGAAGGCGCCGTGGTCGCGGAAGTCATCGAGCGGGATAGAGACACCCCAGTCGTAGATCATTTGCGCCACCGCGGGGTCGATCACCAACTCCTGGCCGGTGGCCTTGGCGACGTCCCAGTTGTGCACGACCGCCTCCGCGAGGTTGAGCATGGCCGCACCTTTCGCCGGGAACGTGCCGAAGCCATAGGAGCGGTCGCCTTCGAAGGCACCGGGTTGGCGCCAGCTGGCAAGGTTCTCTTTCGCGGCGGCTGTGACGGCCAAGCTGGCATCGTCACCGATAACGTCGCCTGCGTCTTCATCTGC
>JBEKWB010000081.1:0-28913 GCA_049513455.1 Acidimicrobiales bacterium
GGTGGCGCCCCCGGCAAGATTCGAACTTGCGCACACGGTTTAGGAAACCGATGCTCTATCCCCTGAGCTACGGGGGCTCAGTCGCCGACGGACGTTACAACCCAGCGGCAACCCCAACGGTAGTGCGCTCGAGCACCTTCCCCTCATTCATGGGCCCTGGCCCCCGGAGGCCGTGCAGGAACGGGGGTCCCAGGGCTCGAGCGCCTCATCCGCGCCGGTGGGTGCGGCGAACGCGCTTGCCGTGGTCGTCGGAGTGGTCGCGGTGGGCGCCGCCGTTGTCGTCGTCGTGGTGGTCGTGCCCTTCGGCGACTTCGACTTCTTGGGGGTGGTCGTTGCCGCCCTCGGGGGATTCACCGAGAAGTTGGTCCCTGTGTCCACCGTGACCTCGGCGCCGCCGAGCACCATGGAGGGGTTGAAGCCGAGGGTGACCGACCCCGAAATGGAGTTCGCCACCTCCTGTGCCGCCGCCGCTACTGCCGGTGACTTCGAGCCGTAGTAGACGACGGTCTCGGCCTCCTGTCCGACCGGCGTCGTGTCGCCGAGTTTGGTCATGTGGAAACCCAGTGCGCCGAGGGCCGCCGAAGTGGTCGCAGCCTGATCCGTCACGCCCGTCCCGTTCTCCACCGACACGGTGATCTGGCTCGGGGCGGGGAGGGGCGCGCCGGTCATGGAGTTGGTGCTGGAGGTGATGCCGAGGAATGAGTCGACCACGGACTGATCATTAGGCTGAACGGGGAACTCAATGTCGCCGTAGTTGCCTCCCTCGTATTGGTAACTCCCGAATGTGTCCTCGAGGACCGGGAGTGTCAGTTGCGGGGCCTGATCGATCTTCACCGAGTGGTAGGTCAGCACGAGGTTGATCATGTGACCTGCCGAGAACCCGCTGTCCACCACGAGATCGGGGGCGACGCCGGTGATGATCGAGCGATCGGTGAGCGGATTGCTCAACCCCTTCTTGGCCACCGCCGAGGCCAGCACGCGGAGGAACTCATGGTCGCGCCGGATCCGAGCGAGGTCGCTCTGCGCTTCCGGTGTCCAGTCTGCCGGGTTGTTCGATGTCACCCCCGGCCCCTTGTGCACCAGGTGCCGCGCCCTCACCACCTGCAATGCGTGGAAACCGTTGAGGTGATGGCAGCCGACCGTCGTCACGTCCAGGTCCGACTCCGCGTCGTAGACCGGCTCGGGGAAGTACATGTTGATCCCACCCAATGCGTCCACCACGCTGGCAAAGCTGTCGAAGTTGAGTTCGACGTAGTGCTGTATCGGTATCGCGAAGTCCTCCTGAATGGCGGCCACCAGCTGACTCGGGCCCTGGTAGAGCGCGGCATCGATCTTGTTGGCACCTTGTATTCGCGCGTTGGGGACGAAGAGGTCACGCGGGATGGAGAGGATCGAGACGCTGTGCGTGGTGGGGTTGAGATGAAGGATCATCACGACGTCGCTGTTGATGCCGGTCACGCCCTGGCTGCAGATGCCGTAGCCGATGTACTGCTTCTTGAGCGCGCAACGGTCGGTGGAACCGACCAAGAGGATGTTCTCGGTGCCGCTCTCGCTGCCCTGCGTCTCCCCCGCCGCCAGGCCCCTGACAGTGATGCGGTGCACCAGGTGGTTCAGGTACCACCCGTAACCGACGACGCCCCCCGCAATGAGTACCACCACCAGTCCGAGCACGATCAGCGTCCGTCGCAAACGCCGTTTCCGCCTGGATGGGCGACGACGCCGTGTGGCGTCGACGGTCTGGCCGAGCGCGCGCAAGCCCGCCTCGTTGGCCACCGGAGCGTCGGACGGCCGGTCCCCACCTCCTCGCCTCCGGCCCAGATTTCCGCCGGAGGGCGGACCGCCTTGCATGCCCGGTCACGCTAACAACTGGACCGCACGAAACAGGTGATTGTGCAGGTGGGACCGGCGCCAATCCCGTAGCGCCCACGGTGTTCGCCTTCCTACGTGCCAGCGCCTATTCTTGTGGCGGGTAAACGGCCTCCGACAGATGTCGGAGCACGTGCGTTGCACTTCCGCCGTACGGCCCATACCAGGCCTGCGCGCCCGCGCACGAGATATCTCTATGAAAAAGGAGTTTGCCATGCCCGCTTCCGAGACCACCCTGCCCTTCAAGGTGGCCGACCTCTCCAGCGCCGAGTTCGGCCGCAAGGAAATCGTCCTGGCCGAGCACGAGATGCCCGGCCTGATGGCCATGCGTTCGGAGTACGCCGCCAGCCAACCCCTGGCCGGGGCCCGCATCACCGGATCGCTGCACATGACGGTGCAGACCGCCGTGCTGATCGAGACCCTGACCGCCCTCGGGGCCCGGGTGCGCTGGGCCAGCTGCAACATCTTCTCGACCCAGGACCATGCCGCCGCGGCCGTGGCGGTGGGCCCGGACGGGACCGTCGACGATCCCAAGGGCGTTCCCGTGTTCGCCTGGAAGGGCGAGACGCTCGAGGAGTACTGGTGGTGCACCGAGCAGGCGCTGCTCTGGCCCGGTGAGGGTGGGCCCAACCTGATCCTCGACGATGGCGGCGACGCCACCCTGCTCGTCCATAAGGGCGTCGAGTTCGAGAAGGCGGGGGCCGTACCCGACCCGTCGACCGCGGACACCGAAGAGTACGAGTTCGTCCTCGCCCTACTCGGGCGGGGCCTGGCCGAGGACCCGCAGCGGTGGACCTCCATCGCCAATGGGATTCTGGGCGTGACCGAGGAGACCACGACCGGGGTTCACCGCCTCTACGAGATGCAGAAGCGGGGCGAGTTGCTCTTCCCGGCCATCAACGTCAACGACTCGGTGACCAAGTCGAAGTTCGACAACAAATATGGGTGCCGGCACTCGCTGGTCGATGGCATCAACCGGGCCACCGACGTGCTCATCGGCGGCAAAGTCGCCGTCGTGTGCGGCTATGGCGATGTGGGCAAGGGATGTGCCCAGTCGTTGAGCGGCCAGGGGGCCCGCGTGGTGGTGACCGAGGTCGATCCGATCTGCGCGCTGCAGGCCGCAATGGAGGGATACCAGGTCACGACGTTGGAGGACATTCTCCCTGTGGCCGACATCATCATCACCACGACCGGCAACAAGTACATCATCACGGCGGAGCACATGGCCGGCATGAAGCACCAGGCCATCGTCGGCAACATCGGACACTTCGACAACGAGATCGACATGGCCGGGCTGGCGAAGACGCCGGGAATCGAGCGGGTCAACATCAAGCCGCAGGTCGACAAGTGGGTCTTCCCGGACGGCCACGCAGTGATCATCCTGTCCGAAGGCCGGCTCCTCAACCTGGGGAACGCAACCGGGCATCCCAGCTTCGTGATGTCCAACTCGTTCACCAACCAGACCATGGCCCAGGTGGAGCTCTTCACCCAGACCGGTCAGTACGTGAACGAGGTCTACGTACTCCCCAAGCGCCTCGACGAGAAGGTGGCCCGCCTGCACCTCGACGCGCTGGGCGTCAAGCTCACCGTGCTCAGCCAGGACCAGGCGGACTACATCGGAGTGCCGGTCGAGGGCCCGTACAAGCCCGACTCCTACCGGTACTAGCCCTCAGCTCAACGAGGCGGTGGCGATCACCGTCCCGTTTGCCGACACGACTTCGGCTTCGCGCACGTCCTGGGGCGCCACCTTGAGGGGGGCGTCCCAGGCGGCGTAGCCGTAGGTGGCCGAGAAGGTGCCGATCCGATGCGTCACGCCGTTGTCGGTGATGACCTCGCACGTGAGCGCGCCGTGGGCGGAAGGGTCCTCCATCGTCACGATCATCCATGGCGTTGCACCGCCGTAGGTGGCGACGCTCCCCACGGCATTCCCGTGTTCCTTCAGGACGGCCGTGGTCACCGGCGCCCCTGCTTCCGTGGGATGCGGGGTGCCCGAGGGGGGACCGATCGACCACCCGATGCCGAGGCCGACGAGGAGAGCGACTACTGCGGCCGCACTGGCCAGGGCCCAACGGGGAGCGCCGGCCACCCAGCGGAGGGGTCCACGGCGCCCCTGATCCGGGATGGTGCGTACGGGGGCGGGATCGTCGCCCAGGCCCATGCGGTTGAACAAACGGACCTCGAACCCCACGGTCGGCTCCAACTCCGGCGCCACGCTCACCACGGCGTCCGCGGCGCGGGACAGCTGCTCCAACTCCTCGGCGCAGTGCGCGCAGGAATCGACGTGGGCCAGCGTGGCCGCCCGTGCGCGTCCCGTCAGGATCCCCAGGGCCAGTTCGGCCAGGTTCTCTGAGTACTCATCACACTGCTGCTGATCGTCGGTCATCGTTCTTCCCCAATTTCCCTCGAATGCTCGACCGCGCCCCGGAGCCGGATGAGACCGGTACGTATGCGCGTCTTGGCCGTCCCCAGTGGGATGCCCTCCTCTTCGCTGATCTCCAAGGCCGTGCGTCCGTAGACCGCCGCCAGAATGACCGCCCGTCTCTGCTCGGGCGGCAGTTCCGCCAGGGCGGCGCGCACCACGTCGGCGACGTCGCCACGGAGGATGGCGTCCTCGGGATTGTGCTCGAGGCTCATCATCGCCGAGGCCGCGAAGTCATCGGGATCGGTTGGCACGGCACGCCGCATGCGCAGCGCGTCAATCGTCAGGTTACGGGTGATGGTCAGGACCCATGACGTGACCGAGCCCCGGCGATGATCGAACACCGGCGCGTGGCGCCACACGCGGATGAGCGCCTCCTGGGCCACCTCCTCGGCCACCGAGGCGTCGTTCGTCATGGAGTAGGCCAGACCGAACACCCGGCGCTGGTACCGGCGCACGAACACCACGGCCGCCGCCTGATCCCCCATGGCCATACCGGCGAGGAGCGCCTCGTCGGTCGACCCGCTATCGATCACGGATAACTCTCCCACGTAGGGGATACGTGGCAGAGGGCCGCCAGGATTGACCTGGCGGATGTCGGGCTCAGTCCTCCCAGCGCAAGCCGGCGAACAGATCGTCCTCGGGTGTAGGCGAGTAGGTGGAGTCCTGCACCCGCACGAAGCTCTCGTTTCCCATGACGGTGCCGAAGAGATCCTCCCCCATGCCCAAGAAGAAGATGTTGTCGCTCTGGCTGGCGTGGGCGGCCAAGGAGGCGTACTTGCGTGGGACCACCGCCGTGCAGTCGACCGTCGTGGTAATGAGCTCGTCCGGGGTCCCGAAGTCGGGGTTCTCCTCTATTTCGAGAGGGCTGTCGATGCCGCCGGCGGCCAAAAGCTCGCCCATGGCGGCGAGCACGGAGCGGGGCACCGCGGTGTAGTAGAGCTTCTCGGGAATGCCGCACTCGGCTATGGCCGCCAGGGTGATGCGGTTGGCCTGAATGTGATCGGGATGCCCGTAGAAGCCGTTCTCGTCGTACGTCACGACGACCTGGGGCCGGTAGCGCCGCATCAGCTCGGCCAGCCGATGGCCGGCCTCGGCTACCGGCGCCTTCCAGAAAGAGCCGGGCGCGTCGTTCTGGGCCCAGCCCTCCATGCCCGAGTCGCGGTACCCCAGCAGCTCGAGATCGGAGATCCCGAGGGCGCGGCAGCTGGCCTCGAGCTCCTGGCGCCGGAGGGGAACGACCACGTCCTCGTCATGGGCCGGGTCGCCCGGCTTGACGCCGCCGGGAGCATCGCCCAGCTCGCCGTTGGTGCACGTCACCAACACCGTGCGCACGCCTTCGTCCGCGTAGCGGGCCAGGACCCCGCCCGTGCCCAGCGCTTCGTCGTCGGGATGCGCATGCACCGCCATGAGCGTGAGCGGTCGATCTCCCATCAAAAGGAGCGTAGGGGATGAGATCGGCGCCCCCGACCGAGCGCTCAGCGGTCCGGATGCAACAGTGCGTGGGCGCCGGCGGCGAAGCGCGGACTCGCCCACCGGCCCGCGTCCCGGCAGAAGTCGGCCAACCATGTCCACCCGGTTGGACCGCCTGGTGAGGCCACCGCAAGCTCGACCTCATTGGCGAAGGTCAGGTCGACGAACAGGGTCACGTACTCCGCACTCGGCTGGCTCGCTTCGGCGGCGAACCGGTCCAGGAAACGAAGGTCGCCCGGACCCGTGACGGCCGAGGTGAGCTGGGGATAGAACGCGTCGCGGTCGCACGAGGCGTAGAAGTAGACGAGCGCCTCGGCCTCGGGCCCGATGGCGTCGACCAGCTCTGATCGATTGTCCCGTTCGAGGATGTACGGCTCGAAACCGTGGGTGCCGTACGTGGCGTGCCCCAGTGCGGCCAGGGCGAGGGTGTCCGACCCGCCCCACGACCGCACGAGGGCCTCCACCCCGACCAGGTGGCTCAGGAGGTCCCCGAAGAGGTGCGGAGTGGCGGCGGCTCCGTGGCGGCGTAGGAACTCCATCGCCGCGTCACGACGGTCGACGGGCGTCGCGCTCACGTCTGCAACCCGCCCACCCCCGCGGCCAGGCGCTCCAGCTCGGGCCCCCACTCGTCGGGTGGAGCCAGGGGTCGGACGATGAACTTGGAGAAGCCCACGGCGATAAAGGACTCGATCAGGGCCCGCAAGCCGTCGAGCCCGATCGGGACCAGCTGGTCGAGCGGACGGCCCCGGGCCCGCCGCGTCAGGGCGGACAGCGGGGAGGCTCCGAGGTCGGTGCCCGGCGGCGCATACGAGATGCTCACCCCGAAGTGCTCGGGGCTGATGGCGCGGTCGTGCGCCGCGGCCACCTCGTCGATCACCTTCTTCCCCTCCGCAGCATCACCAGGTGTGCACAGGGCGGGAATCCAGCCGTCGCCGAGACGGCCGCAGCGGTCGAGCGCCGCCGGCGCGTTGCCGCCGAGCCACACGTCGAAGGGATCCTGGGCCGGCTGCGGGGAGACGGTCACGTCGGTGAACGATCCCGATGGGCCTTCGTGGCTCACCGACTCGCCGGCCCAGAGCCTCCGCAGCACCGGGAGAGCCTCGTCCATCAGGGCGCCCCGCTCCGACGGTGCGATACCGACAGCCGTGCGCTCCCCTCCGATTGCCAGGCCCGGCACGAAGGTGAGGAGGAAGCGCCCCCCTGAGAGCTGGTCCAAGGTGGCGATCGCCTTGGCCAACCAGACCAGATTGCGGCCGGGGAGCAGCATGGTGGTGCCGATCTTGAGACCGGGGCAGGAACCCGAGGCCCAGGCGAGCCCTACCAAGGGGTCGGGCCCCGGCCGTGAGAGCACCTCGGGCAGCCACAGGGAGTCGAACCCGTAGTCGGATACGGCGCGCCCGAGGGCGACCATGACTTCGGGGCCCAGGTCGTCGCCGCCCGCGCTGATGCCGATCCGGATCTTCATCGTCCTCCTTCAGTCGGGGGCGCGGCGTAACGAGTCGAGGGCCCGGCGCAGGCCGGAATCGTCCACATCGTGATGGGTCACCAGGCGCACGGTGCGCGGTGCGATGGTGCCCGCCAACACCCCGTCGCGCCGCAGGTGATCAAGGAGCTTGTCCGGCTCGGCGTGGGCGAAGTTCACAATGTTGGTGCGCACGGTGGCGGGCTGGAGCCCGCAGTCGGGCCATCGCTGCGCAACCGCCTCGGCCAGGCGGAACGCCCGCGCGTGATCCTCCGGGAGTCGCTCGACCATCGTCTCCAGCGCCAGGAGGCCGGGAGCGGCGAGCACCCCTGACTGGCGCATGCCGCCACCCAGCTGCTTTCGCTCCAGGCGCGCCTCGTCGATCACCTCGTCGGGGCCGGCCAGGAGGGAGCCCACCGGGGCGCAGAGCCCCTTGGACAGGCAGCACATCACCGTCGTGACCGGGGCCGCCCAGACCGAGGCGGCCACCCCGGTGGCCGCCTCGGTGTTGAAGAGCCGGGCCCCGTCGAGGTGGACGGGCACGTCACCCGCGGCTGCGACCACCGCGCCGAGCCGTTCCAACGACCACGGTGCGCCCCCTGCCGCCATGTGGGTGTTCTCGATGCTGACGAGCGAGACGGTGGGTTGGTGGTAGGCGGATGCCTCTCTGGCCCAGCGCACGTCCTCGGGGTCGAGCATGCCGTCGCCGTCGTCGATGGCATGGAACTGTATGGAGGAGTTGCGGGCGGCCGCACCGTACTCGTAGGCCACCACGTGCTGGCGCCGCCCGGCCACCACGGCGGTTCCCGCCCGGGCCAACAGGCGAAAGGCGATCTGGTTGGCCATGGTGCCCGACGGCACGAAGAGCGCGGCAGGCTTCCCCACGCGTGCCGCGAACGCCTCCTCCAGAGCGCGGACGGTGGGGTCCTCCCCGTAGTCGTCGTCACCCACCACAGCCTCGGCCATGGCACGGCGCATTGCGGGCGTGGGGCGGGTGACCGTGTCACTGCGAAGGTCGACGACGTCGGACACGCGGCCACCCTAACAATGTGCCCGGTAGCATTCGGCGGTGCCCGCGCCTCCCCCCGATGGCTCCGACGACCGCCGGCTCTTCCCGAGTGGGAGGCACGACATCCACGAGCTGCTCGACGTGGAAGTCGTCGAAGCCGGTCCCGAGCGGGTGGTGCTCCGCCTCCCGGTGACCTGGAAGGTGCACCAGCCCTACGGCATCCTCCATGGCGGTGTGTCGGCGCTGCTGGCGGAGTCGGCGGCCAGCTTCGGCCCGCCGGTCGCGATCGCCAGGTAGTGGGCATCGAGCTGAACGCCAGCCACCTGCGCTCGGTGCGCGACGGCCACCTTCGGGCCACCGCCACCCCGCTACGGGTCGGGCGCACCGTTCAGGTCTGGTCAATTGCCGTCACCGATGACGCGGACCGGGCCATATGCGCCGCACGTTGCACCCTTGCCGTGCTCGGCGCCCCGGGTGGGGCGACCGGGGCGGTGGGCGGCGCGGAATCCATTGAATAGGCAGGGCGCGCTCCTCGGCGTACTATGGCGGTGTGACGCCGGTAGGAAACGGAGGGCTTCTTCCGAGCTTCGGAATGATCCTCCCCGCCACCTTGCAGGGGGAACTAGCTGATGAGGGCGGTAGTACCTCTGGTATTACCACTGGGACGGCGCAACACGTGAGCGAACTCTGTGTGCGAGCAGAGGCGACCGGAGCCGATTCCCTGTGGGCCGTCGACCACCTGTTCTGGCCCCATCCGATCAACGAGTGCCTCACCACACTGGCCGTCGCCGCCGCGGCGACGCGACGCCCGACGCTGGGTGCATGCGTACTGCAGCTCCCCCTGCGCCAGCCCGCCGCCGTGGCCAAGCAGGCCACGGCGCTCCAGCGGCTCTCCGGGGGCCGGTTCGTCCTGGGCGTCGGTGTGGGCAGCCATCCCGTCGAGTACGCGCGGGCGGGTGTCGATTACCACCGGCGCGGCCGCCTGATGGACGAAGGCATCGCGGCCATGCAGCGTGCCTGGACCTCGGGGCACGAACCGGACGCGTCCTACCTCCAGGAGCCGACCTCGGCCCGGGTACCCTTGTGGATCGGCGGCTCGAGCCCGGCGGCCCGTCGTCGGGCCGCCGTCGTGGGCGACGGCTGGGTGCCGCTCTTCCTCACCCCCGACGACTATGCCCCGGCGCTGCTGGCGCTGCGGCGGGAGACAGAAGCGGCCGGCCGCGATCCCGACGACGTGGAGCCGGCGGTGGTCGTGTTCGCCCGTGTCGGTCCCGACGACGAGGCGCCGACGCAGGGCGCACAGTGGCTGTCCGAGATGTACGGCGTCCCGCCCAGGGCCTTCGAGCGCCATCTGGTCGCCGGCGAATCCGAGACGTGTGCGGCGGCCTTCGGCCGCTACGTCGAGGCGGGGGCCCGGCACATTGTGGTGATGGTCGCCGCCCCCGGCGCAGTCTCCCATTTCGGCCTGCTGCGATCCGCCTTCGTGGCCCGCGCCGGTGCAATCCCGGTGGGCGTGAGCGGATGAACACGACCACATGACCGTCACCGACGTCGCGATCCTGGGCACCGGCATGACCGACATGAGCCGGCGCGACCTCTCCCCTGAGACGATGGCCTACCAGGCCACCCAAGAGGCGCTGGGGGACGCGGGCATCGCGCCCGATGAGCTCGGCCTGGTCATCGTCGCCAACGCGACCGCCGGCCGACTGAACGACCAGGCCTGCGTGCGCGGCCAGGCCTGGCTGCGCAAGGCGGGGTTGGGCGATGTCGCCATCATCAACGTCGACAACTCCTGCGCCGGGGGGAGCTCTGCCCTTCACCTGGCCACTCTGGTCGCGGCCACCCTGGACCGTCCGGTCCTGGCCCTCGGCGTCGAGAAGATGTGGACGGGCAACCGGGCCGAGACCATGGCCGGGATCGAAGACGGTCTCCCGGCCGACTACCGCCATGATCTGCACGACCGGCGTCATGAAGACGACAATCCGGCGGGCAGCATTTTGATGGGCCTCAACAACGGCTGGGCCCAACGGCTGATGGAGGACCGGGGCGTGACCCCGCGCCAGATGGCCGCGGCGGCCGTCAAGGCGTTCGACCACGCAGCACGCAACCCCTTGGCCCAGTGCCAGCGGACCACGAGCATCGACGAGGTGCTCGCCTCACCACAGGTGGCCGGAGTCCTCACCCGGCTCATGTGCAGCTCGTTCACCGACGGGGGTGCCGCGATCGTGGTGGCGGGACCCGCGATTTCTGCCCCCGCCACGGCTCCCCGTATCATCGGGTCGGTGGCCCGCTCGGGAAATGGACTGATCGACTACCACGATCGCCTCACCCAGGCCGCCAACGCGGCGTGGGAAGCATGGGGAATCGGGCCCGGCGACTTCGACCTGGTGGAGTTGCACGACGCCACGGCACCCGAGGAGATCTACGCCCTCGAATCACTGGGGTTCTTCGGGCCGGGCGAGGCTGGACCGGCAACCGAGGCCGGGCGCACCGGGGTGGACACCGCGGGGATCGTGGTCAACTCGAGTGGAGGACTGGTCGGGCGGGGGCACCCGCTCGGTGCCACCGGGTTGGCGCAAGTTGTCGAGCTGGCCACTCAGTTCCGGGGGCGCGCCGGGGGGCGCCAGGTCAGCGGGGCCCGCCTGGGACTGGCGGTCAACACCGGCGGCATCATCGAAGGTGATGCGGGCTTTGTCGGCGTCCACGCCGTCCGTGCCGGTTCGTCGTGACCGGCATCCGCATTACCGGCTGGGGCATCGCACTGCCCGACAAGGTGGTGACCAACGACGACCTGGCGGTCAGCCTGGACACCAGCGATGCGTGGATCACCGAGCGAACCGGCATCCGGGAGCGCCGCATCGGCGGCACGACCTCCGGTCTGGCCATCGAGGCCGCACAGAACGCGCTGCGAAGCGCGGGCCGAACGGCGGCCGAGATCGAGCACGTGGTGCTGGCCACCACGACCCCCGACAGCATCGTTCCGGGCACGGCCCCCACGGTGCAGAACGCCCTCGGCGTCAAGGGCGGCGCCTTCGACATCAACGCGGCGTGCTCCGGTTTCGTCTACGGCCTCGTCGTCGTGGCCGGCCTCATCGCCGCCGGAGCGGGCCCGATCCTGCTCATCGGCTCCGAGACCCTCTCGAAGATCACGGACATGGACGACCGCGCCATCGCCATCATTGTGGGCGACGGCGCCGGTGCCGTCGTGATCGAGCCGGTGGAGGGTCCCGGGCAGCTGCTGAGCTGGAACCTCAACTCGGACGGGTCCTTGCGCCACCTGCTCTACTGCGAGCACGGGGGCACGTTGTACATGGACGGCAAGGAGGTCTTCCGCAAGGCCGTCCGCGTGGTGGTCGAGTCGGCCGAGCGGGCCATGGCCGATGCCGGGCTCGGCCCCGACGACGTGTCGCTGCTGGTTCCGCACCAGGCCAACCTGCGGATCATTGTGGCCGCCTGCCAACGGCTGGGCATCCCCGAGGAGCGCACCGTGGTCGTCATCGATCGCTACGGCAACACCTCGTCCGCGTCCATCCCGCTCGCCCTCCACGACGCCATCAGCAACGATCGGGTGCACGACGGTGACCACCTACTCCTCACCGGGTTCGGTGGGGGCATGACGTGGGCCAGCGCGGTTCTGCGCTGGGGCGCGTGACCACCGAGTCGACCAAGCCCGCTCTCGTCATTCTGGCTGCGGGGCGAGCCCGTCGGTACGGAGGATGCAAACCCCTGGCCCCCGTCGGGATCCGCGGCGAGGCGGTCATCGACCTGGTGGCCAGCGACGCCCTGGCGGCCGGGTTCGGCTCCATCGTCCTGGTACTCGGCCCGGCCACCGGTCCCGCCATCCGCTATCACGTGACCCGCACCTGGCCCTCATTTGTCGACGTCCGCTTCGCCCTGCAGGAGGCGCCGCTCGGCACCGTCCACGCTGTGCTGAGCGCGTCGGAGCACATCGGTGACGCGCCCTATGGCGTCGGGAACGCGGACGACATTTACGGGCGGGCCGCCTCCTCCCTCCTGGCCGCCCACCTGACGAGCCCTGAGCCGACCAATGCGCTGGTGGGGTTCCGCCTGGCGGACGCCGTGGTCGGCCATGCGCCGGTCACGCGCGGTGTCTGCCAGGTCGGCCCCGAGGGCCAGCTGCTCGAAGTGGACGAGAGACGCCAGGTCACGGCGCTTCCCGACGGTGGCTTCGCGGTGGCCGACGGGAGGGAGCCCTCCACGCTGTCGCCCGACGCGCGCGTATCGATGAACCTGTGGGGATTCACGCCGGCCTTCCACGGCGCGCTGAAGGCCGCCATGGACGCGGCGACGGGAGCCTCCGAGGAGGCCGAAGTGCTCCTCCCTGAAGTGGTCGCCCGTTCGCTCACTTCGTACCCGTTCACCGTCCTTCCCGCCACGGGCCGCTGCATCGGCGTCACCCACCCCGACGACCTGGCGCTGGTGCAGGCCGAGTTGGCCCGCCAGGTGGGGCAGGGAGCCCGCCCGGCGTCGTTGTGGGCTCCTCCCGATCCCGCCTGACCCCTCGTCGTCGCACCGCCTCCCCCTCCACTGACCTTGCGTCGCGGGGACGTCGCCACCGTCGTCGCGCGACTTCGCCACGCGTCAAGCGTTGTGCGCGCAGCGCGACCTCGTCACGCCAGCCACCGTGTCGCGTGGTGTCGTGTTTCCCGGTGCCGTTGCGGCGACATGACCCCGGACGCGACGCAACCCCGAGTAACCGTTCGGCCGAAGCCTCCCGTGCTCCTCGGGGCTACGTCTGAGACGTACCGTCGACGCCACGCCGGGATCGTGTCGGACAATCCCGGCCCGGGCCTAGTCCGGCGGCTCCAGGGAAGTCACCTTTCCGTAACACGGTCCGTCTTTTGCCGCAAACTTCCACCCGCTCCGGCCGCGAACTCCCTACGGAGCTCCATGCCGACCCTCGATCGAGCCTTGCGGCTGTCTCTCGGCCACCTTCCGATCCGCCTTGCGGCTTTGCTTCCGGCTTCCCTTCGGCCCACCTTGCGGTGGTCCGTCAGGGTCCGGCGGGCTTTCGTCTCCGGACTGGTGACACCTTGCTCCTCCTGATCCGCAAGGTCAATCCCAATTCGCGAAATCCAGACGTTCTCCCCACCTTTTCATAGGTCATCCCCAGGTGCGCTGGTCGAATCCCCAGTTCTTCCCCATGCAACAGCGGAGGCCTAAAGCGGGGTGACGTACGCCCCGGAGATCCCCCCGTCGACGAGAAAGGTCGATGCCGTCATGAAGGACGCATCATCCGACGCCAGAAAGGCGGCCGCGGCCGCTATCTCGCTCGCCTCCCCGAAACGGCCCATGGGGATGTGCACCAGACGCCGGGCCGCTCGCGCGGGATCCTTGGCGAACAGCTCCTGGAGCAATGGCGTGTTCACCGGCCCCGGACAGAGCGCGTTCACCCGCACCCCCTGCCGCGCGAACTGGACTCCGAGCTCTCGGGACATGGCGAGGACGCCCCCCTTGCTGGCCGTGTAGCTGATCTGGCTGGTGGCCGCACCCATGACGGCCACGAACGACGCCGTGTTGATGACCGAACCACCGCCCCGGGCCAGGAGGTGCGGGATCCCGAACTTGCAGCACAGGTAGACCGACGTCAGGTTGACCTCCTGGACCCGCTGCCAGGCGTCGATGCCGGTGTCGAGGATGGAGTCGTCATCCGGCGGGCTGATGCCGGCGTTGTTGCAGCAGATGTCGATCCCCCCGAACCGCTCGGCCACCGTCGCATACAGAGCCTCGACCGCGGCGGCCGACGTCACGTCCACTTCGACGAACATGCCGTCGATCGACGCCGCCAGGGCCGCACCGGCGGCCCGGTCGAGGTCGGCCACCGCCACCTTGGCCCCCTCGGCCGCGAACCGCTCGCACATGGCTCGCCCGATACCACTGGCGCCACCGGTCACCACGGCCACCTTGTCCACCAGCCGGTGGGCATACGGCATGCTGTCGCTCATTGCTCTCCTTTTGTTCTGCTCGTTCTGCTTGTTCTGGGTCCCGGATCGGGTGTCACTCGGAACTGATGAAGACGTTCTTCACGTCGCTGAACGCATCGAGGGCGTCGGGCCCGAGCTCCCGCCCGATACCCGACTGCTTGGCGCCCCCGAAAGGTGTCCAGTAGCGGACCGACGAGTGCGAGTTGACCGAGAGCGTCCCCGTCTCGACGGCGCGGGCGACCCGCAGGGCCCGGCCCACATCGCGGGTCCACAGCGACCCCGACAGCCCGTAGGGCGTGTCGTTGGCCAGCCGCACCGCGTCGGCCTCGTCCTCGAAGGGGATGACGACGACCACCGGCCCGAAGATCTCCTCGGTGGCGGAGCGGTCGCCGGGGTCCACCGGGGCCAGCACCGTGGGGGCGAACCAGTTCCCCGGGCCGTCGGGGCACGTCCCCCGGAACGCCACGGGAGCGCCCTCGGGGACGAACGAGGCCACGGTGGCCAGGTGCGCTTCAGAAATGAGCGGTCCCATTTCGGTCGCCTCCTTGGTCGGATCGCCCACCGCGACCCCCGCCACCGCCGGCTCGAGCAGGGCCAGGAAGCGCTCGTAGACGGACCGTTGCACGAGGATGCGCGAGCGGGCGCAACAGTCCTGCCCCGCGTTGTCGAAGACCCCGTACGGCGCCCGGGCGGCGGCCAGCTCCACATCCGCGTCGGCGAAGACGATGTTGGCGCTCTTGCCTCCGAGCTCGAGCGTGACCCGTTTCACCTGGTCCGCACACCCGGCCATGATGGTCCGCCCGACCTCGGTCGAACCCGTGAAGCAGATCTTGCGCACGGCGGCGTGGGTCACGAAGCGTTGTCCGACCACGCTGCCCCGGCCGGGCAGGATCTGGAGGACGCCTTCGGGGAGTCCCGCCTCAAGGGCCAGCTCTCCGATGCGCAGCGCACTGAGGGGGGTGAGCTCGGCGGGCTTGAGGACCACGGTGTTGCCCGCCGCGAGAGCAGGTGCGAATCCCCACCCGGCAATGGCCATGGGGAAGTTCCACGGGACGATGATCCCCACCACGCCGAGGGGCTCGTGGAATGTGAGGTCGACCCCTCCGGGCACGGGGATCTGGCGCCCGCTGTGGCGCTCGGGCGCGGCGGCGTAGTACTCCAACACGTCGCGCACGTTGCCGGCCTCCCAGCGGGCATTGCCGATCACGTGGCCGGCATTGGCCACCTCGAGCCCGGCCAGCTCTTCGCCGTGGGCGTCGACGCGGGCGGCGAAGCGCCGCAGTAGGCGCGCCCGGTCCCCGGGCGCCACGTCGCGCCATGTCTCGAAGGCCGCCGAGGCGCGGGCGATGGCCACGTCGACCTCGGACTCGTTCAGGGAGGGGACGCTGGTGATCTCCTCCCCCGTGGCCGGGTTTCTGACAACAGTCACGGCTGTCTGGTTCTTCTGCACGGACTGATCATTGCCGATGGCGGCCGGCCCAAAAGGACGCCGACCCCCCCCTCACGACCCCCGGAGCGTGCCCGTGGGTGCCGATAAGGTTCGGCTATGTCGTCCAACCCGACCGTTGCGGATCCGCCGGAGCAGTTCAACCTGTACACGGTGTTCGAGACCCTGACGGAGACGCTGGGTGACCGGGAGTGCTTCGTGTGGCGCGACCGGCGGCTCAGCTACGCCCAGCTGGCCGAACGCTCGCGACGCCTCGCCGCCTACCTGCACGGGCAGGGCCTGGGCATCCGCGCCCCGCGGGACACCCTGGCCGGCCACGAGTCCGGCCAGGACCACGTGGCCCTGGCTCTCTACAACGGGAACGAGTACATCGAAGGTATGCTGGGCGCCTTCGCCGCCCGGCTGGCCCCGTTCAACGTGAACTACCGCTACGTCGGTGAGGAGTTGCGCTACCTCCTCAACGACGCCCGCCCGCGCGCACTCGTCCTCCATTCCTCTCTGGCCCCGACACTCGCCGAGGTGCTGCCGACCCTGGACGCCCCGCCCGAGGTCCTGCTCCAGGTGGCCGACGAGTCGGGGAACGAGCTGCTGCCCGGCGCCGTGGACTACGAAGAGGCGTTGGCGTCGTCGTCGCCCGCGGGGGCGCCCGTCGACCCCTCACCGGACGACCTCTACATCCTCTATACCGGCGGCACCACGGGCATGCCCAAGGGCGTGCTGTGGCGCCAGCACGACATCTTCATGGGCGCCATGGGCGGCCGCTCCATGGGCACCTGGGAGTCCGTCACCAGCTACGAGGCGATCACCGAGCGCCTCAAGGCCAGCTCGCCGCTCCGGCTGCTGCTCCTCCCCCCGTTGATGCACGGGGCGGCGCAGTGGGCGGTCTTCATGTCGATGGCCCAGGGGTCCACCATCATCCTCCCCGACGACCCGCGCCGGCTCGATCCCGACGACGTCTGGCGCACCGTCGAGCGCGAGAAGGCCAACGTCACGACGGTCGTGGGCGATGCCGTCTTGCGCCCGCTCGTCATGCAGCTCGACAAGGCCCAGTACGACCTCTCGTCCTTCTTCGCCGTGGGCAACGGCGGGGCGCCGCTGAGCCCGGCCGTGCGGGAGCTGGCCCGAGCCCGCATCCCCAACCTGTACATCTCCGACGCCGTCGGCTCCTCGGAGACCGGAGCCCAGATGCAGGGATCCCGCGACGGGCCCGCCGGCACCTTCGTCCCCGGTCCCGACACCGTGGTGATCGACGCGGAGCTCACCCGGGTGCTGCAGCCGGGACACGAGGGCGACGGCTGGCTGGCGCAGTCGGGGTATGTGCCGCTGGGATACCTGGGCGACGCCGAGAAGACGGCCCGCACCTTTCCCGTCATCGACGGGGTCCGCTACTCCATCCCCGGCGACCGGGCCCGGCACCTCGCCGACGGCGAGATCCTGCTGCTCGGACGTGACTCGGTCACGGTCAACTCGGGCGGGGAGAAGATCTTCGCGGAGGAGGTCGAAAGGGCCATCGCGGGTCACCCCGCCGTAGCCGACGTGGTCGTGACGGGGCGGCCCAGCGAACGCTGGGGCAACGAGGTGGTGGCGGTGGTGCAACTGGCCGAGGGGGCCGAGACGACGGCCGACTCCATCACAGCCCACGCGTCGGACTTCATCGCCCGCTACAAACTGCCCAAGGACGTGATCTTCGTCGAGGAGATCCAGCGCTCACCCTCGGGCAAGGCCGACTACCGCTGGGCGGCCGAACAGGCCGAACAGGCCGAGCAGGCCGAGCAGGCCGAGGCGGGCTGAGCGGGCTCGCGATCGGGTCGGTGTCGCCCTCCATCTCCACGCCGCGGCTGCTCCTCCGGCCCTTCACCCACGAGGACCGGGCACCGTTCGCCGCCCTCAACGCCCATCCCCTCGTGGTCGAGTGGCTGGGCGAGCGGACCACGGCCGAGAGCGATGCCCTGACCGAGAGGATCAACGCCGAGATCGACCGGGAGGGGTGGGGGTTCTGGGCGGTCGAGGTGGTGGGGGGCGAACCCTTCATCGGCATGGTCGGGCTGCATCGAGTGGACCCCTCCTATCCCTTCGCCCCTGCGGTGGAGATCGGCTGGCGCCTCCATCCGGCGCACTGGGGCCTGGGGTACGCCACCGAAGCTGCCGCGGCGGCGCGGGACCACGGCTTCGCCGGCGGACTGGAGGAGATCGTGGCGTTCACGGCCGCCGGTAACGTGCGCTCGCAGGCGGTCATGCGGCGGATCGGCATGGTGCGCGACCTGGCCGCGGACTTCGCCCACCCGGCACTGCCGGTGGACAGCCCGCTGCGGCCCCATGTGCTGTTCCGGACCCGAGCCGGTGTCACAACGGGCGCGTAAGGTCGGAGCGTGACGCCTTCCGTTCCCGACGCCGTCGATCCTGACGCGTTCGTACCCGACGACCGACCCCGCTGCCACTGGGCCACCGGTCCATGGAACACCCCGTACCACGACACCGAATGGGGAGTGCCGGTGCACGACGACCGCACCCACTTCGAGTTCCTCGTCCTCGAAGGGGCCCAGGCCGGGTTGAGCTGGCTGACCATCCTCAAGAAGCGGGAGGGCTACCGTCGCCTCTTCGCCGGCTTCGATGCGGAGAAGGTGGCCCGGTTCACCCCCAAGCGGATCGAGAAGATCCTCCTCGACCCCGGCATCATCCGCAATCGGGCCAAGGTGGAGGCCACCGTGCGCAACGCCCGCGCCTACATCGCCGTGCAGGAGGAGTTCGGGTCCTTCGACACCTACATCTGGGGATTCGTCGGAGGGGCCCCCAAAGTGAACAGGTGGCGGCGCATCGAACAGCTGCCCGCGACGACCCCGATCTCCGAAGCCGTGAGCGCCGATCTCCGCCGTCGGGACTTCCGCTTCGTCGGGCCGACGGTCTGCTACTCCCACCTCCAGGCGGCCGGATTGGTCAACGACCACCTGGTCAGCTGCTTCCGCTACGCCGAGCTCACATAGCCCCGGGCCGGACGAGGGAGCGGTCAGACGCCGAGGGCCGACCAGTGCACCCCGTCGCTCGTGTGCCACAACCCGACGCCGTAGGCGCAGATCCAGCCCTGGGTGGCACTGATGAACGTGACGTTCCCCGGGGATCCCGCACCGAATCCTGCGGCGACGAGGTCGGGCACGGAGAACCACGAGCGGCCGCCACTCACCGTCTCGAGCAGTGAGGACCGGGTCGGGTAGAGCCAGGCCGTCGACGGACTGAGCACAGCCAGATTCTTGTGCCCGACGGAGAACGGGGCGATATAGCCGGCGAGCGGAAGCGTGTTCGGCTCGGACGCAGGAGGGGGCGGGGTGCCGAGGCCGGTCGCCGAGGCACTGAGCGCCCAGGTGAATCCCCCGTCGCTGGAGCGGTACAACTCCTTGGACTGATCCCCTCCCGACGCCTGGCTGCCACAGAGGAACCAGAGGTCGTCGGTGCCCGAGGCGGCTATCTCGGCACCCAGCCCGAAGGGTCCCGCACAAGGGACGGGGCGGGTGGACCAGGTCTGCCCGGCGTCGCCGGTGTAGACCAGCGCAAAACCCGAGTTCGGGTCGGAGGCCAGTTGATCAGCGGTGTCCGTGAGCACGTAGGCGCGGCTGAGCGTGATGCGGGCCAGCTCGACGTGTTGCGCGCTCTGCGGCGCATTGGTGAGGGCCGTCAGTCCCGAACCGCTGACGGCGCTCCACGACGCGCCACCGTCGGCGGACTGCTCGAGTACCAGCGCACAGGGAGACGCGGCCTCGCTGCCGGCCGAGTTGGCGTTGCACGCGCTGGTCAGCGTCCACACGTTCTCCCCGATGGCGCTCACGTCGTAGACCACGGGGCCGATCGGCGCCTTGTGCCAGGAGATCCCGCCGTCGCCGGTCACCCAGAGCGGAGCGGCACCGTCTGCAGTCGGGGCCCCACCCCAGAGGTAGCCGTCGGAACCGACGAACTCGAACTGTCCCGGATAGCCGGCATTCTGCCCGTAACCCGGCGGAAGCCGATCGTTGCGCACCTGCCAGGTCGATCCACCGTCCGTCGACTCTGCCAGCACCGCTTCTCCCCGATGCCCCGCCAGCGCGAACCCGACCTGCGCGTCGACGAAGACGACGTTCAACAGGGCGGTGGTCGGCACCGGTGTTCCGACCCTCAGCGGCCCTTTCAACGCGTTGAACTGGTAACCGGTCTCTGACGACGGGATCGGGACAGCCGCCGGGCGGGAGACGAGAAACCCGGCGCCTCCGGCCACAACGATCAAGCCGGCCGCGACCAGGGTGCCGACACGCCGGCGCAGCCGGATGCGCTGCGCCCGCCGCAGGACGCCGGCCAACTCACTTTCGCCCGGAGAGATGGGGGTGGGGTCGTCAAGATGCCCAAACATCGTCCCCGTCCTTTCCTCTCGATTCGGTCAGATGGCGGCGCAACGACGTGAGGCCCCGGGCGCCGTGACTCTTCACCGCGCCCACCGAGCAGCCCATTTCGAGGGCGACCTGCACCTCGCTGAGGTCGGCGAGGTACCGCAGCACGACGGCTTCGCGCTGTCGGCGGGGCAGGCGTCGCAGTGCGACCACCAGATCACCGCGCTCCCCCAGGTGCGGGTCGACGATGCCGACGGGCCCGGTCAACGGTGCGGGCCGCTTGCGGCGCCGGTAGCGGTCGATGGCCAGATTCGATGCCACGCGGGTGACCCAGCCCTCGGGCCGGTCCTTCAGGCGTGACCAGCGCACCGCGGCGCGGGCCAGTGCCTCCTGGGCGACATCTTCGGCGTCACCCCGGTCACCCAGAATGCGGAAAGCCACTCGGTACGCGATCCCGTACAACCCCTCGAAGGCCTGATCGAACCCGTCGGGGATCCGCACCGGCATCAGCGCCCGGTCCTCGTTTCCGCCCCCACCATCTGAACCGCCGCACCCCCAGACCAGATCGGGACCGACCCCGCAACTCTCACTCATCTACCAGCTTCACGACCGAGAGACCCGAAACGTTGTCCTGACCGGCCGACATGCCCGGGGTAGTCTGACCGCGAGCGGGGAGGCAACTCAATGAGTTTTCGGCGTGGACTGTTACCCAGACCGGTCAGGCGTGCGCTGCACCCGGTGCGCAGCACCGCCGGCTCCGTCAAACGGAGGGCCACGCCGAAGCCCGTCCGCACCGTCTTTTATGCGAGGCACCCGATCGGGACCGCCACGACATGGGCCGGGCGGGCCGTACGCAGGTCGCTCTTCAAGTAGGACCACGGCGTCGACCGAAGGCTGGTCAGACCGCCATAGTGATGCAGATCGCCGGACTCAAAAGAGCCGGAACCATGAAGATACGAAGGGGGGCCCAATCGTGGCCGATGGTGAAAAGGCGGATCGTCGTGTGGCCCTGGTCACCGGCGCCAGTCGCGGGATAGGCAGGGCGGGAGCGGTGGCCCTGGCCCGGCGGGGCTTCGACGTCGCGATCACCGCGCGCACGGTGCACGAGGGCGAGGGCCGCGCCCAGTCATCGAGCTCGAAGGCGCCCGAGATCTCGGCCCCCATTGCCGGCAGCCTCGAGACGACGGCGGCCGAGATCGAAGCGCTCGGCCGATCGTGTCTGGCCATCCCCATGGATCTGATGGACCGCGAGTCGATCCATCGGGTCGCGGACGAGGTGCTCGGCCAATGGGGGCGGGTCGACGTCCTCTTCAACAATGCCATCTACCAGGGTCCGGGAACGATGGACCGGGTCCTCGACCTCCCGATAGAACTGGCCGAGCGGTGCCTGGTCGGCGACTACCTGCACCCGCTGCTGTTGATCCAGCTCCTGTTGCCGCAGATGCTCGAGCGTGGCGAGGGACGCCTCGTCAACATGCTCTCCGAAGCCGCATTCACCACCCCCCCGGCGCCGGCCGGTGAGGGGGGCTGGGGGCTCGCCTACGCCGCGGCGAAGGCGGCCTTCCACCGGGTGACCGACATGTGCCATGTCGAGTTCTTCGATGCGGGGGTCTGGTCCTTCAGCATCGCCCCCGGCCTCACCCTCACCGAGTCCATGCGGGCATCGGGCACGGACAAGGTGCTGACCGACGCGGGCTACGCCCCGGCCCCGCCGGAGGTCGCGGGCGAAGTGGCCGGTTGGCTCGGGGACGCCGCGGAGGCGAAGGAGTTCGCCGGGCAGATGGTCTCCTCGCGCCCGCTGTGCAAGAAGCTGGGCCTCGTGGACGGGTGGCCGCCGCCAAAGCCCTAGGACCGACCCACCGGCAGCGGGACATCCGTCATCTTGGTGAGGTACGGGCAGCCACATCGTCGCGCAGCTGCGCGACGACCGTCTGCGCGAGAGCGGACAGCGGGACGTCACGGCGCTCTCCGTTGGCGCGGTCCCTCACCTCGGCGACCCCGTCGGCGAGGCCCCGGCCCACGACGACGATCAGGGGGATCCCGATCAGTTCCGCGTCGCGGAACTTGACCCCGGGCGACACGCCGCGTCGATCGTCGTAGAGGACGCGGAGGCCACCCGCTTCCAGTTCGGTGACGAGCGCATCACCGGCCTCGAACGGGCCGTCACCCTTGCCCGTCGCCACCAGGTGGACGTCGGCCGGGGCGACGGACCGGGGCCAGCACAGCCCGAGGTCGTCGAGGGTCTGTTCGGCCACCGCCGCCACGGCTCGGGAGACCCCGACGCCGTAGGAACCCATGGTGACCACCACCGGCTGGCCGTCCGGGCCGGAGACCTCCAGCCCGAACACCTCGGCGTACGTGCGCCCCAATTGGAAGACGTGCCCGAGCTCAATGCCCCTCGACAGCCGCAGGGCGGCACGGCACCTCGGGCAGGGATCGCCATCGAGAATCTCAACGGCCCCGATCTCGCCGGCGGGGACGAAGTCGCGCCCCCGCACGACATCGACCGCGTGCCGCCCGGGACGGTTGGCTCCGGTCACCCACGCCGAGCCTTCGGTGACCATGGGGTCGACCAGGTAGGGGACGTCGAGCGACGCCAGCAACTGCGGTCCGATGTAGCCGGTGACCAGCTCGGGATGGTGTGCGAGGTCCTCGGGCTCGGCAACGGCGACCACCGTGGGTTCGAGCTGCGCCGCGATCCGCTTCAGATCCACCTCGCGATCGCCCGGGACGCCGATGACCAGCACGTTCCAGCCGGTCGACTCCGGGGCCCGGGTCCTTACCACCAGGTTCTTCAAGGTGTCCCCGGCGGAGAAACGGCGCGAGTCGAACTGCGGGGCGGTGCGCAGCCATTCGACGAGCGCGGCGATCGTCGGCGTGCCGGGAGTGTCGACCTCCTGTGCGGCGGGGTGGGACCCCGCAGTTGCCTGCGGCGGGGCGATCTCTGCTGCCTCGATGTTGGCGGCGTACTCGCATGACGAACATTCGACGAAGGTGTCCTCACCGGCCGGAGTGGGGGCCAGAAACTCCTCGGAGGCCGAGCCGCCCATGGATCCGGACACGGCGGAGACGATCCGGTAGGACAGCCCCAGCCGGGTGAAGATCCGCTCGTAGGCGTCGCGATGCGCCCGGTAGGAGCGCGTCAGGCCCGCGTCGTCGAGGTCGAACGAGTACGAGTCCTTCATGACGAACTCGCGTCCCCGCAGTATCCCGGCACGCGGGCGTGCCTCGTCGCGGTACTTGGTCTGAATCTGGAAGAGCGACAGGGGGAGGTCCTTGTGCGAAGAGCACTCACTCTTCACGGTCAGGGTGAACAGTTCCTCGTGGGTGGGGGCCAACAGGTAGTCCGCCTCACGGCGGTCCGTAAGGCGAAAGAGGGCATCGCCGTAGTCGGCCCAACGACCACTGCGCTCGAAGATCTCACGGGGGATGAGGGCCGGGAACAGAACCTCCTGCGCACCGATGGCGACCATCTCTTCACGCACTACCCGCTCGACGTTGCGCAACACCGCCAATCCGAGGGGAAGCCACGAATACACCCCGGGCGCCACTCGCCGCACGTAGCCCGCGCGCACCAGGAGTCGGTGGCTCGGAACATCGGCGTCGGCCGGGTCATCGCGCAACGTCCGTAGGAACAGGGTCGACATCCGCATGGCCACGCCGGGACCCTACAGGAGACACCTCGCGCAATTCGGAGGGGTCATACGCCCGCGCAGGAATTCACCTCGGAGCGTTCGGCGCGGTTATCCGGTCGATTTCGGCCAGGTCGGCGGCGGAGGGCTCCCACTCCCCCGCCTTGGCGTTGGCGGCCACCTGCTCCGGCGAGGTGGCGCCGGCGATCACCGAGGAGACGGTCGGCTGTGCGGCCAGACCACCTATGGCCACGTCGAGCAGGGTGATGGAACGCTCACCGGCGAACGCCTCGAGCTTCTCCAGCACGTCGAAGTTCGCGTCGGTGAGGACCGACTCCCGCTTCCAGGCCTGGATCCGGCTGCCGTCCGGAGGAGGTTCGCCACGCCGGTACTTCCCGGTGAGCAATCCACTCGCCAAGGGGAAGTACGGCAACAGCCCGATTTGATAGTGCTGGAGCGCCGGAACGAGGTCGGCCTCGATCGAGCGCTCGAGCAAGCTGTACTCGTTCTGCGCACTGATGAAGCGCTCCAGATGGCGGGTGCGCGCCACCCACTCCGCATCCGCGGTCTGCCAACCGCTGAAGTTCGAGTGGCCCAGGTAGCGGACCTTGCCCTCATGGACGAGATCATCGAGGGCCGACAGCGTCTCCTCGATCGGAGTTGCCGGATCGGGCCGGTGGATCTGATACAGGTCGATCCAGTCGGTGCGGAGCCGGCGCAAGGAGTTCTCGACGGCACGCCGGATGTAGCGGCGTGATCCACGCGCGCCCCAGTCAACGCCGTTGTCCTGACCGAGCCGACGCACGTCGCTCCCGAACTTGGTCGCGATCAGCACATCGTCCCGTTTCCCCTGCAGGACCTCTCCGAGGCGCTCCTCGGAAGCGCCATAGGAGTCCGAGGTATCGAACAGGTTGATCCCCTGATCGAGCGCGGCGTGTACCACGGCTCGACACTGTTCGAGATCGAGTTTCATTCCGAAGTTGTTGGTGCCCAGGCCCACCACGGAAACGGCCAGACCCGAGTTACCCAACCGGCGTAGCGATGATGATTCGGTCATTGACCCACAGTAGTCAGCCGATCCGACGGGGCCGTCGCCGGTGTGTTGCGGAGCCGTTGTGGAGGCGTTGTGGAGCCGTTGTGGGACGGGGGCCGATGGCCGGATACACCCCAGTCCTTGTCATACTGGCATATGGACACAGCGGGACTTTGGGAACCCCAATCAGGGTATTTCAACACGGCAAGCTACGGCCTGCCCCCGCTTGCCGGCACCGACGCCATGGATGCCGCGCTGTCGGACTGGCGCGTGGGACGCACGAGTTTCGAGACCTGGGAGTCATCGGTCACGGCCTCCCGGGAGTGTTTCGCCCGCCTGGTCAACGTGCCCTACAGCGACGTCGCGATCGGTGCCGCGGTCTCCGAACAGTTCGGCCTCGTCGCCACGGCATTGCCCGACCGGGCCAAGGTCGTGGTCCCCGAAGGGGAGTTCACCTCGGTCGTCTTCCCCTGGGCGGTCCACGCGGACCGCGGCGTGGAGGTGATCACTGCGCCGGTGGCGAAGCTGGCGGAATTCATCGATGCCTCCACGACACTTGTTGCCTTCAGCTTGGTGCAGTCTGCGTCCGGAGAGCTGGCCCCCTTTGACGACATACTGGCAGCCGCCCGCCATCATGGTGCCCTCATCGCCGTCGACGGGACGCAGTCGTGCGGTTGGTTGCCCTTCGACGCCAGCGGGGTGGATGCCCTGGCGGCACACACCTACAAATGGATGATGTCCCCCCGGGGCGCGTCCCTGCTCGTCCTGCGGCCCGAGCTGCGCGAACGGATGCGACCGCACGCCGCCGGTTGGTTTGCGGGTGAGAATCCCCACACCAGCTACTACGGGCTGCCCCTGCGGCTCGCCACCGACGCCCGCCGCTTCGATACCTCGCCAGCGTGGTTCTCCTGGGTCGGCACGCAGCCTGCGCTCGAGGTCATCGAGAAACTCGGGGTGGAAAACATCCGGGACCACGACGTGCGCCTGGCCAACCGGCTCCGCGAAGGGCTCGAGCTCGAGCCGAGCAACAGCGCCATCGTCTCGGTCGACATCGACGACGCCGAGCGGAAGTTGGAGCGCGCGGGGATCCGGGCCGGCATACGGGCCGGAAGGATCCGGCTCTCCTGCCACGTCTACACGACCGACCACGATGTCGACGACCTGCTGACGACCCTCACCGCTCCGTAGCTTCGGACACAAGGTCCGCCACTACCTCATCGTCGGGCCAGAGCAAGGTCGGCAATCAACGCGGCGACGGCGACGAGCACCTCTCGTCGCCCCGGGTCGTCGGTGGGAACGCAGCGCTGCCGGCCAGTGTCGTACACGGTTCCGATCGCTCCGGCATGGTCGGTTGGCACCCCTCGAAGCGTGACGTTCCAGCCCTCTCGGTGAAGTTGGTCGAACGTAACCCGGGACCGCCCGGGCGGCACGACTTCATCGGAAGAGCCGTGGACCAGAACGAGGGCGATCGACGAGTCGACCGACGAAGCGCCCCGGTGTTCCCGGGAGAACGCGAACGATGGAACCCGCCCGCCAGGCCGACGAAGGCAGTGGGGCGCCAACCCCCGAAGAGCTCAGGGTGACGCACCACGTCCAGCCCTGCGCTGGCCCCGAGGGACCAACCGGCCAGCACCACCCGATCGGCTCCCCCCGCCTTCGCAAGCAAGTTCCGGACGAAGGACAGAGAACCGTTCAGATGATCCCGTCCATCGGCGTCATCGTCGGTACTCCAATCGGGGACGACGACGCGCACGCCGGCGCCGGCAATCTGGCGGGCCAACGGTTCAAGAGCACCTCGCTCATTTGCCCCACTGCCGTGCCACAAGACAACCGCGTCGGACGCTCGGGGAAGGTCGGGCTCGTAGATGTCGAGCAACTGGTCGCCGCGGTACGCAACGCATTCTCGACAGACGACGCTCTCGCCCACATCGCCATTGTCGCGCTCGAGCCGTTCCTCGAGAGTCGCTACGGTTGACCGGGGAATCCCCGAATCCCCGGCAACGAGAGAGTACTTCCGATGGCTGACGAACAGACCGAGGCTGCCGAGGGTAGCGCGGTGCGGGTCGCCCTCTGGCGTGCCATCCATGTCCAGGTCGATCCGCCGCCTCATGTGCTGGAGGACGAGATCGGCCTCCAACTGGCCGGCCCCGACGAGGATTGGCGCCGCCGCCCGGACATGGACCCGGCGGGCACCAGCTGGTTCCGGGCAGCCATCGTGGCCCGGGCGCGCTTCATCGAGGATCTGGTGGCCGAGCAGGCCAGGCAGGGCGTTCGCCAGTACGTCATTTTGGGCGCCGGGCTCGACACCTTCGCCCAGCGCAGGCCGGAGATCGCCTCGCGCCTCCGCGTCTTCGAAGTCGACCAGCCCGGTCCGCAGGCCTGGAAGCGCCGGCGTCTGATCGAGCTCGGCTTCGGTGTGCCCGAGTGGCTGCGTCTGGTACCGGTTGACTTCGAAGCGGGCGAGTCCTTGTGGGAGGAGCTTGCGGCCGCCGGCTTCGATGCCGTCCGGCCCGCTGTGGTCGTCTCTACCGGAGTCAGCATGTACCTCACCAAAGAGGCCAATGCGGCTACCCTGCAGCAGTTCGCCGGGCTCGTCCCCGCCTCCACGCTGGCCATGACGTTTCTCCTGCCGCCCGAGCTCCTCGATGACGCCACTCGACCCGGATACGAAGCGGCCGAGAGGGGTGCGAGAGCAGCCGGGACACCGTTCATCAGCTTCTACACACCGGAGGAAATGCTCGAGCTGGCCCGGAATACCGGATTCAAAAACGCCCGGCACATGTCGGCCCCCATTCTCAACCAGCGCTACTTTGCCGGCCGGACGGATGGCCTCCAGATGTCCAAGGGGGAGGAGCTACTGGTCGCGACGACGTAACGCCGGTACTACCCGTCGGCGGGCGTGTAGTACTGGGCCACGACGCCCGATGGCAGGACACGCGTCTCACGCAGTGTCAGCGCGAGCCGTTCCGGCAAGCCGTCGAGGACCCGCTTGCCCCGGCCGAGAAGCACCGGGACGACGAAGAACCGGAACTCGTCAATCAACCCGTGCGCGGCCAATGCCGACGCGAGATGCGAACTTCCAATGAGCGCAATGTCCTCTCCGGGCTCTTGCTTCATCCGGGCAACGGCATTCGGCACATCATCGGCGATGATGGTCGTGTTGGACCACGTCGCGTTGGTGAGTGTCGTTGACGCGACGAACTTGGGCAGAGCGTTCATCGCCGCCGCTTCGGGTTGCGTCGAATTCGGCCAATGGGCCGCAAACCCTTCATAGGTGATGCGGCCCAGGAGGATTCCGCCGATCGACCCCAACATCTCCTCGACGTACGCGAAGAACTCTTCGTCCAGGACGAACCAGTCGAGCTCTTGATTCGGTCCGTCGAAGTAGCCGTCCACCGAGACGTGGATCTGCGCGAACAGCTTCCTCATGAGTCGTCCCCGCGCAAGCTGGCCGCCAGCGACTCCAGGAAGGACCGGGTGCCCTCCTCTCTCTGCGCCGCCGTGTCGTGATCGTCCAGGAATACGCCCTGTTCCGTGAGGACCAGGCGCGTCACGGCCCCTTCGCCATGGAACTCGACCGTGGCGACGGAGACGGAGATGCGGGCCTCATCGGCGTACATCTCGTACGTGTAGACGATCCGCTGTTCGGGAACGATGTCGTGGAACCGGGATTCGTACGTGTGGACAGTTCCGCCCGGGGGCCCGCCCCGGAAGGCCTCACGGCCGCCGACCCGGAAGTCGAGGTCGTAGCCGGCCCCGAGGGCCTCGCGCGAGCCGACGAACCAGCGGGCCTTGAGCGTGGGGTCCGCCCAGGCCTCGAAGACCAACGCGACGGGAGCGTCGTAGGTCCGCTCGATGACGAACGTGTCGTGGACAGCGGTGGACAGGGTCATGGTCTCTCCCCGGTGGTCGCTACTTCATTGAGCACGTCGCCCAGACGGTCCAGGCGGGCTTCCCAGCCCCGGCGCCGGTCGGTGATCCACTGTTCGGCGGCGCTCATCGCTGCCCGTTCCATCCGGCACATGCGCGTCCTGCCGACCTTCTCGGTCTTCACGAGCCCGCACGACTCGAGAACCTGCACGTGCTGGAGGACCGCGGCAAGGGACATGGCCAGGGGCGCGGCCAGTTCGCTGACCGAGGCCGGTCCCAGGGTGAGCCGTTCCACCATGGTGCGCCTGCTCCTGTCGGCGAGCGCCTGGAATGTCCGGTCCAGGTCGATCGATTGGTCAAGCATCTACTTGAGTATAGGACCTCAGACCACCATACTCAAGTATCTTC
>JBEKWB010000082.1:0-20307 GCA_049513455.1 Acidimicrobiales bacterium
GCCCGCTCGGTGGCGTGGGCCAAATAGCCGAGGACCACGTCATTGGCCGAGAGGTGGGAGTACTCGTCGAGGAAGTGGTGCTCGCTGGCCCAGATGTACTTGATCCCGGCCCTGTCGGCGGCGATGGAGATCTCGAGCTCTCGCATGAGCACCCAGTGCTCGGCGTCCGGGGTCGAACGGCGGCGGGATTGGGGCAGGTACCCCTGAATGAAGATTCCGAGCTCCACGGCAGTCCACCCCCGAGTCTGCCCGCCGGCCGAATGCTTCGGCGGATAAAGATTTCAGATATGTGACAGCTGTACGATATCTGCACCGAATCTTGGGCACACAGGAGCCCCGTGTCAAGTCCATCCGTGTGGGTGCGACACCCCTATGCTCAGCCCCGATGGCCCGTTCCACCCCGGCAGTGCGCTATGCGGCGGAGATGCTGGAGTTCCTCGCGGACGACCCGCGCTCGGAGTACACCCTCTCCGAAATCGCCAGGGCGATCGGTCACAACAAGGCGAGCTGTTCGGGGATCCTGCACACCATGGAGCAGTCCGGGCTCGTCTCGCGGCACCCGATACGGAAGCGCTACTCGGTCGGTCCGGCTCTCATCCGCCTCGGAGCGGCCGCCAACGAGAGGTTCCGGGTTATCGGCGTGGCGAGCGCCGAGGTCACGAAGTTGGCCAAGGAGCTGGGAGTCGAGTGGAACATCTCCGCGCCCATCGGGGGCTACATCGTGGAGCTGGCGGCGTCGTACCGCAGGGTCCCCTTCTTCGGTCTCGACGTCGGCCAGAAGGTCCCGTTCGTCGCACCGGTCGGCGCCGTCTACATCGCGTGGTCCTCCGACGAGGAGATCGAGGAATGGATCCAACGGGCCGAGAGTGGACCGCCCGACGACGCCAGGCGGGAGCGGCACCGGCAGTCGGCTCAGGCCATCCGGATCCGTGGCTACTCCATCGGCATCCAATCGGACGTCTACGCCAAAATCCTCGACGCCGTCTCCTCGACCACGCGTGGCGCGGAGGGTGACGACGGGTCCGAGCAGGTGTTGGGCATATTGCAGGGCACCAGCAGCGACGACTACTCGCTCATCGAGCTCCGCGCCCAGGCCCACCACCACGTCGTCTTCATCGCCGCCCCGGTGTTCGATGCGGCACGCCGCGTGATCGGAGCCCTCACCTTGCTCGGTTTCAGCGCACCGCTTTCGGGTTACGACATCGATGCCATCGGTCAGCGGCTCCTGCGGAGTGCGGGCGCGGTCTCCGAGGCATTGATGGGATCCTCTGGCGAATTCGGCTGATGGGCGTTGCACGGCGATTTGCCGGGATGTAAGTTCGGGGAAACACTTGTTTCACATATGATAAAGGGGGGGTCCTGAAACTAGACCTGTTGTACGAGTTTCAACCCAAGCCGAAGCCCTGGAAGCAACCGCACCCGTACGGTCAGCGCGCCGCGGAACAGTCGGTGTACGACGAGGGGATCGAGCAGATAAAGCTGGCCGACACGCTGGGATATCAGACCGTCTGGTGTGTCGAGCACCACTTTCGCGACGGCCGTTCGGCCTGCCCTTCGTCGGAGGTCGTACTGGGCGGCCTCGCCACCTGCACGGAGAACATCAGGCTCGGCTTCGGCGTCGTCCTGATGCCGCCCGGGTTCCAGCACCCGGCCCGGGTGGCCGAAAAGGTGGCCACCGTGGACATCCTGAGCCACGGCCGGGTCGAGTGGGGCACGGGTCGTTCGACGCCGATGGAGCAGATCGCGTTCGGGGTGCCGATCGACGACCGTTCGCGCCAGCAGTGGCAGGAAGCCACTGAAATGGTCGTCCGGATGTGGGAGCAAGAGCGATTCAGCTGGGACAGCCCGATGATCACGTTCCCCGAGCGGATGCAGACGCCGAAGCCCTTCCAGGATCCCCATCCCCCGGTGTGGCTGGCGGCGGCCACCGAGAAGTCCGCGCTCAACGCGGGGAAGTACGGGCTCGGGCTGCTGTCGTTCGCGCTGTTCCAGCCGGTCGACGCCATGGCGGGGGTCATCAACGGGTACCGCGAAGCCCAGGCGGAGGCCCAGGAGGCGCAGACCGAGCCCCTGACCCGGGTCCGCAACGACCGCGTCGGCGCCTACACCCTGGTCCACTGCACCGACGACCTCGAGGAAGCGGCCGCGTACGGGTTGTGGGACTCGGTGCACTGGTGGTACCAGAACAATGCCGAGTACATCCTCGAGTGGGAGCTTCCCAACCTGACCCCTGAGGAGCAGGCGGCAACCTTCCCGTTGCTCAAGGACATTCTGGAGGGCAACGTCGACATCAAGCGGTACACCGACGAGGACATGATCATCATCGGCACGCCGGAGGAGTGTCTCGAGAAGATCCTGCGCTATGAGGGAGCGGGTATCGACCAGCTGCTGGCCTACCAGCAGTTCGGCATGTTGCCGCACGACAAGGTCATGCGCAGCATCGAGCTCCTGGGTACGAAGATTATTCCCGAGCTCGAGGCGCGCGGGCATCGCGTCGACTACTCCGGACTGACCGGTGGTACTCGGCAGTGACCGGTGGCCCCCGATGAACGGAGCCTGGCCGCTGCGTACGGCGGTCGCCGTACCCGGGGTGTGAGCGCCGACCGGTGATCGCGCCGGGGGGGGCCGAGGGCGTGCGCGAACGGCACACCGACGTGGCCGGGGGGGCCATCCGCTCATGGTCGGGTGGCGACGGTCCTCCGGTGGTCGTTCTCCACCACTCGTTCGGGAATCCCGGTTGGCTCCCGTTCCACCGCGAACTGAGCGAGCGCAGCACGGTCGTGGCACCTGATCTTCCGGGGTTCGGCGGGTCGGCGCAGCCGACCTGGGCCCGCCACCCTCGGGACCTGGCGCTGTTGATGGCCTGGTGGATACGCGCGCAGGACTTGGGACAGGTGACCCTGGTCGGATGCGGGTTCGGGGGATGGGTGGCCGCGGAGTTGAGCACGATGAGCCCGGAGCTGCTGGCCGGCCTGATCCTCGTCGCGCCCGCCGGGCTCTTGCCGAGGGACGGACGGATCCTCGACCAGGTGCTGATATCGCACTCCGAGTACGTGCGGTCCGCCTTCGAAGACCAGAAGGCTTATGAAGCGGTCTACGGCACCGAGCTCACCGACGAGCTTCTGCTGGCGTGGGACATGAACCGCGAGATGACCACCCGGGTCGCATGGAAGCCGTACATGTACAACCGCCGGCTGCCGCCGCTCCTGGCGCACGTGCACGTGCCGACGCTGGTGGTGGCCGCAGAGTCCGATCGGATCATTCCACGGTCGTGCGCGGAGCAGTACGTCGAACTCATGCCGCAGGCCCACCTCGAGATCGTCCCGAACTGCGGTCACGCCGTGGACATGGAGCAGCCGTCGGTGTTGGCCGGACACGTGGCCGGGCACCTGCCCGGCGCCCCGTAGCGGCGACGAAAGGGAGACATGTTCCTCAGTTACTTCACCGAGCAGCCGATGAGCACCTACCCCGAGGACGAGGGGTTGGCCGCGGGGTTCACCTCGGTGCTGTTCTCGAACAAGTTCTTCGACCCCGTGGAAGGAAGCCGCCTCTATCGGGAGCGGCTGGCCGAGTACCGGCTGGCGGAGGAGGTCGGCTACGACGGCATCATGGTCAACGAGCACCACAACGCGCCGTACTGCATGCAGCCGCGTATCACGGTGTGGTCCAGCATTCTGGCGGCCGTCACCGAACGGGCCAAGATCGTCCAGCTGGGCAACCCCCTCCCCACCTACGACAGCCCACTCCAGTTCGCCGAGGAGATCGCCATGATCGACATGATCTCCGAGGGCCGATTGATCTCGGGGATCGTGCGGGGCGCCGGGCAGGAGCAGATCTGCCTCAACGCCAACCCGGCGTACAACCGGGAGCGGTTCGACGAGGCCCATGACCTTCTCGTCAAGACGTTCACCGAGGACGGGCCGTTCTCCTGGGAGGGCGAGCACTACCAGTACCGGGTGGTGAACCCCTGGGCCCGCCCGCTCCAGAAGCCCCACCCCCGGATATGGGTCCCCGGTGTCTTCAGTGCCGAGACGCTCGAGTGGGCCGCCCGGCATCGTTACCCCTACATCTCTTTGAACACGCCGCTCCATCTGACCGGCCAACTCTGGGAGATCTACGACAACGCGGCGCGGGCGGTGGGGTACGAACCGGGCCCGGAGAACCGCGGCTACCTCCTGCGCGTCCATGTCCAGGACACCGAAGAGCGTGCCCTCGAATGCGCCCGGGAGTTCATGTGGATGCAGGGGCAGTTCACGGGCGTCGGCCACCCCTACTGGGTGAGCCCGTCGGGGTACGGATCGCCGGAGCGACGCCTCCTCTACACCAAACTCGCCAACGGACTGCTCCCGCGGCTCAACGCCGCCTCCTTCGAGGAGCAGCTGGCGAGCCACGAGATCGTGGCCGGCACCCCCGATCAGGTGATCGCCGCCCTGCGAGTCGTGCTCGAGACGTGCCGTCCGAGCATTCTGATGCTCTGGGGCAACGACGGGAAGGTCGGTCATCCCGACGCCATGCGCTGCATAGAGCTCACGGGACAAGAGGTGCTCCCGGCGCTGCGCGAGATGGGCGATGAGCTCGGCCTCCACGATCCCTTCGCGCTCGATACGCCCATCAGCCTGGCCTACACACCGCCCGAGGAGCTCTGGGCTTCGAATGGGATGCCGGTGTGATGGGCCGCCGGTCCGTGGGACTTGCAGCTTCTGGCCCGAGGGGAGAGGAGGGCGCAGGGAGACGCCGGTGATCGCGTCAGAAGGAAACCAACCGTCACTTGAGTAGTCCAAGGGATATGTATATATAATTTGCAGTGCAAGAGCTCTGTATTTGACGCCCACTAGGGGGGACAACGTGAAGATGAGACGAGTTCGTGCCATTGCGGCACTTTCAGGAGCATTCATCATCGGCCTGACGATGTGTACCGCGACCGGGACCGCATCCGGAGCCAGCGGCGCCAGCAAGGCGCCGATCGTGGTCGGCGGTGTGGCGCAGCTGGCTGACTATTCGGGCATTGCCGATGGGTTCAACGCCCGGATAGCCCAGTTCAACAAGGCCGGTGGCGTCGAGGGGCACAAGATCCAGTTCCTGGGCGTCCAGGACGATGGGGGAAGTCCGACGACGGACCAGTCGGTCGTCCAGCAGCTGGTCGAAGAGGACCACGTCGACGTCGTCGCTCCGATCGCCAGCGAGGTCTTCAGTTCCTCGGGGAGCACGTTCCTCACCCAGCACAAGGTGCCGTTCTTCGGATGGGCGGTCGCGCCCAACTGGTGCAACGAGTCCTATGCCTTCTCCGCCGACGGCTGCCTCATCCTCACCAACGGCCAGGTGTCGCTGGCGACCGGTGGCGCCTTGGCGACGTACCTCAAGTCGATCGGGAAGAAGGCGGCCGGTACCACGGTGGCCATCGTCAACGGGGACATCCCCACGGCGGCCGCGTCGGGCGCCTACGAGGCGGGACTGTTCGAGGCCGCTGGCTTCAAGATCGTCTTCAACAAGGGCATCGTCCCGATCAACGGCGCGTCGATCAACTACACGCCGTACGTACAGCAGATCGAGGCCTCCAATCCGGGTGTCGTCTTCCTGTCGCTCGACTTCGCTTCGGCGACCGGGCTCAGCGCCGCCTTCAGCGCGGCCGGCTACAAGGGGATCCTCTACAGCCCGGTGGGCTACAGCGAGGGACTCCTCCAGGCTGAGCCCAGCGTCAAGGCTGCCCTGCAGGGGGAGGTCGTGGACTCGGAGTTTCCCGCGGCGGAGGACAACAGTGCCGCGGTAGCGGGGATCGAAAAAGCGCTCAAGGCCATCGGCAAGTCCGAACCGCTCGGACTGGGGGCTGCCATCGGATACTACGACGCCGACATGCTCGTCCAGATGCTGCAGAACGCGGCGAAGAAGGGCAAGCCGCTGACCGGCGCGGGTATCACCGCGGCCGCCAACAGCGGATTCACGTACAAGGTGACCGCCACGGGCGGGGCGTGCGCGGAGACCTTCCCCGCGGCCCACGTCGCCGGCACCGTCGGCATCACGCTCATGCAGGTCGAGGGGGCCCAGTACAACCTGAAGGTGCCGTACACGTGTTTCAAGAACGTCAAGGCTCCGGCCGGTAGCTGATCCGAGACGGTCGGGTTGGTCGGGGTCATAACCCCGCTCAACCCGACCGCTGTCCTCCTCCTGAAACACGGGCGCATTGTCGGCAGCGCCCATCTCGAATGCATGACTAGTTTGTTCGCGAGGAGGTCGGCTCATGGCACTGTGCCTGGGGATCGACGTCGGGGGAACGTTTACCGACGCCGTCCTGACGGATGGTTCGAAGGTCTGGCGGGCGAAGTCACCGACTGTGGCCGCCGACCTCGGGCAGTCCGTGCTCACCGCCACGGCACTTCTGGCCGGGCGAGCGGATTTGACGCTGCCCGAGCTCCTTCCCCGGATCGCCCGCTTCGGTCTGGGCACGACCGCGGTAACCAATGTCCTCACGGCGCGTACCGGAGTCCGCGTCGGTCTCGTCACGACCGCCGGATTCGAGGACTCTCTCCCCTTGGCCAAGGGCCGTCGCGTCACTGACGGGATCTGGTCCGTCTACCCCGAGGCGATAGTTCCACGCGAACGCATTGTGGGCGTGCGCGAGCGGGTCGACCGGGACGGTCACGTGCTCATCGCCCTCGACCCGGAGGCCGCGGTCGAGGCGGCCCGCCAGCTCGTCGAGGAACACCAGGTCGCGTCCCTGGCCGTTTCGTTTCTCTGGTCCTTCAAGAATCCGGATCACGAATTCCGGGCGGCCGCGGCAATCCGGGAAGCCTTCCCTTCCCTTCCGGTGATCTCCGGTGCCGATCGCCAGCCCACCATCCGCGAATTCGAGAGGACCGCCTATGCGGTCCTCAATGCCTATGCCGTGGCTGCGGTGCCGGGTATCGATCAACTGTCCGCGACGCTGGAAGAGCTGGGACTGGTCGTCCCGGTCCTCCTCGTGCATTCGTCCGGGGGGGCGATGACAGCTACCGAGGCACGGCACGCCCCCATCCTCCTGGCGGGGTCGGGTCCTGCGGCCGGTGTGGCGGCTTCCCTCTCCGTCGCCAAGGCCGCAGCACGGAAGAACATCGTCACATGTGACATGGGGGGCACCTCATTCGACGTCGCCGTCGTGACCGATCGGCGAGTTCCCCGGCGCACCCGTTCGGAGCTGGCCGGGCTCCTGACGTCGCTGCCCATGGTCGATACCGAGTCCATCGGGGCCGGCGGTGGATCGATCGCCTGGGTCGACGCCCGGGGCATGCTGCGGGTCGGGCCACATTCGGCGGGTGCCGATCCCGGACCGGCATGTTACGGCCGGGGCGGGCAGAGCCCGACGGTCACCGATGCCCTCATTGTGCTGGGTTTTCTCGACCCCGATCGATTTCTCGGCGGTGACATGCGACTGGACGTCGACGCCGCGAAGGCCGCCTGTGCCGGTCTCGGCATGGCGCTCGGGCTCGACGCCGAAGAATGCGCCTGGGGGATCCGCAGATTGGCGCTCGAAGGCATGGCCACGGCGGTGCGCTCCCTCCTCGACGTCCGGGGACTGAGCGGCGCCGATTTCTCGCTGGCCAGCTACGGAGGCTGTGGGGCCCTCTTCACGGCCGATCTGGCGACGACGCTGGGGATCGACCACGTTCTCATACCCGAGCTCTCGTCGGTCCTCTCCGCGTTCGGAGCGGCCACCGCCGATCTGCAACGGGAACGGGTGCGGTCCCTGGCCTGCCTTCTTCCCGGTGGTGAGGAAGCACTCGAGAAGGTCGCCGAAGAGCTCCGGGCCCAGGTACGTCGGGACCTCGAGGCCGACGGCGTCGACCCCTCCGACGGCTCGGTCCGCCTGGAAGCGGACCTGCGTTTTCGACGCCAGGTGTGGGAGCTCACCCTCCCCGTAGCCGGCGACCGGATCGATGCCGACGCCATGGAGGATCTTCTGTGTCGCTTCCACGAGGAGTACGTGCGACGCTACGGCGCCGGCTCGACAATGCTGGCGGCGCCGGTCGAGCTGGTGACGTTGCGGGCGCTCGGGACTGCCGCCACCGTGAAGCCGACGATCGGCACGGGCCGGCGCGGCGGGGTCAAGGCGGGCACGGCCCCTCGCCCGGTGGGCCAACGGCGGGTGCGCGTCGAACGGGGCAAGAACGGTTGGCGCAAGGTCCAGGTGTTCGACGGGGCGACGCTGCGGTCGGGACATGCGATCGAAGGACCCGCGCTCATTGACGAACTCGACACGACGGTGTGGGTCCCCCCGGGAGCGCGTGCCACGGTGGCTCGCAGCAATACCGTGGACATCGCGGTGGGATCCGGCGCAACCTCGCGCTCCCGCAACACTGCAGCGACCCGGGACCCCATCGGCCTGGAACTCTTGCGGTCACAGCTCCAAGCCGTGGTCGACGGTGCGGCAGGTACGATCGAGCGCACGGCGATCAGTCCTGTCGTGACGGAGTCGAAGGACTACTCGGCCACTTTGCTCGACGCCGACGGTGGGCTGGTGGCCGGTGGCGGATTCATCACCTACCACTGGGTAGCCGCCACACGGGCCGTGCGGGCCACGATGGAGCGCTACGGCGACTCCATCGTGGCCGGTGACGTGTTCCTCGCCAACGATCCCTACCACGGCGGCGGTCTGCATCCGAACGACGTATTCGTGCAGCGCCCGATCTTCGTCGAGGGCAAGCTCATCGCCTGGGTGGCCCTGTCGGCTCACCTCATCGATATGGGCGGCATGGTGATGGGGTCGTTCGCACCCGCGGCGAGTGAGTGCTTCCAGGAGGCACTGCGCATTCCGCCCGTGCGCATCCTGCGCAGGGGCGTGGAGGTCGAAGAGGTCTGGGACATCTTCCGCACCAATGTGCGCCTCGACGTCCTGGTGGAGATGGATCTCCGCGGACTTGTCGCAGGAGCCAACGTCGCCCATCAAAAGGTGGTCGACCTGGTTCGCAAGCGGGGCGTCGCATCGCTGGCGGACGGCATGCGTGCGCTCCAGCGCCTCTCGGAGATCGAACTGCGCAACCGCATCGCCCTGTTGGCTGACGGGTCGTACAGGGCGACCGGCTGGGTGGAGTGGGACGACGAGCTCTTCGAGGTCCCCTGCACCTTGACGGTGTCTGGCGAGTCTCTTCACTTCGATCTCTCCGGCGCTGCCCCGCAGGCGCCGCACTTCTTCAATTCACAGCCGTACATCGTCAAGAGCAGCTTCGTGATGGACGCCGCCTGCCTCGTCGCCCCCGATCTGCCCTACACCGAGGGGCTCCTTTCACCGATCTCGCTGGAATGCCCGGAGGGATCGATCGTGAACGCGGTTCCGCCGGCGCCCATGAACGCGGGGCACATCCACGTCGCCTTCACGGCCAGTGAGGTGATGGTGCAATGCCTTCGGCTGGCCATGTGGGCGTCTCCGGACTGGGCCATGCCCGCACCCGTGACCGGCTGGGGCTCCAATTCGGCCATCGCCCTCAACACCTGGTCGGCCATTGGTCTGAGCGGCACATCGGACACGTGGATGTTGATGGACGGGGCGTACGTGGGGGGAGGAGCCGGCGACGATCGGGACGGCCTCGACATGGGCGGCAGCCCGGTCGGATTCCCCCAGCCGGCACAGGTCCCCGACATCGAGATCCTGGAGTCGTGGTACCCGGTGCTCTTCGAGCGCCGCAGCGTGCGGCCCGGTCCACACGGTGCGGGCAGGGCCCGGGCCGGGGGCGGGAACGACGTGAGCTTCCAGCCGCATGGTACGGATCGACTGGTGGGACAGATGCTGGCCATGCGCGCCTACCTTCCGTTGGAAGGTGCCGCAGGGGGCCTGCCGGGAGCTCGAACCGAGCTGTGGATCCGTCATCGCGACGGGCAGCGAGAACGGGTCTCGACGGCTGCCGCCGGCGTGGTGGTCGAGGCCGGTGAGGCCTTCGAGATCCGTTGCGCCAGCGGGGGTGGGATCGGAGATCCCATCGATCGAACCCCGCAACTGGTGGCGGATGACGTCGCCCACGGTCGCCTCACGACTGCTGACGCAGCAGAGAGCTACGGCGTGGTGCTGGACGAGACCGGTCGTGTCCTTCCCGATGCGACCAGGAAGCGTCGGATGGCGCGGCGCAAAGATCGTCTCCGCCGAGCGGCACCGCCTGCTCGACCCTTCGCTGGCCCGGTGACGGCCACGGACGGCCCGGCCCTTCCCTTGTACCCCGGGGTGGTGCACCGAGGGGGTGTCGCCTTTGCCACCGCGTCGGGCGAACCTCTCGCGTCAGCGCCGGCGCACTGGACGGACGGGTGCCCGGTACTCGAGTCCCCGCCTGGTCCCGGGCCCGGGATCGTCACCCGTTGCTACCTTGACCCGAAGAGCGGGAGCCTGCTCATGGTGGAGGTTGTCCCCCTGGGCGCGTCCCGCGCCTTCGAAGTCCGTCCTGATCACTGGAGTCGAGAGAACCCGTGAGGACCTCCCGCAGCGCGTGCATGGCGCGGCGGGCGGCGACGAACGGGTCGAGCGCAGCGAGCTCGTCGGAGTAGACCTCTACCTCCATGGGGGCGACGCACCCCCGTTCCCGCACGGAGCGGACGAGTCCCGCGAGGTCTCCGGCGCCCGTCCCCGGGAGGAGGCGGTGGTGCATCATCTCGTGGGCAAGGTCCGCAGACGGTACCGGAGCGACATCACCCAGCTGCACCGCCAGGATCGATTCGCCGGGAAATCCGGGGTCGAACCGGCCGGCGTCCGTGCCGCGAAGGTGATGCCAGGAATCGACCATCACCCCGCCGTTGCCGCGCCCCGCGGCCCGCACGATCTCGTACGCCGTCCGGAGGTCGGGTATCCCGGACTGCGGGAAGTATTCGACGTGGGCGAGGAGGTCATGGTCGGCCGCTCGATCGCATACCGACGCAAACGCCGAGGCGACGTCGCAAAGCGCGAGCGTGTCCCCGACTCGGCGGCCGCGGACCTCCAGCACGGTGATGGAGCGCGCGCCGAGCGAGGCAGCGGCGGCGACGAACTCGCCGGTACTCGGGGCGCCCGTGTCGCCGGGAAGCCAATCCATCCGGCCGTCGAGCTCCGCCACGGTTATCCCGTGGTCGTCCATGAATGTTCGAAGGTCGAGGTCGCTCCAGCCCGAGGAGCGTGCCGTCCGGTACTCTTCGTAGTACAGGGAGATCCCACCGAATCCGGCGTCCGCGGCAGCCCGGACGGTGAGGTCGAACGGTGCGTTGCGGATGGTGCCGCTGCACAGCACGAGATCATCGGATCCCAGCGGATGCGTCACGGTTCCGGAAGGTCCGGCGGAGGAATGGGGGCACGTCGGCTCGTCAATGGCAGGCGGTGCGTCTGGAAAAGGAGCTGTGCGTGCAACCGACCGACATGTACCACGTGGGAATCGTCGTACCGAGTCTCGAAGACGGGCAGGCACATTTCGCAGACCTGTTCGGGGTGCGATGGGCACCGGTCATTGAGGCCGCGACGGCCATGCGCACGTCCGACGGCACCGTGGCGACCGTGAACCTCCGCCTCGTCTACTCTGTCGACGCCCCGCACCTGGAACTGATCGAAGCGGTCCCGGGATCGATCTGGGTCCTCAATCCGCACTCCAACATTCACCACATCGGATTTTGGTCCGACGATCTGGGGGGCGACTGGGCGCGACTCCACGGAGGCGGGTGCCCGCTCGAGGTGATGGGTGACAGCGGGGGGAGCGAGCCGCTTGTGTGGAGTTACCACAGGGATCGGCTCGGGGTCAGGATCGAGCTGGTGGACGCGGCGATCCGGGCGGACATGCAGGCCGGATGGGACAGTGTGGCGGGCGCAGGCTAGGCCCCGGACCACCACGCTTACTTGAGCAGTGCTCCGGCGTCGATCGGCAGCGTGACGCCGGTTATGTAGCGACCCGTGTCGCTGACCAGGAAGAGGATGGCTCCTGAAATGTCGGCCACTTCGACGTAGGGGACCGGGATCAGATTCATTGTGGCGAGGGCGCTCTCGGCGTCTTCTTTGGTCGGAGACTCGAGGTCCGGCCGGAACTGTCGGTAGACGTGCTCGTTCATGATCATGGGGGTGTTGACCGTGGTCGGGTGCACGGAGTTGACCCGGATGTAATAGGGCGCCAGCTCTATGGCCAGGGACCGCATCAGCCCGACCACCCCGTGCTTGGACTCGGTGTAGCCGTGGCCCGCCCCCAGTGACCGCAACCCGGCGAGGGAGCTGGTCAGCACGATTGCTCCGCCCCGTCCCCCCTCGATCAGGTGGGGCCGGGCGGCCTCGACGGTCACGAAGACGCCGGTCAGATTCACGTCCAGCACGTCGCGGAACGCCTGGGTCCGAGTGATCCGGTTCGAATCGGCCGAGATGATGCCCGCATTGGCCACCACGATGTCGAGCCGGCCGAGCTCGACGACACCGAAGTCCGTCGCCTTCGTCATGGCCTCGTCGTCGCGGACGTCGGCCTGGACCGCCACGATGCGGCGGCCGAGCGCCTCGACTTCGCTGACCGTCTCGGCCAGGTCGTCGGGCGTGGCCATCGGGTAGGGCACGCTGTCGAGCTGGGCGCAGATATCGATGGCAATGATGTCGGCACCCGCGGCGGCCAACGTGCGGGCGTGGCTCCGACCCTGCCCTCGCGCCGCCCCGGTGATCAGCGCGACCTTGCCTTCGAGTGCACCCATCACGTGACCCCCCACCGGACAACCGGCCTCGAACTCCAACGACGAGAGAATCTACTCCGGAGTTCACCGGCGTGAGGGACCGCTTCGTTGCAGTGCGAGCGAGCGTAGCGGAAGCGGGTTGCCTAACATCACACCCGTACGGCGCGTGCCGGGTGGTCGAGGAGGAGACGCAATGCTCGAAGGAAAGAAGATCCTCGTTACCGGACCCGCCGGCCAGATCGCGTTCCCCCTCGCTTCGACTCTGGCCCAGTCCAATGAGGTGTGGGGCATCGCCCGGTTCACCGATCCCGCGTCCCGGGAGAGGGTCGAGGCGGCCGGTGTGAGGGCGCACGCCGGTGATCTGGCGACCGGCGATTTTGCCGGACTGCCCGATGACTTCGACTACGTGCTCCACCTGGCCACCTACCGGAGTGGGGGATTGGACTACGACCAGGCGCTCCGCGTCAACGCCGAGGGTACCCAGCTGCTGCTCGAGCACTGCCGATCGAGCAGTGCCGTCCTGGTGATGTCCACGTCGGAGGTCTACAAGCCCCAAGCCGACCCTCATCACCACTATGCCGAGTCGGATCCCCTGGGAGACTCCAACTCCCTCATAGACCCCACGTATTCGGTTTCGAAGATCTCCCAGGAAGCGGTGGCCCGCGCCTGTGCGCGGGCGTACGACATCCCCGTCGTCATCGCCCGCATGAACGCCTCGTACGGCGACAACGGCGGCCTCCTCGCCTACCACCTGGACTGGATCCTGTCGGGAAAGCCGGTGATGGTGAAATGGGACCCGGCGATGTACAGCCCGATCCACGAGGACGACATCTTCGGGCAGACGGAGGCTCTGCTCGGCGCCGCCAGCGTGCCCGCCACGATCGTCAATTGGGCGGGCGACGAGCCGGTGTCCGCCCAGGAGTGGTGCGGCTACATGGGTGAGCTCACCGGACTCGAGCCCCAGGTGACGGTGCGCGAGGTGCCTGGCGGCATACGGGGCGTCGTGAACGACGTCTCCCGGCGCTCCTCGATCACCGGACCGTGCCGGGTACCGTGGCGAACGGGTGTCGAACGGCTCGTCGAACACCGGCTGCGCAACAGTTCCGGTGGCGCCTCGGTCTCCGCTCTTTCGGCCCGACTCATGTCGGCGTTCGAGGATCGGACGGCGAGCTGAGTTGCCGGACAATCCCTACCGGCAGGGGTCCTGAGGGGAAGTGGTGGGTCGATTAGAAGGAAGAGTGGCGCTCGTCACGGGGGCGTCCCGCGGTCAGGGGGAAGCGGAGGCTCGAGCGTTCGTCGACGAGGGAGCGGCCGTAGTGCTGGCCGATGTGCTCGACGCCGAGGGGCGATCGGTGGCGCGTTCGCTCGGGCCGCAGGCACACTACGTCCATCTCGACGTGAGGGAGCCGACCAGCTGGGCCAGCGCGGTTGCCGAGGCCGAGCGTGCATTCGGCCCGCTAAGCGTGCTGGTGAACAATGCCGCCGTTCTGGGTACCGGCGGTGTCGAGGACGCCACGCCGGAAGACTTCATGAACGTGGTGGCCGTGAACCAGCTCGGGTGCTTTTTGGGCATGCAGGCCGCGGTGCGTTCGATGCGCCGGACTCCGACGGGTGTCGTGTGTTCGATCATCAATGTGTCGTCGACCGGGGGCATGGTGGGGTATCCGGGTGCCATCGCCTACGCCGGCTCCAAATGGGCCGTGAGGGGGATGACGAAGGCGGCGGCGTTGGAGCTGGCTCCGGACATCCGTGTGAACTCGCTGCACCCGGGTCCGGTCGACACCCCGATGATCCGGGAAGAGGGGGTGAGTGACGAGGAGTTCGCCGGTCGCTGGCAGGCAGTGGTCCCCCTGGGACGGTCGGCCCAACCCGAGGAGATCGCCAAGGTGGCGTTGTTCCTGGCCTCGGACGAGTCGTCGTTCATGACCGGGAGCGAGGTGGTGGTCGATGGCGGTCGTATCGCGGGATCCCGCCCGCCGCAGGCGGATCAGTCCTCGAAACGGGAGAAGGCATAGGCCGTGTCGGTGTGCTCCCAGGCCTCCGTGATCGACAGGTCGTCGAATCGGTAGATGAGGGCGTACTGGTTCTCGTAGTCGCGCCCGGAACGGGTGGTGGCCCGCAACGAGCAGTGGGCGATCACGAAATTGCCGTCGTGGAACACCTGGTGGTAGTCCCACACCATCGTTCCCACCTCGTAGCGGCTCTCCCCGCACAACAACTCCAGAACGCGTGCGCGCCCCCGAAGCGGTCGCTCCAGGCCGCGCGCGCCCGCCGACTGCGGCACCCACCACGTGACGTCGTCCGCCACACAGTCCGAGGCGGACGCGCGATCGCGCTCGGCAATGGCAGTCAGGAGGCGAACGACGATCTCCTTCCTCGTCTCGGCCGGGTCATCGGGGGTCATTTTCCCCTCCTCCCCGTGATCGACGGCCCGGCAGCGTGATGACCAACGACTCGAGCTGCTCGTCGGCGGTGAACGGGATCCTCCTGGGGTGGCTGTCAACCAACTGAGCGCCGTCGCACTGCTCGAGAAAGGTGGAGACGGCGACCTGGATGTCGAGGCGGGCCAGCGCATTACCGAGGCAGAAGTGGGCGCCCCAGCCGAAGCTGTAGTGCCGTTGTTCGGGTCGTGTCACGTCGAACCGGTCGGGCTCGGCCCACCGTGCCGGATCCCGATTCGCCGCCTGGCGGGCCAGGAGGACCGTGTCGCCGGGTTCGAACTGCACGCCGAACCGGTCGGTCGCCTCACGTGCCCGTCGCCGTCCGGTGCGAAAGGGGGGGTGATAGCGCAGGCACTCCTCAACGGCCGGCCGGATGCGTGCGGGCGCCGACATGGTCCATTCTGCCTGGTCAGGGTGTTGCAGCATGAGCAGGATGCTGTTCGCGATACCGGCGCGGCTCGACCCCACGCTGCCACCGATCACGTTGACCACCAGGGCGACGAGTTCTTCCCGTGACAGGACGCCCGTGGACTCACTCGCGACCAGGTCACTCACCAGGTCCTCACCGGGACTCCTCTCCCGCTCCGCCACGAGCTCCTCGACGTAGCGGGACAGTGCGACGATCCCGTCTTCGGCCCGCCGCCGACCCTCCGCCGTCGGCGGATCCGTAAAGCCCTCCTCGGTACCGGCCAGGAAGGCGTCGATCTCGTGACGCGAGGACTGCGGGAGACCGAGAAATTCGCAGATGAGCCACAGCGGCAGATCGCTGGCGTAGTCGGAGACGATGTCCGGACGGTTGTTCTGGGCCATCTGGGCGAGGACATCGCCGGCGTGGGCGCGCAACGCAGCGCGGAGGGGTTCGACGCGGCGGGGATTGAAGGACCGGGAGAGGCTGCCGCGCAGCCGGTCGTGGACCGCGCCGTCGTGCGCCGCCATGGTGCGGGCGCGCCACGCATGGAAGGGACCGTCACGGATGCCGAGGCGTTCGAGCGCGGCGACACCGAGCTGTTCGAACGCGCTGTCGGTGTGAACGGTGTCGAAGTCGTCCGCGTCGAGCAGGATGATCTCGCCCTTGACGGTGCGAGCAGTAGGGCCGTGGCGTCTGGCTTCGCGCCAGACCGCATTCGGATCCTGCCAGAAGTCCGCATTCCCGAGATCGACGGTCAGCGGGGTCGTCATCGTTTCCTCCCTCCGCGCCGCCGCAGGCACGTCCGAGACCCTACCTCCCGTCACCACGAGGCTCCGGGGCTCGCCCGCGCTGGTCGTCGCCACTCTCCCCGGACCAACTACGGTCGTGGCCCGGGAGGTACCAACGGATGGGAACCATTGAAGAGCCGTTCGGCCTGCAGGGTCGCGTCGCCGTCGTCTGTGGCGGCGCCAGGGGGATCGGGCGCGGGGCGGCGGAGGTGTTCGCCCGCGCCGGGGCGAAGATCGTGATCGCCGATCGCGACCGGTCGGCGCTCGAGGAGGCGTCCGCGGCCGTTGATGCCATCGGGCCGGGCACGCTCGCCATCCCCACCGACGTGTCGGTAAAGGCGCAAGTGGATTCCCTGGCGGCGCAGGTCGTGGAGGCCCACGGGCAGATTGACATCTGGGCGAATGTGGCCGGGATCTTGCAGTTCGGCCCCATCGTCGAGACCACCGAAGAGGACCTCGACCGGATCATCGGCATAAATCTGAAGGGCGTGTACTGGGGTAGCGCGGCCGCGGCCCGGGTGATGGTCCCAGCCGGGCGCGGGTCCATCATCAACATCGCATCGGCGGGAGGGGAGATGCCCGCCCCAGGCATCTCCGGCTATGCCCTCACCAAGGCCGCCGTGCTGATGTTCACGCGCACCTTGGCGGCCGAGGTCGGGCCGTCGGGGGTGCGGGCCAACTCGGTGGCGCCAGGCTTCGTGGAGACCCCGATGACTGCCGTGCACTTCACGAACGAGGACGGCACTATCGATCCGGACCGGCGCCGCGGCATTCTGGACGCCCGTGCGGGGCAGACGCCCCTGCGCATCACCGGAGAACCCGAGGACATCGCCTACGCCATGCTGTACCTCGCGTCGGACGCCTCGCGCTTCATGACCGGGCAGACCCTGCGTCCCAACGGTGGCGTCCACATGGCGTGAGCCGCGCCGGCCGTGTAGGATCCAGATCACTGCTTCCGACCATGAGAACACTGTTCCCGAAGGGGGCGATGGTGGAGCGAGAGCTGATGATCACCGGCATCGGTGGCCAGGGGGTGCAGCTGGCTTCCCTGGTTGTCGCCCGGGCGGCGATCACCGAAGGGCGAGAGGCGCAGCTGTTCGGCAGCTACGGGGGTGTCATGCGCGGGGGGAACACCGAGTCCACCGTGGTCGTGGGGGACGGGCCGATCGAGGCGCCGTCAACGGTGGGGGAGACGTGGTCGGCCATTCTCATGCACCACGACTATGTCGAGCCGACGCTCTTCCGCCTGCGGCCGGGGAGCGTCGTGCTGGTGAACTCGACCGTCTACGAAGCGGTGTTCGATCGGACGGGCTACGTCGCCCTCGACGTGCCGGCCACCGATATCGCAGTCGAGGTCGGCAACATCATGACGGCATCGATGGTGATGATCGGCGCGTACGCGGCCTTTACCGGCCTCGTCGGACTGCCGGCGCTGCGCCAGGCCGTTGCGGACTCGCTCCCGTCGTACCGGCAGAACCACGTCGAGCTGAATGTGAAGGCGCTCGAGGCAGGGTTCGGGGCGGCTCCGGAGAACGCCGCTCCGGCCTGGGCGACGGTGGCGGCCTGATGAGCCGCAAGGGTGGGGCGAACGGAGACGGAATCGTCTGCCGCGGCACGCTCGTGATCGACGTCGAGGCCTGCAAGGGATGCGACCTGTGCATAGACGCCTGCCCCCCGGGCGTGCTCTCCATGACCGAGCACGAGGTGAATACGCGGGGGTACCGGTACCCGGTGCTCGTGGCCGGATGCACCGGCTGCAAGGCGTGCTCGCAGATCTGCCCGGACTTCGTGTTCCAGGTCTACAAGTACGACACCCCGGTCGTGGTCGAGGCCACCGCCCCATGACGCGGCGCCTCCTCGAAGGCTCAGAGGCCATTGCCGAGGCGATGGTGGTCGCCGGCTGCCGGTTCTTCTCCGGCTACCCGATTACGCCCTTCACCGAAATCCTCGAGCAGATGGCCAAGAAGATGCCCCCCGTCGGGGGTGTGTGCATGAACGCCGAGAGCGAATTGGAGGCCATCGGCATGGCGTGGGGCGCCGCGGCCACGGGCACTCCGGCGGCGACCGGCTCCACCGGGCAGGGCCTCTCGCTCATGCAGGAGTCGCTGGCCGAGCTGACCATGGCCGGCGTGCCGCTGGTGGTCTTCGACATGGCCCGGGCGCAGGTTGATTACTTCCAGGCCACCCGGGGCGGGGGGCACGGCGACTACCGCCTGATCGTGCTAGCCCCCATGGACGTCTCCGAGGCGGTGCACCTGACGCAACTCGCCTTCCACCTGACGGCCGTCTGGCGCAACCCGGTCATGGTGTTCGGCGACTACTACATCGCCCATACCTACCAATCGGTTTCGGTCGAGCCGATCGACTTCGGACCCGAACCCCCCCGGGACTGGGCGCTCACGGGCGCGTCCGGCGGGTCGGGTCGGGCCAAACTTCTCTCCTTCCTCGGCTCGGCCAAGCAGCGCGACGACGTCGGCTACGACATGTCGAAGCACTTCTTGGCCCGGGCCGCCGCCACCGCGGAGATGGTGGCCGGGGTGCCGCCGATGGCCGATAGTGGCTTCACCGAGGACGCCGATGTCGTCGTCGTGGCCTTCGGGACCCAGGGCCGTTACGTGCGGGCGGCCGTCCAGCAGATGCGGGCGGAGGGTCAACGGGTCGGCTATGTGCGCCCGATCACCCTGTTCCCGTTCCCCACCGAAGTTGTGGCCGACGCCGCCAACGGCGCCCGGGCCGTGGCGGTCTACGAGAACAATCAGGGCCAGATGATCGACGACGTCCGGCTCGCCGTCCTCGGCCGGGCACCCGTCCACTTCATCGGGGGCTTGAGCCTGGACGGCTCCGGGTTCGGTATCGCACCCGACCTCGACGTCGCCACCATCCGCTCCCGGATCGAGCAGGTGCTGGCCGACCTCGACGTACACGCAGGAGGAATCCGATGACCCCGAGCGACAGGGTACCCGTGGTGCTCACCGATCGACCGCCGACCGAGCCGGCCCGCCTGGTGGACGACTTCACGCCGGCACTCATCGACGTCGGGGCCCATCACCTCTGTCCGGGCTGTGGCGAGCCGATCGCAATGCGGTCCGTGCTCGAAGTAATTGACGAGCTGGACCTCGCCCAGCGGACGATCGCCGTGTTCGGCATCGGCTGTTACACGGCGTTCTCCAACAATCTCGATGTCGAGGTGCTCCAAGCGCTCCACGGGCGGGCTCCCTCACTGGCCACCGGCGCCAAGCGAGCCCGGCCCGAGACCGTCGTCTTCACCATTCAGGGTGACGGGGACATGGTCAACGAGGGGCTGCAGGAGGTCATCCACACTGCGGCCCGCGGCGAGAACGTCACCTGCATCATGCTCAACAACGGCGTGTTCGGTGAGACGGGAGGGCATCTCACGTCGACCACGGTGCTCGGTCAACGCACCAAGAACAGCCTGACCGGGCGCAACGCAGCCGAGCACGGCTATCCGATTCTCCTCTCCAACCTGCTGGCCCAGCTGGAGGGTGCGGCCTACGTGGCGCGGGGTGCGGTGAACACGGCGGGCAATGTGGCGCGGACCAAGAAGATGATCCACCGGGCGATAGAGACCCAACTCGACGGACGCGGGTTCTCCTTTGTCGAGATCTTGACCATGTGCCCGACGGGCTGGTTCATCGAGACCCAGGAGGCGCCCCAGTACCTCGAACGGAACCTCGGCGCGGTGCACGCCCACGGCGTGCTCAAGGACACAGGCAGCTAGGCCGTTCCCCCGATCCATGGACCTTCTCATCGGGGACGTGTTCCGCAATGCGGCCAGAGCCGTCCCGGATCGCATGGCCGCCGCGCTCGGCGCCGAGTCGTTCACGTTTCGCCAGATCGATCAGGAGTCGAACAAGCTGGCCCGGGCGCTCGGGCGTCTCGGGATCACCACCGGCGACCGGGTCGCCGTGTGGAGCGGGACCAATCTCAACGTGGTCCTGGTGTTTGCCGCCCTGGCCAAGCTGGGCGCCGTGTTCGCGCCGCTCAATGCGCTGTTGGGCCTGGCAGAGATCGAGGGGACGGCCCGATTGGCCCG
>JBEKWB010000083.1:0-19136 GCA_049513455.1 Acidimicrobiales bacterium
TCCTGCACCGGTCACGCGCTCGCCGGTGGTGCGCTCCTCCTGCTCAGTGCGGACTACCGGATCGGCCGGGACGGGACCTACCGGCTGGGTCTCAACGAGACCCGGATCGGGTTGGCGTTGCCCAACTTTGCGGTTACCCTGGCCACGCATCGATTGGAGCGCCGGTTCCTCACCGCGGCGACCATGTTCGCGGAGGTGGTCCCCCCGGAGCGGGCGGTGGACATGGGATACCTCGACGAGAGCGTGGACGATCCCCTGTCGAGGGCCTGTGCGTTGGCGCAAGAGCTGGCCTCCCTGCCACAAGAGGCGTTCGCGACGACCAAGCGCCGTATCCGACGGGCGTTACAACAGGAGTTGGAGGCCGCCACGCGGTGAGGAGCGGACGCAGCGGGCGTCGGGCACCCAGTGGGGATAGCGCCCTGGTATAGGGTCGCTATATCATTAGGAGAGGATCATTCTCAGGAGGGACCCATGCGCGAGATTGACGATCTCATTCTGATCAGCGTCGACGACCACATCATCGAGCCGCCCGATCTCTTCACCCATCATCTCGACGCCCGGTACCTGGACCGCGCTCCGACGCTGGTCCGCAATGCCGAGGGTTCCGATGTGTGGACGTTCGGGACGGTCGTGATGGAGACGGCCGCACTCAACGCGGTGGCGGGGCGCCCCCGGGAGGAATACGGACTGGAGCCCCAGAGTCTCGACGAGGTCCGACCCGGCTGCTACGACGTGCACGAGCGCGTGAAGGACATGAACGCCGGCGGCGTGCTGGCGTCCATGAATTTCCCTTCGTTCCCCACCTTCACGGCCCGCGTGTTCGCCAGCGACGACCCCGCCTTGTCGCTGGCCCTGGTGCGTGCCTACAACGACTGGCACATCGACGAGTGGTGTGGTGCGTATCCCGCCCGGTTCATTCCGATGGCCGTCCCGGTGATCTGGGATGCCGAACTGACCGCGCAGGAGATACGCCGGGTCGCCGCCAAAGGGTGCCACTCCCTCAGCTTCACCGAGAACCCGGCTGCGCTCGGCTACCCGAGCTTCCACGACGACTACTGGGACCCGGTCTGGCGGGCCTGTTGCGATACCGGGACCGTGGTTGCCATCCACCTCGGTTCCTCGGGGCGGCTCTCCATTCCCGCCGTCGATTCACCCCCGGACGTGATGATCACGCTGCAACCGATGAACATCCAATCGGCCGCCGCCGATCTCCTGTGGTCCCGGGTCTTGAAGAACTATCCGGACCTGCGCGTGGCGCTCTCCGAGGGCGGCACCGGGTGGGTCCCCTACTTCCTCGAGCGGGTGGACCGGACGTACGAGATGCACCGTGCCTGGACGTTGCAGGACTTCGGCGGCCGCCTCCCGAGCGAGGTCTTCCGCGAGCACTTCCTCACCTGCTTCATCAGTGACCCGGTCGGCATCGCCCTGCGGGACCGCATCGGGATCGACAACATCGCCTGGGAGGCCGACTACCCGCATTCGGACTCGATGTGGCCCAGTGCCCCCGAGGAGCTGGCGGCCGAGTTCGCCACCTACACCGTTCCCGACCCTGACATCGCCAAAATGACCCATGAGAACGCCATGCGCTGGTTCTCCTTCGACCCCTTCTCCCGCATGGCCAAGGAGGAGGCGACGGTGGGCGCGCTGCGACGCCTGGCGGCGGGTCACGACGTGTCGATCATGGCGCGCAGCACCCGGATCCGTACCGCGGACGAGAAGCTCGAGGGGTTCCGTTCCCGGGCTCGACGCGCCGTCGCCGCCGCGGGAACTTGAGGCACCGCCGGCCCGTCGGAGGACTGTCCCGGTGACGGCGAAGCGGCAGATGTCGCTGGTGGGATTCATGCAAGCGGGGAGCACCACGGTCTACGCGGGGTCGTGGCGCCACCCGGCCACCGAGCATGGATTCCTGAACGCCAGCTACTACGCCAAGCTGGGTCGGACGCTCGAAGAGGGCTGTTTCGACATGATGTTCTTCGACGACCGCCTGGCCATGCCGGGGATCTACGGTGGCTCCGTCGCTGATGCCGTCCGGCTCGGGGCCCGGCCGGTCAAGCTCGATCTCAGCGTCGTGCTCGGTGTCGTGGTCGGCGCCACCGAGCGGATCGGTCTGGGCGCGACGTACTCCACCACGTACTACTCGCCCTACCATGTCGCCCGCACCTTCGCCACGCTCGACCATCTGTCCGGCGGCCGGGCGGCGTGGAACGTCGTCACCTCGGTCAACGACAGCGAGGCCCAGAATTACGGTCTGGAGGAGCATCTCGACCACGATGCCCGCTACGACAGGGCCGATGAGTTCTTAGAAGTGGCGACGGGACTGTGGGACACGTGGGAGGACGATGCCCTCGTACTGGATCGGGCCAGCGGTTACTTCGCCGACCCCGACAAGGTGCACGAGCTCAACTACCGGGGCAAGTGGTTCAGCGCCCGCGGCCCCCTCACGGTGCCCCGGAGCCCGCAGGGCAGGCCGGTGCTCCTCCAGGCCGGTTCCTCGGGCCGGGGGCGGGACTTCGCCGCCCGCTGGGCCGAGCTGATCTTCACCGGCGATCCCGACAGGGCCATCGCCCAAGCGCACTACAAGGACCAGAAGGAATCGATCGCGGCCGCCGGGCGCGATCCTTCGTCGGTGAAGATGCTGCCGATGGCCTACACCGTCGTCGGTGAGTCCCGGGCCCACGCCGAGGAACGTGAGGACCTGTTCCTCCACTCGCTGGTCGATCCGAAAGCCTCCCTGACGTTGCTCTCCGAGCTCATGAACTACGACTTCTCCGGGCTGGAGCTCAGCGCGCCGATCACCGACGAGCTGATCGGGTCGGTCTCGGGTATACGCGGTCTGGTGCAGAACCTCCGCACGCACATCGGCGGGGAGACCGTCACCCTGGCCGATCTGGCCGGCCACCGGGCCACCTTGCTCCAGGGCCCGCGCTTCGTCGGCACGGGGACCGAGGTGGCCGACCAGATGGAGGAGTGGATGGAGGCCGACGCCTGTGACGGCTTCGTCATCGCGGCCACGCACTCCCCGGGCGCCTACGAGGATGTGGTCCGGCTCGTCGTCCCCGAGCTCCAACGTCGGGGCCGGTTCCGCGCGCGGTACACCGGTGCCACGCTGCGCGACACCTTGGGCCTGGCCCGCCCGGACGCGACGCCGCATGGCTGAGTCGTCGGGTCCGCTCCATGGTGTCCGCGTCATCGATGCGGCGACGCTGGCCGCCGGCCCCCTCGTCACCACGGCGATGGGGGAGTTCGGGGCCGACGTCATCAAGGTGGAACAGCCGGGAGCGGGTGACCCGCTGCGAACCTGGGGCAACCGCAAGGACGGCATCGGTCTCGTCTGGAAGAGCATGGGCCGGAACAAGCGCTGCGTGACCCTGGACCTGCGCAGCCCCGATGGCCAGGACCTGTTCCACCGCCTCCTCGACGTGAGCGACGTGCTGGTCATCAACAACCGCCCCAGCGCGCTGGCGCGCTGGGGCATCGACTACGAGTCGGTGCACGGACAGCACCCGCGCCTCGTCATGCTGCACATAACCGGGTTCGGTCGGGGTGGTCCGAAGAGCGACAGTCCCGGATTCGGAACGCTGGCCGAGGCGATGAGCGGGTTCGCCCATCTCACCGGTCAGCCCGACGGGCCGCCGACGCTCCCCCCGTTCATGCTGGCTGACGGGGTGGCGGCCATGGCGGCGACGTACGCCGTGATGATGGCCCTCTATCACCGCGACGTGCATGGTGGAGGCGGACAGCTCGTCGACGTCAACCTCATCGAGCCCCTGGCGCGCCTCATCGAGTCCTCCACCCTGGCCTTCGATCAACTCGGGACCGTCACCGGTCGTGTGGGCAACCGCCTCGATGCCAGTGCCCCCCGCAACGCCTACCGCACCGTGGACGACAAGTGGTTGGCCGTATCGGGCGCGTCGCCGAACATCGCGGCGCGGGTCTACCGGGCCATCGACCGGCCCGACCTGGCCGAGAATCCGGACTACATGGACCCCGTTCTCCGGCAGAAGAGGGCCCTCGAGATCGACGAGCTCGTGGCCGACTGGGTCCGCCGGCACACGCTCGAGGAGAGCATGGCGGTGTTCGAGGCGGCCTCGGTGGCGGCGGCGCCCATTTACGACGCCCGGCAGTTACGGGCCGACGAGCACCTGGCGGCCCGGGGGACGTTCGTGCAGGTCGACGATCCCGACCTCGGGCCGATGACGGTGCAGGCACCGGTGGCGGTCCTGAGCGAGACGCCGGGGCATATCGCCCACCTCGGGCGCCACCTGGGGGCCGACAACGCCGAAGTCTTCGGTGGCCTGCTCGACGTCGACCCCGATCGGCTCGCGGCCCTCCGGGCGGCGGGCGTCATCTGACCGCGAGAGTGATGGAGGAAGCCGTGCGAGAACCCCGGGCCCGCCGCGCCGAGCTGGCCACACCGGCCAGCAGCGAGAAGATGTGCGAGAAGGCCTCCCGCTCCGGAGCCGATCTCGTCTTCCTCGACCTGGAGGACGCCTGTGCCCCCTCGGCGAAGGAATCGGCGCGCGGGATCGCCGTCGGCGCGCTGACGGGTTGCGATTGGGGTCGCACGGTCCGGGCGGTGCGGGTGAACGGACTGGATACGCCCTGGTGCCACGGCGACATCATCGAGGTCGTCACCGGTGCCCGGGAGTCGCTCGACGTGCTCATCGTGCCCAAGGCGCGTTCGGCCCGCGACGTCTGGTGGGTCGACGTGCTCCTCACCCAGTTGGAGACGAAGCTCGGCCTGGCCAAACGTATCGGCCTCGAGGTGCTGATCGAGGAGGCCGAGGGGCTCCTGCACGCGGCGGAGATCGCAAAGGCGAGCGACCGCCTCGAGGCGATCATCTTCGGCGCCGGCGACCTTTCGGCGTCGTTACGGGCCCGGGTCGACGGCAACTTCGACCCGATCAGCGAGTACCCCGGCGACTTCTGGCACTTCGCCCGCGTCCAGGTTCTGGCGGCTGCCCGGGGCGCCGGCATCGACGCCATCGACGCGCCCTATCCCGCCTACCAGGATCCCGAGGGGTACCGGCGGGCGGCGCTGCACGCCAGCCTCCTGGGCTTCGACGGCAAGTGGGCGATCCATCCCGATCAGATCGCCATCGCGCACGAGGTCTTCGCCCCGACGGCCCAGGAGATCGAAGACGCGCGTGAGTCCATGCAGGCCTACCGCAGCTCCGAGGACGACGGCGTCGGCGCCATCGGGCGCGACGGCAAGCTCGTCGACGCCGCCCACATGCGGTTGGCGGCCAACGTGTTGTACAAGGCCTCGTTGGCCGGGAAGGGGGAGAGTCATTGAGTGCCTACCGGGTGGTCCAGTGGGCCACCGGCAATATCGGGGCCCGCTCGTTGCGCGGGGTCATCGAGCATCCGGACATGACGTTGGTCGGTCTGTACGTGTACTCGCCGGACAAGGTCGGTCGCGATGCCGGTGAGCTGAGCGGCTCGGGCGCCCCCACCGGGGTGCGGGCCACGCACTCGATCGATGAGATCCTCGCCCTCGGGGCCGACTGCGTCCTGTATATGCCGCAGGCCTGCAATTTCGACGATGTCTGCCGCCTGCTCGAGTCCGGCGCCAACATCGTGACGACCCGCGGCGAGTTCCAGTACCCGCCCGGACTGGAGCAGTCGGTACGCGACCGCATCGAATCCGCCTGCCGGCGCGGCGGCACGTCGATCCACGGCACCGGCAGCAGTCCCGGGTTCATCTCAGAGGCCGTGCCCCTGGTGCTGACCTCGATCCAGCGGCGCCTCGACAGCCTGTCGATAGAGGAGTTCGCCGACCTCTCACGGCGCAACTCGCCGGTGCTCCTTTTCGATCTGATGGGGTTCGGGAAGGATCCGGGGAAGTTCGACCGCGGTCGGTGGGCGCACGGCGAGCAGAGCTTCGGACCATCGCTGCGGCTCGTCGCCGACGCGCTCGGCCTTCCGCTGGACTCGGTGGAGGCGAGCGGCGAAGTGGCGACGGCCAGCAGGACGACGGAGATCGCCGCCGGGACGATCGAAGCCGGTACGGTGGCGGCGCAGCGGCTGCACGTGCGGGGCATTCGGGGGGGAAAGTCCCTCCTCAACTTCGTGGCCACGTGGTTCTGCACGACGGACCTCGATCCGGTCTGGGACCTCCGTGCGACCGGGTGGCGGCTCTTCGTGGGCGGCGACGCTCCCTTGGAGGTCGAGATGCGTCTGGCGGTCCCGCTCGAGGACATGGGCGCGTGGAGCCCGGGCTACACGGCGAACCGCGCCGTCAACGCCGTGCCGGTCGTCTGCGGGGCAGAGCCCGGGATCCGGACCACCGTGGACCTGCCACAGGTCATCGCAAGGCTCGGGGAGCGGCCCGGCAGGTGAGGCCCCTGCCCGAGCTGATACCGGCCACCGAGTGGTTCTGGACCTCCGGCGCGGATGGCCACTTGCGTATTCAACGCTGCACGGCCTGTGCCACCCTCGTGCATCCTCCCGTGCCCGTCTGCCCGGCTTGCCGCTCCACGGAGTGGGAGCCGTCGATCGTCTCCGGCCGGGGCTCCGTCATCGGCTACACGGTGAACGAGCACCGGTGGCATCCCGACTTCGACCCGCCGTACGTGATCGCCGTCGTGGCGCTGGCCGAGGACCCCGGGGTGCGGCTGACCACCTCCATAGTGGGATGCGAACCCTCCGAGGTGCATATCGGCCAGGAGGTCGTCGTCCGGTTCGCCCCCGACGACGACGTGTGGCTACCGCTCTTCGAGCCGGGGGATGGTGACGTCCCCGATCCCGTCGCGCCGCCCCGACGACCGGTCCCGCGCCCGCCGCTGCACGCCGATCGTTTCGAGCATCGTGCCGTGCTCTCGGGCGTCGGGCGATCGGCGCTCGGTCGGCGGCTGATGGTCGATCCGCTCTCTTTGACCATCGACGCCTGCGTGGCGGCCGTCGCCGACGCAGGGTTGGAGCTCGCCGACATAGACGGCCTGTCCACCTACCCGGGTCCAGCCGGCATCGGCATGAGCGAAGGGGGCGTCACCGCGGTGGAGGAGGCGCTCCGCCTGCACCCGACCTGGATCAACGGCGGCGGGGACCTCCCAGGACCCGGGGGCTCGGTCATCGCCGCCATGCTCGCAGTGGCCTCCGGACTCTGCCGGCACGTGCTGTGCTTCCGCACCGTCTGGGAGTCGACCTACGCGGCGATGCGCCTCGGTGGTGGCGGTCCCGGTGGCGGAGGCGGGCGGGCAACGGGCCAGATGGCCTGGCGGGCACCGTACGGGGCGCTGTCGGCTGCGAACTGGATCGCCATGAACGCCAACCAGTACCTCCATCGCTACGGCGCCCCGCGCGAGATGCTCGGCCTGATCGCACTGAACGGGCGCGCCAACGCGGCGCGCAATCCCGCCGCCATCTACCGCGATCCGATGACCATGGACGACTACCTGTCGGCCCGCCCCATCACGACCCCCTTCGGGCTCTTCGACTGTGACGTCCCGTGTGACGCGTCGATCGCCGTCGTCGTCTCCGACGCCTCGGTGGCCGGCGATCTCCGGCATCCGGCCATCCGGGTCGAGGCCGTCGGCACGCAGATACTCGAACGCATCTCGTGGGATCAGGGCACCATCACCCACGAGCCCCAGGTCCTGGGACAGGCGGCGCACCTCTGGACCAGGACCAGTCTGAAGCCCGCCGATGTCGATGTGGCCATGCTCTATGACGGCTTCACGTTCAACGCCATCTCGTGGCTCGAAGCCCTCGGGTTCTGCGGCTTCGGAGAGGCCTACGACTGGCTCGACCACGGTCGCCGGATCGCCCTCGACGGCGAGCTGCCGGTCAATCCCCACGGCGGCCAGCTTTCGGAGGGTCGCACGCACGGCTACGGCTTCCTCTACGAGGCGATCCAGCAGCTCCGGCACGGCGCCGGCGAGAGGCAGGTGGCCGGCGCCACCACTGCGGTCGTCACCTCGGGTGGGGGCACGCCCTCGGGGGTGCTCCTCCTGCAGCGCCACGGCACCTGACCTCGACCCGGTCAGGTGCCGGCGGAGGTCGGATCGATCCGGGCGATCGTGCGGGCCATGAACGACCGGGTGGTCTCGTGGCCCGCCGTCACGCCCAGCGCGTCCTCGAGGGCCAGAACCTGGGTCACCCCGGTCATGATCAGCAGGGCGACCACCGGAGGGAGCTGGTCGTCGCTCACCCCGGCGTTTCTGAGCGCGGCGGTCACGGCCTCCAGCTGGCCGGCCCGGTACCGCTCCGCGTAGCGGGCGATCTCGGTGCGGATCGCCTTGCGGTGGTTGGCCAGGGCCACGAACTCGATGTTGAATCTCGCCCCGCGGGGATCGGCGTTCAGCTGCCAGAGCGTCCGGAGCGACCCGTCCGCCGCGATCGCCCGTTCCGCCCGCGCCAGGTTCTCGTCGGCCCGGCGGCGGAACACCTCCACGAAGAGGTCGTCCATGGTGCGGAAGTAGTAGTGGACGAGCTGCGGCTTGAGCCCCGCCCTGGCGGCAACCCGCCGGGAGGTGACCGCGGCGTAGCCCTCCTCCAGCAGCAGCAGTTCGGCCGCGTCGAGCAGCTGGGCGCGGGTCTTGGAGTCCACCGCACCGATGCGGCGGGGTGAGGGGGCCGACGGCACGCCGCTACCTTGCCACAGCGGTGAAGCTGGTGCTAAGCAGTTGCACAGTATTGCTGTGCAGGTGCGCAGCATCGCACGAAGGGGACGCGGGCTTGAGCGACTGGCGGACGACGGACTTCTTCTTCGACCAGTCGCTGGTCGAAGATCCCTACCCGTACTTCGAGGCGCTCCGCTCCGAATGCCCCGTGCTGATGCTGCCCCACCTCGGGGTGGTGGCGGTGACCGGCTATGACGAGACGACCGAGGTGTACCGCGACAACGAGACGTTCTCGTCGTGCAACTCGGTCATCGGCCCGTTCGCCACCTTCCCGGTGCCCTTGGAGGGCGATGACGTCGGTGACATCGTCGATCGTTACCGGGACCAGCTCCCGATGCACGAGCACATGGTGACGATGGACCCGCCGGATCACACCCGGGAGCGGGGCCTGCTCATGCGGCTGATCACCCCGAAGCGGCTGAAGGACAACGAGGCGTTCGTGTGGCGGTTGGCCGACGAGCAGCTCGACCAGTTCCTCGGTGACGGCCACTGCGAGTTCATCAGCGCCTACACCCAACCCTTTGCCATGCTGGTCGTGGCCGACCTGCTCGGGGTGCCGGAAAAGGACCACCTGCGCTTCCGTGAGGGCTTCGGGCTCAGCCGCTCCCCGGGCGAGGTCGGCGCCGGCGAGGAGGGCAGCCCGGGTGAGAACCCGCTCGCCTGGCTCGACGGGTGGTTCAGCGAGTACATCGAGGACCGGAGGCGCCGGCCTCGCAAGGATGTGCTCACGGATCTGGCGCTGGCCACCTACGCCGACGGCACGACCCCGGAGGTCTCCTCGGTGGTCCGGACGGCGACGTTCCTGTTCGCGGCCGGACAGGAGACGTCCGCCCGTCTGCTGGCGGCCGCGCTCAAGCACCTGGCGGAGCACCCCGAGCTGCAGGACGAGCTCCGGGCCGACGGCAGTCGAATCCCCGGCTTCCTCGAGGAGGTCCTGCGGATCGAGAGCCCGGTGAAGGCCGATTTCCGCCTGGCGCGGCGCACAACCTCCGTCGGCGGTGTCGAGATCGCCGCCGGCACGCCGGTCATGCTCCTCAACGGCGCGGCCAACCGCGACCCGCGGCAGTTCGAGTGCCCCGCCGAGTTCCGCGCCGACCGCCCCAATGCCCAGTCCCACGTCGCCTTCGGGCGGGGTGCGCACTCGTGCCCGGGTGGCCCCCTGGCTCGCGCGGAGGGGCGGATCAGCCTCGAGCGCATTCTCGACCGCACCCGGAACATCCGCCTCTCCGAGGAGCACCATGGACCCCCCGGGGCGCGGCGCTTCTCGTACGAGCCCACGTGGATCCTCCGGGGGCTGTCCACGCTGTACCTCGAGTTCGAGGGTGTCGAGGCCGGCCGATGAGCCGGGTCGCCGTCGTCACCGGTGGGGCATCCGGGATCGGCCTCGGTGTTGCGCACGGGTTCGTCGCCGACGGTCACCGTGTGGCCGTTCTCGACTCGAATGCCGAGGCGGCGGAGACCGCAGCCGAGGAATTGCGCCGCGGGGGAGCGACCGCCATCGCCGTGGCGGTCGATGTCGCCGAGAGGGCGGCAGTAGAAGCCGGGTTCGACCGCATTCGGAGCGAACTCGGACCGGTGGAGATCCTCGTCACCAGCGCCGGGATCGAATCGTTCAGCCCCGTCCTCGACATCACCGCGGAGGGATGGGACAGGATCATCGGGATCAACCTCACCGGCACCTTCACCTGCGTGCAGGCCGCCCTGCCCGACATGCTCGCCGCCGGGTGGGGGCGCATCGTGACCATCTCCTCCCAGAGCGCCCAGTCCGGGGCTCGGAACATGGCCCACTACGCGGCGTCGAAGGGCGGCGTCATCGGGCTGACCAAGGCACTGGCGGTCGAGCTCGCCCGCCACGGGATCACCGTCAACACCATCCCGCCCAGCCTGGTCGACACGCCGATGGCCCGGAAGGCCGAGGCGGCGGGCGACTTTCCCGGCGTCGACATCGTCGGCCCCATGGTCCCACTCGGCCGGGCCGGGACCCCGGAGGACATAGCCGCCGCGTGCTCGTTCCTGTGTTCCGAGGGCGGCAGCTACATCACGGGTCAGCTGATCGGTGTCAACGGGGGGATGTATATCTGAGAGGGCTTCGGGGGCTGCGGTTCTCGATGCCGGTCGCCTCGGGCGAGCATGGTTTCTTCACTTGTACCATTTCTCGTACCACCCCGAATTGCATACACGGGAGGCGTAGTCCGCCGCCGGAAAGCGATGCCCATAGCGCGCCGGTCGGGGGAGGCCGAGGTCCAAGCCAGGGCGCACGAGGGCGGCCCGCGGGCTCTCTAGGTGTTCTAGGCCTCGGACACGGCAGACCAGGTGTCGCCCGGGACCTCGACGTTGATGATCTCCGGGGCGGCCGCCAAAAAGCGCGGCATCTGCTCCATGGCCGTCTTGAAGTGGGCCGTCTGGACATGGGCGTCACCGGACTCGCGGTCCGCGAACACCTCGATGAGGATCCACAGGTTCGGATCGTCCGCACTGCGGCACCAGTCGAAGGAGATGTTCCCCGGCTCGGCCCGCGTTGCCGTGGTGAACTCGTCCACCAGGGCCGCAAAGTCGTCGGCGTACTTGGCGCGCACCGGTTGTTTGACGACGACGAGAATCATCGGGTCCTCCTTATTCTTCGAGCAGCTCGGGCTGGATCGAGACGATCCACTCGTAGAGGGGCTGGAACGCCCGCCACCCCGCCATCGGCGGACCCACCTGGGGCGCGGTCTTCTCCGCCTGCTCGGGGTCGATGAGCACCGGTGTGCCCGCCGCCTCGGCCAGCAGCTGGGCCTGGCACGTGCGCTCCATGGTGATGAACCACCAGGCCGCCTCGTCCACCGATGTCTGCCCGACGGTGAGCAGCCCGTGGTTCGACAGGATCAGGGCCTTGTGGGCGCCGAGCGCGTGCGCCAGGCGCTTGCCTTCCTCGACATCGAGCACGACGCCGGTGTAGTCGTCGAACACCGCATGATCGCCATAGAAGGCGCACGAGTCCTGCGTAAGGGGATCGAGGGGGCGGCGCAACGACGACCATGCCTTGCCGTAGATGGAGTGGGCGTGGGCGGCCGCCACCACGTCGGGGCGGGCGGCGTGGACCTGCGAGTGGATGGCGAAGGCGGCGGCGTTGACCGGCCAGTCGCCCACGACGACCTCGCCCCGGTGGTTGACCAGGATGAGGTCTTTGACGCGGATGAACTTGAAGCCCATCCCGAGTGGATTGACCCAGAAGTGGTCAGGGCGTTCGGGGTCTCGTACCGTGATGTGACCGGCGAGCCCTTCGTCGAACCCGAACTGTCCGAACAGTCGGAAAGCCGCGGCGAGGCGCTGCTTGCGGTGGCGGCGCTCGTCCTCCACGTTGTCGAACGTGGGGAAGCGGGGCGGGAGTCGATCTGATGGCATGGTTAGTTCCTCCGGGTGGGTCCGTTGCGCATGGACGTCACCCTTCCTCCGCCGGGGTGAGCTCCAGGTAGAGCTGGGTCAGGCCGCGCAGGATGTAGGTCGGCATGTACTGGTAGTGGCGGTCCCCCGGGGGGCCGTGATGGGCCTCGAAAATTCCGATGTCCGCCGTGCGCTCGAGCAGACGCTCAATGCTCACCCTGGTCTCCATGCGGGCGAGCGACCCGCCCGGGCAGCTGTGGACCCCGCGCCCGAAGGCCAGGTGCTCCCGCGCGTTCTCGCGTTCGACGCGGAACTCCGCCGGCTCCTCGAAATGGCCGGGATCACGGTTGGCGGCGCCGTTGAGCACCATCACCGTGGCGCCGGCCGGGATCTCCACCCCCGCCACCGACGACGTGCGTCGGGCCAGCCGGAAGTCTCCCTTGACCGGTGCCTCGATCCGGAGCGTCTCCTCGACGAAGGCGGGGATGAGGTCACGGCGTTCGCGAAGGACCCGCTGGAGCTTGGGACGGTCACCGATGAGCTGCAGCGCGGCCCCGAGCAGCCGCACCGTCGTCTCCTGCCCGGCGGCGAAGAGGTTGGCGGCGACGCGCACGACATCGATGACCTCGGGCAGGTCACCGTCGGGAAACGTCGTGGTCGCCAGGGCGGTCAGTACGTCGTGGCGCGGCGTGTGCCGCCGATCCTCGATGTACGCACTGAAGCGCTCGTAGAGCCATTCCAGCGGATTGTGCGAGATCATGTCCTTCGTGCTGCCGACCCCGCCGTCATGGCGGCGCGAGAGTGCGTCCCTGAACTCTCGGTGCTCCTCCTCCGGCACGCCGAGGAGGTCGGCGATGACGAACAAGGTGAACGGGTTGGCGTAGCCGCTGATGAACTCCCCATCGCCGGCCGCCATGAACTCGTCGATCTGGCGGTCAGCCAGGCGCCACACGAACTCCTCGTTCTCCTTCAACCGCTTCGGCGTGAGCTGGCGCATGACCAGGTGCCGGTGGTCGCGGTGTGCGGGCGGGTCCATGGTCGTGATCTGGTCGCTGAACGGGAGCTCGTGGCGGTGCTGATCGATCAGCTCGCTCACGTCGGGCCGACCCGCCAGCGGAACGGGGAAGCCCGGGAACGGTCCGGTCACGGCGTTGCACGACGAGAAGGTGTCGGTGTCGTTGTAGACGGCGCACGCCTCGTCGTACCCGGTGACCATGTAGACGTCCTGCTGCGGCTCGCGGCGCACCGGACACTGCGTGCGTAGCCAGTCGAAGTAGGGATACGGGTCGTCGACGAGCTCGTTGCCGCGGAAGAAGTCGATGGCGTCGTAGTCGTGGCGATAGTCGGAGGCGGTCTCGGTCATGCATTCCCCTTGGGTGATGGATGGTCGGTGACAAACGTCGCGGCACGATGGTGAAAGCGCCATACGCCCTCGTCGTAATGGAGGGTGTCGTGGTAGCGCCCCACGAGCTGAGTCGCCCAGCCCGATTCGCCCAGGAAGAGGAAGACCACGTCACTAATGGCCGCAGCCTCGGTGTCGCCCCACTCCGTGACCAAGGTGTTGAGCACGAGGTGGCGCTGGGGTCGCCTCGGGGTCACTTTCTCGTAGGCCTGGCGGAGGGCATCGTGACCCCGGTGGTGGCCCAAGCCTGGAATCTCGCACGCTCCGTCGGGACAGAAGGTGGCCACGACGTCGTCGGTCCGGCCGTCGTCCAGGGCCTGCGTGTACGCGGCGAGGGCGGCCTTCACGCCCTCGGCTACGTCCGCATACGTCAGCGTCAGCGCCATCTGCGTGCCCCTTCCGGACGGCGTGGCCGTTTCCTCAAACTCAGCACGTGCACTCAGAAACCGAGGTCGACGATCGGTCTCTCGAGAGGGTTCACATTGATGGCGCGCAGCGCGGGGAGCAGCTTGTCGTGCGGAAGGCCGGCCAGGAAGCCGTCGACGGTCCGCTCGAAATTGGAGATGCCCCCTTCGGCCCGTTCGGACAGGCGCATGTACTCGAACCCGCTGGCGTGCAGCCCCCGCTGTTGGCGCGGCAGGTTCGAAAAGTCCTGAGCGGGGATCGGCGGCCAGCGTGGATCGTCGCACTTCCACGGCTCGGGCGGGAGAGGGGGCTCGGGCTCTCCGCCTTCGGGGAATCGCGTGAGCGACCAGATCTCCATCAGCGTCTCCTCGGGTCCCAGCGGCCGGAAGCGGTAAGAGGAGGCGCTGCTGTACATGGGCAGGACGAAGTAGTGCGGGAAGCAGTAGCCCATCGGCTCATTGAGGCCCTTCGCCTCGAGGTCGTTGAGGTCGGGGATGTCGCAGCCGGCGGCCCGGTCGCGGCGCATGATCGCGCTGTTCATGGCGTGCTCCCAGGTGGATCGGGCCAACCGCGGGTCGGTGGGGAGCTCAATGTTCCGCAAGCCCTGCGCCACCCGGACGTCGTTGGCGTGGACCATCCCCGCCATGCCCTCGCTCATCCGGCGCAGGTAACGCAGCTCCGCCTCGATGAACGCGCCCGGGTCGATCTCCCCACCGTTGCGGGGTGGGTAGCGCTCCGGGATGCCCAGCTGGGGATGCGTCTCGAGCACGTGGTACTGCTCCATGAAGGCCTCTTCGGCCAGCTTCCAGTTCACCGGGAGACGACAGGCGTACCACCACTCGGCCCGCATCGACTCCACCTTCCAGGCGTCCATGACCGTGGCGAACGGCTCAATGCACTGGCGCAACGGGGGGGCGTCGGCGTCGAAATTGATCCAGGCGCAGCCGCCCCAGACATCGCTGCGCACCGCCACGAGATCGAGGTCCTGGGGCGCCAGGTTGTGCTGGGCGAATGTCTTCTTCTGGGTGACGAAGGTGTTCTTGCCGTCGGCTCCGTAGCACCAGCCGTGGAAGGGGCAGATGAACCCGCTCTCGCAGGTCCCGCTGCCCTCGACGATCCTCACCCCACGATGGCGGCACGTGTTCTGGAAGGCCCGCACGCCCAGGTCCGCGGTGCGCACGACAATGACCGACTGATCGAAAATCTCGTACTCGACGAAGTCGTTCGGGTGCGGGATCTCCTCGAGTCGGCATGCCATCTGCCACACCCGCGGCCACAGGAGATCGACCTCCATCTGGTAGAAGTCCGGGTCGAAATAGCGCTCCTTGCGCGCCCGGTCCGGGAACTCCATGGCGTAGGGCACGGGGAGTGCCGACCTTCTTCGATCTGCGATCGCCACGCGGCCCCCTTCTTTCGGCGTGCGTTTTGCAGAGTGTATACTCACCGCTCGACCGGTCGGTACAACTTTTTTGGACATCCCACGGACTCTTCGGCGCGGAGGCTCATGACATCCCCTGAACCCGCACAGGACGCGAGCCCGCTCCGACCCGACGGCGATGTCGACGTACTGGTGATCGGTGCGGGTATTACAGGGATCTACCAGCTCGTTCGCGCCCGCGAAGCCGGGTTCTCCGCGTTGCTCCTGGAAGCGGGCGACGGTGTGGGGGGCACGTGGTTCTGGAACCGCTACCCCGGGGCGCGTTTCGACTCCGAGAGCTACACCTACGCCTACCTGTTCTCCAAAGAGCTCTTCGACGACTGGAGGTGGCAGGAGCGTTTCGCCGAACAGCCCGAGATAGAGCGGTACCTCAACCACGTGGTGGACCGTTTCGACCTTCGGCGCCACATCCGACTAGGCGCCCGGGTCACCTCGGCCCTGTACGACGATTCCTCGGGCCGGTGGACCGTGGTGACGAGCGACGGCACCGAGTACCGGGCGAGGTTCTTGGTGACGGCCACCGGTGTGCTCTCGGTGCCGTACTTCCCGGACGTGCCGGGGCGGGAGGACTTCGAGGGCGAGTCGTACCACACGGGACTGTGGCCACTGGAGCCGGTCGACTTCGCCGGTAAGCGGGTCGCGGTCATCGGGACCGGATCGAGCGGCGTCCAGGTGATCCCGGCTATCGCCGGCGAGGTGGCGTCGTTGACGGTGTACCAGCGCACCGCGAACTGGTGCACGCCGCTCAACAACGCACCGATCACGGCGGAGGAGCAGGCGCAACTCAGGGCCGACTTCGAAGCCATCCGGGACATACTGAACACGTCGCCCTCGGGGTTCCTCCATCCCGTCAACGACCGCAAGACGTTCGACGACCCGACCGAGGCGCGCCTGGCCTTCTTCGAGAGGATGTGGCAGAGCCCGGGATTTTCCAAGCTCACTAGCAACTATGTCGACCTGACCGTCGACCGTGCGGCGAACGCCCTGTGGTGCGAATTCATCGCCGCCAAGGTCCGGGACATCGTCAAGGATCCCGAGACCGCCGACCGACTCATTCCCAAGGACCATCGCTTCGCCGAGAAACGCCCACCCTTCGTGACCGGCTATTACGAGACCTACAACAACCCCAACGTCGAGCTCGTCGACCTCAAGGAGACGCCGTTCGTGCGCGTCACCCGGACGGGGATCGAGACGGCCGACCGCGAGCGGGAGTTCGACATCATCGTGTGGGCCACCGGGTTCGACTTCGGAACCGGGGCGTTGGCGCGCCTCGGGATCCGCGGCCGGAGAGGCCTCCCCTTGAACGACTACTGGGAGGACGGTCCGAAGACATTTCTCGGCATTCTGACCACGGGGTTCCCGAACCTCTTCTTCCCCGGGGGACCGCATGCCGCGGCCGGCAACAATCCGAGATACAACGGCGACCAGGTCGACTTCGTCACCGAGACCCTCGTCTACCTGCGAGACCATGGCTACGACACCATAGAAGTCGATGCCGACGCCGAAGAGCGCTGGACCAAAATGATCGACAGCGGCGCCTCGATGTCCCCATTCGGGGAGATCAGTTACTACTTCGGCAGCAACATTCCCGGGAAGCCCCGCCGCTACCTCTTGAACTCAGGGGGCCGACCCAAGCTCTTCAAGGAGATCAAGAGGGTCTACGACAACGACTACGAGGCCTTGACACTGTCCCGCCACTCAGACAGTGGCGACCGGCGTCAGCGGCGAGCCGACGATCCCCGGTAGACGCAGCGGGGGGGCCGTCAGCAGGAACCGGCTCCGTCCGTGTTCGCGTAACCACGCCGCGAGCTCGTGCAGGTACCACATCTCGCCCAGGGGAACGCCGAGCCGGAACAGGCAGAGGTTGTGGATCGGAAGGAAGGAATGGCGACTCTCGTCGCGGTCCCGGCCGAGCAGGCCTTCGACCGCGTAATTGTCGGCCACCAGGGCCGAAATCTGCGAGTCGGTGATCCACTGCAGCAACGATTCGTCCCGCGCATCGAGGTAGCTGCACAGCGTGTGGATCTTCACCGGATCCGGGTTCCGGTTCCACTTGAGGATCTCGGTGGCGAACCCGGTGTGCAGCAGCAGCATGTCGCCGGGTTCGACGACGACGTTGTCGGCCGCCATGATCTCTTCGAGCGTGGCGCGGTCGACACCGCGCCATTCGTTCCCCAGGTGATGGGCCAGGTCGACGAGGACGCCCCGCCCCTGCACGCCATGGTAGGCCATGTGCTCCAGGCCGAGATGGTGGGCGAAGCAGCGGTGGTTACCGCCGTCACCGCCGGCGTCGGGCTGGGGCCCGACCAGGTCGATCCCGGCGCGGTAGCCGTTGTAATAGACCGCCTCGTCGACCCCGTCGCCGTCGGCGTCGAACTCGGCGCCGACATGGGCGAGCGAGTCCCACTGCGTCGAGTACTGCAGGGAGAGGGTCACCACGTCGTCCGCCCACACGTCGACGTACTTGGGGTTTCCCCAGTCCTGCATCTCGCTCATGCGTATGTTGTAGAAGGTGTCGGCAACACCCTGCATGTCCTCGGTCGGTGCCAGAACGGGCGGGTAGCGGCGTTGGTTGAGGGCCGTTCCGCCCGGATAGTCGAGCGGGAGACTCAGGCTGAAGCTGATGCCGGCCTCGACCTCGCGCACGCCTTCGAGCACCTTCTCGGGCGTGAGGAGGTTGATGCGGCCGAGCTCATCGTCCTCGCCCCAATCCCCCCAGGTCGAGCCGGGTGGACGTTGTTTCCACCGCTGCGTCACGGGCTCATCTCCTTCTGGTCGTGGTACGCGTCCACCGTCTCCCAGCGTTGCCTGTACCGACCGGTTGGTCTACACTTTCGCTGCAGGGTAGCGCGGGCGCGCCTCGCCCGTCTTGCGTTCGAGAATGGGGTGGCGCGCCCCCATGCAGGAAGGTCACGATCATGACGGAGAAAGAGCTTGTCGTTTCTGCCGATGGGCACATTCTCGAGCCGACCGATCTGTTCGTCACCCGGCTGCCCAAGCATCTGCGGGACCGGGGAGTGTGGGAGGACGACTTCGAGATAGAGCCGCTCGTCGAGGGCGGGGCCCGGATCTTCCGGCGGCTGCACACGCCCGGCTTCGAAGGGTGGACGATCTCCCGGTACCGCCAGACGGGCGGCCGCATGCCCGAGGGTGACCCGGAAATGATCATCGAGGACCTCACCTTCGACGGGGTCGACGTCGGGGTGATGCATCCCAATCTCTCCCTCTTCGGCCTCTATTCCGACGACCACGAACTGTCCATGGCGCATGCCCGCGTGTACAACGACTACATCATGGAACGGTTCACGCCGTACTTCGATCGTCTGGCGCCCACCGCCCCCATTCCCCTCACCGACGTCGACGAGGCGGTAGCCGAGATCGAACGGGTCGCCGCCGGCGGCTTCCGGGCCATCCTCCTGCCGGCGGTCCCGCCGAGGCACTACTACTCACGGGACTTCGATCCCGTCTGGGCGGCGGCCCAGGCGAACGGCGTCCACGTGTTCATCCACACCCAGACCGGTGGTGTGAAGGTCAACGACCCCGAGTCCACCACGCTCAAGGTCGTCATGGAGAACGCCGCACAGGTCAACCAGCCGATGACCGAGAAGTCCGCCTCGAAGCGGATGATCACGCAGTCGATCTACAGCACGATCGTCCCGCAGCAGGTCATCTGCGAGCTCATCGGCGGCGGGGTGCCCGAACGCTTCCCCGACCTCCACTTCGCACTGATCGAGTTCAACGCCCACTGGCTGGCCTCCCTGGTGGGCAGCATGGACAAGTGCTGGGTCACCGGGATCGGACAGGACCCCGACTGGTGGCTCGGCGTCTGGGATGACACCCGTCCCGCAAATGAGCAAAGTGGGATCGCGCAGCTCTTCCGGCTGAACGAGAAGTGGCCCTATCC
>JBEKWB010000084.1:0-19052 GCA_049513455.1 Acidimicrobiales bacterium
CCTCTTGCAGGAAGAGGGGGCCCCCGACAAGAACTACTACGTCAACGAGTTCGGCCGGCTCCAGGTGAACGCCCCCTGGTACGGCCCCGAATACCACCGCATGTGCACGCGGGTCGACTGGGACGACATCGAAATCTCGTGAGCTCGATGTCGCCCGGGGACTCAATCGATTCACCCCCCACCCCCCCGTCACGGCCGCCCGCAAATCGGATTTGATTACCAGGGCATTGCCGCAGAGCGCTGTTGCCTGCTCGGCGGGCCTACCAAGCGTCGCTCCCGTTTTGGGTTCGCGCAATCAGCCGATAGTGAGTGCGACCTGCAACGCACTCGTCGTCGCTCCCTCGATCAACCCGACTTTGTGACAGTCGCCGATTGTGCGCACTGAGCGCCCGCTGGCGACGATCGTGTTGGCGAGCGCGGTATCAGGTGTGGCGCCCGTCGTGACGATAACGGTGTCGGCGTCGAACGTCTCGGTCGCATTATTCGCGGAGACCGTCACGGAGGTATCGCCCACGTGCTCGATCGTCGCGGGTCCGACGAGTCGCACGCCGCGCCGCATGAGGTCGGCAACAAGCTCGAAGCGGCCGGGCATCCCTAGCTCCTGAGCGAATACGCCAGACGAACCGACGACCGTGACCTGGCGACCCCTCTCCTCGCAGAGGCCGGCGAGCGAGACAGCCGACTTGCCCTCACCCACGATCACGACGTGCCTGCCGACCGAATCGTCGTCGTCTCGGAGCCAGGAAGCGAGCGACGTGACGTGCACGGACCGCTCGACACCCTCGATTGCCGATGGCGACCACGTCGGTCCCGTGGCCACGACGACATCGTCGAACTCGGCCGGAATCGAGTTCCCCTCCACGCGAACGCCTAGCTCGATCGTAACGTCCGACTGCTCAATCTGGCGGATCAACCAGCCGAGCCACCGGTCGAGGAGCGGGTCGATGAGACCACCGATCACGAGCTGCCCGCCGAGCCGCTCCGACGCTTCTTGGAGCTTCACACGGTGACCTCGCGATGCCAGCAGTCGCGCTGCTTCCATGCCGGCGGGCCCGCCGCCAACGACCAACACATTGCGCCGGATAGTGGCCCGATCTACTCGCAGGTCGTGTTCCTTGCCCGATTGGGCGTTGACGACGCAGCTCGTGGGGATCCGAATCGCAATGTTGCCTATGCACCGGTAGGCGTAGATGCAGGGTCGGACGTCGTCGCTACGCCCCTGTTCAAGCTTGCGTGGAAGGTCGGGGTCAGCAATGAGCTTCCGGCCCATGGCGACGAAGTCCGCCTTGCCCTCGGCAAGAGCCCGCTCAGCCTCGTCGGGCTCGAGACGGCCGAAGGTGATTACGGGCACTGGGACACGCTCCCGCACCAGTGCTGCGTGGTCAGGCAGTGATCCGACTACGTGCGGAGCGTAGGAGTCGGTGGCTGCAGTCGCCACGTTCGTGTTCGCGTACGCGGTGAGATGTACGGCGTCGATACCTGCCTTCACGGCCAACTCGATGACACGCTCCTGGTCGACGAACGACTCACCTACGTCGTGGTGGCGCTCGAACGCATTGATGCGCATCCAGACGGGGTAGTCACGGCCCACGCGCTCGCGGATAGCGCCGATCACCTCGAGCAAAAGGCGCGCCCGATTTTCGATCGTGCCACCCCAACGATCCGAGCGGGTGTTCCGGGGCGAGAGGAACTCGTCGATGAGGTAACCGTGACCGGCATGCAGTTCGACCCCGTCGTAACCGGCGCGCTGGCAACGGGCGGCGGCGGCGGCGAAGAGGCCAATGATCCTGAAGATGTCATTCTCGTCAGCGACCCTGTAGGCGAGATCCGCTCCCGGTGCCATGAACGGCGCTGCCTGCATGGCAAGCTCCTCTGCCGTGACCATCATTGAGATCCGGTCGGGCTTCGGCGCCGGTAGCTCGTAGGGCACCAGCCGTTGACGACCGTTCATGACGTCTACGAACGAGTAGGTGCCCATGTAATTGAGCTGCGCCGCCACCCTGGCTCCGTGGCGATGGACGAGAGCGGCCAGGTGGCGCATCCCGTCTAGGTAGCGGTCATCCGAAAGTGCCGGCATACGCGGATGATTCGTACCCTCCGGGTATCCGACACATCCGGTACCGATGAGCAGCAATCCGGCACCACCGCGGGCGCGGGCCTCATAGAATGCGGCTTCGTTCTCGCTCACCGAGCCGTCGTCGTTTCCCAACAGCATGCCCATCGGGCACATCACGATTCGATTGCGCAATTGCAGCGTGCCGATCCGTCCCGGCGCGAACAAGTGCGGGAAGGCGTGTGAGCTCATGTCGGTCGCTCCTTAATTTGGCTGACTCCGATGGTGCAATGCGCCAGGTGTGAACCACGCGAATCTGCCGTCGGGACCCGCGACGTCGAACGTGAGAGACGCGTCATGGCCTCGCCCCGGTAGTTCGTCAAGCTGCCAACGAATACCTCCATACCCGTCCGTGCCCCTCCCCTGTCTGTCGACACAGCGACCCCGGGCGATTCCAGAGCACCGGTATCTGGCGCCATCGTATTGCACGACTCTTGATCCCATCAATCGCTGCTGTCGCAAACACCCGGCGCAAATGGGGCTCTTAACCCGGTCACTCGGCGGGCTCCTACAAGGTCCGAGTCATCGAAAGCGCCGCTTCCTGAGCCTCGACGCCTGGGACCGAGCCAGAATCAGGACAACAGTTCGAGTCCGTCGAGATCGCCCTTTTGCCGCCAGGCTTCGAGGATGGTCAACCAGTCGCGGGCACTACCCATGTACGCACCGATCTTCATCTCATAATCAGTGGGAGCGGCGCTCTCATTATTCAGGTAGCTCGGCGTGCAGTCCGCCAGATAGGTAGCGTAGGGCAGAATGGTGCCGACGATAACGGCGAACCAGTCGTCCTGTGCCTCGGGGGTCGGCTCTACCTTCGTGGCGCCGCGCTTGAGGACCTCAGCGATGATGTAAGCGATCTGCTCGCCTGTCCGGGTGATCGGGAAGGCAAGATTGATGTCCTGCCCGCCTTGGATGGCGCTGTTCATGAACATGTTCGGGAAGCCGCGGCTGCTGATCCCAAACAGCGTTGAGGGTCCCTTAGCCCAAGCGTTGCTCAGAGACACCCCGTCTTCACCTTTGGGGTCGAACCCGAGCCGGTGCCCATAGAAGGTCAGCAGTTCGAACCCGGACGCGAACACCAGAACGTCGACCGGATACTCGTGGCCATTGGCCACGACTCCCCCAGCGGTTACCCGTTCCACGCCGTGCCCGTCGGTGTCCACGAGCGTCACATTCTCGCGGTTGAACGTCGGCAGGTACTCATCGTGGAAACAGGGACGCTTGCAGCCGACCTTGTACCAGGGCTTCAGCTTCTCGGCAGTGTCCCTGTCGTGCACAATACGATCGATCCGCTCGCGAAGCTGATCCATCTTCCTGACATTGAGCAGCTCCAGGTATTTCGCATCCGCGGGATCGCTCGGTAGCCGTTTGAGGTCTTCGTAAAAGAGGTCCGTCCACGCGTCGTGGACGAGGTCGGCAGCAGGCTGCCTACCAGTCGTCATGTCACTGAAGTTCTCGATGCGCTCCCGCTGCCAACCCGGCTTGCTTGATATCTCCGCGAACCACTCGGGGTCAGTGTCTTGCTGGTTTCTCGGCCCGATGGATGACGGGGTCCGCTGGAACACATAGAGATGCTTGCTCGCCTCAGCGAGCTTCGGGACCGCTTGCACAGCGGTCGCTCCCGTGCCGATTATCCCTACCACCTTGTCGGAAAGTAGGTCCATCGGCTGCTCTGGTTCGCCACCTGTGACGGAATAATCCCAGCGACTGGTATGAAACGCGTCGCCTTGAAAATCGGCGATCCCCGGGATATCCGGAAGCTTCGCCTTGTGGAGCACGCCTCCGCAAATCACGAAGAACCGGGACGTGATCCGATCCCCTCGGTTGGTGGTGATGTGCCACCGCCGAGTGTCGTCGTCCCACACCGCGTCGACGACCTCCGTCTGGAAGATGGCTCGGGAGTACATTTCAAAGTGGCGCGCGAGCAGCTGGGCATAGGCAAAGATCTCCGCCGCATGCGCGTATTTCCGGGTCGGAATGTACCCGGTCTCCTCGAGGAAGGGGAGATAGGTGTAGGACTCGACGTCGCACATACAGCCGGGGTAGCGGTTCCAGTACCAGGTACCACCGAAGTCCGCTGCTTTATCGATGATGCGGAAGTCGTGCACACCACTTTGGGTGAGACGGGCGGCTGTGGTCATACCTCCCCACCCCGCGCCCACGATCACCACATCTGTCGAGACCGTCAGCGGATCGCGAACGAGCGGAGGCGAGAAGGGGTCGGCATCGCAATCCTTGATCTCCCTGAGCGCAATGTACTGAGCGTTGCCCTCAGCACGTAGGCGTTTCTGCCGCTCGCTCTCGTACTTCTCACGCACCGCTTCCGCATGCGCGGCGAGCTGCTCGATATCCGGATCGCTCATGTTCTCCTCCCTGTCTTGGGCCGCCGCCAGCAGCCCTCCGTTTCAGACATCACCCTGAGGACCCATCCGTGAAGGGCCAGGATGGATAACTTCTCCACGATGGTACCCTATATCAATACCTTGTTATAGGTGGAGCTCAAATCCAAAGGGGGAGATGAAGTGCCAGGACAACCAGCTCAGAGATCAGCCCTTCTTGCAGCCTTTTCGTTGGAGGGGCACACCGCTGTCGTGACCGGCGCTGCCATGGGCATCGGCCGGCAGACGGCTCTGACCTACGCCGCTGCGGGAGCTCACCTCGTGCTCGCAGACCTCGCAAAGGACGAGCTGGACGAGACCCGATCACTGGTGGAGTCAGCTGGAGGTACGGCCACCATTGTGCCCACCGACGTGACGCAAAGGAGTCACGTTGACGATCTGGCTCGCGTGGCGACCAAGGGGTCCGGGCGAATCGGCGTGTGGGCGAATGTCGCTGGAATCATACGCTGGACGCTCCTCGTCGACACTACAGAGGAAGAACTCGATGCGATCGTCGCGGTCAACTTCAAGGGATCGTTCTGGGGCTGCGCCACGGCTGGCCGCGTGATGTCTGGGACAGGGGGCGGCTCGATCATCAACGTCGCCTCGACTGCTGCCGAGATGGCCGCTCCGACACTCTCGGTGTACGGCATGACGAAGGCTGCAGTCATTCAGCTGACTCGGGTCGCTGCCGCGGAGCTAGGGCCTGCGGGCATCCGCGTCAATGCCGTCGCTCCAGGTTGGGTCGAGACGCCGATGACAAGTGCCGCTTGGAGGAACCCCGACGGCACGTTCGACGAAGCGAGGCGCGAAAGCCTGGTCTCGTCCCGACGGATGCAGTCGCCGCTCGGCATCTCAGGAGAAGCACAGGACATGGCGTACGCGTTGCTCTATCTCGCGGCTGACGCATCTAGATTCATGACGGGTCAGGTGCTACGACCGAACGGCGGCGTCTTCATGGCGTAGCGGGATGCACGCGGACCCTCCTTACTACCCCGAGCGTCGTACTGAGCGATTCAGACGGAGGGGCCCGGTCGATGTCGTGGCGTGCCATCTCCCCCCTGGGTCGCATGCTGCGGCGAATCAGATGCCGGCGATCCGGCGCGCCAGGGACTGTACCGCCGCGTGTGCCTCGGCCGGCGCGACGTCGTCGAGCCCGGCGGCGTGGCTGACGAAGGTCCCGAAGAGGCTCCAGCCCAGCGTCAGCGCGGCGATGGCGGCGGCGCGGAGCCGGGGGTCGTCGGCGAGGTCCTCGTCCGCGGCATTGTCGGCGCCGGCAGCGGCATTGTCCACGCCGTCGTCGACGGCGCCCCCGGCCGCGCACTTGCCGGCGCCACCGTCGGGCAGCATGGCAATGAGCTTGGGCAGGGCCGGAGACGGGCCGGCCAGCTCCCGCTCGTCGCGACCCTGCAGAATGGCCCAGGCCAGGAGCCGTGGGTAGGGCGGGCGGTCGGCACCGACCGGTCCCTGCAGGAGCTCGAGCGCCTCGCCGACGCCGCCGGCCTCGGCGAACCGGGCCGCGGTGGTCGAAGTGCTGCGCGCGATCACCAGCCGCAGCAGTTCGTCCTTGGATCCCACGTACTGATGGATCAGGCCGTAATTCAGGCCGGCGTGGGCCGCGATCTCCCGCAGCGATACGCCGTCGGGCCCGCGCGCGGCGAAGAGCTCCGTGGCGGCGGAGACGAGAGAGGCCACCGCGCGGGCGCGGGCGCGGGCGGGCCGGTCGGTGCTCAGGGTACCGGCTGGGCGAGCGGGCCCCGGATGAGCCGGCCCGGCCGTGCCCCGGTGGGCTCGCCGTGGTCGATGATGACCTGCCCGCCGACCAAGGTGGCCAGGAAGCCGACGGACTTCTGCTCGATGCGCTTCTCGCCGGCGGGCAGATCGTGGACGACCGTGGGCAGGGCGGGGGCGACCCGGTCGGGGTCGAAGACGTTGATGTCGGCGACCAGGCCCTGGCGCAACAGCCCGCGGTCGTGGAATCCCCACGCCCGGGCCGGGGCGAGGGTGATCATCCGCACCGCCTCTTCGAGGCTGAAGTCGCCCCGGTCCCGGACCCAGTGGGCCAGCAGGTGCGTGTAGATCGACGCATCCGCCATCTGGCTGACGTGGGCGCCCGAGTCGGAGAACGACATGACCGTGCGCGGATGCGCCATGGCGCGCTTGGTCTCCGCGTGGTCGAAGGGCAGGTTGGTCTGCACGAAGAACTGGTCGAGGTCCGTCTCCTGGGCCAGTCGGATCATCAGCTCGACCGGGTCGATCCCCCGGGTGGCAGCGGCCTCGGCCACGGTCGGGTTGGGGGGGACGGCCCGCTCGAGCACCTGCATGCGGTCGAACTCCGGTGGGCGTGCCTCGCCCCCGAGCGCCCGTCCGTAGGGACCCCGGTGGGCCGCCGCCACGAGGCGCTGCACCAGGTCCGGATCCCCCAGGGCGACCAGCTGGGCGTCGAGTGGCCGGGCCCGCAGCTCACGCCACTCGGGGAGCCCGTCGAAGGGCAGCTGGGTGCGGAACGACGACATGGTGCCGATGCCCCGGCAGTGGGTGAGCCCGAACATACGGCCGCCGGCAGCCGCAGCGGCGTCGATCAGCCCGAGGGCCCGCGCGCTCCCACCCCCGATGGCGACCGGCACACCGGTCCGCACGGCCAGGTCGACGAGGCGGGTGTCGCGCTCGGGATCGTCCGGCGGGGGCGGGTCCTGCACCAGCTGGAACACACCGGTGCCGAGAGTGCCCAGCACGCCGACCAGCTCGGCCACCTCCGCCCACGAGGCCAGCCGCGAGGCGACAGGGCGATCGTCGGAGGTCCGGTGGTGCTCGGTGCGCGAGGTGGTGAACCCGTAGGCCCCCGCCCGCAGGGCGTCCTCCAACTCGGCGGCCATGGCCTTGAGGTCGTCGGGGCCGGCCTCCTCGTCGAAGGCACGCTCGCCCATGACGAAGGTGCGCAACGCCGAGTGCCCGAGGTTGGCGGCGTAGTTGATGCTCTTGGGCTGTCGTTCGACCGCGTCCAGATACTGGGCGAACGTCGACCAGGTCCAGTCGATGCCCGCGGCCATCGCCACCCCGGAGATGTCCTCGGCCCGTTCGAGGTTCCGGACGACGAGTTCGCGCGCCTCGGGCGCGGCCGGGGCGAGCGTGAAGCCGCAGTGCCCCATGACCGCGGTGGTGATGCCGTGCCAGCACGAGTTGGCCCCGAGCTCGTCCCAGAACACCTGCGCGTCGAGGTGGGTGTGCCCGTCGATGAATCCGGGCGTGACCACATGACCATCGGCGTCGATGTCCACCGGTCCGTGCTCACGGATCCGGCCGATGGTGGCGATACGCCCCCCGGCGATCCCCACGTCGGCCCGGTACGGCGCCAGGCCCGTGCCGTCGACGACCGTACCGTTGCGGATGACGACGTCGTAGCTCATCGCAGCGCTCCTTGTCGTGTCAGATCGGGTGGGGCCAGGTCAGCCGGGTCCAGGTCCAGCATGGCGATGGCGTTGGTCCGGACCAGCATCTCGAGCTCGCCCGGGCCGACGCGGGCGCCGATCTCGGCCACCAGGTCGGGCGTGTCCGGCCACGTGGAGTCCTGGTGCGGGTAGTCCGTCTCGAAGACGAGCTGCTCGATCCCGATCTGGTGCCGGGCATCCACCCCCACCATGTCGTCGAAGAAGCAGCCGAAGACCCGCCCGGGCACCTGGCTGGAGGGCAGCTCGGTGATGATCGGGTCGAGGTCGGACCACGCCCTGCTCTTGGTGAACACCGTGTCGATGCGCTCGAGCAGGAAGGGCATCCAGCCCACCTGGCTCTCCGAGAAGGCGATCTTCAGCCGCGGGAAGCGAACCAGGGCGCCGGAGAGGAGCCAGTCGGCCATGGACATGTAGGCGTTGAGCGAGGTGAGGGCGGTGACCACCCCGGCCGGGGCGTCGGGACTGGTGTTCTGCATCTTCGAGCCGGACCCGATGTGCATGCAGATCACCGTGCCCGTCTCTTCGCAGGCGGTGAAGAGTGGATCCCAGAACCGGTCGCGGTCGTGGATGGAGGGCAGGCCGAGATTCGACGGCAGCTCGGTGAAGGCGATGGCATGGAAGCCGCGCCCCGCGTTGCGCCGGACCTCGGCGGCGGCCAGGGTCGGATCCCATAGCGGAACGAGGCCCAACGGGATCAGGCGCCCTCCACTGGGACCGCACCACTCCTCGCTCATCCAGTCGTTGAAGGCGCTGACACACGCCGACGCCAGCTCCTTGTCCTTGGCCTCCAGGAACACCTGCCCGGCAAAACGCGGGAAGGACGGAAAGCACATGGAGCGCTCCGTGCGGTTGAGGTCCATGTCGGCCAGGCGGGCCACCGGGTCGTAGCACCCCGGTCGCATGGCGGCGAAGGGGATCGGGGCCGCGGTCAGCTCGTCCCGGGGGAAGCCGACGCACGCCATCACCTGGGGGATCGGCCGCATGAGGTCCTCGTAGACCCACCAGTCCACCACCGGGCCGTCGCCACCGCGTACGTACTGGACGACCTTGGTGCCCGGCAGCTCAATGGTCTGACAGCCGTCCTGCTCGACATGGGGGCCTCGCTCCCGGAGCTTCGCCGGCAGCCACGTCGTCCACACATGCGGCGGTTCGACCACGTGGTCGTCGACCGAGATCACCCAGGGCAGATCCGATTCGGGCAACGGGCCTCCTCTGACGCGATAGCTAGCCATTTGGCTAGAACTCTCACCCTAGTCATCCGGGCGCCGGGGGACAAGAAGCGGCCGCCGGGCACGTCGCTAACATGCCCGACATGCCGCCGTCACCCCTGCCGACCGCTCCCGAGCCGGTCGTGCGGCTCCCCGATGCGACCACCGACGAGCTGCTGCGGGCCGTCGCGGCGGCGCACCCCGCGCGCGAGGCCTACGTGGACGCGCACGGCGAGCGCCTCACCTTCGCGGCGTGGGACAGGGCGGCCGACGGCACCGCATCCGCCTTTGCCGAGCTGGGCGTGGGCGTGGGTGACGTGGTCTCCCTTCTCCTCCCCTCCGGCATCGACTACGCCATCTGCTACCTGGCGGCCATGCGCCTCGGCGCCATCACCTCGGGCATCAACACCCGTCTCGGGCCCGCCGAGGTGGCCAGCATCCTGCGCCGGAGCGAGCCGCGGCTGTTGGTCACCGAGGGTGGCCCTTCGACCGCGACCGACGGTCTGCACACCCTCGACCGCGCCGAGTTGCCCGCCCTGCGCGGGCTCGGACGGCCGGCCCACTTGCCCGACCCGGACCCCGGGCGCACGGTGGCCCTGGTCTGGACGAGCGGCACCACCGGTGAGCCCAAGGGCGCCATCTTCGACCATCGCAATCTGGCGGCGGTGTCCGTCGGGGCCGGGCCGCTCCGGGCCGCCTTCGACCGGCGCATCTCGCCGACGCCGTTCTCCCACGTCGGCTACATGACCCATGTGGCCGAAGAGATCGGGTACGTCATCACCACGGTGATCCCGGCCACCCCGTGGAAAGCGGAGGCGGTGCTCGCGCTCATGGCGGACGAGGGGGTCACCGTCGGGCAGGGGGTGCCGTCGCAGTGGCGGCTCCTCTTGGATCGTCCGGAGTTCGACCGCACCGACCTGTCGCGCATCCGGATCTGCGGCACCGGCGCCGCCCCGGTCCCCCCCAGCCTGGTCCGGGAGATGCAGGACCGGATCGGCTGCCCGGTCGTCATCGGCTACACCAGCACCGAGGCGGCCCTGACCACCGGATCCCTCCCGGGCGACAGCCCCGAGGTGATCGCCCGGACCGTCGGCCGGGCCCGCGAGAACGTGGAATTGCGGGTGGTCGACGACGCCGGCAACGGGCTGCCCGTCGGAGAGGTGGGCAACGTCGAGTGCCGGTCGGCGGCCGCCATGCGGGGCTACTGGCGCGACCCGGAGCGAACCCGCGAGGTGCTGCGGCCGGATGGCTGGCTGCGGACCGGGGACGGCGGATGGCTCGACGAGGACGGGTATCTCACGCTCGTCGGCCGCCGCACCGAGATGTACATGCGGGGGGCCTACAACGTCTACCCCGTGGAGGTGGAACGGGTCGTCTCCGAGCACCCGGCGGTGTCCCAGGTGGCCATAGTGGCCAAGCCGGACCCGGTGCTCGGCGAGATCGGCGTCGCCTTCGTCGTGCCGGCAGCCGATGGGGAGTCCCCCTCGCTCGAGGAGCTGCGGGCCTGGACCCGGCAGGCGATCGCCGACTACAAGGCGCCCGACGTGCTGGAGCTGGTGCCCGAGCTCCCGCTCACGCCCATGGGCAAGGTCGACAAGCGCGCGCTGGGCGAACGGGCGCTGAGCCTCGAGCGCGTCCGCTGAGGGCCCGACCGCTCGGCCGCTCATTGCTCGGGTGCCGGTGTCAGGGGTGAAGCCGGTGTCGGGGGTGAGGCGGGACGGTCCCTCCGGCCCCCGAGGTACGCGCTGCGGATGACGGAGACGTCGTCGATCTCGCGCGCCGGGCGGTCGATGACCACTCTCCCGACGTCGAGGACGGTGACGTGGTCCGCGATCCGCACGGCCTCCTCCGCCGCCTGCTCCACCAACAGGACTCCCAGGCCCTCGGTCTTCAACTCCTCGACGATGGCCATTACCTGCGTGACGACGACCGGGGCCAGGCCGGCCGACGGCTCGTCGAGAAGGAGGACCCGGGGTTGGGACATGAGCGCCTGGGCGATGGCGAGCATCTGCTGCTGACCCCCGCTCAGCTCGCCCGCCCGCGATCGCCTGCGCTCCCCCAGCATCGGGAACCGGTCGTACATCGACTCGGCTCGATGGCGGAGGGCCCGCCGGCTGCGCAGCTTCGAATAGCCGCCCAGGAGAAGGTTCTCCTCGACGCTGCGCTGATGGAAGAGCCGCTTGCCTTCCATGACGAAGCCCAGACCCATGCGGACCCGCTCAGGCGCCGGCACGGTGGTGACATCGTGGCCCAGCAGGCGCACGGAACCGGCGGTGACCCGATTCAACCCGGCCGCGGCGCGCAGCGCCGTGGTCTTGCCGGCCCCGTTGCTCCCCAGCAACACGGAGATCCGACCCGGCCACACCTCGACCGACACCTGGCGCAGCACCTGTATGTCGCCGTAACCCGAGGCGATGCCCTGCACCTGGAGCGACGGTTCTGGCGTGGGGGTGGTCACGGATCACCCCCACTCAGTGTCTCGTCGAGCACCGGGCTCAGCGCGTCTTGGCTGATCCCGAGATACTCCCGGAGCACGGCGGGATGCGAGGCGATTTCCGCCGGCGGACCCGAGGCCACCACTGCGCCGTTGGCCAGGACGTAGATCTGGTCGGCCACCTCGAGCACCAGCCCGAAGTTGTGCTCGACGAGCACGACCGTGGTGCCGGCGGCGGCCAGCTCGCGCATGACGGCGCTCAGGTCCTGCACCTCGTCGTCGTCGAGTCCCGAGGCGATCTCGTCGAAGAGGACGATCCGGGGGTCGGCGACCACCGCCCGCGCCACCTCGATCAGGCGCCGGATGCCCAACGGCTGGGAGACGGCGTCCTCGTCGGCCAGGTGGGCTATGCCGGCCACCGCCAACGCGTCGTCGACCGCCCGGGCGTCGGCCCGGAGCCCCCGCCAGTGGGCCGGCAGGCGGAGGACCGCCACCGGCATGGCCGAATACGCCGTGGCGTAGCGGCCGGTGGCCACGGTCTGCGCGACCGTCAGTCCCCTAGGTATGAGCGGGGTCTGGAAGGTGCGCACCACCCCGGCGCGCGCCACCTGATGGGGGCGGCGCCCGTTGATCGCCGTGCCCCCGACGCTGATGCGTCCGCTGTCGAGGCTGTAGAACCCGCAGATCATGTTGAGGAGCGTCGTCTTGCCCGAGCCATTGGGGCCGATCAGGGCGGTCACCCGGCCGGGCTCGGCGCGCAGCGAGACCCCGGAGAGTGCCGCATTGCCGCCGAAGCGCTTGGCTACCGAGTCGACCTCGAGGGTCGCACCGGCGAGGGCGGCGTGCAGGGATCGGCGCCCCGGGACGGCTCCGGCCACCACCTCCTTGCGCCCAGGGCGGAGTCGGGCCAACCAGCCCCGGCAGATCCCCGAGAGCCCTCCCGAGAGCAGGACGCCGAAGAGCACGAGGAACGCCCCGTCCACGGCGTCGGAGTACTGCTGGAACGACGTCACGCGCAACGGGCCAAGCTGGAGGATGGCCGCACCCACCACGGCGCCGTACACGCTGGTCGGGCCGCCCAGCACGGAGGCCGCCAGAACGGCGAAGGTGGTGGTGATGGTGAACGGGCCGGGGTTGGACGGCGAGACGAAGTGGTTGAGGTTGCCGAAGAGGACGCCGGCGATGCCACACGGCACGGCCCCGAGGGCGTACGCCTTCAGCTTCAACTGCCGGACCGGGATGCCCAGCGACGAGGCCAGCACGGGGCTCTGGCGCAGCACCAGCAGCGCGGGACCATGGCGCGACATCACCAGGTTGCGGAACACTGCGAACCACGCGAGCCCGACCACCACCGCGAAGGCGTAGTACTGGTTGGCGTCGAGCGCGTGGCCGAAGAAGGTGAGGGGCGGTATGCCGATCAACCCGATCGTCCCGCCCGTGTACGTCTGGAAGATGTTGACCAGGTCCGGTATGAGCAGGACCAGGAAGAACGAGGTCATGGCGAGCGCCCACCCCCCCAGGCGGAGCCCGGGAATTCCCGACACCAGGCCGATGACCAGGGCGGCGGCAATGGCCACGAGGAGGGACAAGAAAAGGTCCGGGCTGACATGCACGGCGATGTTGCCCGACACGTACGCGCCCACCGCGTAGACGAAGACCTGTCCCAGCGCCAACTCGCCGGCATAGCCCAGGCTGAGGTTCAACCCGCTCACCATGAGCGCCAGCGCCACCGTGAGCACGATCTCCTGGTTCCAGTAGATGCCCAGCCCGAACCAGGGCGCCACCAGCAGCAGCAGCGCCAGCCCGATGGGGAGAACGACCCAAGGGATGCGACCGATCCGGAGCGCCACGTTCACACCAACCGTTCGCGCCGGGCGCCGAACAGTCCGTTGGGTACGACCATCAGGACCAGGACGAGAATGGCGAACACCATGAGGTTCTCGTAGTTCCCGCCTATGTAACGGTCGGTGTACTGCTCGGCCAGGCCGATGGCGAACGCCCCGACGGTGGCGCCGACGATGCTGCCGTACCCGCCGAGAGCCAACGCGACGAAGCCGATCAGCGCCAGCGAGTACGGGAGGGTGTACGACGCAAAGGTCAGGGGGCCGATGAAGGGGCCGAGGAGGCCGGCCAGGATCCCCGAGACCGCGAAGACACCGAACTGGACCCGGCGTACGCTGATCCCCCGCATCTGCGCCGCCTCACGGTCCTCGGAAACCGCCAGAGCCGAGAGCCCGATCATGGTGAACCGGCTCACGAACGCGCACCCCGCGGTGAAGAGGACCGCGAGCCCGATGAGCACGAGATCGTCGGGAACCACCGCCCCTCCGAGGACGTGGGTCGGTGTGTTCGAGAAGAACGAGGGTACGGTCAGCGCCTGCTGACCCCAGATGACCTCGATGATCCCGGTGATCAGCGTGGCCGCACCGACCATGGTGACCAGCTGTCCCTGGATCTCGCGGACGGGACGGATGGCGAGCCGTTCCTCGGTCACCGCCGCCAGCGCGACAATGACCACGGCAACCACGAAGATGGGGACGATGGGCCAGCCGAGTTGGACCAGACCCCAGTAAGCCAGGAACACACCCAGCACCATGAGATTCGCATGCGCGAAGTTGAGGGTGCCCGAACCGATGTAGACGATGTTGTACCCGAGAGCGACCAGCGCGTACACCGCGCCGACGGAAAGCCCGGCCCAGATGGTGGTCATGCCGACGGGCCGGGGCTGCCACCAGCGCTCACACCGGTCCCCACTCGGCTACCCCCTCACCGCCTGCGACACGACCCGGGCTCTGCCGTGGTCGGCAGGATGATGCACTGTACGTAACCACACGAGCGGCCCGAACGCCGGCCGGTCCCCCCGTGCCGGTCGGCGTCGAGCGGCGCCGTTCGATCAGGAAGAGGGTCCGTCGTACTGGCCGTTCGTGAGGCCAGATGCCGGGATGACCACCCAGTTGGAGGGAGACGTGGTCGGCGCATGGTCCGAGGGCGAGAAGACGTACGTCTTCAGCGTCACCCAGAGCGGATTCGCCGGCTGCTTGAGGTGTTCGAGCGCCTTGGCCAGCGCCGGCGTGGCCACGGACTTGGCCTGCTTGGCCGCCTGCGCCACCAGCATGATCGAGTCGTACTGATAGGACGAGGTGAGCAGCGGCGTCGTGATGGGACCGAACGTCTTCATGGCCGTGAGGTAGTTCTTCTCGGCCGTGGGCTCGTTGGCGGAGTAGACCCCCAGCTTGAGCATCTGGAGCAGAAGCCCCTTCTCCTGGGGCTGCGCGGCGTCCGTCGCCACCAGTGGTGTGGTCGCCGTGGTCAGGTCCCCGATGGTCGGCACCTTCCAACCCAGCGTGTACAGGTCCTGCAGGATGACGCCGACGGGTGAACCGAACCCCTGTGTGTAGAGCACCTGGGGGTGATCCGCCTGCAGCTGCTGCAGCTGGGACGTGACGCTGAGATCGGTGTCGTTGTAGGTGACCGTGTCGAGCGTGATGCCCGCCGCCTTGGCGGCTTGCACGGTGGCCTGGCCGACGGAGGAGCCATAGGCGTCGGACGAGTAGATCATGCCCACCTTGGTCCAATGGTGCGCCTTGACGTAGTTCATCAGCGACTCTTCGTCCAAGATCGCGCTCGGTGCCACGAGGAACTCGTAGGGGTACTTCGACGGATTGTTCAACGACGAGTCGTTCGGCGTCCCGATGGAGAGAATCTTGGCCGCATTGGCGATCGGCACCTCCACCACGCCCTCGGTGCTGATGGAACCCGGTTCGATCACGTCGGGCTTGGTCCCCGAGGCCAATCTCTGCTCGAGCAGGGTGGCCGCCGTGGTCGGGTTGCCCTGATTGTCGAGCACGTCCACGACGACCTTGTGCCCGAGGATCCCACCCTGGGTCTTGTTGAGGACGTTGGCGGCCGCCTTCGTCCCGTCGACGGCCGCGGTGCCATTGGCCCCGTAGGGCCCCGTCACCCCGGTGTCGATAACGATGGTGAAGGGAGAGGAGGAGGCGCCGGCCGTCCCGGCTCCCACCGCGCTCCCCGCCACCAGCGCCGCCAGCGCGACGACGGGCGCGGCAAGCAGGCGAACTGCCCGACTCCGGACCAGACCCATGATGTTCCTCCCATTCCGCCCCGCTGGCGGGGCTCTGACAACGACACACACGGGACCGGGACAATGTCCCCAGGCCCCCGGGACAAATACTTCGACTGTATTACGGTCAGTTTTCGGCAGTATTACAGCTACCTCCGCCCCACGCAAGGAACTCCACCGTCACCCGAGCACGCCGGCGGCCCTCATTTTCGCAATCCGCTCGTCGTCGTACCCCGCCACTTCGCGCAACACCTCCTCGGAGTGCTGCCCCGCCGAGGGTGCCGGGCCCGGCGCCGGGAGATCCCCTCCCTCGAACTTCACGGGGTACCCGAGCATGTCGGCATCGACCTCCTCCTTCGGGACCCAGGTGAACCGGTGCACGAACTGCGGGTCCTGCAGGATCGACTGGGGCGTGTTGACCGGCGCGATCGGGGTGTTGTGCTCGTCGCCGAAGGCGATCCACTCCGCACTGGTCCGGGACGCGAAGACCTTCGTCAGCTCCTCCTGCAACTCGACGTTGCCCCGGGCGTGGCTCCCGTAGGTGGTGCCGGGCCATTTCTCGAAGAACTCCGGCCGGCCGATGCCCTCGCAGAAGTTCTTCCAGAAGGACTGCTCGCTCGCCATGAACAGCACGTGCCCGTCACTCGACGCATAGATCTGGTAGCGCACCCCGCCGCGCATCCCGCCCACACCGGGTGCCCGTCGCTCGCCGTCGTCGGCTTCGTTGCCGTAGACCTCTTCCTGTGGCCGCTCGTAGTTGCGCCAGGTCTCTATCCGGTACCAGTCGAAATACGCCGCCGCGTCCGACTGGGCGATCTCCATCGCGCACCCCTCCCCGGTGGCACGGGCGTGGATCACCGAGGCCAGGATGGCCAGCGCGCCGTAGAGCGGGCCGGCGTGAATGCCCACGCTGGTGTGCTCGGCCATGGCGGTGAACCCGTTCTCGTCCACCTCCACCGGCACCTGGCCCGCCCAGGTGTCGTAGGCGATGCCGTGACTCGGCATGTTCCGGTACGGACCGGTGGCGCCGTAGCCCGAGATGGAGCAGAACACGACCGCGGGATTCGCCTCGCGCAGGCGCTCCATGGTCAGGCCCCGCTTGGCCAGCGCGCCGGGCCGCATCGCCTCGATCACCACGTCGGCGTGGCGAACCAGGTCGAGGTACGTCTCGACCGCCTCGGGCTGCCGGAGGTCGAGGACGATGGAGCGCTTGCCGCGGTTGATGTGGATGGACAGCAGTGACGCCTCGTGCTCGCCGTCCTGGGAGCGGATGATCGGCCAGGTCATACGCCGCCCGTAGTCCCCGCCCGGTGGCTCGACCTTGACCACGTCGGCCCCGAGGTCGGCGAGGAGACCGCCCATCTCGGCCGGGCCCAACATCGAGCTCTCGATGACCCGTACTCCGGCCAGGGGTTTTCCGATGGACATCGTGATCCTCCTTACCTCGGCGCGGGGTGGCGCAGAACCGTACCCGACCCATTGCATCCCCGGAGCCACGCCCCCGGTCACCCCCGGCGCACCGAATAAAGTATATGTAAGGGTCCGTTCAGGGAAATGAGTAGCCTCAGCCGCCGTACCGGAGAAGAGAAGATCGGAAAGGTTGCAGAGTGACGCTCCCCCTGACCGGGCTCACAGTGGTCTCGTTCGAACAGGCGGTGGCCGCACCGTTCTGCAGCCGGCACCTGGGTGACCTGGGCGCCCGGGTGATCAAGGTGGAGCACCGGGTCGGGGGGGACTTCACCCGCGCCTACGACGACGCGGTGCACGGCATGGCGTCGTACTTCGTCTGGCTCAACCGCAACAAGGAGTCCCTCACCCTCGACATCAAGCATCCGGAAGCCCAGGGGATCCTGACCCGGTTGCTGACCCAGGCGGACGTGGTGATCCAGAACCTGGCGCCCGGGTCCGCCCACCGCATGGGCATCGCGGCCGCCGACGTGGTGGCCCGTTTCCCGAGAGCGATCGCCGTGGACATCTCCGGGTATGGCGTCGGCGGTCCCTACGACGAGAAGCGGGCGTACGACCTGCTCATACAGGCCGAGGGCGGATTGTGCTCCATCACGGGGCTCCCGGGAGCCCCGGCCAAGGCGGGCCCACCGGTGGCCGACATGGGCACCGGCCTCTACTCGCTGACCGGCGTGCTCGCCGCGCTGTACGCGCGCGAGCGCACCGGCGTCGGCGCCGCCATCAGCATCAGCATGTTCGACGTCATCTCCGAGTTCATGGGGTTCGCCCTGCAGTACACCCGGCACACCGGGGAGGAACGCCAGCCGAACGGGATGAGCACCCCCATGGTCGCCCCGTACGGCGGCTATCCGACCAGCGACGGGCAGACGGTCGTGCTCGGCACGACCAACGATCGCGAATGGCAGCGCCTGGCCCTCCAGATGCTCGAACGGCCGGACCTGGCCGCCGACCCGAAGTTCGCCACCAACATCTTGCGCTGCACCGAACGCGACGTCATCGACGATGCCATCAGCGCATGGACGCGCCAGCACCCGCTGGCCGAGATCCAGTCGGTGGCCGACGCCGCCGGGATCGGCAACTCGCGCTACAACACGGTGAAGGACGTCATCGGCCACGCCCAGCTCACCCAGCGCGGCCGTTGGCAGCAGGTGGACTCACCCGTCGGCCCGCTCCCCTCCCTGCTGGCGCCGCCCGAATCGGAGGGCTGGCAGCAGCGGTTGGACGCCGTGCCCGCGCTGGGCCAGCACACGGATTCGATACTGGCCGAACTCGGGTATTCTTCGGACGAAATTGCGCAACTACGCGGCGACGCCGCGGTGTGAGCATGGTGTTGTCTTAGCGGCGCGGCCAATGTCGCGCACGATCACAAGGGCGTTGTTCATGGGTCTGTTGGATGGCAAGACCGCGGTCGTCACCGGCGCGGCGCAGGGAATCGGGCGGGCGATCGTCGAGACGTTCGCCCGAGAGGGTGCGGCCATCGTCATCGGCGACGTGAACCTGGACGCGGCCGAGCAGGCCGCGGCCGAGCTGGTGGAGGGCGGAGCGCGCGCTCTGGCGGTACGGTGCGACGTCACCTCGGAGTCCGAAGTCGAGGCCATGGTGGGACGGTGCGTGGCGGAGCTCGGTCGGCTCGACATCATCGTCAACAATGCGGGGGTGACCCGCGACGCCACACTCCGCCGCATGACCCTGGAAGACTTCCGCACGGTCATCGACGTGCACCTGCAGGGAGCGTGGCTCGGCACCCGGGCCGCCGCCGCCGTCATGCGGGAGCAAAAGAGCGGCTCCATCATCAACATGTCGTCGATCTCGGGGAAGGTCGGCAACATCGGCCAGACGAACTACAGCACCGCCAAGGCCGGTCTGGTCGGCCTGACCAAGGCATCGGCCAAAGAGCTGGCCCACGTCGGCGTGCGCGTCAACGC
>JBEKWB010000085.1:0-19035 GCA_049513455.1 Acidimicrobiales bacterium
CCCCGCACATCTGCGATCGAGCCCTCGATCGCAGACAGCGCCGCTGTTGCCGCCCCCGCCAAGTGCGTCCGCACCCCCGTGCCCTGCCGCCCCACGAAGTTTCGATTGGAGGTGGAGACGCACCGGTCGCCGGCCTCCAGAGTCACGCCCCCAAGGCCCGGACAGAGGCCGCACCCCGGCTCGCCCCACTCGAAGCCGGCGTCGGTGAAGACCCGGTCGAGTCCCTTGGCCTCGGCCGCCCGCTTCACGGCGCGAGAGCCCGGTACGACGAGGGCCCGCACGTGGCGGGACACCTTCCGGCCGCGGACCACAGCGGCGGCTGCCTCCAGATCCGAGAGCCGACCGTTCGTGCAGGAGCCGATGAAAACCCACTGGATGGGCAGGCCCTGGAGGCGCTGCCCCGGCTGCATGTCCATGTACTCGAGCGCCTCTTCCCACTGGCGCCGGGCGGTCTCGTCCGGCGCGCTGGCCGGGTCGGGCACCCGGGCGTCGACGGCGATGCTGTGGGCCGGGCTCGTCCCCCACGTGATCTGGGGGCCGATCTCCGCGGCGTCGAGCTCGACCTCCCGATCGAAGGAGGCGTCCGCATCGGAGACGAGGCGCCGCCACTGCTCGATCGCCGCGTCGAGCATCGCCCCCTTGGGGGCGTACCTCCGGGTTGCGACGTAGTCGAACGTGACGTCGTCGGGAGCCACGATACCGATTTTGGCCCCAAGCTCCACGGCCAGGTTGCAGACCGTCATGCGATGCTCAACGCCGAGCGTGGCGATGACGGGGCCGGCGAACTCGATGGCGCGCCCGACACCGGCGTCGGCACCCAGCCGAGCGATGGTGTCCAGAATGAGGTCCTTCGGTTCGACACCGGAAGCCAATGCGCCGGTGAAGGTGACCCTCATCATGGATGGCCGGCGCTGCACCAGGCTCTGGGTGGCGAGCACGTGGGCGAGCTCGCTGGTACCTATGCCGAACCCGAGCGCGCCCAACCCGCCGTTGGTACAGGTATGGCTGTCGCCGCACACGACCGTGGCGCCGGGCAAGGTGAGGCCCAGCTCGGGCCCGATGACATGGACGATCCCCTGGTCAGGTGAGTCGATGTCGAACAGCTTCAGCCCATGCTCTGCGAAGTTGCGACGCATGAGCGGGACGAAGTTGCGGCTCATCGCGTTGCTCTCCTCGGTGCGCCCGGCGAGGATGGTCACGCTGTGCTCCGGCGAACCGAAGGTGAGCTCGGGCGAGAGGACCCCCACCGAGCGCTCCGCCAGCATCGTGAACGCCCTGGGGGAGGTCACATCGTGAACGAGGTGGCGGTCGACATGGAGGACGTCCAGCCCGTCGCCGAGCTCGGACACCACGTGCTGGTCCCAGATCTTGTCGACGAGCGTGCGGCCGCCCGTGGCGACGGCGCTCACAGCTGGCCGCCTCGTGCCAGAGCCCCCGCCATCACGCCGTTGTGAGCCCCGTCCTCGAAGCTCACCTCGCCCGAGACGACGGTTTTGACGTAGCCGGTCCCCCGACTGAGGAGTCGCGAACCGCCCCCGGGAAGGTCGTCGACGATCGTCGGGAAGGTCGATCCGACCGCGGACAGCTCAATGAGGTTCACGTCCGCACGCTTGCCGGGAGCCAGCACGCCGCGGTCGTGAAGACCGACGAGAGCCGCCGTGTCAGCGCACTGGTGCTTCACGACCGACTCAATCGGCAGGCGCAGGTCCGCGGGTGCGTCGCGGCCCCAATAGCTGAGGAGGAAGGTCGGGTAGTCAAAGTCCGCGATCATCGTGCAGTGCGCGCCGCCATCGGACAGGCCAGGGACGGTGCGGGGGTGGACCAGCATCTCGTGGGCTGCCCGCAGGTCACCCTCGACGTAGTTCGACACCGGGACGTAGACGATCCCGCCGGCAGCCAGGATGTCGTAGGCAACCTCGGTCACTGGCACCCCGGCAGCCGCGGCGCGCTCGGTGAGCGCTTCCGAGGGCTGCTGGTCGTAGCGAGGAGGATCGGCGAGCTCGAAGGCCCGCGGGAAACGGGACAGTGCGTCCGCCTCGCCACCCAGCTCGGACAGAATCTTCTCCCGCAGCTCGGGTCGCCGCAGCTCGGGCAGGAGGCCCGCCCGACCAGAGCGAGCCACATCCCGGAAGGTCGCCGAGCCAGCGAGCGGGTTGACCCTGCCGTAAGCCGACATCAACAGGCCCGTGGGCCGAGGCGCGACCTGGCCCCACAACGCCAAGCCGTCTCGTGCCGCCTGCTCGAATCCGTCGAGTACACGGCGGTAGTTGTCGCTCGGCTGGCCGCCCCGCTGCAACAACGCCACGGACAGTGGCCGCCCACTGACCTCGCAGATGCGCCGCATCAACCGCAACTCGGCGTCGACGTCGCTGTTCTCCACGTTCATCTCGAACACGCCTTTGCCAGTGCGCCCGATTGCTTCGGCGATGCCGAGCAGCTCGGCGTCACCGGCGGAGTAGGTGGGGGTGATCCTGCCGTCCGACGCCTTGTGGTTCCTCGAGCGGGAGGTGCTGAAGCCGAGGGCGCCGGCCTCGATGCTCTCGGCTGCGAGGCGGGCCATGACCCGGACCTCGTCGTCGGTCGGTGCCTCTTCGTGGTCGATTCCCCGCTCGCCCATGGCGAAGACCCGTAGCGGGGCGTGGGGGATCTGGGCGGCGATGCCGATGGCGTGGGGGGCTGCGTCGAGAGCATCCAAATACTCCGGGAACGACTCCCACTGCCAGCTCAGGCCCTCGTCGAGCACGGTGGCGGGGATGTCCTCGACCCCCTCCATCAGGGTGATTGTCCAGGCTCGGTCCTCCGTCTTGACGGGCGCAAATCCCACGCCGCAGTTGCCCATCACGACCGTCGTGACGCCGTGGGCGGCTGACGTCTCGAGAAGAGGGTCCCAGAGGCTCTGCCCGTCGTAGTGGCTGTGGATGTCGACCCAGCCCGGTGTCACCAGAAGCCCGTCGGCATCGAGCTCACGGCGCCCGCCCCCGATGTCGTCGCCGATCTCGACGATGCGCCCGTCGTTGATGGCGACGTCCGCAGTGTGCGCCGGCCGGCCTGAGCCGTCAACGACGCTGCCTCCTCGAATGACCAGGTCGTGCACCCGCACCCCCCTAGTATGTGCCGCTGTACGGCACGGCGTTCCACCTACGACACCTGAGAGTACTCGACTCTCTCACCCAAGGCCGCTACGGCAAGTTGCTTGACAAGCCATTTTGTGGATGAGAGCTTGAGCACCGAGTCATCGGCCCGTCCGAAAGGATCGCCATGCCGGATACCTGGGATGATCAAGCTCACTACGCAGTCGTATCGGCGGACATGCACGCCGGCGCCGATCTCGGTACCTACCGGGACTACCTCGACCCGACGTGGCACGAGGAGTTCGACCGCTGGGTGGAAAGCTACGTGCAGCCTTGGACCAACCTCGACGAGGCGATCTCAAAGCAAAACGTCGCCCGAAACTGGGACTCCGACTTGCGTCAGAAGGAGGTCGAGTCCCAGGGGATCGTCGCCGAGGTCCTGTTCCCGAACACGACACCACCGTTCTTCGAGACCATCGGGACCATCGCCACGCTGCCAATGAACCGCGCCGAATACGAGCGCCGCTGGGCTGGAATCCAGGCGCACAACCGCTGGCTGATCGAATTCTGCGGGCTCCTGCCGGGCCGTCGCCGAGGTCTCGCACAGATCTTCCCGAACGACGTGGAGGAGGGCATGGCCGAGATCCGTCGGATGAAGGACTCGGGCGTCATCGGTGGCATCCTCCTGTCTGTGGTGCCGCCGAACTCCGGTGTGCAGCCCCTGTATCACGAGGTTTACGACCCGCTCTGGGCCCTCTGCGCCGAACTCGAGCTGCCGGTGTGTCAGCACCTTGGCAACGGGAGCCCCGGCTACCCGCTCGACCAACCGGGCAGCGGGATGATCGCCGCCTACGAACTCAATCTCTGGCCCCATCGCAGCCTCTGGCAGCTGATTCTTGGCGGCGTCTTCGAGCGCCACCCGGGGGTGCGCTTCGTCATGACGGAGCAGTCACCGCCAAAGTGGTATCTGAAGACACTCGCCAGCCTCGACCGCACCATGTATGCGACGAAAAACAACCTGAACGAGTCGTTGGCCGCGCTCGACCCGTTGGGGGGTGCCGAGAAACTGACCCTGTCAGCCTCGGAGTACTTCGCTCGCAACTGTTACGTCGGCGCAAGCTTCCTGCCGCCCGACCAGCTCGACGACGCAATGGCCTTGGGTATGGACCGGGTCCTCTGGGGCGCCGACTACCCGCACGAGGAGTCGACCTATCCGTACACCTTCGAGTCCCTCCGGGCCACGTTCGCGCCCTGCGGCGTGGCGGACACTCGCAAAATGATCGGAGGCAATGCTGCCGATCTGTTCGGCTTTGACCGCACCGCCCTCATGGCCGTGGCGGCCCAGGTCGGGCCGAAGGTCAGCGAGGTCCACCAGCCCCTGGCTCCCGAGCACTACCCGACCGATGCCAGTAGCCCGGCCTTCTACATTGGCCAAGGTGAAGGTACGTCGTACTGACCGGCGCGCGGGTGCATCGACGCGAGGGCCGATATACCTGTCGGTGCCGATCGTCCGCGCTAAACTGATCGGAGGATAGGGATGTGGGACGCGTAAGCGGTAAGGTGGCGTTCGTAACCGGTGGCGCGTCCGGGATCGGTCGGGCGACGGCAGAGCTGCTGCTGGCGGAGGGAGCGTCAGTCGTCCTGTTCGACTGCAACGACGAGCTCCTGAACGAGCAGAAGGCCACCTTCGGAGACCGGGATGTTGCAGCTGTGCACGGCGACGTCACTGTCGAGGCAGACGTCCAGGCCGGCGTCGCCGCAGCAGTCGAGCGATTCGGCCGACTCGACATCGGCATCAACTGCGCCGGCATCGGCGTGGGCGGCGAGGTCCTCGACATGGACGTGGACGAGTGGAACCGCGTGATGGCCGTCGATCTGCGTGGCGTCTTCCTCGCCACCAAACACGAAGCACGAGCCATGAAGGACCACGGCAGCGGCGCCATCGTGAACATCGGTTCTGTGATGGGTCGCCAGGTCGCACACGGATCCTCCGCCTACTGCGCGGCCAAGGCCGGCGTCGAGATGTTCACGCGGTGCGCCGCCATGGAGCTGGCCGCCTCGAACATCCGGGTGTGCGGGATCGGTCCCGGCTACATCGACACGCCACTCACCCCTTTCCCGCCCAAGATTCGCGAGTTCTTCGAGCGAGGCATTCCCATGGGGCGTGCCGGCCGATCCGTGGAGGTTGCCAACGCCATCCTCTTCCTCGCCAGCGATGAAGCGTCGTGGGTGTCGGGTGACATGCTCTTCGTCGACGGAGCGCAGCTGACACGTGAATACCCTCGCTTCCACGAACTGAGCTGGGACTAGTGGTGCCGCGCGTTAGTTCGTCGGTGTATCCGGAAGCCAGACAGCCGGGTCGTTGAGGTAGAGGCCGCAGGCACAATCGAGGGCTTCTTCGGCGCTTCCAGCGGTCATCCCGCTCGGGAGGTAGGAGTCCTCGTAGTCGTCGTGACTGGCCCGGTAGATGGCGAACCCCCAGGTGTGAGCCGATCCGCCATAGCGCAGCCGACACAGCTTGATCGTGTCCCCATTGCTGTAGGCCCCGTCGACGTAAGCGAAGTTGGCCCGGAAGCGCACCTCTATGCCGGCGAGTTCGGGCCAGCGGGTGTGGGCGTGGCTGTTGAGACGGGAGGTGAGGCTGGCCTTAGTTGATCCGGGGGGCGCCTTCATCCCTCCATCTTGGCGTGCCTGATGTGCTCAGGCGGCGAGGGGGACCTCTTGAGGACGGTGGGCATCGAGGCGCTCGAGCATGGCGGCGAGATCGCTGCTCGTAAAGCGCCAGTCAAAGGGTCGTGCCGTCTCGTTGTAGCGGTCCTCGAAGCGACAGAGGCGGTCTGCGAGCGCCGCCAAGTCGGCGAAGTCGGCTGGCTTGACCATTTTTCGCTGGATGACCGAAAAGACGATCTCGATCTGGTTCAACCACGAGGCGTGCACCGGCAGATGGACCAGGCGCGCAGTCGGCCATGCCGCGCTCATCCGATCGATCGAACGCTTCCCATTGTGCGACGACCCGTTGTCGACGATCCAATAGACGTGCCTGGCGCTCGCATAGGGCTCTTGGGTCATGACCTTGTCCACCAGCTCCATGAACGGGACAACCCCGGTCTTCTCTGCCACGCTGCCGAAGAGGCGGGCGCGATGGACGTCGTAGGCGCCCGTATAGGCGAGCGTGCCGCCGCGCTCGTACTCGAACTCGACCTGCGAGAGGTGTCCCGGACCCGCCGGGCGCCCCGGATGGCAGCGGCGAAGCGCCTGGAGTTGGGACTTCTCGTCGGCCGAGATCACATAGTCGTCGGGGCCGAGCGCCACGCCGTCAAAGAAGCGCGCATAGAGGTCGAGGACCCGAGCTGCCTTGGTGGCGAAGTCAGGGTCACGGGGGAAGATCCACGACCGATAACGCCAAGGCTTGATCGCATCAGCGTGGAGCCAGCGGCGCACGGTCGACGATGAGATCGCCTCGACAAGCCCCTCGGTGACCGCTTGGGAGGCGAGCTCACGCGAACTCCAGCGCGACAAGGGGACGTTGCGCTCTTCGGGTGGCTCGCATGCCAAGGCCTTGATCCCGGCCACCACCTCTGAGCCGAACACCCGGGGCCGCCCCGATCGAGGACGGTCCGTCAACCCGTCGAGCCCGTGCTGGCGAAAGCGCTTCCGTCATTTCGACACCACGTCGACACAGACCCCGAGTTGCTTGGCGATATCCACGTTGTGCGCTCCCTCGGCAGCGGCCAAGACGATGCGCGCCCGGACAACCTCGGCGTGTGCCGCCGTACGCGACGATGCCAGGCTTCAGTCGAGGTGTCCGGAAAACGCTGGAGAGGGCAGAGGATCGGTGGAAGAGAATGAACCTTGAGGACCTGGTTGCCGTCCATGAGATCACTGACGTCGTGAAGCGACTTGCTCGAGGCACGGACCGTCTCGACGAAGAGCTCATGGCGTCCTGCTATCATCGGCCGGACGGGTTCGACGACCACAACGTCTTCCGTGGTTCCGGCACAGAGTTCGCGAAGTGGGTCTGTGATGTCCTGCCGATGTTCGAGGCCACCCATCATTTCATCGCCGACCCCTACATCCGCCTCGACGGGGACGTCGTCCAGGTTGACACCTACTGCATTGCCCACCACCTCGGGCTCGACAGCGACCTGGTGCTCGGATTGCGCTACATCGACCGCTTCGAGAAGCGGCATGGGATCTGGCTCATCGCGCGGCGTATCTGCGCATTCGACTGGCAGTACGTGGTCCCATTCGATCCGAAGGCAGGATTCCACTTCGACGAGGACTTCACCCTCGGTCATCGCAGTTCCGCCGACATCACCTACCGCGGCATCTAACAGTGGATCTCGACCTCGCGGGAGTTTTACCAGAGCACGGTCGGACCAGGTGAAGCCGGTACGGCCAGGATCTCTGCCTCCCTGGCCGCAGCGTCCATCCGATAGTCAGACAGCCCGAAGACGCGACGGAGCAGACCGTGGAGGAAGGACAGGGCCACGAGGATGAGCCTCGTTGGGCGCGTCGTGGCTGGTCAGACTCGAGTTGAGAGGTTTGTGGACCCCTCAGACATCCGGATGGGCTCTGAGGACGTCGGAGGCTCCTTCACTGTGCTGGGCCGTGCCGATTCCGCGTTGTCGGCCCTTGTCGATGGAGCGCCATCCCGAATCGCACAACATCCTCTGGAACTCGAAGATTTTTTCGGGCCCTTCGTCACCGCTCCCTGACAACAAAACGAAACCAAAGAGCCGCCTCTTGCCTTTCTTTGCCAACCGAGCAAACATGTGAGATGAGCCACCAGTAGCGGCAATCGCTCCGCAGGCGGAAGGGGATTCCATGCCTGTCATCGATGTCGACCATCATCTCGAGTCAGACGTCTCGCTCGTCGTCGACTTCTGCAAGCAGGTCGGCGGTTCCATGCCGCACTGCCCCGAACTCAAGGCGATGATGTTCGCCGGCGACCTCTTACGTGCACTACCTCCAGATCGGCGACCGAGGGGGGAGGAGCTCTACCCCCAGAAGCCGGGGGCAAAGCCATGGGGCCCCGACTCTGCCGTGAAGAATCCGGCGCCAGCAGCGTTTGAGGCCGCGGCACGGGTGGAATGGCTCGACGAGTGGGGTATCGACCAGGCCTTTGTGAATTTCGGCGCAACGAACGGCGGGGCGGGAGCCCTCCTGACGGAAGTAGCGGACCTGCAGCGACTGTCGTCGTTGACCAATGATTTCATCGCCGAGCGCCTCGAGGGCCACACAGATCGCCTGCTGCAGGTCGCCGTAATAAAGGACGCGAGCGACGTGAAGTGGACGGTGAAGGAGCTGGCGCGTATGCGGGCGCGAGGGTGTCGCGGCTTCAGCGTGTCGACGCGGCCTGTGAACGATCGCTCTCTCGCCCACCCATCGTGGAACCCGATCTGGTCGGCAGCTACCGACCTCGGAATGATCTACGTGATGCACGTCGGATTTACGCCATCCAACCTCGATGTCGGTGCTGCCGATTCCGGGTGGATGCTGCCAGGCGGGATGGGAGCCGGCGGCCTTTTGCGGTTCAACATCGCCGAGGGCCACCTGGCCAGCCAACGGGCCCTGACCACAATGGTGTTTGGAGGGGTGTTCACACGTCATCCGGAGCTTACGGTCGTGCTCGAAGAGCTCCAGGTCGGCTGGCTGCCGTCCCTCGTCGAACGACTCGATGCCCTGACCGAGCCCTTCTATGTACGGGCGCTCAACGAGTGGGTGAGCGAGTTAGGTGCTGGCGACATCCTGCGCAGAAACGTGCGGGCCACTCCGCTCGCCCTCATGGGCGACAATGCCCTTGACCTGATCCGCCGCCTTCCCGAGATGATCGTGTTCTCGACGGACTTTCCACATGTTGAGGGTAACGACGTGATTTTCGAACCGGGCCTGAATTCGCTCGCCGATGAGGTCCGTTCAGCCTTCCTCGGCGACAACATCGCGGAGTGCTTCGTCCGGATGGGTGACCCGCTTCCCGTCATCGGCGCTTAAATCGCAGCCGGGACGCCGCGGTCACCGATTCCATGCAGAGAAGGCAAAGGGCTCGTACATAATGGAATCGTCAGGGAAGAGCTGATGGTCGACAGGTGCGCGGGAAGATGTCGTGTTATGAAGTCGTTTGAACGATTGAGGAGGTTGCCGTGTCCGACTGGGGACCGTTTGATCTGGGAGGAAAGAACGCCATCATAACTGGCGGGGCGATGGGAATCGGCTTCGGCATTGCTGAACGCATGGTCGAAGCCGGAGCCAATGTGCTCATCGGGGACATCGATGCCAGCGCGCCAGGTGCCGCAGACAAGCTGGCTGGGCATCGGGGCCACGCATCGGCAGTCATCGCCGATGTCTCAGACGTCACCACCGGAGACCTGCTTGCCCGAGAATGCGTCGAGAGATTCGGATCGGTCGACATATTGGTGAACAATGCCGGTATCTATCCCATTGCTCCCTTCGGCGAGCTCACGCCCGAGATGTTCGATCGAATCTTTTCGACAAATCTCCGCGGCCTTGCCTTCACCTCGCAGGGCGTCTCCCGGCATATGATCGAGCAAGGTTCCGGAGGAGTGATTGTCAATATCGCGTCAATCGACGGTTTCCGTCCCACTTTCGCCGGCGTCAGCGCCTACGGATCCTCTAAGGCTGGCGTGGTGCAACTGACGAAGAATATGGCCTTGGAGTTGGCGCCTCACGGGATTCGCGTGGTGTCGATTGCTCCTGGCGGGATAGTAACCGAAGGATCTTCGAAGGTGGTTTCCTCGGGCGATCTCACTGAAGAGGAGAGCCAGGCTCTGGCGAGCGCCATGGTGGCGAAGATCCCACTAGCCCGTATGGGTGAGCCTGATGACATTGCCACCGTGGCAGTGTTCCTGGCCTCCTCGGCTGCCAAGTACGTGACCGGAGCGAATGTCATCGTCGACGGCGGTTTTCTCCTGAGCTGAAAGCCAACGGGTCCAGCTTCAGACTGCCGAGAACAACCTCGCTGGAGGTGATGCAACGGCGTGTGATCCGACCTATGAATGCCGAAGTGCCGATGAACTCGCGCTGACCGCTCAGGAGGAGACCGATCGTGGCAATCGGTACGTGCGTGCGCACCCCGAACAGTATCGATGGACATTCTTCGCTGATGCCGACGATCACCTTGAATCGCGGAGTGCGGCTGGCGCTACATTTGTGGTGGATTACCGGGCCCATCCCGAGAGGTACATTTCGGGCAGCTTGCCCCACTTGCCATTTCGCGGCAGTGCATTCGACCTCGTCCTCAGCTCTCACCTGCTGTTCAGTTACGCCGATCGCCTCAACTTGTCCTTTCATCGCGACGGCATTCTTGAACTCATGCGCGTCGCCCGTAGTGAGCTTCGCATCTTCCTGTGGGTGCCGAGAAGGTCATCCGTGCTTGCCACCAGGACTTTCGGTGCCACGGTCCCGGCAGCGAGGATGCCTTCTTATGGTGCTTTCGTTCCTCTACTTGGCGTTCGTTCGCGTGGTCCAGCTCGTCCGCCTCTCGTGCTGTGCTCAGGACGATCTGGCGATCGAGATCCTCATCCTGCGTCACGAGGTGGCGCGATCACGACACCCGTCGGGTCCACCTCGCAGGGGTGACGGCCAATCCCGTCGCAGGCTGGGTCACCCAGCGGGCCCGCAACCTTTGCTACGACCTGGCGGAACGGACAACACCGATCAAGTTCCTCATTCGAGATCGCGACACGAAGTTCACTGCCTCCTTCGACGCCGTCTTCGGCGTTGAAGGGATGTCTCGAGGGCACCGAGCGCGCCGGCGTCTCTGGCCTGTGGCCACTCGGTGATCTGCGAGGAGTACAGGCCCTCTCGGCGCAGCACCAGTCCCTTTTCCCCATCGGGGGCGGCCTCGTACTCGGCCAAGATGGCCTGCTTGTACTCAGCGGTGAATCTCTGTCTCTGCGGCCGGGCGGCCGGATCGATCTCGGGCACGCCTCCATTTTGGGCGCGGCCGTCGAGCAGTGCGGTTGGAAGTGACATCAATCAGGGATTCCGTTCTCGCCCTACGAGGGAAGGTTCTCAGTAGCAGGCGTCTCACTCAATCCTGATGCGTAGGGGATCGAGCTGGGGTCGGGGGATTCGGTCAAGGAGATCTCCGACAGGACGATTCTGCCTACGCGCCGACTGGGGCCGTGGGAGTGAAACGAACCGGCATCGTCTGGTAGCCGGAGACGAAGTTGGCGGGACGGTACGCGGGCTCGGCCTCATCGATCAACGCAAGATCGGGCAATCGATCGAAGAGGGTGGTGAACATGGTCCGCAACTCGAGGCGAGCCAGGCTGTGGCCCAGGCACAGGTGGGAGCCATACCCGAAGGCGACGTGCGCATTGGGAGCACGCTCCACATCGAAGCGGAATGGATCCGCGAACTCAGCCTCGTCACGATTGGCCGATGGGTAGAGGAGCAGAAGCTTCTCGCCTTTCCTTATGAACTGTCCCCCGTATTCCACGTCCCGGGTTGCGGTGCGAGCCATGTTCTTGATCGGGCTCACCCAGCGCAACATCTCTTCCACCCCTGTGGTCAACTTCTCGCGGTCGTCGGCCAACGTCGTCCATGCGCCGTCATCGACGAGCAGCTGATACGCCCCCCCCGAGATGACGTGGCGGGTGGTCTCGTCCCCGCCGATCAGGATGAGCAACGACTCGGAGATGATCGCGGAATCATCGAGCGTGTGGCCGTCGATCTCGGCGTGACAGAGAGTGCTCATCACGTCGTCACGCGGTTGCGCCCTGCGGTCGGCGATCACCCGAGAGGCATACTCGTTGTAGCCGACAAACGCTTCGGCCGCTTCAACCTCCCGGCCCGATTCGCCCACCAGTGCACTGAGCATCATGTCGCTCCATCCCAAGAGCTGGGCCCGGTCCTCGGGTTCGACGCCGAGGTCATTGGCGATCACGATGAGTGGAAGTTGAGCGGCGATATCCCACACAAAGTCGCACTCGCCCTTCTCGCACACCTGGTCGATAATCTGATTGCAGATCCGGGCCATGTCATCTTCGCGGTCTCGAACGCGAGGAGGGGTATAGCTGCGATTGACGAGCCTGCGACGCGCCCAGTGCTCGGGGTCGTCCATGTCGATCATCATGGAGACGGGACCCGAATCTGGTCGGATACCGCTGGCGCTGGAGAACGTCTCTGGATCCTTCGAGATCCTTCGGACATCGTCGTAACGAGCGATTCCCCAAACCGAACCGTCCCAGTAGACCGGAGCATTCTCGCGCATCCAGCCGAGCTCCTCCTGCGGGTTGCGGCCCCAGAAATCTCCGTTCACGAGCTGGATATCCTCGCGGGTGGCATGGTCAGCCATTTTTTGATTTCCTCCAAGGTTCATGCGACTCTCACACGAGAATACGCTGTGCGCTTGCCTCAATGTTGTTCTAGTTTTCCCTATAGTGTTGGCCGCCGGGGTCGGAAGGGGAAGTCGTCCAGGATTCCCGTGGTCCACTGGCGCACTACCTGCGCTTCCCTTGTCCTGTTGCCGGGCAAGGTACTGGTGCGCCCTCGTGCCGGAAGGACCTCGAGAAACATTGGCGGCAATCGGAAAGTGAGGCGAAGTGCCCGTTGAGTTCAATCTCGCCAAGGTCTTCTCCGCCGTGGCCAGCAGCGTGCCTACGCGTGATGCGCTGGTGTGGGGGACCTCCGCCTGACCTACGCACAACTGGATGAGCGAACCAACCGGCTCGCGAACTACCTGCTCGACAGCGGCGCCGCCGTGAGGGTGGAGCGAGAACACCTTAAATCCTGGGAGTCAGGGCAAGAGAGCCTCGGGCTCTACCTACGCAACGGCAATCAGTACCTCGAGGGGGTGCTCGGTTCATTCAAGGCACGAGTTGCCCCGTTCAACGTCAACTACCGCTATGTGGAAGAAGAGCTTCTTTACCTGCTCACGGATGCCCATGCCACGTCCATGATGTATGCCGCTGAGTTCGCCCCCGTCATGGCCAACGTACGGGACAGGCTTCCCGATCTCACCCTCCTCCTCCAAGTGGCCGACAGTTCGGGCCACCCATTACTGGAGGGAGCCATCGACTATGAGGGGGCCCTGGCTTCGTCGCGGCCATCGCCGCCACCGGTGGAGCCGTCTCCAGATGACCTCTATATCCTCTACACGGGTGGTACGACCGGGATGCCCAAAGGCGTGCTGTGGCGCCAACATGACATCTTCATGGCCGCCATGGGAGGACGCCCATTCACGGGAGCGCCGGCCTTTTCCAGCTATGACCAGATATCCGAGGGGGCGGAGAAGGCAGGCACACAGATGCGGATCGTTCTCATTGCCCCGTTCATGCATGGAGCATCCCAGTGGGGCGCCTTCACCACCATCGCCAACGGGGGCACATCGATCGTTCTCCGGACCGTGGACCGGGTCGATCCGGTGGAGGTCTGGAAGACCGTCGAGCGTGAGCGGGTCATCAGTATCCCCGTGATTGGAGACGCGGTGGCCCGACCTCTGCTCGAGGAGCTTGAGCGTGGGAGCTACGACACCAGTAGCCTGATTACGGTCGGGAATGGCGGAGCCCGCTGAACCCGGCCCTGAAGGATCGCTTCCTCGCCACGCTACCCGATGTGATACTGATCGATGCCGTGGGCGCTTCTGAGACTGGTTTTCAGATGAGGCAGGGATCGACGAGGGGAACCAAGGAGACGACCGGAACGTTCGTTCCCGACCCGGCGACCGTAGTGGTGGACGAGACGATGACCAGGGTGCTGGAAGCAGGTCACCCCGGGATGGGTTGGCTGGCGCGCACCGGAAACGTGCCGCTCGTTTACCTGGGCGACCCCGATAAGACCTCACACGCCTTCCTTGTGATCAATGATGTGCGATTCAGCGTGCCGGGCGACCGAGCCCGCCTTCTGGCCGGCGGGCAACTCGAGCTGCTGGGCCGTGACTCGGTCACGGTGAACTCGGGAGGCGAGAAGATCTTCGTGGAGGAGGTCGAACGGGCCATCGCCCAGCATCCTGACGTAGCCGACGTGGTGGTGGTGGGTCGCCCAAGTGAACGCTGGGGCCAAGAGGTCGTCGCCTTGGTAGTGGTTCGACCCGGCGTAGAAGCCTCCGAAGAGAGCTTGCTGGTGGAGGCGTCAAAACACATCGCACGTTTCAAATGGCCCAAAGCGTTTGTCCTCTTCGAGGAGGTGGTGCGGTCTCCGGCGGGAAAAGCAGATTACCGCTGGGCCAAGGAGCAGGCTGAGCGGGCGGGCAGCTGACCGCAGACAACTTCGCGAGTCTGGCGGTGTCGGCGCGAATGCCGTCGTCAGTGCACCAACCGAAAGATTGATCGGAGCTCATTGACGAACAGGTCGGGCTGCTCGAGAGCAGCGAAGTGACCGCCGCGATCGAGTTCGTTCCAGTAGCGGAGATCGGTGAATCGCTGCATCACCCAACGTCGTGACGGTCGGATGAGCTTCTTCGGGAATATGGAACATCCGGTGGGTAAGGCGACAGTACCGAGGTCCACGTTGCGGCAACTGTCCCAATAGAGGCGAGCGGACGAAGCGCCATTGCAGGGTAACCCCTGGAGCATGACGTTGTCGAGTAGCTCGTCGCGGGTCAGAACATTTTCTGGGTGACCATCACAGTCGGTCCACGCCCTGAACTTTTCAACGATCCAGGCGCACTGGGCGGCCTGCGAATCGGCGAGTCCGTACCCCAGCGTCTGAGGCCGGGTTGACTGTTGACTCGAGTATCCGGTCTCCCACTTTTGAAAGACCGCTATGGAACTCAGCGCTGACCCCTCTGCTTCGGTGAGATCGTCCATCGACATCGAATCACGACCAACCACCGGCATGTTGAGGTGGATCCCAACGACATGCTGAGGGTCCTGGCGAGCGAGTGAAGCGGTGACCATCGATCCCCAGTCCCCTCCCTGCGCTCCGTAGCGTTCGTACTCGAGAATTGCCATCAGCTCTGACCACGCTTTGGCGATACGTTCGATGTCCCAGCCGGTCGCGGCGGGGTGCTCGCTGAAGCCATAGCCCGGCAATGATGGACAGACGACGTCGAAGGCATCAGCCGGTTCATCGCCGTACTTGACCGGATCAGTGAGCGGCTCAATGACCTTGACGAACTCCACGATCGAGCCGGGCCATCCGTGCGTGATCACGATGGGAAGCGCATCAGCGTGTGGTGAGCGGACATGGACGAAGTGATGGTCGAGACCGCCAATTTCCACTCGGAACTGGGGCAGAGAGATCAACTGCCGCTCCGTGTCACGCTAATCTATTCCTCACTCCAATAGCTACAGAGCTCTTGCATATAGGAAAGAGGGACACCTGCGACCAATCGTCCACCGTCTCGGCCTCAGGCCAGCGGGTACGCCTCAATCGATCTCGCAGCTCGCTCAGCTGGGCCTCAGGGATCTCAATGTGAAACGGTCGGATGGAGTCGCTCACTGTCCAACGCTCCGCAAGAGGAACGGGCGGGCATAGGAATAGGCGCGGCCCATCTGGAAGAACCGATTCGCCGGGGGATCCGTAGCGGAGACAGCCACTCCCCATGTGTGTTTCGCTGTGACCATTTACCACCCCTTCACAACTCAGTTCCGGGAGCCAGGCTATTTCACGCGCTCGTCAGGCCCGGTCATCGGCGCGTTCATGACGGCGCGAACCCAATAGCGCATCCTCGGGATCCGAAGCGGTGACCGGGTCCTCGTTCCACCGATCGAACCGATCAGCGGGGAAGACCTGACGGAGAATCCGGCGCGCCGGGGAACTACATGACGGCGGGGCGATCCTTCGACATTGGCGAGGGGATACATGCCTCTGGAGGCTGGCACGATGGCGCTACGGGCCTATCTTCCAACACACGGTCCCAGGGACACCTCGGTACGCTGGACCAATCATACGTCTGCCCGCTTCGCCGGTCAGTGGGTCCCGGCGGGCTCGGTCTCGATCTTTACAGAGGCCGGACCACCCTGTAGGGGTCATTTATTCATCCAGTGCCCTGACCTGGGGCTTCACGGGAGGCAGTGCGTGGGTACGACCATCGGTGAGACAGGAGGATCGGGGTCCCATCGGGCATCGATCGACCCCACGCGACGGCGACGGTTATCGAATTGTCCGCCTCGTCGCGTCGGCCGCTGCCCCGCCCGACAGACCGGCGGAGGGAGTCAACGTAGTGGTGCATGTGGTGCAGAAGTCCGTAGTGTGCGCACCACGAAAAACGCACAAGCCATTGACAATCAGGGTCAGTAGCGGTCAGTCGAGGTCAAATGAAACCGCAATGGTGCTGCTGGTTCTCGCAAAGTAGCAGGTCACGAAATCCGCCACCTTTTTTTTGGGTATGTTCGAGTCGAAGGGGCCGTGCACGCGAAATCCGAAGTCGGTTGGTTCAACTTCACCCGCCCGCCACAGCAACGGGAAACCGTCACTGTCACAGAAGGCGACTACGGCGTTTCGGTATTCCAGCGCTCGGTCGACAGAGTTGCGCCAATCAGCCGGAGGCTCGACGTCAGAAGGAGACGGGAGGGCCCGCCGGAGCTGGATCCGATTGAGGAGCCTTGGTTCCCGGGCTCGCTCTCCAATGCCACTAGGCGGTGGTCGAACAGGTGTCGGTCCAACTCCAGATCTCCAACGGCGCTATCAGCGTCCATATTCTCGGCCAATACCACGTTTCAGATAACGGAAATTCGACCATGTGACGCGCCCGCGTGCCCAGGTAGCGATCGGTGTTGGCCTGCAAGTCGGCATCCTTGACCGTTGCTAACCCCTTCACCAGGACGAGCGGTGTCGATGTCAACCCTGAGTGAGTGGGATCCCAAAACAGCAAACCAACCCGTGGATCGCGTCGAGCCCGTTCCGCTTTCGCCGGGTACGCCACACCAGTCGTGATATCGATGGTGGATCGATCGGTGCTGAGGTATGGATTTTGAGGATACGCAATTGGGGTCCCGGTCCGGCTCATGGTCGCTACATTCGCACAGGGATAAGTTCTCGAGGACATCGATGACTGCTTGCGGCCACCGGGATGCTTCTTCATTCATCGTCTACCCCCTTTCACGTATCTGGGCGCATGCCATTGTCTCAATTCGGTTCTGCTGACTTCAGCAGTGGTCCCTCTAGAGATTTGCGCAACACATTCTTCAGCACTTTCCCGCTGGCGTTGCGAGGAAGCTCTCCTATCACCTCGAGTTGCTCAGGGATCGCCTGCATCCTGATGTGCGAGTCCATCAAAAAGTCACGAAGCTCTAGGAATGTCGGGGGGTCTTGGGCCGACTTGGGGGCGACCACGGCGCATACTCGCTCGCCCGTTTTGGCATCCGGCAGCCCGATGATCGCCACTTCGCCCACCTTCGGGTGGGTATAGAGGAGGTCCTCGAGCTCTTTTGCCGAGATATTCTCCCCATTGCGGATAATGATGTCCTTTAGACGTCCGGTTATCGTGACGTATCCCTCATGGTCAATAAAGCCGACATCACCGGTGCGGAAGTATCCGCTTGTGTCGAATGCCTGAGCGTCCAAATTCGAGTCGACGTACCCTTGAAGAACCTGCGGGCCTTTGGCGCACAGTTCCCCTTCCGTGCCCAGAGGGAGGTGTTTCCCGTCTTGATCGACCGTGATGAGTTCCACTCCTGGCATCGGGCGGCCTTCGGTGTTGGCAAGCTTCTCGTCGTCATCCCACGGTGTGGCAAACGTAAGTATTTGAGCCTCTGTAAGACCCCAGGAAGAGATAATTCCTGCACCGCCCAACTCTCTCTTGATGTCGTAGTGGAGCTGGGGGGGTTTCGGCGAACCACCTCCGGGGCAGTTCTTTAGCCGCGGAAACAGCTTCTCGGCCCCCCGAGCTCTCTGTGCGTTCAGATAGGCCAGGTGGAATGCGGTACCGGTCCCCGCGTGCGTGCATCCCTCCCTAGATAGGTATTCCGGCGTGAGATCAGAGCGGAATGCCTCTTCCAACAACATCGTAAAGCCGTATTGCTGTGCGCCAAACATCCAGGTAATTCCGCCGAGATGTGCGAACGGGAAAACCATAGATATCCGGTCCGAGTATCGGACGTCCATGCGGAGACACATCCCCTGCGCCACATGACTGATAGAGGAATCGGTGATCTTCGCTCCCTTGGGATCCGCAGTCGTACCGGATGTATACATCAGCCAACCTACATCCGTTCCATTGCTTGCGAGTGGCGCGATCTCCTCCAACTTTGAGACATCGCCGACGGGCAGACCATCCCTTTCAACGACGAGAACGCTCAGGTCGTCGTTGGCCGCCGCGACCCCCTCTGCCATTGCCGCGTAGTCGAAGCCTCGCCATACGTGTGTAACTATCAACATCCGTGCGCCCGTTTGCGTGGTGCAGAAGGCCACCTCGCGTTCTCTGTAGATCGGCACTATCGGATTCTGGATGACCCCTATCCTGCTCAGAGCCATCGCCAGGACGACAGCATCACTCCAAGTGGGAAGCACCCATGAGACGACGTCCCCGGATGACAGGCCCAAGTCCCGTAGGCCAGCTGCCACCTCTTCGGCCCGAGTGGCGCATCCTCGAAATGTCGTCCTCTCGCCGCGTTCGTCGCATAGAAATTCCAGATCGGGGGTGAGCTCAGCGCGTTGGCGAACGATCTCCCAGAGGGAGTGTCCTTCTACAATGGGCCATTGCGTGAGCACATGGAGAAAGTCACTGTCGTTGTTATTGGGCGCACCTTCGTTGAGCGCGTTCGTGAGAATCTCCAACTCTCGGATACAGCCTGGACCGTTCGCTCGTGCAGCATCCTCAAGCCATTGCCGACGGATGCCGACATGGTTAACCAGGTCGCTGCGCCCCCCTGCGCCGAGCGATTGAAGAAGATCGCCCACGTCGTGCTCGGTCCCTCGACCCTGAACGAACGCCAGTAAGCCCGCTCGCTCGTCGGATTCGATCCGCGCACTTTTGCTGAGCATATTTATCTCAAGTTTCATACTGTTGAGTCCCGTCCTCCGGTCTTCTGCGTACCCGGCTGCGAAGTTCCCT
>JBEKWB010000086.1:0-20395 GCA_049513455.1 Acidimicrobiales bacterium
GGTTGCCCCCACTTGCGCGGACAGGTACGGTTGCGCCCGTACGATCCTGGGCAGAGGGGGGTTGGGGATGTTTCATGGGTTCGGGTCACCGATGCACCGCGGGAGATCGGCAAAGGTTCTGGTTGGGGTCGTTGTCGCGATCCTTTTCGTGAGCACCGGGGGTGCCGGTGCGGCGTCGGCCGTGCAGGCAACGAGCGCGCAGACGGTGACCTTTGAGAGTGCCGCCACGTTCAGCCGACCGCCCGCGACGGGCCACATCGTCGAGCCGATCTCCGTGCAGCCCCTCGAACTCGCCGCCAACGGCTACGTACAGCAGGAGTTCTTCGCATCGGGCACGGCCACTGCCTTCCGCGCCACGTCCACACCCAGCGACGGCAAGTGGTCGATCACACCGACCACGACGGCACACTACGCAACCCGGATCCTCGTCCGGCGCCCCTCGGATCCCGCCAAGTTCAACGGCACGGTCGTGGTCGAATGGATGAATGTCTCCGACGGCGAGTCCGCACCCGACTGGGACTACCTCAACCCCATGCTGATGCGCGACGGCTACGCCTATGTGGCGGTTTCCGCCCAGGCACTCGGCGTCGACGGCGGTAAGGCCATCCTCGGTCAGGCCGCTGCGGGGACCCAGGGCCTCGTCCAGGAAGAGCCGGCACGCTACGGAACTCTGCACCATCCGGGCGATCAGTACGCTCTCGACATATTCGCCCAGATCGCAAAGGCGCTGAAGGCACCTCACACGACCGTTTTCGGCGACCTCAGACCCAAGCGGATCGTTGCGGTGGGGGAGTCGCAGTCCGCCTATTACCTCACGACGTTCGCCGATGCGCTGCAGCCTCGGACCAACATCTTCGACGGTATCTTCATCCACAGCCGGGGTGGGTCCGGTGCACCGCTGAGCGGGTCGGTCACAGCCCAGCAGGGTCCGGCCAACTTGCGGATCCGGACCGATCTCAAGGTCCCTGTCTTCATGTTCGAGACCCAGACCGATCTCGTCCAACTGGGCTACGCGCCGGCCCAGCAGCCGAAAACCGATCGGATCAGGACCTGGGAGGTGGCTGGCACCTCCCACGCGGATACCTATGATCTCGACGGCGTCAGTCCCAGCATTATCGGCTGCACCCAGCAGATCAACGACGGACCGCAGCACGAAGTCGTGCAAGCCGCGTTCAGTGCGTTCGAAAAGTGGTTGGTAGACGGCAAGGCACCGCCCAGCCCGCCGCCGTTCAAACTAGACAGCACCAGCCCCCCGGTCTTGGCCCTCGACCAAAATGGCAATGTGATCGGCGGGGTCCGCACCCCTGCCGTCGATGTGCCCGTGTCCACCCTGAGCGGGGCCGCGCCGGCGGGTACCACCTCGCTCTGCCAACTCTTCGGAGAGACCACCCCTTTCAGTCCCTCTAAACTCGCCAGCCTCTACCAGAGCCAGGCTGGCTATCTGCACGCATACACAACGAGCCTGGACAAAGCCATTTCCGAGGGGTACATCCTCAGCGCCGACCGGGCTTCGCTGTTGGCCCGGGCCATGCAGGTCCAGTTTGCGGCGTGATCCTCAGTGCGGTCCCCGGAGCCCGCATCTTCTATTGGACTATCAAGGCTTGGACGCTATTTTGCGTCTGTTGAACGGTGAGGTGGTTACAGAATGGCCAGGTGTCGGCAGGCGGCTGACGATCTGACCGCCACCGACGCTATAAGCCGCCAAGGGGGAAAAGGACGTGCCTTGCGGCGTGGTGCTCGCTGCCGCCGAACTGATCGAGGACCCCCATGCCCGGTCCGTCGGCCTATTCGTGGACCACGACCACCCCGTGGTCGGGCGGGTACGCCAGCCCCGGCATCAGCCCGCTTCGCGGTCACCCCCGCCGATCTAGGTGGTCCGGCTCCAGCGCTGGGGGAACACACCGACGAGGTCTTGGCCGAGCTGGGCTGGCCGATCGGTCAGCGGAGTTGCCCGTAGGCCGGAACCGCCTTTGGGGCAAGGATGCTGCAAAAGAACTAGATTCCGGCTCTAAACACGGGTACAGTTCTTCGCGATGCCCGACAGCCGCTCGACCGAGTGCCGGAGAACCCCAACAGCGCTCTCTTGCGGGTCAGCGGACAGCGCGTGGCGTAGGGCTGGATTGGGCTCTGCACGGACGGAGCTCGCGAGCTTTCGGCCGTTTCTCTGAGTAGTCTCTCGAGCCTGGAGTGGAGGGTGGCTATGGCACCGTATGTGAACCTTCTGGACCCCGACTTCTACGTGGACCCTTGGGCCGCTTATTCGTGGCTGCGCGAAGAGTCACCGGTGCACTGGGATCCGGTTCAGAAGCTCTGGGGGATCTCAAGGTACAGCGACGTCATCCAGGTTGAGAAGGACAAGGAGCTGTACAGCTCCTTCAAGGGGTCCCGCCCGCACTTGGACCAGTCGGCGGACCGCTCGATGATCAACCTCGACGACCCGTTGCATCAGGACCAGCGGAAATTGGTCGTTCGGCGCTTTACGCCGAGAGGGGTGCGCAGTCACGAGGAAAGAGTGCAGGAACTCGTCGGGTCCATCCTCGACGAGGCGACCGTTGGCGGTAGCCGTGCTATCGAGGTCGTCGAGCAGGTTGCCTCGCGTTTACCAGCCATGGTCATTGGCGAGTTCCTCGGATACTCCGCTGATCAATGGCCCTTGATCCGGAAAGTGTCGGAGTCCACCATGTATGCAGCCGGTCAGACTCCCGCTGACGGTGGCCACGTCGAGCTCGATTTTGTGGCATCCGAGTCGGCCTCCGTCACTGTGGAATGGGCGACGGCGACTATGGAGATCATCGCCGCTCGCCGAGCCGAGCCCCGTGACGATCTCATCTCTCTCTGGTGCCGCAGCGAGACCGACGGAGTGCCCTGGGATGACGGACGGGTTCTAGAGGAGGCGATTCTCGTGCTTGATGGGGGAGCCGAGACCACTCGCACGGTAATCGGCGCAATAGTCCGGGAACTGGCAGTCAGGCCCGACGTTCAGGTCAAGTTGCGATCCCACCCCGAACTCATGACCGGGGCCGTCGAAGAGTTCATCCGCTGGGTGTCGCCGGTGCTCAACATGCGGCGAACCGTCACAAGAGACCACGTGTTGCACGATCAGAAGCTAATGGAGGGGGACGAGGTCCTGCTCCTCTACGCTTCGGCCAACCGGGATGGATTGATCTTCGACCGACCTGATGAGTTCGAAGTGACCCGCGATTGGAACCAACACGTGGCATTCGGGTTCGGAACCCATGTCTGTCTGGGAGCTTCGCTGGCTCGCCTCGAACTCCGTCTCATGTTCGAGCAATTGCTCGCCCGCCTGCCGGAGTGGCGTCTGGTTCCAGGGACCGAGTCCCGCATCTTGCCGAGCACTTTCGCTCGGGCCTACGACGCCGTGCACATCGAGTTCTGATGCAAAGACCGGCCAGAACGGGCAACGATGTGGAGTTCCCAGTCGGGAGCGTCCAGAGGTTCGGGCCTGAGATCTGAGAAGCGTTTCCGTCAGCGTCGGCGACGGGAGACCGCCGGAGTCCTTGGCGAAGATGAGTCTCAGCAATGACGGGGCGAAAGGATTGTGCCGAGAGGCTCTAATCTTCAGAGGAGAGCGCGTGTGACCCTAAGGGATCGCGCTGGCCTCTCGATCGTTCAGTCGCCCACGACGAGTGATACGGCTGAGTCGATGCGATCTCGGACCTCGCCGATCGTTATACGTCCCTGCGACCACTCCCTGACGAGGGACCCGAATACGGCGTTGATCACGTCGATCATACGCCTCGCGCGAGTCGGATCGATGCCCGCCAACGCCTGCATGTACGCATCGGTCGTCGACTGGTTCAGGCGGTCGAGTATGCCGGCCGCCAGTGGGTCGTTCGACATCACCAAGACATTTATCAGGCGGGCCATCTGCGGTTGTTTCTCGAATGCGCGCAGAGCCCGGCGTAGCGTGTCCTTAAGACGATCGGCGGGACCTGCCTGGGCGGGTGGGCGATCCCGTACGTTCATGGGCAGGTTGTCCGCCCATCGAAGCATCACCTCAGCGAAAAAGCGTTCCTTCGATGAGAAGTAGTTGTACAACGTCCCGAGAGAGACCCCGGCTCGATCGGCGATCTCTTTGACCTGAACCTTCTCGTAATCGTCGCCATCGAGTCCTGCCAGCCCAGCCTCAAGCAACCGCTCCCTACGATCACGCTGACGCGGGGTCATCGTAGAAGGATGCGGAAGGCGCTGGTCCGGTATCGCGTACACCACTCGGCTCCTCTCTGTGCCCCTCGTCGGAATCCGCAATGGTAGCGAGAGCCGGTGGCCGTAAAGATTGCCCGGACATCCCACGGGCGATTCCGGGGCTGCCCTTCGGATTACGATTCCAATTGCTCGGGGAGCCGAAGACTTGGGCGATCTGGGATCGATCAATCTGGCTCTTTTTGGATCCCAAGTCTATTCTAGAGTCAGCCTGCCGGTTTCACAAATTTCCCGGTAAAACGGGCTCGGGAAACGTCAAAGTGCCTGTTCTGCAAAGGAAAATAGGGGGTAGGGGTCCTGGTCACCGATGGAGGGACCGGCATCGGCAAAGCCTGTGCCGCGCGCCTCGCCGCCGAGGGTGCCGTCGTCACAATTTGTGGAAGGACCGAGTCTCGCCGCGAGGCTGTCGTGGCGGATCTGGCCAATCAAGGCCGTGAGGTCCACTACGCCGTCGCCGACGTCACCCAGGAAGACGATGTCGCACGCGCGGTGGAACGAGCTGTTCACGAGCCTGGCGATCTCCGAGGCGTGGTTGCCAACGCTGGGGGAGGGGCATGCTCGCTCCGTACCATCACCAGGACACCGATGAGTTCATGCGCGGCTGACACTTAACGTCCTGGGGACGATGTTGTGCGTGAAACATGCCGTGCCCCATCTGGTCGCAGCCGGCGGCGGATCATTCGTGGGCATGTCTTCCCTTGCGGGTGCCCTCTCCCATATGGCCTTTGGTGCCTACCCTGTGGCCAAGGCGGGGATCGATCACATGATGCGTAACGCGGCTGACGAGTACGGCCCGGCCGGCGTCCGCTTCAACTTCGATCAGCCCGGCTTCGTCACCACCGAGATTATGGAAGGAGTTCCCCGGGACAGCGACGTCTTCGCCAGCTACATCGTCAACACTCCGCTTGGCGGCACCACCGAACCCTGGGAAGTAGCCAGCGTGGTCAGCTTCCTGATCGAGCCCGACTCTTCGAGGGTCACCGGTCAGGTCATCGCCATCGACGGCGGGCAGCACCTGCGGGCCGAGCCCGATCTCCGGCCTTTCAGCGGGCTCAATGAGGACCAGCACGTGGCCCGCGGTCCGGGCTCGGACTGAGGCAGGCGGTCCAGGCCATCGGGTAGGGCGTATTCAGTTTCTCGGCTTGTAGCCATCGAGCACACCCTTGAGGTTGGTGGGCGCATGCTCGCCGAAGGCGACCTGTTCGAGGACGCCGATGCCTTCCTCGCCGTCCATCCGGGCCCGGCACAGTGTCTCCACGTGGATGCAGGTGGGGTCCTCGGGGTCGAAGTCATCCAATCGGATGGACTCGCCGCCGACGGCCAGCTGTCCGTGCACCGATCCGTGCCCCCAGACGGGATGGGCATACCCGATGCCCCGCATGCGGAAGGTGAACAGCGGCTCCAGCTCGATCCTGGTGTTGCCGCTGGATGATGATCGCATCGTCAGCGCGGCCGACTTGGCGACCCGGGTGCCCTCCTTCCAATCCAGCTCGTAGTCGACGCCCTCCAGGCGTTCGTACGAAAGATCAGGGCCCCAGGTGGGCGAGTCCGGCTCGAGCACGGGGATGACCAAAGCCTGTTCGAGCCACCGGGCGCCGTCGGCATGCTCGAAGAGCGCCAAGTGGGTGCAGAAGCGGTCGAAGTGTAGGGGAGCCCAGAGCCAGAACACCTGGGGCATGGCCGGGGGGAAGTTGGTGGGGGCTTGGACGCTCACGCCTCGCTGGCCCCACGATCGATCTCTGATCCCCAATGCCCCGGTTCCGAGTGGTACATCCTGCCCCGCCAGGCGGATCGTCCCTGCCCAGGAACCCCATTGCGTGAGTCTGGTGACATCCATCACCCGTCGGGCGCCGGAAATGGTCGTGTTTCGGGGCTCTTCGATTGCCACGGTTCGTGCGTCGAAGACGAGGTCCGCCTCGAGGCCCTGATCGTTTGCACCGACGGAAAGCCGAACCTGGCGCAGGGGCTGGACCACCTCGACCCGGATGGGTCCGACCTCTGTGGCCCGGTCCAATGGCATGGACCCAGAGGCATAGACCGAGTGTTCGACTCCATCGATCACCAAGCTGAAGGCGGCATCGATGATGCCACGGTTCGGATAGTGCGCCATGGCCCCCGCGAAGAAAAGATCGCCGGCCCGGGAGAATCCGTTGAAGAAGTAGCGGTCGTAGTGGTTGGGGTCGGCGCTGGACGGATGCGCCACGGGGTCGGCCGTCTGGTGGATGGGATAGTCGTCAAAGGGAGTCAGCACCTGTAGAACTGAACCAGATTTCAGTCCCGAAGTCGAGGACGCGGGACTGAAGAAGGAACCTGGGCCTGATGGCAACCGCCTGCCGGCCGGACGTCTCGGAGTCTGTTGGCCACCCGGATGTCAAATTTGGGTAGAATTAGGATCTGATTTTCTGAGGCAGTCCGGGGCAACATGCCACGATCGGCTGAAGGGGAGTGGGGGATGGAGGAGCAGGTAACTGGACGGTGTTCGAGCGGTCAGTCGCCGTGACGGCGGGCTGTCAACGGTGACGACACCCTGGAGGCGGGAGCCGGCCGAGTTCGTCAAAGGCCTGGGGGCGTGGGCGTCGGCAAAGGTCGGTCCTGACGCGTCCGTCACTGACGTCGGCGCACCCGAGAACGGCATGGCGAACGAAACCGTCCTGTTCAGCGTCGACGGTGAACGGTACGTGGCCCGGCTGGGACCGCTCCCGACTTCGCCGTACCCTACGTTCCCGAGCTATGACCTCGAACACCAACGGCGCTGCATGGAACTCGTCCGCGCCCACAGCGAAGTTCCGGTGCCCCAAGTCGTTCACATCGAGATGGACCCGGAGTGGTTGGGCGCGCCGTTCCTAGTCCTGCAGCGCGTCGATGGCCTTGTTCCCTCGGACAGTCCGCCATACGTGTTCACCGGCTGGTTGTTCGAGGCGACGCCGGACCAACGGCAGCGGTTGGAAGATTCGTCGGTGCGGACGTTGGTGCATCTGCACCGCATCACCCCGGAAATTGCCGACCTTTCATTCCTCGTCGGGCCCGATGTAGGTGCGACGGCGATCGAGCAACAACTGGACTACCAGCGCAAGTACTACGAATGGGCGCGGGAGGACCTGGTGGTGCCCATCATCGAGGAGGCGTTCGAGGTGCTCACGGCGACGCGGCCGACTCCGTCACGCACCACCCTCAACTGGGGCGACAGTCGGATCGGCAATATCTTGTACCGTGACTTCGAACCAGCAGCCGTGCTCGATTGGGAGATGGCGACGCTCGGGCCGCCCGAGACCGATCTCGGCTGGATGACGTTTTTCCACTCTTTCTTCCAGTTCATGGCTACCAGCCACGGCCTTCCCGGGATCTCCGATTTCCTCGACCGAGACCGAGCGGTGGCGACCTACGAGCGGCTCGCCGGCCACGCCCTCGACGGCCTCGGGTGGTACGAGGCGTTCGCCGCTCTGCGTTTCGCCATCATCTCCATCCGCACGTCCTTGAGGAGCATCGCGTTCGGGCAGGTGGACAAACCTGACGACCCCGACGGCTTCATCATGTACCTGCCATTGTTCCGTCGGCTTCTCAAGGAGGTATAGCTGTGCGCGCCGCGGTCATCACCGAAGATCATGGTTTTGAGGTACTCAATGTTCCGGACCCGTCGCCCGGCCCGGACGAGTTCGTCCTGCGTGTCCAGGCCTGCGGTATCTGTGGCTCGGACCTCAAGACTGCCGGAGCGATGCCAGCGGGAGCGGTGCTCGGCCATGAGTTCTGCGGCGAGGTCGTTGCCATGGGACGCGATGTGGCTGGCAACTGGACGCTAGGACAACCCGTGTCGTCCATGCCGCTTCAGGCATGTGGCCGGTGTCGGTGGTGCCTTAGCGACGACGCCGCCCACTGTGAGAAAATTGAGCTACTTGGCCTCGGCACCAGTCCCGGCGCCTTCGCCGAGTATGTGCGCGTCGGAGCCGCCACCACAGTCGCATTGCCGGTCCACCTGGGGGATCACGGAGCGCTCGTCGAGCCGCTCGCTGTAAGGCTACACGCTGTTTTTTCTGCTGGCATCCGCCCTAATGACCGGGTGCTGGTGATCGGAGGAGGTTCCGTGGGCGCGGTGGTGACACTGCGGTCTCGGCGTTTCGGTGCCGGCGAGCTCGTCCTGAGCGATCCCGTTGCCTCACGGCGAGACAGCGCAGCGGCGTTCGGCGCCAACGCCACCCACGACGCAAACGAGGGACCTATAGAACCGGGCTTCGACGTCGTCGTCGAGTGCGTCGGTGGAGAAGGAATGATCCAGTCGGCCATCGACGCCGCGGCCACCCGTGGCCGGGTGGTCATCGCCGGTCTGTGCATGGCGCCGAACTCGATCATGCCGATTGCCGCTCTCCTCAAGGAAGTCGAGGTTCGCTTCGCCGTGTACTACCGGAAGAGCGAGTTCTTCCTTGCCGCATCTCTTCTCGGCGCCGGCAGATTTGACGTCGACGGAATGGTGACGGCCCGCGTGGCGCTCGACGCTGTCGGTGAGGCATTCCCTCGCCTACGGACGACAACGGCCGAGCGCAAGGTCCTCGTCACGCCCGCCGAGGTGTCGCAAAAGATGTGATTGACGGTCCTGGACGGCTCGCCGTCAGCGTTTGGACCCAGGGCACGTTTGCCAGAACTGTCCTCTGTATTTCTAGAACCAGACTCTGGACGACTGTCAGGCAGCCCGGTATGCTCCAAACGGCAACCAGTGAAGCGAAGTGGCCGTGGCAGGAGGATGGAGGGGGCGAGATTGCCGTGTGATCATGCGCCGCGCCAAGCAGCGATCCACTGCAACGACCACCTGTGTGAGAGAGCAGCAGGAAGTTTTCCACCGGGTCAACGATCCCCAGAACTGATGAGGAGCGTGACGTGAAGAGCCGTGCAGCAGTGCTTTGGGGCGTCGGTGAGGCCTGGAAGATCGAGGACATCGACATCGAGGAACCGGCTCCGGGGGAGGTGCTCGTAAAGTGGCAGGCGGCGGGCCTGTGCCATTCTGAAGAACACTTCGTCACCGGGGACTTCGTCATGGCCGAGGACCTACGGAAGCAGTACGGGATGCCGAGCCCGTTCCCGATGATCGGTGGCCACGAAGGCGCCGGGGTGGTAATCAAAGTCGGCGTCGGAGTGAACTCGGTTTCGGTGGGAGATTCCGTGGCCGCCTCCTTCATCCCGGCCTGCGGGCGGTGTCGCTACTGCGTCACCGGACGCCAGAACATCTGCAACCAAGGGGCTCAGCTCATGCAGCCGGGCCAGATGGTCGACGGGGTCGTGCGCCACTTTTGTGGCGGCGAGCCGTTGAATCTCTACGCAAAATGCGGGACGTTCGCCGAGCATTCGCTGGTCTCGGAGCAGTCCGTCGTCAAAGTTGATGCCGACCTTCCTCCGGCCGCCGTGGCACTGGTGTCATGCGGAGTGGCCACCGGATGGGGTTCGGCTGTTCACCGCGCCGGCACTACGGCGGGGGATGTGGTGGTGGTCGTGGGCCTGGGGGGCGTCGGCATGAACGCCGTGCAGGGGGCGGCCATGGCCGGAGCCCGGGTGGTCGTAGCGGTCGACCCGGTGGAGTTCAAGCGAGAGCTCGCCCCGCAATTTGGAGCGACTCATTCCGCCGCCAGTATGACCGAGGCCATCGAAATGGTGCGAGAGATGACCCAGGGGGAGATGGCCGATCGGGTCATCATGGTCCCGAGCGTGATGTACGGCAACCTCATGGCCGAGGCGATGACGTTGACCGGCAAAGGAGGGACGTGTGTCGTCACCGCGGTAGCCCCAATGACGCAAGGTGAGGCATCTATAAGCCTGATGGACCTTGCCATGATGAACAAAGAGATCAAGGGAACTATCTTCGGTTCGGGCAATCCCCGCTTCGATATCCCCAACCTGCTTGCCATGTATCGAGCTGGCCAGCTCAAGCTCGACGAGTTGGTGACTCGGACCTATGTACTCGACGAGATCAACGAGGGATATCAGGACATGAGAGATGGCAAGAACATCCGCGGGGTCTTGACCTTTGAGTGATAACCCGAGCCCGCTACTGAGTCGTCTTGGGCCTATATCCTCTGACAGCGACCCGGTCACGAGCCTTCTCGGACCTGAAGGGTCTTTACGCGACCACAGCGACCCGGTCGCTAGCGGGTGGCAACTCCAGCCCGTGGTCAAGTGGGCCTCGCGCATCGGTGGCGGAACCGAGCAGGTGCACCCGAACATCGTCGGCGAGAGGGTGCTCGGCCCACCCGGAGATTATCGTGTGGACAAGGACCCGCCTTTCTCGCAAGCGCGATAGTGGCTACTTATCGGCCCCTGCGTGGGCTCCGGGTGGTCGACATGGCCGACGAGAAGGCTGAGCTGTGCGGCCGCCTGATGGCTGACCTCGGTGCTGACGTCGTACGGGTGGAGCCACCAGAGGGAGGCAGATCTCGCAAGCTGCCGCCCTTCCACAACGGTGAGAGCCTCTACTTCGAAGTGCGAAACGCCAACAAGCGTGGCACGGTCGTGGATCTTGGAACGGCGGCTGGCCGGGACGCCTTGCTGGCGCTACTCGAAGGGGCGGACATCTGGGTCGAGACGACCCGCCCCGGCCACCTGGCCGGATACGGGCTCGATGCGGCCGAGATGGCCGAGAGGCTTCCGAATCTCGTCGTAGTCTCGGTCACCGACTTTGGCCGAACCGGTCCCTATCGGGATTTCGTGGCCAGTGACGCGGTCATGGAGGCCATGGCGTGGATGCTGTTTCGGGCCGGCACACCCGAGCTTCCACCCGTGATTCCGCCAGGAGCCATCGCCTATGACACGGTAGGCGTGAGCGCCGCGTTCGCTGCTCTGACCGCTCTGTTGGATTGCAGGAGTACCGGCATCGGTCAGCACATCGATATGAGCGTGATGGAGGCGGTCGCTCAGACCACTGACTGGGGACTGACGAGCTACTCTGTGATCAGCAAGCTGGGCCTCTACGGTGAGGTGCGCGACGGTGGCGGCAAGGTGTACCCGATCATCCCGTGCCGGGACGGGTTCGTGCGGCCGGCAATGGTCACAGTCGCCGAGTGGCGGAAGCTGAGCGCATGGATCCGGGAGGCGGGGATCGGTCGGGAGATTCTGGAGCAGGATTACTGGGACGACCAGCGGATCCGCCTGGACCTCTTCGACGAGCTTCTCCGACCGATCTTCGTCGAGTTCTTCAAGGACAAGGACAAGATCGACCTGGCCGTTGAGGGCCAGGACCGAGGCATCCCGATAACCCCCATGCTCTCGCCTGCTGAAGTACTCGAGTCCGAGCAATTCCAAGCGCTCGGATCGTTCACGGACAGCGAGACGGCCGCCGGTACGAGGGCTCGCTTCGCCAGTGGATTCTTGGTCGCCGATGGCGAACGAATCGGACGGCGCCACCCGGCTCCGGCGCTCGGGGACGCGGTAGATCCCATACCAAAGTGGTCGACTCGGCCATCGACCCGGGGTGCTGCCACGGCAGAAGCTGGTCGCCCTTACAAGGGGCTGAGGGTGATTGAGTTCGGCGTGGCCGGTGCGGCACCGGAAATGGGCCGCTTGCTCGCCGAGTACGGGGCCGAGGTCATCCGCCTCGAGAGTCCGAACCGGGTGGATATCTTCCGCCAGCTCGGCGGTCCCAGCGGCATGGGTAGCGTCTTCGCCTCGTCTAACCGGTCAACCAGGAGCGTAGGCGTGGATTTCACCACTCCGGCCGGTACTGAAATCGCCAGAGAACTGGTGGCTCGAGCCGACATAGTCCTTGAGAACTTACCTCCCGGTACGCTTGAGAGATTCGGCCTCGGCCCCGACGAATTGCGGCGCAACAAGCCTTCGTTGCTGATCATCTCCAGCCAGACCATGGGCCGCCGAGGCCCGTGGTCGCACTGGCGGGGCTATGGGTCGAACACGCAGCTTCCGGGAGGAATGAGCTGGCTCTGGTCGTTCTCGAACGTGGTCGAGCCGGTCCCGCAGAATGTGGCCTTTCCGGACCACCTCGTAGGACGACTGGGAGCGTTCGTCGCGTCGGCCGATCTCATGGGCCGCCTCAACGGCCTGGATCCAGCCGGCCACGTCGAAATCGTTCAGGCCGAGATGGCTCTAAACCTGCTCGACGACCTGTTCGCGAAGGAGTCTCTGGACCCAGGGTGCGTGCAACCACAGGGCAACCGGTCAGAGCAGGGGGTCCCATGGGGGGTCTACCAGTGCACAGGGCATGAGCGGTGGTGCGTCATCACTTGCCGTGACGATCAGGAGTGGGCCGGCCTCGTCGAAGCCATGAGCAGGCCGAGATGGGCGCTCGCCACCCAGCTCTCGACCGTCGAAGGGCGCAGGTTGCAGCAGGACGACATCGATATGCGGATAGCCGAATGGACTGCGGAACTTACCGACCGGGAGGTCATGCGACGCTGCCAGGCTGCGAGAGTGCCGGCGGGGATGATGATGTACATGAGCGACCAGCCCAAGGATCCGCACTTGCGAGCGAGAGGCTACATCCTCGAGCTCGACCAGCCTGCACTCGGGCGGATCCTGCTCGAAGGTCCGGCCTTCTATGCAACCGGTCTGCCGGCGCCCATAACGTTCCCTGCCCCCCTCTTTGGAGAGCACACCCGAGAGATCTGCCGATCGGTACTCGGATACAGCGACGACAAGATCGACCGACTGGTCGCTGATGGGTTGCTCATCGAAGTCCCCGCGCCGCCCGATTCGGACCTCGTAAAGCTCTGAGAATTCGCGACTTACTTCGAAGATGTGTGGGGAGTTCGGCCGAAGTGTGAACCCGCAGGTTTGGAACGCGTACCCATGGCGCGCTCGGAGCTGAGAGTTCAACCGAGCGAGGCGACAACGAGAGGGGTCGTCAGTTAGACTTAGATTTCAACATCACTATCGGGTGATGCGGCGACGAAATCCGCCGCCTCCGGCGCGGGGAGGGAGGGGGCTCGCAGTGGGTATGCCGAGTGGTATCGGGGTGGTCGATCTGCTGATCGGCTTTCCGCACACGGAGAGAAGCGTCGACGACTTCTCCTTCAGGCCTCTGCTGAAGGACGAGGGCAGCGCCGGTATGCAGTTCCCAGCGGAGTACATGTTCAAACACCTGCCGGATAACATCGAGACGGAGCAGGATCCGGTGGCGGCGACTCTCGCCGAAATGGACAAAAACGGTGTGGAGATCGGCCTGATCGGCGTTGGCAACCCAGTCTCGGAGCGAGCCTTGCGCGACCACCCGCGCCGCTTCGCCGGCTGTGTCGGAGTCGATCCCAACGAGATAACTCCGTCGGTGCGGAAGATCCGGGCCGCGCACGAACAGTTCGGAATCAAGGCCGTCATGGTCTTCCCGGCGGGCTGCGTGCCCCAGGTGGCCGTGAGCGATCGCAAGATGTACCCCATCTTCCAAACGTGTATCGATCTCGACGTGCCGATCATCGCCAACGCGGGCGTGCCAGGGCCGCGGGTTCCGATGGAGTGCCAGGATGTCCGGCATTTCGATCAGGTCTGCTATGACTTTCCGGAGCTTCGGATAGTCATGTGTCACGGCGCCGAACCGTGGGAAGCGCTCGCGGTGAAGCTGATGCTGAAATGGCCGGGCCTCCACTACATGCCCAGCGCGTTCGCCCCGAAGTACTACCCCAAGGCCATTATCGACTACGCCAACACTCGGGGGGCCGAGAAGATCATGTACGCGGGTTACCATCCGATGGGGCTCACTCTCGAGCGGATATTCAGCGAGATGCCCGGTGTCCCTCTCAAGGATGAGGTCTGGCCGAAGTTCTTGCGTGAGAACGCCATGCGAGTGTTCAAGCTCGATCAGCCGACGTTGACAGATTTGGATTTAATATCTAAATTTGGTTCCAACACGTAGGAGAGCCGCTTGTGGGAGCAGGGCAGTACCGCACCCGAATGTCGGGCACATCGCCGAGGAGACGGCGTTGAAGCGCGACTCCATGGCATCGGCTCCTGTCGTAATCGGGGCTGGTCAACTGAGCTCTCGCACGGCCGAGGCTGCCACCCCGCCCTCGCCCCTGGACCTGATGATGGAGGCGGTTACCCTCGCGGCCGAGGACGCGGGTCGCATGGGGCTGCTCGAACGCGTTGATACGGTCGTTTCGCTACCTGGCCACTCGTGGGCATCAGCGGACCCGGCCCGAGAGTTGGCGGACGCACTGGGTCTCGATCCGACCCGGACGGCCCTCGCCGCGACCGGAGGCCAGACGGGGGTGGCCGCGTTCAACTGGGCGGCCGAGGAAATCCGGGAGGGTCGCTCTCGAGCCGTATTGTTTGTCGGGTCCAACAATGTGCGCACAGTCGACGTGGCGGCTCGCCGCGGTAGGGAGATCTTCTGGCCGGGCCGGATATCCGAGGGGGCGGAAGCGATCGGTAGCTTCCGCCACGACGGTAGCTCGCCGGAAGAGGATGCGGTCGGGCTCGACAGACCAATCTACATGTATCCGCTGTTCGAGAACGCGCTGAGGGCCTGGCGTGGCCAGTCACTGGCCGACCACCGCGAATTCATGGGACGGCTGTTTTCGCCCTTTACCCGGGTCGCAGCGGAGAATCCTGCGGCGTGGTTCCCGGTGGAGCGAAGCCCGGAAGAGTTGGTTACAGTCACGCAGGCCAACCGCATGGTCGGCTTTCCGTACACGAAGTATCTGAACGCGGTCATTTCAACGGATCAATCCGCAGCTGTTCTGATGACATCGTCGGAGTGGGCGGACGAGCAGTCGATTGGTGCCGATGCACGGGTCCACTGGTGGGGCGGTGCCGCTGCGACGGAGGAAGCTTGGTACGTCTCCAGCCGGCCGGATCTGGCCTTCAGCCCGGCGATGAGCCGCTGCCACCGAATGGCGCTCGCCAACGCCAGCGTCGGAATCGACGAGGTTGACGCTTTCGACTTCTACAGTTGCTTCCCTGCCGCAGTCGAGATGGCACTGCGAGTCCTGGATCTGCAAGCCGACGACGGTCGGCCGTTCACTGTGACCGGCGGCCTGCCATACGCGGGAGGGCCCGGAAGCTGCTATACGTTGCATTCTCTGGCATCGATGTACCAGCGGCTGAGAGAATCGGCCACAGAGATCGGGATGGTGACCGGAAACGGCTGGTATTTGACCAAGCACTCGGCCGTCATCCTTTCCGCGATGACTCCGCGCTCGGCGTCTCCAACCTCGGATGGGAATGGGTTTGCTTTGAACTCCGCCGCCGAGGCCACGGAGCCGTTGAAGGTGCGGCGTGGATCTGGGCCCGGACGGATCGTGAGCTACACGGTCGCTCACGATCGAGAGGGCAGGCCGATTCGGGGAGCAGTGGTTGGCAGCTTTGACGACGGCAGCCGGTTCGTCGCCGAAACCCCTTCGGACACCGAGTTCCTTCTAAAGATGGAAAGCGTTGAGATGGTCGGGGAAGCCGGCTGGGTCGTGGACGAAACGGACCGGCCGCTGCGATTTGAGCTCGGATGATGGCGACTGCGGCATTCACCGCACCTACACCCTCGATCAGATCAACGAGGGCTACGAGGACATGCGCAACGGAGAGATCATCCGAGGCGTGATCTCTCGGGCCGAGTAGTTCGGCACCACCCGAGGTTGGCGCGAGCGACTTTGGCAGGTGCACTCCGTTGCTCCCGCTAGTCAGAAAGTGCTGAGGCCGGCGCGGTGACTGGAACCTCCAGTCCGTAGAGGGCCACCGCGTTGTCCCACACCAATCTCCTTCGCGTTTCGTCGTCGATGCCGGCGAAGGTCTCCGCGAGCCGGGCTGGGATGTCGCCGTAGAGACAGGTCGGGTGCGGGAAGTCGGTCTCCCACATCACGTTGCCAGCCGGTATGGCGCCCCCGACGAGTTCCCGGACGGCGAACTTCTCGAACCAGAACGTGATGTACACCTGGTCTGCGAAGTACTCGCTCGGCAGGCGGTCGAACTCGGGTCGCGAGTTGAGTCCACCGCCCTCGATGAATTGGTAGTCGATCGCCTCCATGGCGAAGGGCATCCAACCAATGCCCGACTCCACGGAGACGATACGAAGTTGCGGGAAGCGCGGCAGCACCCCTGATAGCAGCACGTCGCAGACCTGTTGGCCGTTCTTGTGAAATAGCGTTAGTCCTTCCAGGGCGAAAGACTCGGCGAATCCGCGCTCTGCCATCCGCCGTGTATCCCAGTTGAACTCGCCGCCGCCGACATGGAGGTTGACCGGCATGGCATGGGCCGACGCGGCGGCCCAGAGCCTGTCCCAGTACGGTTCACCTAAGTAGGGAAGGTCGAAGCGGTGCGGCTCGCCCGTGAAGAGGATGGTCTTGAATCCGAGCTCGGCACAGCGCTCGAGCTCTCGGACGCAGTCGTCGACGTCCCAGAACGGCATCGAGGCAACCGGGATCAGGCGCGCGGGATCGGCGGAGGCCCAGTCGTGTTGCCAGTCGTTGTAGGCGCGAACGCACTCATACATGAGTTCACGGTCGCCAAGGCGCAGGAAGCGCTGGCCGCCGAAGCCGCCGACGTTGGGATACAGCAACTGTGCCCAGATGCCTATGTCGTCGAGGAGCTCAAGGCGGGCTTTGGCGTTGTACGCGGCGGGTAGAAGATCGCCGTAGGTCCGCGGCATCATCGGCATCGGCTCGGTCCAGCCGGCAGGGGCGGTGGGGCCGACCGGGGTGGCGATCTGGCCGTCGATGAGCCACGTGTCCTGCCCATCGATTCGCTCCACCCGAGGCACCCGGTCTCGATACTTGTCGGCTACCCGGTCCACCCAGGTGTCGGGCGTCTCGGTGATGTGTGAGTCGACGTCGATGAGCGTGTACTGCGTCATGTGGTCCTCCCAGGAAGTCCAAGGATCTGGATGGTCTCGGCGGGAGTGGCCACGGCTCGTCCCACCTCTTTGCAGAGGGCGACTGCCTCTTCGACCAAGTCTAAGTTGGTGGGGGTTCGTTCCCCGGCGTGGTCTTCGAGCCCGACTCGCAGGTGGCCGCCTTGCTCGACGGTGGCCCGAGCGACGGGTGTCTCGATGAGGTCGCCGCCCAAGACGGCTGTGAACCAAGGCAGCGGGCACCTGTCAAGCTCCAGGATTTCGCGGTAGGCGGCGAGGGCCTTGAGAGTGGCTGGTAGGCCGAAGGTCACGCCACGTCCGCGTCCCAACACGCCTGACGGACCGCCGAAATAGAACTTGACGAACGAGCCAGGCGAGAGCCGGCCGGCCCGCCAGTACGCCATGACGTTGCGAACCCAGCCCGGCTCGAAGCACGCAAAATGCATTCCCATCCCTCGGCGACGCCCTTCGTCGATTGCGTACGCCATGGCGTCGTAGTTGAAGAAGTACACGTAGCCGTCGGGGGCGGGCGCGCCATCGGCTGCGGGCCAGCCGAAGATTGTGGCCCCCGGGTCGACGAAGGCCAGCCGCAGTGCACCGGCGTCATGGAGCAGAAACTGGTGAGCGAACCGCTCCTCCACGGTCTCTCCGGTCCCGTTGGTCGGCAGTACCAGTACATCAGGGTCGCGGTCCAGCCACGGCCGGAAGCAGCGAAGGTACTGCTCGGAGGCTCGAGCGGCCGGCACATCGAGGTCCGGCAGGTGCATATGTACGATCGACGCGCCGGCGTCCATGCACGCCAAGCCCTGCTCGATCAGCTCGTCGAACGAAGTGGGGGAGTTGGGGTTGCGTTCGGGCTTCGAGGTGAGCGCCACCTCGATGATCACGGGTGCGTCGGTCCCGCTCATGGTCGTACCCTCGGCCACACAACGTGACTCGGATGCCTACGCACGTTTTCCGCGCCGTCGGAAAATTTGTCTCCTCGTCCTCCGGTCTGAGAATCGGTCGTCCCACCTTCGCTCCTCGAGCGTGCGAAACCCAGCTGGTCCAGAGAGTCGAATCGAAGCAATGGCCTCATGTCGGTCCCCGTCGTCTACACGTTCGTCGAGATTAGAGGCAGAATCTATACACTGTCAATGAGCCGATGTTCTCCTTGCGCGGCTGTCGTAGCGGGACGAGGGAGCAGTTCTCCACCGTCTCGGCCCGACAGACCGTATCTTCTCAGCCGGTCATCTGGTCGAAGACCGGCCGAACAGGCGTCCTCGCCTGTACTTCGTCCGCTTGACCTGGACTAGAAATAAGAACTAGATTCTAAAGACTACAACAGCCTGTCGCCGGGAGAACCTTGGTCGTATAGTGAGCTGCCGCCACGATGGTGACCGAAGGATGGGAGGAGCCGGTTGCAGACCACCTCTGCCACCAGTTGCCACGGCCGTTCGAGAGTGTCGAACAATCCGGCCCAGACTGGGTGGAGCGTATTCACTTTCGGCCTCGGACTCGGCCCAGTGCTGGGTCTCGGGCACGTTCGAGCTGACCTTCGGCGACGGCCTCCCGTACGGAGTCAGCCCGCCATCTCATCATGAACTGGGGGCCGGTACGGTGGCTTCAAGGGTTTCCACCACGGTGCATGGAGGGGGAGTCGAGATGACTGATGGCCTCGGTTGTCGCTGGTTCGAGCGCAACATGCCCGAGCGACTTGTAATCGATTGAAGACCGGGGGAGAGACATGATCGATCTACTCATATCTGGTGGCACCGTCGTCGACGGAACCGGAGGCCCACCTCGGGCAGCCGATGTAGCGGTGCACCGAGGACTCATTGCCACCGTCGCACCTCGCTTAGATCTGGAAGCCGCAGAGGTCATTGACGCGGCGGGCCTGTGTGTCACCCCCGGCTTCGTGGACATCCATACCCATTACGACGGGCAAATGACCTGGGACGAGGTGCTGGAACCGTCGTCATCTCACGGGGTTACCACCATCACGGCCGGCAACTGCGGTGTCGGCTTCGCCCCGGTGCGCCCTGGAGACGAGGAGTGGCTCGTCGGGCTAATGGAGGGAGTCGAGGACATCCCCGGAACAGCATTGTACGAGGGGATCCAGTGGCACTGGGAGACATTTCCTGAGTATCTCGATGCCGTTGCCGCCCGCCGTCATGCCGTCGACGTGTCAATCCTCCTGCCCCACGGACCGCTGAGGGCTTACGTGATGGGGGAGCGGGGAGCCAACAACGAACCGGCAGGTGCGGCCGACATCGCCAGGATGGCCGAACTGGCCGGCGACGCTATCCGGGCGGGTGCCCTCGGGTTCAGCTCGTCTCGCACCATGGTCCACCGAACCCGGTCCGGCGAGTTCGTCCCCGGTACCTTCGCCGGGTTCGAAGAACTCCTTGCCATCGGCGAGGCTGTGGCCGAAGCGGGTGGTGGTCTCCTCGAGGTAATTCCCGCCGATTTCGAGAACGGCACGGGCGCCCTCTTCGAAGAGATCGAACTGCTGGCGAAATTATCCAAGCAGACAGGGCTCACCGTTTCCTTCCCAATCTTGCAGACGCCTGCTGCCCCGTCGCTGTGGCTCTCCCAGCTGGACGCGTGCGATCGGGCGCGCCAATCGGGAGCGCTCCTAGCTCCGCAAGTGGCGTCGCGGCCATTCGGGATACTCATCGGCTTGCCGAGTTATCACGCGTTCGCGCTCCGGCCGAGCTTCGAGAAGCTGGCGACGCTGCCCTACGACGAGTTGATAGGGGCGCTGCGCGACCCGGCCGTCCGGAGCAGGATCCTCGCCGAGGACGACCGAGGGCCCGACCCGACGAAGCAATTCGAACCACTGTGCGCGAATCTGCGTCATCTGGGAGAGTCGTTGTTCGTGTTGGGATCGCCGCCCGACTACGAGCCGACTGTGGAGCGGTCCGTCGCGTCGATCGCTGCCCGAAGAGGCTGCGACGTGCAGGAGGTCCTCTACGACATGATGATCGAGGAGGACGGGGACAACTTTCTTATTCTCCCGTCACTCAACTACGTAGACGGCAACCACGATGCCATCGCTTCGATGATCGAACGCGACGGGACGATCCTCGGACTTTCGGATGGGGGGGCCCACTGCCGGATGATCTGTGACGCGTCATTTCCCACGTATCAGCTCACGCACTGGGTCCGGGACCGTAGCAGGGGACCACGCCTCCCGCTCGAACTGATGGTGCACAAGCAGACCCAGGAGACGGCAGAGCTGGTGGGTCTGACAGACCGCGGCGTCATCGCCCCAGGGAAGAAAGCAGACCTTAACGTCATCGACCTCGACAGTCTGCGGCTCGAGCCACCCCGCCACGCGGACGATCTTCCTGCCGGCGGGCGACGGCTCCTCCAAGACGCTGTCGGCTACCGGGCCACGATCGTGTCCGGAGTGGTCACACGACG
>JBEKWB010000087.1:0-18679 GCA_049513455.1 Acidimicrobiales bacterium
CACGGTGACCACCCCGGACGAGGCTGTGCTGGCCCAGCGGGCGGGCGCCGACTGCCTCTGCCTCCAGGGCGCCGAAGCAGGTGCCCACCGGGGCAGTTTCACCAACGACACCGGACCGGCGCAGGATCATCCCCGGGCTGCCCTGCTCGCCCGCGTGCGGGGGAGCAGCGACCTGCCGCTCATCGCCGCCGGGGGTCTCGGTAGTCCGCACGACGTGGCCGCCGTGTTGGCCGCGGGCGCGACGCAGGCCCAGCTCGGGACGGCCTTCCTTCGCTGCACCGAGAGTGGTGCCCATCCCCTCTACAAGGCGGCGCTGGCTGATCCCCGCTTCAGTTCGACCGCGATCACACGGGCCTTCAGCGGCCGCCGGGCCCGCAGTCTGGTGAACGATTTCATGCGGGCCCACGAGGATGCGCCGGCCGCCTACCCGGAGGTGAACAACGCGACACGGCCGCTCCGGACGGCCGCCCTGGCGGCCGGAGACGTGCAGCGGATGAGCCTCTACGCCGGGGAGGGATTTCGCGCGGCGGAACAACGCTCCGCCGGAGAGATCATCGAACGCCTCGCCTCGGGCATCGGGCGGTCCCCCCGGCCATAGTGTGGTCGACCGTGGGTACGACGGCAGCGGATCTCCGAGCGCGGTGACCACGCGGCGCGATGTCGACTCGTTCGAATTCACCCCACCGGCCCTCGACCGGGTCACGGGCTACCTGCACCATCTGACCGAAGCCGGCCAAGGCTGGATCAACCTGCTCCCCGGTGTCGACGCCGAGGAGGAAGAGCGCCAGACCATGCCCCCCGGCCTGTTCAGCCTGTTCAGCAACCGGCAGCCCCCCGTCACCATGGCCACGCTCGTGCCGCCCCGGCCGGCCAGACGGGGTATCGAGGGGGTGACCGTCGGCCTGCTGCACCCGACCGGGGCCAAGGCCGGGGCGCGGCTGGGCGAGGCCGGCGTCGCCATCCCCCGGGACTGGCGGGTGCGCCAGGACCACGCCCGGCGTGGGCTGGTCGTGCTGGCGTCGCTCGGCGCGCCCGACGCCGACATCATCGACTGGGCCATCCGGGCCGGTACCGCCCTGTGTCGCACGGAAATGACCGGGCAGTGGAAGGCGGTGGTCTACCTCCCGTGATCCGCCTGCGGCCGCTTGCCTCGGGCGCGACGCAGTACTCGGCCTCAGTCCGAAGCGGGATTGGCCCTGGCTTCGTCCGAGACGACGCCCCGTAGTTCCTCGACCATGCTCGCGACGGCGCCGGGGTCGGCGCTGAGCTTCATGCGCCCGTCCTTGCGCTCCGATCGCACCAGGCCCGATTCACGGAGCGACTTCACGTGCATGCTGATGGTCGGTTGGGCCAGCCCGAAGCACGTGGCCAGGTCGCCCACCGTGCTCGGGGTGCCGGCCAGGTAGTGCAGGAGGGCCAGGCGGGTGGGGTCGGCCACCGTCTTGAGGCGTCGCGCCAGCGACTCGGTGCGGGCCCGCGCCGCGGCGTCGTTCCGCTGGAGGCCCGAGCCGATGACGGTGAGACCCGGAAACTCCAGGTAGAGGCTGTTGCCGAAGAAGAGACAGGGGACGACCAACAAGGGGTAGCCCGAATCGATGCGCTGCGTGATATCACCCAGCCTGGCCTTGAAGATCTCGCAGGCTTCGCCCCGTGTCACGTCGCCGAGCGTCCGCCCATTCTCCAACTCCGCCACCACCTGGCGACCCGCCTCGCGCAGCATGGGGATGGCGGGCTGCCAGATCTCGTCGATGGGCTCCCACACCTCACGGAGCAGATCCATGTAGGAACGGAAGAGGGCGGGTGACTCCTTGAGGCGCTCGAGCCGTCCGAGAAAGATGAGGCGATCTTCGGGTGACTCGGACTCGAGCCCCATGTCGGTCGGAACGGTCGAGATGGCCCCTTCGAGTGCGGCCCAGAGTGCCGGGGGGGACGTTTCGTCGAGCGCACCGGCATGATGTGCCAGCACCTGCATCTCGGTGAAGCACGTGTCGTGGCCGGCGTCCGACCAGAACGTGCGGACCCGCTCGGCCAGGTCTTCTCTCCGTGCCAGATGCTCGGACACGGTGGGGAACTTGGGACGCCACTGCGGCCGCACGGCAACCGACAGGACCCACGAGAGGTCGATGGCCAGGGAGGGGGCTGAGAGGAGTGTCCGCGGCCCCGTCTGGGCTACCGGATCATTCATGGTCATAGGCATACAGCTATATTAGAATATAGTTGATTTAAAGTCAACACGGGAGTATGGTGGACGGGCAGACGAGGTGACCCGCATCGTGCGGGCGGACAAGAGGAGGTGAGTGATGATGCAATCGTGGATAGGCCAGCGGATGGTCCAAGAGCATCGCCGCGACCTGACTGCGTCCGCTCGAACCGGGGTCCGATGGGATGCGGATCGTGAGGACCCGGCGCTCATGGCGGAGGCGGTCAATGACCTGGGTGAGCGTCTCGTGACGCGGGAGAGCTGGGAGATCGGCCCACCCCGACGGGCGATCGCTCCTTCGGTGGGGGCATTGCTGATCCGCATGGGCACCCGTCTCGGCGGTGCGTCCATGCGTACCTCTTGACGATACCGAACCGGAGTTCGCCCGGGGTGTGTCCATCGGCAAGAGTGAGGCATGGCGCCCCCTCGCAACGTGCTGTTCATCACGGTCGACCAGTGGCGCGGGGACTGCCTGTCGGCACTGGGCCACCCGGTAGTCACGACGCCCGCGCTGGATGCACTGGCCCGTCGGGGCGTCCTGTTCGCCAACCACTGGGCCAACGCGGCGCCGTGCGGTCCCTCCCGGGCATGCCTCTACACGGGCACCTACCAGCACCGTAACCGTTCGGTCGTCAACGGCACCCCGCTCGACGCCCGCTTCACCAACGTGGCGCTCCTGGCCCGGGAGCTGGGCTATGACCCCGTGCTCTTCGGGTACACCGATACCTCGGTCGATCCGCGCACGGTCCCACCGGGGGACCCCCGACTGTTCACGTACGAGGGCATCCTGCCCGGATTCCGCGCCGTCGTCCACGACCCCTGGGAACAGGGGAGCCCGGCGTGGGGTGCGTGGCTCGCCGCCCAGGGCTTCGACGTGCCCAAGAACCCGCATCACCTCTACAAGCCCATTGCGGACTACCCCGGCTCCGCTGACCACGGTCCGACGTGGGCGCCGGCCCGATTCCCCGCCGAACTCTCGCAGACCCGGTTCGTGAGCCGGGCCGTCACCGAGTGGCTGGAGGCCAACGGGGACCAGCCGTTCTTCGTCCACGCCTCGTTCATCCGGCCCCATCCGCCCCGTCGCAACCCGCTCGGCTATCACGATCTCTACGACGCCGAGCAGGTCGGCGACTTCGTCGGCTGTGCGCGCCTCGAGGATGAGGCGGCGATCCACCCCCTGGCGGCCTTCGCCACGTCCGTGCCGCAGATCCGGGCCCCAGTCGACGATCGGGATCGCCGGCAGATACGGGCCACGTACTACGGCGCCCAACGCGAGGTGGACGACGGATTGGGACTGCTCTTCGACTTCCTCGGGCAGAGCGGCCTCGGCGAGTCGACGTTGGTCGTCGTCACCAGCGACCACGGCGAAATGGGCGGAGACCATTGGCTGCTCGAGAAACTGGGCTACTGGGACGAGAGCTACCGCGTGCCTCTGATCGTGGTCGATCCGCGCCCCGAGGCCGAGCCCGGGCGCGGCACCGTCGTCGACGCCGTCACCGAGTCGGTGGACATACTCCCGACCATCTGCGAGTACATCGGAGCGGAAGTTCCGCTCCAGGCCGACGGGTGGTCACTGGCGCCGTTCACCCGGGCCGAAGGTGTCCCCGAGCACTGGCGGGACACGGCCCACTTCGAGTGGGACTTCTCCGACCCTTCGAATCAGTTGGCCGAGAGACTCTTCAATATCCCCATGAGCCACTGCGGGCTGGCCGTGTCCCGTGGGCCGTCGCACAAGTACGTGCAGTTCGCCACGGCGCCGGATGTGTTCCCGCCTCTGTTGTTCGACCTGCAGGCGGATCCGCAGCAGATCCACAACCTGTGTGCCGAGGAGGGCGACGGATGGGCCAACACGGCGTGGGAGTGCGCGCAGGAGCTGCTGCAGTGGCGCATGCGCAACGCCGAGCGCACCTTGAGCGGTCACTTTCTTTCGCCGGAGTCCGGTCTGGTGATCTCCCGTGATTCGTGGCGCTGATTCCACATGAGCACGGCAGGTCGATCGTGGCATGCTGGGGCTCATGCGCGTCCTGGTCACCGGTGCGGCCCGTGCGATTGGCCGGGCCACCGCGGAGATCCTCTCCGCGCGAGGGCATGAGGTGGTGGCCACGGCCCGGGACGTCACGTTGCTCGCAGATCTCCCGGTCGACCGGATCCTCTGCCTCGATGTCAGTGACGATGCATCGATCGCGGCCGCCGTGGAGGCGGCGGGGGAGCTCGACGCCGTGGTGAACAACGCCGGGCGCACCGGTTCGGGTCCGCTGGAGGACTACCCCCTCGACGACTTCGCGCGCGTCCTCGACGTCAACACCCTCGGTCCGCTTCGCCTGGCGCAGGCGGTGGTGCCACAGTGGCGGCGCCGGGGCAGCGGCGGCGTGTTGGTCAACGTGAGCTCGGTGCAGGGGCGTATCGGCACACCGCTGGAAGGGGTCTACGCGGCGTCGAAGCACGCGCTCGAGGCGCTGTCGGAAGTGCTGCACTACGAGCTCGGGCACTTCGGCATCCGCGTCGTCATCATTGAGCCCGGTTACATCGCCCCCGGCATGAAGCACACGGCGGATCACGCGGGGCCCGACGCCTACCGCGGGCTGCACGAGCAGTGGAGTGGCACGGCCGAGACGCTGGTGGGCCCCGATGGCCGGCCCGGTCCCGAACTCGTGGGCCATGCCGTGGCCGACGCGCTGGAGGACCCCTCGACCCCGTTACGAGTCGAGGTCGGCGACGATGCAGCCATGGTCCTCGCTCTGCGGCGGGCCCAGAGCGATGCCGAATTCGAGGCCACCATGCGCCAGGCGCTAGGCCTCACGTGGTGAGGTGGCGGAATCAACACCGGAGCGTCAACAGCGGAGCGTCAACAACAGCGGAGCGTCAACAACAGCAAAAGGGGAGGACCTGATGACAACTGCATCGACCAATCGATGGAGTCGGGATGAGCTCGAGCGCGCCCACACCAATTTCATGGAGACCGCCGCCAGGTGCGCGGCGGCGGGGGAGTGGCGGGAATGGGCCGACCTCTTCACCGAGGATGCGCGCTACCTCGAGCATACGTTCGGCGAGTTCCATGGGCGTGACGAGATCTATGCGTGGATCTCGTCGACCATGGCGGAGTGGCCGAATAGCGCCATGACGTCGTTCCCCCACGACTGGTGCGTGTGCGACGAGGAGCGCGGCTGGTGGATCTGCCAGATCGAGAACCGCTTCCGGGATCCGGGCGACGGTTCCCTGCACCAGGCGGCCAACCTCACCGTCTTGCACTACGCCGGTGACATGCAGTTCTCCTACGAGGAGGACGCGTACAACCCGATGAATTTCGCACCGGTGGTCAGCGGCTGGCTGGAGGCGTACCAAGCCAACGGCGGCACACCCGAGTAAGCGGGGCCGGCGCCCGCCGTGCCTGGGCCGACGCCCGCCGTGCCTGGGCCGACGCCCGCCGTGCCTGGGCCGACGCCCGCCGTGCCTGGGCCGACGCCGGGAACCGGGCCCATCGTTGGGCCACGCGCCGATGCCGCATACCACCCAAAATCCCAGGTAAATCACAGTTTTTCGGAGGAGAATGCCACCCGTTATGGGGGTGAGATGCAGCTGTCGTAAATCCGGGAGGTGCGGCGGGGGTTGACCCACCCGATCATGCAGCGTTCCTAAGTGGGCAGCGTTCCTCAGTGAGCAGGGTTCCTCAGTGAACGGAGTGCGCACCCGTCTCGGACCGCTGTGGCCCTACGCCGTGCTGACGGGCATTCCGGCGGCGGCGTTCGTCCTCCCGGATCTCCTCGGTGGCCATCTGGTGATGACGGGCGACAACGTCCAGCAGAACTACCCGCTGCACGTCCTCGTCGGTTCCATGCTGCGACGCGCTCAGCTCCCTTTTTGGAACCCGTACCTCTTCAGCGGCACGCCGCTCCTGGCCGGTTTCAACGCGGGCGCGTTCTACCCCTTGGTCGGGCTCTTCGTGATCCTGCCCGATCGCGCCGCGTGGGTCGCCACCGAAGTGATCCTGTTCTCGCTGATCGGGGTCGGGATGTACCTCTTCCTCCGTGCCCTGGCGCTGTCAACCACGGCCTGCGTGCTGGCCGCCCTCACTTTCGTCGGCTCCGGCGTCGTGCTGGGTCAGGCCAACCACGTGGACATGACAGAAGGGTTCGCGTCGATACCGTTCATGCTCCTGGCCGTGCTGCACATCGTCAGGGACGGGCGCTGGCGCTGGTCGGTGCTGCTGGGCCTCGGCGGTGCGCTCGTCATTTTCGGGGGGGCTCCCGAGGCGATGCTCGACGAGGCCCTGCTGCTTCTCGTCTACGCCGCGGTTTCGGCCGGGTTCGACCGCGCCCGCTGGAGGCGTGTGCTGACCCGGTGTGGTGCGGGCGCCGCGTTGGCGCTCTCGCTCGCCGCGGTGCAGTGGCTGCCCGGCATCACGGCGATCGCCAACTCGCAACGCTCCGGCCTGGGCAGCTCGTTCGCATCGTCGGGGAGTTTCCCACCAACGTATGGCCTGCTGTCGCTGGTGCCCTACCTCTACGGGGGCTTCGGCCACCTCGGGGAAGCCATGTTCTTCTCGACTTACAACCTGCCCGAGGTCGAGATCTACATGGGAATCCTTCCTGTCATCGCGGTGCTGTCCCTTTGGCGGCGACGGTGGCCGTCACGGCTGGCGGCGCGCGAGCGCGTCGCCTGGTACGTGGTCGGGTTGATCGGGATCCTGTTGGCCCTCGGGGCGCACACCCCGCTCGAGCATCTCTTCGATTCGATCCCGCTCTATGGGGAACAGCGCCTGCAGAGCCGCAACATGATCGACGTCGCCGTGGCGACCTCCGTGCTCTTCGCCGGTTGGATCGATCGTAGAGAGGACGCCCCGGAGGACAGCGTGGTCCTCGACCGCCGGATCGCGCTCGTTCCCTTCACGGTGGTCCTGGCGCTGGCCGGTTGGGCGCTCATCGACCCCGCTTCGCTGGTCATGACGCTCTCTTCCGGATCGGGTTCGGCTGCCGAGGCGCACACCGTGCGCGAGGCCACCCTCATCGCGCTCGGCTTCTGCCTCGCCGCCGGCCTCATCGTCTGGTTCCGGCCCGTCCTGCCCCCCCACCGCTGGATTCTCCTGGTGGCCGCCTTCACGGTCCTCGACCTCGGTCTGAGCGCAGGGACCAGCGAGCTGGTGAGCCTCCCTTCGAATGCGGTCCTCGCCGGGACCACGGCGATCGAGAAGCACGTCGCCGCGCACCTGACGCCGGGCGGACGTTTCGTCGTCTACGACCCCCAGGGGTACCGGAACGGATCGAGCGATCTGGCCTCCGGGCTTCCCGACGACAACATTCTGGCCGGGCTCCCGTCTGTGGGCGGGTACGCCTCCATCGTCAGTGGGAACTACGACGCGCAAACGTCGACACATACGACGGGCCAGCTGAACGTAGGCCTCTTCGGTGCGGGCGATCCCGATGGTCTCGACCTCCAGGAGATCGTGACCGCTCCGGAGTATTTCCTCCTCCCCCTGCGCGGCGCACCCACCACCTTGCGCGGTGTCCACCAGGTGGCCGAGGCGCCGGGGACGGACCCGGTGCTGCCGATGGGCTTCGACGCCAACGTGGCCGAAGGGGCCTATCCCACCTATCCGGCGCCGCGGCGGGCGATGGTGACCGGGGAGTCGAGCACGTGGCTCTTCGGGGAGTCGCTCGGGGTGACGCGGGCAGGGGTGCTTCTCGCCTCTCCTGCCGCCGGCGCGCAGATCCGATTCGGCCGGGTGAGCGCCGATGGAGCGGTGCGATGGGGCACGCGCGTCACGGTCGCCGCCGGGGCTCGAAGCGCCGCCGGTCGGCTTCCGCCGGGGCAATCCGTCGGTCTGGCCGTGCAGGTCCTGTCGGGGCTGCTGCCGGCGCAACAGGCGACGATCGCCGTCGGGCGACGGGTCTACGAACTCGATGGTCCCCTCTCCGATGTGGTCCGCCCCGGCCCGTGGCGACCGCAGGGATCCGTCGACGACTATTCCCTCTTCGGGCGTACCGGGTCGCCGCACCCCGTGTACGTCGTCGCCCGCGCCGGCCGTCCTCCCCCGCATGTCACCGTCGTGTCGGACAGCGCCGATGCCGAGATCGTCAGCGTCCGGACCGCGTCCCCCACCGTTCTCGTGCGCGACGTGGCCTGGGACGACGGGTGGCATGCCTCGGTCACCGTCAATCGCGGTCTCGCCACGACGGTGCGCGTCGCCCCACGGGGGCTCATGGAGCAAGTGCGGATCCCGGCCGGTGCCGATCTCGTCACGTTCACCTACCGGCCTCCCCACTGGCTGGTGGCCAGTGCGCTGAGCGTGGGAGCGTCCCTGGTCCTCTTCGTCCTCGCTCTGGTGAAGGTGTTCGGCCAAAGGAGAGGGGGGCGCCGCGGCCGTCGGGAGCGCCACGGGCGTCATGGCGGCCGCCCTGGCCGCCGGAGTGAGGAACGTACGGCGGCGCTCGCCCGCACCGGTCCGCCGGCGGCCCCGCCGGCGCGCGACCCCTACGTGGTCAGCAGTAGGGGTGGGCCAGCGTGAGGAGGAAGTCCCCCTCGTCGGCTCCCCACATGCCGTCGACCACGAAACCCGCGGTGCGCAGCTCTTCCTCGAGTCGCTCGGGTGTGAACTTGGCGCTGATCTCGGTCAGCAGGTCCTCGCCCCGGTCGAAGTGAACGGAGATCCCGGCCTCGCGCAGCGTCACGTCGGTGGCCTCCGTGGCTCGCAGCCGCATCTCGATCCACTGCTCGTCTTCGTTCCAGACGGCCACGTGGGAGAACAGCTCCGGATCGAAGTCCCCACCCAGTTGTGTGTTGAGGACGTGCAGGACGTTCTTGTTGAACTGTGCCGTCACTCCTGCGGCGTCGTCGTAGGCCGCCACCAGGCGCCGCCGGTCCTTGACCAGGTCCGTACCAAGCAGGAATGAGTCCTCGCTCGACATGGCGCAGTTGAGGTCGAAGAGGAACCGGGCGCGCCGGGAAGGGACGAAATTGCCGATGGTCCCCCCCAGGAAGGCCACCAGACGGCGGCCGTCGGTCGGGATCGCCGTCAGGTGTTCGCTGAAGTCACCGATGACAAGGTGGACGGTCAGGCCGTCGTACTCCTCGGAGAGGGTCGAGGCGGCTTCCCGGAGGAACTCGTCGCTCACGTCGAAGGGGACGTACCGGGCCAGGCTGCCGACCTGCTGCAGCGCGCCCAGAAGCACCCGGGTCTTCTCGCACGAGCCTGCGCCGAGCTCGACGAGGGTGTCCGCCTTCGACAGTTCTGCGATGGCCGGCGCGTGTGCCTCCAGCAGGGCGCGTTCGGCCCGGGTCGGGTAGTACTCGGGCAGGGTGGTGATCTGCTCGAAGAGCTGGCTGCCGCGCTCGTCGTAGAACCACACCGGGGGGATCGACTTGGCGTTCGCCTGGAGTCCGCCGATCGCGTCGGAGCGCATGCGCCGGCGGACGTCGTCGGGGGAGAGCTGGACGTCGATCGTGTAGGTCATGGCGGTCAGGGGTCCTGCGCCAACCGGACGCCGCTGAAGGCCCAACGCGCCCCGGGTGGGAAGAAGTTGCGGTAGGTGGAGCGAGAATGCCCGGGCGGTGTGGCGCAGCACCCTCCCCGCAAGACGTACTGGCTCACCATGAATTTTCCGTTGTACTCGCCCACCGCCCCGGCCGCGGCCCGGAAGCCCGGGTAGGGCGCATACGCGCTCGATGTCCACTCCCACACGTCGCCCATGAGCGCATTGGTGGAGACGGCCGGTCGGGGATGCGGGACACCCGGGCCGAGGAAGTTGCTCCCGGTCGCCGCCGTGCTCGCCACGGCCTCCCACTCCGCCTCCGTGGGCAGGCGCTTGCCTGTCCAGTGCGCGAAGGCATCCGCCTCGTAGTAGCTCACATGGCACACCGGTGCATCGGGGTCGACCGGACGGACTCCGGAGAGGGTGAACTCTTGCCATGGTCCGTCGTCGCCGTCACGGAACCAGTACAGGGGCGCCTGCCATCCCTGGGTCATGACGACCGCCCAACCGTCGGAGAGCCAGAACTCGGGACGCCTGTAGCCGTCGTCTTCCATGAACGAGATCCATTCCCCGCAGGTGACGGGCCGATCCGCGAGGGCGAACGGGCTCAGGTAAACGGGGTGGCGGGGAAACTCGTTGTCGAAGCCGAAGCCCTGCCCCCGGTGGCCGATCTCGGCCACGCCGCCTCCGTGCTCGAGCCACCCCGCGCTGGGCGGCGGGGTGCGGCATTGCGCTTCATCGTCCGGTCCCATGTACGCCGGATGGAGAGGATTGCGGGAAAGCACGTTCTTGATGTCCATGAGCAGGAGTTCCTGGTGTTGTTGCTCATGGTTGAGCCCGAGCGTGACGAGGTCGGCCACGCCCGGCTCGAGCTCTCCGTTCAGCAGCTCTCCCATGGCCTCGTCCACGAACTCGCGGTAGCGGGCGACCTCGGCAATGCCCGGGCGGGAGATATGTCCGCGTTCAGCGCGGGGATGTCGATCGCCGAGCGCTTCGTAGTACGAATTGAAGATGTACGCGAACCTGTCGTCGTAGGCGCGGTAGCCGTCGGCGTGCGGGCCCAGGACAAAGGTCTCGAAGAACCAGGTCACATGGGCGCGATGCCATTTCGTGGGACTGACGTCCGCCATCGACTGCACCGTCTGGTCCTCGGCGCTCAGAGGCGCCGCCAGGCGCTCGGTCAGGGCGCGCACCGAAAGATACGCCTTCGGGAGATCGGATGGAGTGGTGGGCCCGCAGTTCTCGGACATCAAATCCTTCCGCTGGTCGCTTTTGCACCGCCCGACGCCGGAGCCTCGTCCTGACATTCGTTGCGACAACCCTACCCAGATCTCGCCGGAATCAAGCGCGCCCTTCGCGATGTGTTCACCGGAGGCTGCCAGGCACAATTCGCCCCGTTTCTCCGTAACATCGTCCGTATGACAGTCACCGCCACATACGAGGGAACCGAGATCGCCCGCAGCAATCGCACCGTGGTCGTGGAGGGTAATCACTACTTCCCGCTCGAGGATGTCCTCCAGGGGGCGCTGCAGCCGTCCGACATGCACAGTGTCTGCCCGTGGAAGGGCGAGGCCAGCTATTACGACGTCGTGGTGGGGGAGCATCGCAATCCTGACGCCGCCTGGTTCTACCCGGCCCCCAAGGACGCCGCCAAGGAGATTGCCAACCGCGTCGCCTTCTGGAAGGGCATCACGGTCGCGGCGGGCGGATGCCCTCGGGGTCCAGCCCGGGGGCCGTCGGGATTCAGCCCGAGGTGACGAGCGGCACGTCCGGCTCGAGGGAGTCGAGCGGTGTTGGCTGCGTCCCGTCGGCGGCGCCCTGCATCTGCTTGCGGATCCGCTTGCGCATCTGCTTCGCCTCCCAGCGATTGAGCAGTTTCGACCCGAAGTACACGGTGGCCGCGGCGTAGATCCATCCCACGAAGATGTCGGTCACGAAATGCTCGCCGGTGTACACGAGCGAGAAGGCCATGCAGATCGGGTAGGCCGCCAGCAGCACGCGCTTGCGCCGGCTGGACCCCTTCCAGAAGAAGAGGCAGATGAGCATCGGGTAGGCGCCGTGGAGCGACGGCATCGCCGCCACGTCGTTGTCGAAATTGTTACCCCCGGCGAAGAGCGCCTGCCCCAGTCCGATGTGCAGGTGCTTCCACACCTGGTCGATGATGCGCGTCGTGGGGGGCACGTGCCCGAACTGGCTCGCCATCCAGGGAGGCATGGCCGGGTAGAGGATGTAGGTGATGTACCCGATGAAGGTGAGGCCCACGAACAGGGCGACATAACGACGGAATTTGGGGTGGTTCGTCTTCCACAGCACTCCCATGATGATGAAGGAGGTGAAGAAGTGGGACATGTAGCAGACCCACACGAGGTAATCCCAGAAGTGCAGACCCGGCCGGTAGAGCCAACGTTGTAGTTGGACGGTGGGATCGACACCGAACCCGGTGACGTGGGTGTCGAACCAGACCTGCGGCCGGTAGAAGGGACCCCACAGCGTGTGCGATGCGTACCCGCGGAGAATCCCGTAGCCGAAGAGCACCACGACGAGGGGAAGCCAATCCATCAGGAGTCGCTTCCAGCGCACCCCGCTCCCGAGGCTGGAGACAACCAGTCCCGCCATGACGTAGAGCAGTACCGAGTTGGTGGACCACGGAATGCCGGCCACGAAGTAGTACACGACCAGGCTGGCGACGAGGGCGGCCCACCCGATCATCACACGCCGCGAACCGTTATCGGCCCAACGGGAGGCGAACCACGAACTGGCCGTTCCGCGGCCCGACGACGAGCCGGGCACTCGTTCGGTCTCACTATCGTTCGGGGCCGGTGAAGACGGTACCGTCGCTACGGCGATGCGATCTTCGTCTTCGGTTGTCGTCATAGAGCGAGAATGTCTTCCATGTGCCCGGCCTACCCAGCGGGCACGGCTGCCTGGGCTCGAAGGTCGGTGAGTTCGGGCGGCCTTGGTCGCTCCGTTTGGTTACAAATGTGTGAAAATCATAGCCTGATGGTCACGAGGGAGCAGGGCAACACCCGGGTGTCCTCACGGGACCAGTGACAGTGACGGAGTCGGAGGTGTCCCTCTCCCCGCCACCAGCGGGGGGAGGCCCGGGGGCACGACAACTCGGGTTGGCCGTGGTCGTACTCACCCTCATCGCCTTCCTGATTCTCGGCGGGTTCGAGGCGTGGCGCGATTCGGCCACGTTCGACGAGCCCGTCTACGTGTCATCGGGGGTGGCGGCCATCCTCCACCACGACCTGGCGGACAATGCCGAGCACCCGCCCCTGTTCAAGGTCCTGGCCGCGCTACCTGTCCTGGCCGTCGGACCGGTCGTGCCCGCCGACGGGCACTGGAACGTCAACAACGAGCGCACGTACAGCGCCCGCTTCGTCGAGGCGCAAATCCGTGCGGGCACCATGCACCGCGTCACATTCGCCTCACGTCTGGTGCCGCTACTCGAATGCGGGTTGCTCGCCCTCGCCCTCTACGGTCTCGCTGCGCTCCTCTTCGGCGTCTGGTCGGGCGTGGTGGCGGCGTTGCTCTGGCTCCTCGACCCCTTGGTCCTCGGTCTGGGACACCTCGACGGGGTGGATCTGCCCTTCGCTCTGACAACTGTGCTCGTCTCGTGGGCATTGGTGCGTTGGTTGCGACGGCGTGACGGGAGATCATTGGTGTGGCTCGGCGCGGCATGCGGGGCAGCCGTCTCGGCCCAGACCACCGGGATTCTCGTCGGGGCCGTCGCCGTCGGCGTCGTCGTGGTGGCCGCGGTCCGTTCCGGTCAACGAGGGTGGCAGCTCTGGCGCCAACCGGCGTCGGTCGTCCTCGTGGCCTGGGTCCTCGTGTGGGCGGTGTACATCGCCCTCGACCCGGGGATTGTCGTGCACTCCTGGGTGATCCTGCCGCAGCCCTACGTGGAGGGCCTGAAGTTTCTCGCCACCAACGACACCGGGAGCTCACCCGGCTTCCTGCTCGGCGTGTCCTGGACGGGGGCGAGCGTCTGGTTCTGGCCCGCCACCCTCCTGGTGAAGCTGTCCACGCCGGTCCTCGTCCTGCTTCTGGCCGGTCCGCTCGCCCTGGTCGCCCTGGTCCGCTCGGGAAGGATCAGCCGCTCGACGTGGCGCCAGACCGTGGTCGCGGTGATCCTGCCGGCCCTCGTGCTCTTCGTCTTCGAGCTTCCCAATCCGCGCACGCTCGGGGTCAGGTACCTCCTCCCCTCCATCGCCTTGTGGATCGTCGCCGCCTCGCCGATCGCCATGGTGCTCACCCGGCGCCTGGCGGTCATGGCGATCGCAGCGCTCCTCGCCGCCGCCGCCGCCATCACCGCGGCCTCGTTCCCGAACTCGATCGCCTATACGGCCGCGCCGTTCCGGCCCGGCTACAGGGTGGCCACCGACTCCAATGTGGACTGGGGACAGGACTTCTCGCTCCTGGCCGCCTGGAGCAGGGGTCGACATCCCTATGTGGCGTACTTCGGCCCCCGTGGCATCACCAGCGCCGATATCGCCGGGTCCCGCCCGCTGGTCGGCGTGGCGCCCGCCCGGATTTCGGGCTGGGTGGCGGCGTCCGCCAGTGACCTCACGAGTGCCGATCGGGACTCCTTGAGCTGGCTACGGGCCTACTGCCCGGTGGGCACCTTGGGCGGGTCGATCCTCTTGTACCACTTCACGGTCGCACCGACGGCGGCAGCGGGACCGCCGGCGCCTGCGCCGCTCTGCAGGGGATCAGTCAGTCACCGGGTGGCGGGGGAGTAACGCCGGGCGCATCGCAGGCCTCAGGCGAGCACCTTGCGACGGAAGTTCCGCAGACCCAGGGTCAAGAAGACGACGCTGAAGGCCAGGAGTGCCGGATAGATGACATAGAGGTGCATGTGCGTCGTGTTGGTGAAGGCGGCCCGCATGCCGTCGTTGACAAAGATCAGCGGATTGACCAGTACGACGGTCTGCAACCAGTGCCAGGCGCCCAGCTTGACCGGCGCCAGCCGTGTCCACTGGTAGTAGGTGCCCCCGAGGAACGTGATGGGCAGGACAATGAACCCGAACATGAGCCCGAGGTTGCGGGGTTCGAAGCTGGTGCCGAGCAGGAGGCCCAGGGAGGTCATGGTCAGGCAGGCCAGCGGCACGATGGTGACGATCAGCAGCCAGTGGAGGTTGATGTGGGCTTCCACGCCGGCCGCATGGATCACCGAGGCGATGGGGAGGACGAGAATGGCCGAGAGGAGTCCCTGCGCACCGCCCGAGATCACCTTGGAGATGGCGACCAGCCAAATGGGGCACGGGGCTTGGACCCGGTCCTCGATCTCACGGGTGAAGCCGAACTCCTGGGCCAGCTGCATCGCCACGGCCTGAATACCCTGGAACATGATGGAGAGCCCCACCACCCCCGGAACGAGGACCGTGGCGAAGGCGGATTCCGCCCCGGGGACACTCGAGGCACCGATGCCCTGACCGATCTTCGGAAAGACGTAGAGGAAGACGAAGCACAGGAGGAACGGCTGCACCAGTGTGCGCACGGTGAACTCGACCAGGTGCTTGCGGAGCACGACGAGGTCGCGCAGGATGAGGGCGCGCAGCGAGATCCAGCTGGCGGCGGTGGCCGTGCGGGTGGGTGCCGTCGCCACCGGGTGGGGAGAGGGCGCGGTGCCGACGGCTGACAGCGGCTGGTCGGGGGCGGTGGTGGTGGTCATCAGTCGCGCAGGTCCTTTCCGGTCAGGCCGATAAAGACGGTCTCGAGTGTCGGCTCCGCCACCGAGAGGTCGGCCAGGGCAAAGCCTTCCGCCTCGGCCGCGGCGACGATCCGGGGCACCAGCCGGTCCGCCCCTTTCACGTGCAGTTCTACGCCCCCGGGGATCGTGCGGGTCCGGGTCACCTCCTCGACGCGACGGGTGAACGCGGCCGCGAGGGCGTCGGGGTCCCCATCGGACTTGACGGTCACGATGGTGTCGGCTCCCACGCTGCGCTTGAGCTCGCTCGGCGTGTCGAGAGCGAGGATCTTGCCATGGTCCATGATCGCCACCCGGTCACAGAGCTTGTCCGCCTCCTCCATGTAGTGGGTGGTGAGCATGATCGTCTGCCCCTGGGAGTTGAGGTCCCGCAGGAGGTCCCACAACGCCAGGCGTCCCTGGGGGTCGAGTCCCGCCGTCGGCTCGTCGAGGAACAGGACCGCCGGACGGTGGAACATGGCGCGCGCCACCATGAGGCGCTGGGCCATTCCACCCGAGAGGGCGTAGACCGAGGCCTTGGCGAAGCGCGTGAGCTGGAACTGCTCGAGCAGGTCGTCCGCCGACTGTTTTGAGTCGCGCTTCCCCATGCCGAACAGGCGGCCGTGGAAATAGAGGTTCTCCCACGTTGTCAGTTGACGGTCGAGGGTGTTCTGCTGGGACACCACGCCGATCATCTGCTTGGCCAGGGTGGGGTGGGCCACGACGTCGATGCCGCCCACGAACGCCTGGCCGGCCGAGGGGATGACCCTGGTCGTCAGGACGCCGACTGTGGTCGTCTTGCCGGCGCCGTTGGGCCCGAGCAGCCCGTAGACCTCGCCCATGCCGATGTGCAGGTCGAGCCCGTCAACGGCTTGGAAGTCGGTGCCGGGATAGGTCTTGACGAGACCGATCGTCTCGATGATCGGTCTCTCGCTCCCGCGGCGCCCTGCAGTGAGGGCGTGAGCATCGCTCGTCACGGTCATCGTGTCCTCACAGTACTTTCCGGTCTCCGTGGCGCGGGTCAGTCCTCGGCCAGAATCTGGTAGAGCTCTTTACGCGCCTTTTGGACCACCGCGATTCCCCGTTCCACTTGGGCATTCTCACCAGCACCCGAAAGCTGCTTGGCCGCACCCAAGAGCTGGGTCACCGCCAGGCGGAGATTACGGATCTGGTCGTCGCTCTCCCCCCGGGCCTGCCAGGGGAGCGGCGTGCCGTTGGCCGCTTCGGCCACACCGGCGTCGGTGAGGTGGAAGACGCGGGTCCCGTCCTTCTCGGACGAACCCACCATGCCCTCGTCTTCGAGCATCTGCAGGTGCGGGTAGACCGAGCCGGGGCTCGGGCGCCACAGGCCGCCGCTCATCTCCTCGAGCCGGCGCATGACGGCGTACCCGTGGGCGGGGCCATCCTGCAGCGCGGAGAGGATGGCGCGCCGGATGTCGCCCCGGGCCATGCGGCGCCCGCCTCCCCATCCGCCTCGTTCTCCGCCCCATCGACCCCGGCCGCCACCCCTGGGGTCGCGGTCGCGGCCGGGTGTCCGGCGCATGCCCCGTGGGCCGCGGGGCCCTTGGAAGTCGTGGTCGTGGTGTGACTCGTGTTCGTGGTCGTGGTGTGACTCGTGTTCGTGGTCGTGTCCCATCTCGATATTTCCTCTCGTGCTGTGGTGGTGGTGGAAATGGTGGTTGTGGTGGTCGTGCATTGGTGGGTTCTTTCTGGTCCTGGGCCATCCGGCTCGTCTCAAGCGATCTGGCTTGTCTCAAGCGATCTGGCTGTCTCAAGTGGTCCGGGGTCTTCTGTCCACCCGGTTTACGTAACACTAATGATATATCATAATAACTCGTCTGTGTCACGAAAAAGTCAAAAAAAGAGTCTCGGGCGGAGCCGGACTATCGGATGGCAGCCAGGCGACGGAGAGTCACCTCGGCTTCGGAGACGAAGCGTCGCACCAGCTCAGCTGCCGGGACTAGCTCGTTGACCCCTCCGACACCCTGCCCGGCCGGATAGCACTCCCGGGCCACGTCGACTCCCTCGGTGAGGACGTCGCCTCCCAGGTGCATCACGCCGGAGCCGTAGGCGATCCCGAGTTGCTCAGGGAACTTCTTGAGCTCCTCGGGGTGGGCCTCGAAGTGGTCGGTGAGGCGGTTGCGGAGCACCCGCATGGTCTTGCCCGAGTAGGCCCGGCTCACGGTGGTCTGGTCCTCCCGGCTGGCCAGGAGCCCCTCTTTGTAGCCACGTACGCCGCGGGCCTCGGGGGTGGCGATGAACCGGGTGCCCACCCAGATCCCGTCAGCCCCGAGCGCCAGGGCGGCAGCCAGGCCGCGGCCATCGAAGATGCCTCCCGCCGCCACGACCGGAACGCGGTCACCGACCGCGTCGACGATCTGAGGGATTAGCGGGAACGACGCCACCTGACCGGTGTGCCCGCCGGCCTCGGTCCCCTGGGCCACGACGAGGTCACATCCGGCCTCGACGGCGCGGACCGCGTGCGCGACCTTGCCGCACATGCTCACGACGAGCACGCCGTTGTCGTGGCACTGTGCGATCACCTCTGAAGGGACCCCGAGACCGGCCACGAAGGCGGTGGCTCCGCCCTCGATGATCAGCTGGACCTGCGCCGTCATACCTCCCGGCATGGCGGTGAGCAGATCGACACCGAAGGGCTTGTCCGTCGACGCCCTTACGGCCGCAATCTCCTGGGCCATCTTCTCGTTGCTCATGGTCGACGCGCCCAGACACCCGAACCCTCCGGCCCCCGAGACGGCGGCGACCAGTTCGGAGTACGACACACCACCCATCCCGGCCAGCATCACCGGATACTCGATGCCGAGCAGTTCTGTCAGTCGGGTTCGCATGGGCTTCGGCCTCTTTCGGTTCGTGATCGGCGGCCGGTACGGGGACGGATCCGCGGGCGCCGCGGCCCGAGAAGGACGTCGGCCCCGAGCACGGCGGCCCCGAGCGTATCGAGGAGCAAGCCGAGCCGGGGTTCGAGAAGAGGACGACGGGGGCCCGACCGAAGACTCCGCCGAAACTGCCTGCACAACGAGAGGGGGAGTGCTTCCTCCGGCCATGCACCCAACTCGAACGAACGTCTGTCCCCTCTCTGTTGTCACACCCCAATGCAATCCTCTTTGTATGGAACACAGCTCTTCGGCCACGGCCACGGCCACGGCCACGGCCACGGCCCCGGCTTCGGCCCCGGCTTCGGCCCCGGCCCAGGCCACCCCCTCGGCCGACGTTCGATGGGCCGCGTTGCGCGCCGCAATCGACGACGTGCTCGAGACCCCTCCTTCCCTTCGTTGCGACGCCGAGACGATCGTCTTCTTC
>JBEKWB010000088.1:0-20295 GCA_049513455.1 Acidimicrobiales bacterium
CGTCCCCGATCACCACCCCACGTTGACCCAGGCCGGCCTCCGCAATGAAGGGATACGCCGCACCCAGATTGCGGGTCGTGATCTGGTGGGCGGGGACGCGGGGACCAATCGCTCCGATCATGCAGAGGAACGGTCGGTACTCCCGCTCCCCGAATACCTGCCGGCCTCGGCGGCGGAGCTCAGTTATGACTTCTCGGAGTCCTCAAGTTCGGCGGGAACACCTGGCGCGGGTGCGGGCGGGAGCGCAACTCGCCGTGACCGTTCTCGGCCGCGCTCGAAGACTGGGAGGGCAGTTGGCCCAGAATTCCGCTCACCAACCCGCCCAACTCCATAGGGACGACGATTTTCGTCGATGGCCCGGTGCCGACATCCTTCAGAGTCTCGAGGTACTGCAGTCGCATCGTCGTCGCATCGAGATTCCTGCCGACGGCCGAGATCCGCTCCAAGCCGGCCGCCAGGCCCTCCGCCCGGAGAATGGCCGATTGACGCTCCCCTTCCGCGCCGAGGATGGCGGCCTGCCGATTGCCCTCGGCCAGGGTGATCGCCGCCTCTTTCTGCCCCTGGGCCTCGGTGATCACGGCGCGGCGGGTGCGCTCGGCTGACATTTGGCGTGTCATCGCTTCAAGGACTCCCATGGGGGGGTTCACTTCCCGGACTTCCACAGTGGTGACCTTCACGCCCCAACGCTCAGTGACATCATCGAGCCGGATACGGAGTGAGGCGTTCATCTCCTCCCGCTTCGACAGCACGTCGTCGAGCACCATGTCGCCCACGACGCTGCGGAGCGTCGTCGCCGCGACATTCTGCGCGGCGACTGCGAAGTTCTGCACTTCGAGCACGGACATGGCGGGGTCGACCACCTTGTAGAAGATGATGAAGTCGATCGATATGGACGCGTTGTCCTGCGTGATGGCGGTCTGCTGGGGAATCTCGAGGAACCGCTCCCGGAGGTCCACCAGTGACGTCCTGTCGGTGACCGGATTGATGAGGACGAGCCCGGGGCCTTTGATCCCTACCGAACGCCCCAGACGGAACAGCACGATCCGTTGGTACTCGCGCACGATCTTCACCGAGAGACCAAGGGCCGTGAGCAGTGACGCCGCCACCACTCCACCGAGAACCTCGACGACCACCATCAGCGGTCCTCACCCACCACTTCGTCGAGGGCGAACACCCCGACGCTGGGATGCCTCTCCGCCTCTTCGCTCCAGACCTCGAGCCGGACGCCGGTTGCCCGCAGGACCTGCACGTGGCTGCCCCGTGGCGCGGACCCGTTGACCGAGATCGCCGACCACTCCTCGCCCCGGACGCGGATGATGCCCCCGGGTCCCAGATCGCTCACCGCGACACCTTCAACCCCCTCGAGAGGATGGCGGTGATCGGCGGCCACCTCACCCCGGTAGTGCGATATCCCCTTCCAGGCGAGGACCCCCAGAGGCGGCGCAGACCTGTTCAGTGGCCGGGAGGGCCCTCCCCGAGCGCGCCCGATGTCATGACGCGACCCCCGCGGGAGCTCTCCGTCTCCCGGCGGGCTCGGTCAGCCCGAGGTGGTCGCGCAGCGTCGTGCCCTCATACTCGGTGCGGAACACTGCGCGTTCTTGCAACAGGGGTACCACGGTGTCGGCGAACTCATCGAGACCGCCCGGAGTGATGTGCGGCACGAGAATGAATCCATCGCTGGCGTCGGCCTGCACGAGCTCGTTGATCGCCTCGGCCACCGTGGAAGGCGCCCCGACGAACGACTGCCGTCCGGTGACCTCGATGATCAGTTCCCGGATGGAGAGCTTCTCGGCCGCGGCCCGGGCCCTCCACTCGTTCGCCGTGGCCAGCGGATCCCGGTACATCCGCACACTCGCCCGGCCTCGGGCGACGGTGTTCTCCCCGACCAACGGGTCGGTCCCGGGCAATGGCCCGTCGGGGTCGTAGCCGGAGAGATCACGGTTCCACAACTGCTCGAGGAACTTGATCGCCGTCTGCCCGCTGACCTGCTGCAAGCGCACCTCGTGGGCCAGTTCCCGGGCATCCGCGTCGGTGTCGCCGAGAACGTAGGTGGCGGCCGGAAGGATCAGCAACTGGTCGCGGGAACGACCGTGGCGAGCCAGCCTCCCCTTCACGTCGGCGTAGAACTCGCGGCCGGCGTCGAGGGTGGCGTGCCGTCCGAAGATGGCGTCCGCCGACGACGCGGCGAACTCGCGCCCTTCGTCGGAGTCACCAGCCTGGAAGATGACGGGGCGACCCTGCGGTGAACGGGGAACGGTGAACCGGCCTTCGACGTCGAAATGCTCGTCGTGGTGTTCGAACGAACCAGCGCGCGGATCCGTCAGGAACGTCCCCGATTCCTTGTCCGCCACGATTTCCCCGGGGGACCACGAGTCGAAGAGCTCCGAGGCTGTCTGCAGAAACTGCGCCGCCCGCGAGTAACGGTCTTCCTGAGCCAAGAAGCCACCGCGGCGGAAGTTCTCTCCCGTGAAGGCGTCCCATGAGGTGACGACGTTCCATGCGGCTCGCCCGCCCGACAGATGATCGAGGCTGGCGAATTGGCGCGCCACTTCATAGGGCTCGTTGAAGGTGGAGTTGATGGTGCCGGCCAGACCCAGATGCTCGGTGACCGCGGCGAGCGCAGCCAGCACGGTGAACGTGTCGGGGCGGCCGACGACGTCCAGGTCGTAGATGAGCCCGTTCTGCTCCCGCAACCGGAGTCCTTCCGCGAGGAACAGAAAGTCGAATTTGGCCCGTTCCGCCGTCTGGGCCAGATGCACGAACGAGCTGAACGCAATGTGACTGCCCGCCCGGGGGTCGCTCCACACGGTCGTGTTGTTGACCCCGGGAAAATGAACTGCCAGGTGGACCTGCTTCATGGTGCGCACTGACCCTCGTTGGACGGCACGAGCACGACGACGACTGTGCTCAGCGGCCCAGTCGGCTTGCACATTTGTCTAACGAGAATAGTCAGGTATTGACGGAAGCGCGGTCGGCACCCAGTGGCGTGGCGCCGTCCGCCGCAAGGTGCGCTCCGGCGACCTGTTCGGCTGGTTCTCGTGTTCGTAGGCCCGTGCTCTCGAGACGAGGGCGTATCACCGTCCGGCCAGCCCACGGGCCAATGGCAACGTGCAGGTGTACGCGCCGGCCTGCTCGCCATAGAGGCGCCGGATCACCAGACGGGACTGGCTCGCCGCGTGCTGCACGACGTCGCAGGCGGCATCCATTTCGGAGTCGTTCCGCGCGGTGACGGTGATGAAGCCCGAGTAGCGGAACGATGCGTGGCCGTCGGCCAGCTCCGCCTCGCGCCGGACCAGCACGTCGGACTCCCGCGAATGGCGGGCGGTGGACACAAAGCCGCCACGACGGCGCAGTTCGGCGTCGGCCAGGTCAGCCGTCCGGGAGGCCTCGACCTTGCGCACCGCCTTTTCGGGCCCGAGAGGTTCCATGACCACCGACAACGTGACGCGCGCGGACCCGAGCAACAACGGAGCGAGGAAGTCGCTGCGCACGTCCGTGCGGGGCCACTCCGCCACCCAGAAGGTGGTGTGCAGCAGACCGTCGACGCGCACCCGTGCCCACTCTTCCTCCATGGCCATCGGCCACGGGTCCGTCGCCGCGGGTGTCTTTCCTGCCGGTGCCGGGTAGGGCTCGTAGGTTCGCAGCAGCCGGGTCACGAAATCGTCCGCCGAGAGCACACGGTTCACCTCGATATCGGCGTCGGGTAGGAGTCGGGCCAGTGAGGCCAGCTCGCGCTGGAGCGCCGCCCCGGCGATCTCCACCGACTTGGCCAGGCGCACCTGAACCGTCAGAACGACATCATGCGTGCAGGCGTCCGCGTCGATCTCGTCGAGCAACGCTTGGTAGGAGGCCACACACGTCGATGCCGGGTCGGCCAAGGTATGGGCCGAGAGGTAGTCCCGCACACCGTGACCCCGATCGGGGAACGACGCGGCCATCCACTGCACCCGCCTGATCAGGGAACCCTCCCGTGCCAGGGTGGCCAGAACCGAGGACCACCCGGCCACCCTCCTGTCCTGCTCGTCCGGGCCGAGCAGCGCGAAGCCCCGGCCGCGCACCGACAGCCCCGCGGTGAGTGTCCTCCCCCGTCGATCGTGCACCACGCCCATGTCATGCGACCCCACGCTCAACACGCGCAGGCCGGCGAGCGAGTCCATCCGCCGCAGGCCTCCGGGGGCGAGACGCCGGGTGCCCCACCGGACCACCACCGGGAGCCATTGGTCGCCCGTCCGCCCATTCACGGGCCAGGTGGCCATGGCCCCGCACGCCGCGAGGATGAGCACGGCCACTCCCACCCCGGCCACGTTCGGTTCTGCCCGCAGGATCAGCACGCCCACCACCAGCCCGAATGCCACGGTGAGGATCTGCCCGGCCCGCCACCCCGCCAGCGCTCCGCCGCGCTCACGGGGACCGAAACGGTAGCGGGCCCCTTCACTGCTCACGACGACTCCGGGGCGGTCGGTGACTCGGGGCGCGGCTGGAGGGGCGGCAGCCCGTGAATGACAGGTCCGATGTGGTCACGGCCCAGCGCGTAGCGTCGATCGTGGGGACCCGGTTTCCCGATGATCTCCATCCCGGGCGCCAAGCCGGTGTCTGCGTCTTCGGCGGCACCCGCCTTCGAGGGCGCCCTGAGAATCGGCTTGGGTCCCCTCGGCTTCGGCTCACCCCAGAACCGCTCCCTGAGGGCCTCCTCGTCGACGGGAAGACCGATCATCATGCCGTCGGCATTGGGAACCAGCCCTCCGTTGGACCAGTTGCAGTCCTCCTCGGTGCCCACCTTCTGACCTCCCGCCCCCGGTCCGCTGCGTTCCGCCGTTCCGGGCGGACCGGCCTGGGCCGCCAACTTCGCCGCGCCGTGCGCCGCCATCCCTTCGCTCAGCGCGAGCTGGGCGGCACTGCGCGGCAGACGGGTCACGGCGCCCGTGCCGCGTTGCCGGACCCCTTCGAGATGCCCGATGGCACCCGCTTCGACCATCGGGATGAGACGGAGGATGGAAAAGGGGACAAAAGTGGAGAGCACGAGGAGGGCCCCACCCGCCAGGACCGAGGCAAAGCTCGAACCGCCGCCGGTCCCCGACCCCACCGCGCTCGCCGCGAGGCTCAGCGTCGCCACAATGACGAACTTGGAAAGAATCAGGGCCGCTAGCGTCTCGACCAGACGGCGGCACCAGTGCGACACCGCGGGCCACACCAGCGCGGCCAGCGCCAGGGGAAGGAAGAGCACGGCGACGTAGACGGCGGCCGCGCGCACGAGGAGTTCGAGCCACAGCACGAACGCCGCCGCCGCGACGAGGAGACCGACCAGCAGGAGCACGAAGGTTGCCATGGTCGGGTCACCCACGGCGATCACCAGCCCCTTGCTCATTCCGGCCAGGAGCGCCTTCACGTCGGAGCCTGATCCACCGCCCACCGCGGTGCACATGGCGTCGGTGGCGGAAAGGCAGAGAATCACGATCTGGATGGCGACGACCCCGAGGAGCAGGGCCAGGGGAAGTTGCACGAAGAACGCCCGGACCAGCTGTCCCGCGTTCTGCCGGTAGACAGCCTGCAACGTCGACACCAGGAGGAGCGGCAGCACGACGACTGCGGCCAGCGCTGTCATCACCGCGTAGTGGGTCCGGAACCAATCCGCTCCGAGGTCGATCGTCGTCGTGCTGATGAGCACGTTGCCGATCTGGGAGAGCAACCACTCGGCGCCACTGGCCACCCATTGACTGAGCCCGCCGAGCACGACGTCCACCCCGGCCGTGGCCACGGAGCCCCCGATGCTGCCGATCGCGCCCACCGCATAACACAGGGGATTCACCGCTTCGAGGCCGGGACAACCGGTCGACGCCGGGGCCGCGGCCATCGGTGCCGTCACCACGAGGGAAAGGTCGAACATGACTGTGGACCTCCCGTCTCAGTGGAGGTTGGTGCCCTGGCCGAAGAAGAAGTTGACGATCACCGGCGCGGCGCCGATGAGAAGGGCGGCCAGGGCCGAGACCAGAACGGCGCGTCGACCGACCATCGACTGCTGATAGTTCTGCGAGTGCACGCCGAGAGCCCACGCCGCGGCGCCGATGACCAATCCCACCAAGGCCGCGATGAGCGCCCACGCCCCCAGCCCGTTGACAAGAGCCTGCAGGGTGCCACTCCCCGGGAGCGCAGTCAGCGTCGGCGTCAGCGTGACACCTCCAGAACCTGCTGCCGCATACGCCAGGATCATCGTCATCCTCCATGGGACTATGGCTGCGCCGGCAGACCCGGCGCAGTCGCCGTCCGATGGGCGCGCTACGGCTCGAACCGCGACCCCATCGGACCTTCACGGATGAACGGTCGGCGTCCGGCTCCCTCTTACAACACAGTGATCCCCACCGACGAGGCGGAAGCGTGTCCGGTCCCCACCCCGTTTGATGGCGGTCAGGTGAAGGTGGAGAGGCTCCCGAGCAGATCGGTCACCGTCTCATTGGTGGCCGCAGACGAGAAGGTGATCGGCGTCAGGGCAACTCGTTGCTTCCGGGCGAGGGCGCGTCGTTCCTAGGGTGATCGACGCAGACGCCACCGTGCTTGCGCGCGCAGCGCGTGTCCGGGGGCAACATCCGTCACGATGTGCTGGGTCACGTCGTAGTCATGATCGGCCCGCCGCGGGTCAACCGACAGCATCTCGTGCGAGAGGTCGGCCAGATCGTCGTCGCCCCGGTGGACCGACATGATCCGCGCCCCACGTCGTTTGGCGTCTGACACCCGCTCGAGCATCTCCCACGACCGGGTGCGCGACGGAACGACGAGTACCGTCTGATTCCGGGTCGCGTGAGCGATGTCGTCTACCGACACCGCAAGATGCGCGGGTGCGCCGGCCGGTATCTCCCAGCGCATCAGCGTGGGTCGAAGGTCACTGCGCCCCTGCCTCTCGGCCTCCTCGCTCATGTGGGCCACGAAGTGCCACGGCTCGAACTCCGGCGTGCCCACCACCAGAAGCCGGTTGGACTCTTCGCGGCTGCCACCCAGCGCCCCGGCGAAATGGACCGTCTGCACGCCGAGGTCCCCGAGATCCCTGAGCCACTTCCTCAGATTCCTGGTGGAGGGATCCATGGGCCAATGTACCGAGGACCAGAAGTGGATCGACGGATCCCGGCTCGGACCCGGATGGGGGCCGGGGGGCGGTCGAGACACCGGAACGACTCACTTCACAAACCTGGGTCTACCTGTAGGGGCAGGTCAGGGGCGTAGGGTCGGGCGATGAGCCTCGATATCAGCTACACAACAGAACACGCCAAGTACCCCAACAATAAAGGCGTTTACCACGTCCTCTACCTCTGTCCCCACAGCCGATTTATTGAAGAGGGGCACCGGAAACAGCGGGAGACACCGCCGGCGGGTCGCCGTCCGTGCAAAACGTGTCTGGCGGAAATTGGGGACTGGCTGAAGTCTTTACAGACGAGAGATCGCCCGTCGTGGTTTCTTCCTGAGGCATAGCCAGCCGGAGGTTTGCCCTCCTTCAGACACCGATTTTCGACAAGAGGTAGTTGACGAACTTCGGGCGATTCTGGTCCTTGAGGAGGCTAGAGAGTTCCTCGACGGCATCGTAAACGATCTGGTATCGGTGAGTAGCTGAGCGAGTGCCGGGGGTAGCGGGCCGTTTGCCATGTGCATTTTGGGCGTGGGTGGGAGCGAAATCGTGGGCTGACCAGGCTCTACATCTTGTACCCGGTTTGTGAAGTGAGTCCTTCCCCGAGCCATGAGTCATATGGATCATTTTAGTTAAATTTCATTACTTTTCATACCCTGCTGAGACCGGCCCCGAGGCCCGATTCACCGGAGGCCTCCCAGCCCTGTCATATTGGGGGCCGTGATCGGTGGCAGGGAACTTGTAGCGCTGACCACCTCCAGTGGCATCGCCCTCGTGGTGGGCGCGATCGTCGTCTACTTCGCCAGCGTGTTGTGGGCCACCCGTCTCGGGCGCCGCTCGGGACGGCGGGCGATCTCCCAGCGACTCACCGCGCTCGGCTCGAGACTGGGGCTCGACCCACCCGAGGACGAGTCGAATATCGAGACGTCGCTCGCCTACCTCGAACAGGTCACCGGCGGTGCCGCGCAGGCGGTCGCCGAGTCCAGCTCGGACGCCATCCGGCTCAGGCGCTCTCTCGATACGCTGACCCAAGGCGTCGTCCTCTGCGACGAAAACGGCAGCGTGATCTATCGCAACGGGCGCGCCAACGCGCTCATGGTCAGTCGCCACGGCGACGCCCTGGCGGCCCAGGCAGTGACCGAGCTGCTGGAGGGCGCGTGGCACGAAGGTGCGGCGGAGCGCACACTGGATCTCTACGGTCCGCCCCGGCGCACGTTGCAGGTCCGGGCGCGTCAGATCGACGACGGCCGTCGGCCCCTCGGGGTCATCGCGCTCATTGAGGATATTTCCGAGCGCCGCCGACTCGAAGAGATCCGCCGTGACTTCGTGGCCAACGTGAGCCACGAGCTCAAGACGCCCATCGGCGCGCTCGGGCTCCTGGCCGAGACCCTGATAGCGGAGCCCGACGCCGAAGTGGCACAACGCCTGGCGGGTCGCATCCACAACGAGGCCTTCCGCGTCAGCCGCATCATCGACGACCTTCTGGATCTCTCGCGTATCGAGTCGGAGGAGGCACCGACGCGCGAACCGGTGCTGGTCAACCTCGTCATGGCCGACGCCATCGAACGCGTCCGCGCCACCGCCGAGCAGCGGGGGATCGAGATCATCCTGCACGAGCCCTCCCCCCCGATCGCCGTCGTGGGCGAGCGCCGCCAGCTCGTTTCCGCCATGCATGCCCTCCTCGAGAACGCCATCACCTACTCCTACGACAATTCCAAGGTGGTCGTGAGCGGCACCGTACGCCGGGCCAACGACGGGTCGGGTCGCACCGCCACCGTGCCGCCCGAACCGGTGGAGGCGGCCTTCACACCCGCCAACTTCGGCGACGACGACACGCCGACGGCCGAGGTCGTGCTGGCCGAGACCACGTGGGCGGCTACGGCCACCAGCACGACCGGACCGGCCCCCCTCGAAGGCGAGCAGACGACACTGGGCGGCGTCGACAACAGCGTGGGCCGGGCCGAATGGCGCGCCGAGGAGCGAGATCACGTCCGCCTCTCCGTGCAGGACAGCGGCATCGGGATCCCCGCCCGCGACCTCGATCGAATTTTCGAACGCTTCTATCGCGTCGACCACGGGCGGAGCCGGGACACCGGAGGTACGGGGCTCGGGCTCTCCATCGTGCGCCATGTGGCCAACAACCACCAGGGTTGGGTCGACGTGGAGTCCCGTGAAGGCGAGGGGTCGACTTTCAGCCTCGTCCTCCCACTCCATACCGAGCGCCGCCTGTGAACAAGAACAAGAAGCAGGCGGCGCCGCGGACCCCCGTCGGCGAAGGGCCCATCAAGGTGCTCCTGGCGGAGGACGAGGAGTCCTTCATCGACGCGCTGGTCATCGGACTCACCAATGAGGGGTTCCGGGTCGTCGTGGCGAGGGACGGCGCCGAAGCACTGCGCCTCTATGACGAGACCGATCCCGACATCCTCCTGCTGGACCTGATGCTGCCCAAAATGTCCGGCATCGACGTGTGCCGGGCCGTTCGTACCCGCTCGCGCGTCCCCATAATCATGGTGACCGCCAAGGGAACCGAGATCGACACGGTCGTCGCACTCGAGATGGGGGCCGACGACTACGTCACCAAGCCCTACCGGCTGCGCGAGCTCGTGGCCCGCATGCGCGCCGTGCTGCGCCGGGCCCCGGGCGGGCCCGACTCGGTCGAGCAGGGCGGCACCTCGGGCGGGGACGGCGAGGGGATATGGGAGTCAGGCGGCATCAAAATGGACTTCGACCAGCGCCGGGTCTTCGTGCGGGGTGAGGAGGTCCATCTCCGGCGCAAGGAGTTCGAACTCCTGCGCCTGCTGATCGAGAACTCCGGACGCGTGCTCACGCGCGACGTGCTCATCGACCGGGTGTGGGGCACCGACTACATCGGGGACACCAAGACGCTCGACGTGCACATCAAACGGTTGCGTTCGCGCATTGAGGCCGACCCCGCCGTCCCGGTGCTCATCACCACCGTGCGGGGCGTGGGCTACCGCTTCGCCGCAGTCACCAGCTGAGGACACCCCGGCTCTCTCAGATCCCTTGTCGGAGGTGGTGTGCCGCGTACACTGTGACCGCACATGCCCGATCCTCACCGTGCGTCACCCGCCATCGCGCCGGATGGTCAAGTGGCGCGATTGCTCGACGAATTACCCGATGTGGTGATCGTGCTCGATGCAGTGGGCCGGGTGCTCTGGGGCAACTCGCGCGCTGAGCGCTTCTTCGGGCACACCCTGGACGAGTACGCCGGGCGATCGGGACTCGAGTTCGTCCATCCCGACGACCTCGAACTCGTCCTGCGATCGCTCGCCAGCATCCAGGCCAAGGAGGTCGGGACCACGCTGGAGGTCCGGCTCCAGAGCACGTCGGGATGGCGGCTGATCGAGCTCATCGGAACACCGGTGGGTTGGTTCGCTGCGGGCGCGGTGCTCTTCTGCCTGCGGGATCTCACCGAGCGCCGCCGTTTCGAGGTGGCGCGCGACGAGACGGCCCGCTTCCGCTCGCTCGTCCACAACGCGGCGGCCATCACCATGCTCGTGTCCCCCCGCGGGCACATCGATTCCGTGTCGGCCGCCCTCACCCGGATGCTGGGCCATGACCCCGAGCATGTCGAGAACCTGCCCTTGGCCGACTTGGCCTCCGAACCGGACCGGCCGGCCCTCGCGGCTGCGCTGGCCGAGGCGGCGCAGGGCGCCACGGCCGTGCATCCGGTGGTCGTCGTGGTGAGGCTGCGGCGCCGCGATGGCGAGGACCTGCCGTTCGAGCTGTCGATCGTGAACCTCGTTGATGAGCCCACGGTGGGCGGGTTCGTCGTCACGGCGCACGACATCTCCGCCCGCATTGCGATGGAGGTCGAGCTCCGTGCGACGCTGTCGTTGTTGAAGGCCACCCTCGAGTCCACGGCGGATGGTGTCCTCGTCGTCGACCACGCCGGCACCATCACCGGTGTCAATGGCCGTCTGGGCGAAATGTTCCAGGCCCCGGAGGGCTTCTTGGACCACAAGGTGGACCGCCCCATGGACGACAAGTCCATCGCGTTCTTACTCGAACAGCTCGTCAATCCCGAGGCATTCCTCTCTGTCACCGAGTTCCTTTCCGCCAACCCCGAGCACGAGACGACGGACATCCTCGAATTCAAGGACGGCCGCGTCTTCGAGCGTTTCTCCCGGCCGCAGCTCGTGGACGGTGAGATCGTGGGGCGGGTTTGGAGTTTTCGCGACAGCACCGAGCGGGTGCGCCTGGAGTCCGAGCTCTCCTATCAGGCCTTCCACGATTCACTCACCGGGCTGGCCAACAAGGCGCTCTTCAGCGACCGGCTGAACCTGGCCGTGGCGCGCATGGAGCGCACCCGCAAGCCCATGGCCGTCATGTTCTTGGATCTGGACAACTTCAAGACGGTCAACGACAGTCTGGGCCACTCCGTCGGTGACCAGTTACTCGGCGCGGTCGCCGAGGTGATCCTGGGCTGCATCCGCAGCACCGATACGGCGGCCCGCCTCGGCGGTGACGAGTTCGCCGTGCTGATCGACTACCTGGAGGCACACTCCGACATTGTGGCCTTGGCAGAGCGGATCCTGACCGCCCTGCGGCGTCCCGTGACCCTGGGGACGACCGAGGTCGTGGCCACGGCCAGCATCGGCATCACCTTCGGGGTTCCCGGTACCACCGGGGAACAACTGCTGCGGAACGCCGACCTGGCCATGTACCGGGCGAAGGAGCACGGGAAGGACCGCTTCGAAGAGTTCCGCGACCACATGCATACGGCCATTGTCGAACGGCTCGAGCTCGAAGCCGACCTGCGGCGGACGATGGGCGGCAACCAGGAGCTCGTCGTCCACTACCAACCCGTCGTCGACCTCACCACCGGTGCCATCATCGGCTTCGAGGCCCTGGTGCGCTGGCAACACCCGCTGCGGGGGCTGCTCGCGCCCGGCTCGTTCATCCCGTTCGCCGAGGAGGTCGGGCTGATCGACGTGGTCGACCGTTTCGTGCTCGCCGAAGCGTGTTCCCAGCTGCACTACTGGCAGCAGCGCGGACTCGTGGCCCCCGACACGGAAATAAGTGTCAATCTCTCGGCCCGCGAGTTGACGGATCCGGGAACCGCGACCCATGTGGCCGAGATGCTGGCCGGCTCGGACTTCGACCCGTCCAATCTGATCCTCGAGATCACCGAGAGCGCCATGATGCACGACACCGAGACGGTGGTGCAGAACCTTCACGCGCTGCGGGCGCTCGGGCTCCGTATCGCCGTCGACGACTTCGGCACCGGGTATTCGTCGCTGGCCTACCTCGAGCAGTTCCCGGTCGACATACTGAAGATCGACCGCTCGTTCGTCACGGCGCTGTCCGATGACGACCCGGCCGGCCTGACCCGGGCCGTCATCCAGATCGCCGAGACCCTGGGCCTCATGACCGTGGCGGAAGGGGTCGAAAGCGCGGAACAGGCCGAGCGACTGCGCGCCCTCGGGTGCCGTGCCGCGCAGGGCTATCACCTGGGCATGCCCCTGGACGCCCACGCGACGGAGGAGATGCTCCGGACTAGGGTGCCTTGATCAGGAGCTCCCCGCCGAGGTAGGGCGCCAGGCATTCGGGCAACAGCACCGACCCGTCCTGCTGGCGCCCGTTCTCCACCAGTGCGGCCCATATGCGGGGCCAGGCCAGTGCGGAGCCGTTCACCGTGTGGACGAGCTGCGGGGGGCCGCCCGTCGCCGGGCGATAGCGCACCTGGGCCCGCCGGGCCTGGTAGTCGCGGTACCAGCTGGTCGAGCTGACCTCGAGCCATTTGTCGACACCGGACGAGTACACCTCGAGGTCGAACGTGCGGGCCGATGGGCCGCCCAGGTCGCCGGTGCACAGGTCCACCACGCGGTAGCGCAGCCCGAGCTCCTGCAGCAGGGACTCGGCGCGTCGGAGTATGTCGGCCTGCGCGTCGTGCGCCTGCTCGGGAGTCGTGTACGCGAACAGCTCGACCTTGTCGAACTCGTGCACCCGCAACAGCCCGCGCGTGTCACGCCCGGCCGAGCCCGCCTCCCGCCGGAAGCAGGCCGTCGCCGCGGTGAAACGCAGGGGCAGGACCGACTCCTCGAGAATCTCGCCCCGGTGCATCGACGTCAGGGGGACCTCCGCGGTGGGAATGGCCCACAGGTCGTCCCGCTCGAGGTGGTAGGCGTCGTCGGCGAACTTGGGAAGGTGACCGGTGGAGACCATCGTCTCGGTCAACACCACGGTCGGCGGGTCGATCTCCTCGTAGGTCGGCGTGTGGCGGTCGAGGGCGAAGGCGGTCAGGGCGCGCACCAGGCGGGCGCCCGTGCCGCGGTAGAGCGGGAACATGGAACCCGCCAGGCGCGCCCCCCGCTCCATGTCGAGCAGCTGCAGGGCCTCGCCGATGTCCCAATGCGCTACGTGCTGGTGGTCCAACCGCATCGGCTCGACCGCACCGCTCGCCTGCCCGGGCCACCAACGACGGATCTCGACGTTGTCGGCCTCGCTGGTTCCATCGGGCACCTCGTCCGCCGGAATGTTGGGCAGGTAGAGGAGGCCCTGGTGGACCCTTTCCCCCTCGACCTCGGCCTCGGCCGCCGCCGTGCGCTCCTCGCCACCGAGGCGACGGCTCTGCTCGCTGAGCTCTTTCGCCCGCGCCTCGTCGCCGGCCCGTTTGGCGTCACCGACGGCGCGGCTGAGCGCCTTGACCTCGGCCCGGAGGGACTCTGCGCGCGTCAGAAGGGCCCGGTGGGCCACGTCGGCGTCAATGACCGCGTCTACTTCGGAGACATCGACGCCACGACGAGAGAGTGCCGCCTTGACCCCCTCGGGATCCTCGCGCAGCACGCGGATATCGATCATGCCTGCTCAAAGTAGCCTGCGACGCCATGCCTGCCGACACGGTGCCCGCCGTCGTAGTGCGCGACCTCACCGTGCGCTACGGGCCTTCGGGTGGAACCGTCGCCGTGGACGCCCTCACGCTGGAGGCCCACGCCGGTGAGGTCCTGGTCGTCCTCGGACCGAACGGGGCGGGCAAGACCTCGACCATCGAGTCGCTCGAGGGCTATCGCCGGCCGGCCGGCGGGCGCATCAGGGTGCTGGGTCTGGACCCGATCGCCGATCACCGCCAGCTGACCGGTCGCATGGGGGTGATGCTGCAGAACGGTGGGGTCTACCCGATGCTCGGTCCGCGCCGTGTCCTCGATCTGTTCTCGTCCTACTACCCCGAACCCCTGGCCACGGAGGCCCTCCTCGACCTGGTGGCCCTGCGTGCCGTGGCCGCCACCCCCTGGCGCCACCTCTCCGGAGGCGAGCAGCAACGGCTCTCGCTGGCCCTGGCCCTCATCGGGCGTCCCCAGGTGGCGTTCCTCGACGAACCGACCGCCGGGGTCGATCCCGAAGGCCGCCTGGCCATCCGGGCGGTCGTGGCCGACCTCCGCGCCCAGGGGGTCTGCGTACTGCTCACCACCCACGAACTGGCGGAGGCCGAGAAGATGGCCGATCGCATCGTCATCCTCTCCAGGGGCCGGGTCGTCCTCGACGGCGCCCCGGCCGAGCTGACCGCGGCGACGGGCGCGACCGGGCTGGTCTTCGGCGCCCCCGCCGGGCTGGACACGGCCTCTCTGGCCGCGGCACTCGGGGCGGGGGCGCGGGTCACGGAGGACACCGCCGGTCGCTACCGGGTCACCGGGGTGTCCGGGCCGGCCACGACAGCCTCGCTCGCCACCTGGCTGGCCGAACGCGACGCGGCGCTCAGCGACCTGGTGACCGCGCGCACCCTGGAGGAGGTCTACTTCGAAGCGGTCGGGCCGGTGGCCCTGCAGGACACGCAACCGGCATCACCCCCACTGCCCCGCGGACCTCGCGGACCTCGCAGACCTCGCGAACCTCGCGGACGGCGCCGGCCACGTGGAGGCCGGACGTGAGGGCACTGGCGGCCCAGACCCGGGCCGAAGTGTTCATGACGCTCCGCCGCGGGGAGACGCTGCTGTTGACCGTGGGCATCCCGGTCGTCTTCCTGCTGTTCTTCTCCTCCGTACACGTGGTGTCGACGCCGAACTCCACTCCGATCGACTTCTTCGTGCCGGGCATCCTCGCCCTCGCCGTCATGTCGACCGCCATGGTGTCGTTGGGCATCGCCACCGGGTTCGAGCGAGGCTACGGCGTCCTCAAGCGCCTGGGCGCCACGCCGTTGGGCCGACCCCGGCTACTCGGCGCCAAGATCGCCACCGTTGTGGTGGTCGAGCTCCTCCAGGCCGCCGTCCTGGTCGCCGTGGGCTTCGGCCTCGGGTGGAACCCCGATCCGCACGGTTCGGGCTCGGCCGGCGCCGCGGCCGTGGTCGCCGTCCTTTTGGCCACCGCCGCCTTCGGGGGAATCGGGCTCTTCATGGCCGGGGTGCTCAAGGCCGAGGTCAACCTGGCCGCCGCCAACGGGCTCTATCTCGTGCTCCTGCTGCTCGGCGGCATGGTGGTCCCCGTCTCCAAGCTCCCCGGCGGCGTGGCATCGGTGGCCAAGCTCCTGCCGGCCGAGGCGCTCTCCGCCGCGTTGCACGCGACGCTGGGTACCGGATCGGCGGTGCCGGCCCTGTCCTGGGTGGTGCTGGCCCTGTGGTCCGTGGCGGCCCCGGCTGCGGCCGCGATCAGCTTCCGCTGGGAATGAGCTTCTTCTCCTCAGCGGTGAGCTTGGCCACCGACAGCGCACCGGGGACGATGGCGCTGATGGTGCCGTTTCCTTTCACGAAGACCGCGTCGGGATCGCCGTCGAAGTAGAAATCGCCGCTGGTGATGGCGAGGTCCGGATCGCGGACCACCGGGAACCGGATCCCGCTCTGCGCGACGAACGCCTCTCCCACGCTCTTCGTGTCCTCACTGTCCACCCCGATGACACGCACCTTGGCCAGCGCCCCGCCTTCCTCTTCCTGACGGCGCACTGCCGCCGCCAGCGGAGGGAGTTCGCCATGGCAACTGGAACACCAGCTGCCGAAGAACAGCAGGACGGCCGGAGTCCCGGCGCCCCCGCCGTCGCCCGGGACCTGCAGCGTTCCCGAGCCGTTGAGACGCGCCGCGGTGAACGAGGGCACCTGGCCGCCCTGGTGCGGCGGGCCACTGCTCGCGTTGGTCCCGATGGAGGTGAAGAGTCCGATTCCCAGCGCGACGGCGACCACCAGGCCCACCACGAGGAAGATCTTGCGGGGTTTGCGCGGGGGGAGGGCTGCCGGCGGCGCCTCGGGTGTGGCAACGGTCATCGGTCAGGCAACTTAGTGAATGTGGTTTGTGACCAACACGTCACCCGCCATGGCCACGAACAGCACCGTCAGGTAGGTGATGGAGTAGCTGAAGACGCGCATGGCCTCTTTGCCGGTGGCCCGGTCGGTCCGGGCCAAACGCCACAGGCGCGTGGTCATGAAGAGGAACCCGGTCCCCAGGGCGCCCGCGGCCACCATGTAGATCGGTCCCAGGTGGGCCACGGGGCCGAAGAGCAGCGACACCGCCACCAGGGCGATGGTGTAGAGGACGATCTCGCGCGTGGTGCGCTTCATGGACGCCACCACCGGCAACATCGGGACGTCCGCCGCGGCGTAGTCCTCCTTGTACCGGACGGCCAGGGCCCAAAAGTGCGGCGGGGTCCAGATGAAGATGACGGCGAACAGCACGACCGGCGCCCACGAGAGGCGATCGGTCACCGCCGCCCACCCGACGAGGACCGGGACGGCTCCGGCGGCCCCGCCGATCACGATGTTCTGAGAGGACCGGCGCTTGAGCCACAGGGTATAGACGAAGACGTAGAACAAGGTGGCCGACACGGCGAGAGCCGCCGAGAGGAGGTTGACGGCCAGCCACAGTTCGACGAATGCGGCCGCCTCGAGCGACAGGGCGAAGACCAGGGCCGCCCGCGGCGTCATGGCTCCGGTCACCAGCGGACGGTTCTTGGTGCGGTTCATCAGGCGGTCGATGTCCCGGTCCACCACCATGTTGATGGCGTTGGCCCCGCCGGCCGCCAGGGTCCCCCCGACCAGGGTGGCCGCCATCAACCACAGCGGCGGAAGCCCTCGCTGCGCCACCACCATGGTGGGCAGGGTCGTGACCAACAAAAGCTCGATGATGCGCGGCTTGGTGAGTGAGACGTAGGCGGCAACGGTCGACCACGCGGTGGACTGACGCTGAAGGGCCGCCGCCTGGGTGGACATTTCGCTCAGCCTACGACCAGGTGCCCGCTTTAGACCAAGCGGGAGGTCCCGGTACGATTGCGGCGAGTGTCGCGCCGCCGCCCTTTCACCGTCTCCGCTTCCCTCGACCATCGGCTCAACCAGGTGGTGCTGGCCCTGGTAACCCTCATTGTGCTCACGGGCGGGGCGGTCCGCCTGACCGGCTCGGGGCTCGGATGCTCAGACTGGCCCAACTGCTCGACCGGCCACCTGACCCCGGCCCTCCAATTCCATCCGCTGATCGAGTTCTCCAACCGGATGGTGACCGACGTCCTGGTCCTGGCCGTGGCGGCGGCATTCCTCGGCGCCATCTTCCGCTCCCCCCGGCGCCGCGACCTGATCTACCTGAGTGGCGGCCTGGTGGCGGGGATCCTGGCCCAGGCCGTGATCGGGGGGATCGTGGTGCTGACCAAGCTCAACCCCTACTGGGTCATGCTGCACCTGATCGCCACCCTCGTGCTGGTGGCCAACGCCGTCGTCCTCGTCCACCGCTCCACGAGGGACTACAGCCCTGGCTCGGGTCACGCCCTGGTGCCCCGACCCCTGCTCCAGTTCCAGTACGGGATCCTCACTCTCCTCGGGATCGTCATCGCGGCCGGTACGGCCGCCACCGGGGCCGGGCCACTGGCCGGCAACGCGCAGGGCCAGGAGGTGGCCAAGCGCATCCCTGTGGCCTTCCGGGACCTGGCGGAGCTCCACGCGGTCCTGGCGATGCTCCTCGTCGGCGTGACCGTGGGCCTCGTCGTCGGGCTCCACGTGGCCGATGTCCCCGAACGGGTGCGCCGGGCCGGGAGGGTGCTCCTCGCGGTCATGGTGGCACAGGCCGCCGTGGGCTACACGCAGTACTTCACGCACCTCCCAGCCGTGTTGGTCGAGGTCCACATTCTCGGGGCCACGGTCCTGGTGGTGGGAGCCGTCCACTGTTTCCTGTCGTGCACCTTCCATCCCACCGAGCAGGTGCCCGTCCCCGCGGCGGAGCGGCGGACCGAGGCGGGCCTGCCGATCGGCGCCAGATAGGCTTGCCACTTCGTCCGGTCAGCAGGTGTGCTGGATTCACCTACCGGCCAACCGGCCCCCATCGTCTAGCGGCCTAGGACACCGCCCTTTCACGGCGGCAGCACGGGTTCGAATCCCGTTGGGGGTGCTCCGAGGTCTTCACGTTATAGACCTCCCTATCTTCACGTTTGGTTGTAACAGGCGGTTGTGTCAGACCCTTGGCCCCCGGCGCCGCGCTGGGGCCTCCTTCGGGACGCGTCAGGTCCAGCGATGTGGCCGCGGCGCCGACCAGGTCGGCGATCGTCTTTCGCCGGCGCCGTCGCGTCGTGGGTGTGAGCCCCTGGGCCGCCCGTCGCTCGTTGTCGGCCTGACGGGCCGCGAAAGACGCCAGCACCCTTTGGTTGCGCACCACGAGGACGCAGCTGAGCATCAAGGTCATGGGCACCAGTCCCATGAGGCGGCACCAGCCGGGCGCGACGTCGTTGGAGGCGGGGTCCTTGATCGTGGCGTTGGCCCGCTCGGCCGCGGAGCGCCGGCCATAGGAGAGGCGGTGGGCCTGGCTCGGATAGGGATATTTTTGGCGGGTCTTGGCGTTGACGCTCGGCGGCACGGTGATGCTCACCTGGGTGCAGCACACCGGGGCATGCTCGGGCGGGGCGAGTATCTCGGGCCGGGTGTGGGCGAGGGTCATCGACTCGGGCCGCTTTGGACAACGGAGCTTGCCCGCAGCGGCGGGGCACATGACGCGGTGGTGTCCGTCGGCGTCGTCGGCGCTCAGGAGCGAGAACCGGTGGCGGTCCAGCTCGGCGCTGCGGGCGTCATGGGCTGCGATCTCCTCTGCGCTCGCCCCGCGGGCCAAGGGCTCGAGGGCGAAGAGGCCGGCGGGGGTGGAGGGGCAATAGAGGGCCCCGTTCCAACAGATGGCTCCCTCGAAGGTGCCCCCTTTGCCGCGGTCGTGGGGGTGCAGGTCCATGACGAGCTGGGCGCCGCGGGCGCGCAACGGCAGGGCCCAGTGCTCAGGGATCCGGTGCGAGTAACCCGAGTCGTTGAGCACGTCGCCCAGAGGCACCCCGGTGTCGACCATGTTCTCGAGGACCGGCACGAAGGCGGGTACGGGATCGACGTGACAGCTGGTGAGCAACGCGCGCCGCACCAGCTCGGGCACCGCCGGTCCACGTTCTTCGCGCACCATGGTGGCGAGCCCGAGATACAAACCGTAGAACAGCTCGTCGCGTTGCCCCGGGCCGTCCCCGCGCCGATGTCCCCACGAAGCCTCGGGGTCCGCACTCGGGCGGCCTTCTTCGGCCTCGGCGCCACCTGCGTCGGTGTCGTGTGCGTCGGTATCGGCACGTGCGTCGGGGACGGCTTTGTCTCCCTCCTCCTTCGCGGACCGTGAACTCGCCGGGATGGGTGGTCGGGCAAAGGCCTCGACGTCGGTCCAGTCGACCGCCAGCGCCGCGGTGGCGTCTTTGTACTCGGCCGGCACACTCGCTTCGATGAGGGCGTCGACGAAGCCCTGGAGTGTCTCTGAGGGCATCCCGTCGGGGTACTCCTTGCAAAGGGCGTCGACCAAGAGCCCGAAAGTCCTCTCCACTTGGCGATAGGTGAGCCGGTGCGGGCCACGCTTCCATGCGGCCACGACGCCGAGACGCCGCCGCTCGTCCTCGCCGAGGGCGCGCAGCGCGGCGTGCACGCGGGTCAGATGGGCCGGGCGCCCGTCAGAGAGGGCGAGCATGATGCCGACCAGCAGCGTGCGCACACTGAGCTGGCGCGGTCGCACCCCGACCGGGAGCAGCCCTTCGAGGCGAGGAGCCACTCCGGCGTCATCGACGACGGCCTCTATGGCGAGGAGGGCACCGACCCCGTTCACGGCACCCCGCCGAGCAGGGCGACGACATCGCGTTCGGTGCGGGCGGCCAAGGTGGCGACGAGGTCGCCCAGGCGCTGCGAACAGGTGATGCCGGCCGCGTCCATGAAGGCCTTGAGCCCGATGCTCCCGGCTGCTTCGACGAGCCAGGT
>JBEKWB010000089.1:0-33274 GCA_049513455.1 Acidimicrobiales bacterium
TGAGCGAGCTGACCGGGCAGTGGCGGGACCGGGGAGAGCGCTACGTCGGCACCGAACACAGCTCTTGGGTCGCCGAGTTGGCCAACCGCAACGAACTCCCACTTCTGCACATCGGTGATCTGGCCGACGAGATCCTGGACGACGCGGCCACAGTGGCCGTGCGGACCGTGGCCGAGCGCCGGGCCACCTTCAGCCGGGCCAATCTTCTGGCGGAGCTGCATCGCCAGTTCCAAGGGGTCCGCTTCTACTCTCCCGAGGACAGGATCGCCGTGGTCGAGCGCACTGCTGATCTCGCCGCGAGACAGTCTTTGCTCATCTCGGCACCCGAGCTGAACCACACGCCCGAGCGGCTCCGGCGGGCGGATGGAACGTCCCGTTTCCGGACCAAGGGTCATGAGATCTATACCACGGCGACCCTGTTGGAGGCCGAGGCTCGGTTGCTCGAGGCGGGCAAAAGGATCGACGGGCCCGCCACGGCACTCGGCACAGTGGCTGTCGTCACCGGATCAAACCTGCCCGGCCGGGACCACGTACTCGGGCCCGACCAAGCCGCGGCCATCCGTCAGATCGCCACGTCAGGTCGATCTCTCGACCTGCTCGTCGGTCCCGCGGGCACGGGCAAGTCCACCACCATGGCCGGACTGCGGGCGGTGTGGGAGGGCGCATACGGCCCGGGTTCGGTGCGCGGGTTGGCCCCTTCGGCTGCCGCGGCCGAGGTGTTGGCGGGCGAACTCGGGATCGAGACCGAGAACATCGCCAAGTGGCTCTTCGAGCATCGGCGGACTCTGGACTACCGAGAAGAGACCGTCGCCGACGTCGAGATGGCCCGCTGGCACTTTCGCAAGCACGATCTCGTCATCGTCGACGAAGCCAGTTTGGCCGGGACGTTCGCCCTCGACGAGCTCGTGACGGCCGCCGAAAGCGCCGGGGCCAAAATCCTGCTTTCGGGGGATCACGCCCAACTCAGTGCCGTCGAAGCCGGCGGGATGTTCGCCGCTCTGGTGCGTGACCGCGGCGACTTGGTCACTGAACTCACCGACGTGCGCCGGTTCCATCACGACTGGGAAAAGACGGCAAGTGTCGCCTTGAGAGCCGGCTCGTCCGACGCCATTGACGACTACCAGGCTCACGAACGGATCGCTTCGGGCAACAGAGACGAGATGCTCGATGCCCTCTATGGGGCATGGAAGGGCGACATCGAGGCCGGTGCCATCAGCCTGATGATCGCCGGGGACCTCGCCACCGTGGGTGAGCTCAATGCCCGAGCCCGGGCCGACCGGGTGGCCGCCGGCGACGTCACCCAAGACGGCGTGCCCGTCGCCGGTGGGGGTACCGCCGGCGTCGGGGACCAGGTCGTGACCCGCCAGAACGACCGGCGGCTCACCACCGGACGGCGGTGGGTTCACAACGGTGACAACTGGACCGTGACCGGGATAGACCCCGATGGATCGATGACTGTCAGCCGGATCGAGGGAAGCAGCCAGGTCCTCCTACCGGCCGCCTACGTGAGCGAACATGTCGAGCTGGGGTATGCCTCAACGGCCCACCGCGCGCAAGGTCGCACCGTCGACACCGCGCACGCCATGGTGTCGCCGACGACCACCCGCGAGGTGCTCTACGTCATGGCCACGAGGGGTCGGGAGGTCAACCGCCTCTATGTCGACACCCACTACGACCCCGATCCCGAGACGTCTCACGGCCAGACAAGTGAGCCACAGGCGGCCCGGGACGTGCTGATCGGCGTACTGCGCAACGAGGGCGCCGACGTCGCCGCGCACGACATGATGCGGCGCCAACAGGATGAAGCGGAGGGGATGGAGCGCCTTTCGGCCGAATACCTCACCTTGGCCAGTGCCGCCCAAGCAGAGCGCTGGGACGCCCTCCTAGCCGTGGCAGGATTCACCGAGGCAGAGTTGCAGTCGGTTCGTTCCAGTGATGCATTCGGTCAGCTGACCGCATCATTGCGTCGGGCCGAAGCGCGTCGTCTCGACATCGACACCGCCCTGCCAAAACTTGTCAGTGGCCGCGCCTTTGACGGCGCTGGAGACGTCGCCGCGACCGTCACGGCGCGGGTGGACCGCTGGACCCAGGCGGCCGGAAGCAGGCGGAGAAGCACCGACGACTATGTCGCCGGGCTCATTCCCCGGGCACGTGGCATCACCGATCCCGATATGGCCCGTGCTCTCGCTGAGCGTGACCATGCCATGCAAACGCGCGCCCGCGTCGTGGCCATCCAGGCAATCGAGAGCGGGCAACCCTGGGCGAAGGCTCTCGGGACGATCCCCGCAGATCCGGCCCGGCGCGCCCGCTGGGTGCGTGAAGTCTCGACGGTGGCGGCCTATCGGGACCGCTGGCACATCACCGGAGACGAGTCCGTCGGCAGTGCAGTCGACGACGTAAGCAGCGAACAGGCCATGCAGCGGCGCCTGGCCGAGGGGGCGGCATCGCGTGCGCGGGCAGTGAGCCACGGGGCTCGCCATGGACAACAACGCGATGACCACAATCCACAGATGGGTGTGGAGCGCGGGGTCGAGCTATGAGTGGACGACCCTACGCCGCGCCACGGAGGCTCTGCTCGAGCCGCTGGACGCCCCGATCCTCACGTCCCGGTGCTACTCCCTGGTAGATGTCCAGGAACACCGAGAGGGTCCGGTGACCCGACCAGCGCTGGCAGACAACCGCATCGACTCCCTCCCGCAGCCACCACGAGCACGCCGCATGGCGCAGGTCGTGACGGCGCAGCCGCGAGAGTTTGGACTGGCGGGGATCGTCAGGTGGGAGGTCGGCCCGGCGGGGGAACAGCTTGGCGCAGGCGGGCTCCCACACATGGAGTGCGAACCTGCTCTTGTCGAAGGCTTTGCCGTTGCGGTGGAAGACGAGCCCGCCCGGGCCTTCGCCATGGAGTTCGCGGTGCTGACGGAGCTTGGCCACCAGGAGCGATGGCACCGGGACCCGGCGGCTCTCGGTGAGGTCGCGGTCCTTGAGCGGTCCCCATTCGGGGTCCTCGTCAGGGTCGAGCCACCGAGCCTGGGTCGGTCGATGGGTGCGCCGGACGACCAGCCACCCGGGCTCATCGTCAGTCGGCAGTTCCAGGTCGTCGCTCACCAGCCCGGCCGCTTCCCCCGGACGGAGTCCGCACAGCGCCATGACCAGCACGAAGCACTCGACCACCCCGCCCCACGCCCCCTCGATGGCGCACGCATCGGCCAGCGCCAATGACTGGGAGACGCTGAGCACCATGTCGGCGTCTACGGCCAGGCCGGCTCGGCCGGCCGCCAGCGTGGACTTGCCCTTCACCTTGCGCCGGCCGCGGACCACCACCCATGGGCTGCGGTCAATCGGGAGGTCGTCCCGGGCAATCGCCCAGTTCCAGGCCGCCCGGAGCGGCTGCAGGTACCGGGTCAGTGTCGCCGCTGATATGCGCGTCCCGGGTCTGCGTTCACTCATCTCTATACGGGAGACGAACTCCTCAATCTCTCTCGACGTCAGTGCGTCGGCTGGAGCCGAATGGGCATCCAGCCAGCGCTGCCCGGCCCGTTGCCGATCAGTGATCTGCCCAGCCAGGCGAGCCGGCAAGAAACTGGCGTGGTCGAGGTAGTCCTCGACGGCCACGAGATCGTCCGCGTCCAACTCAGCGCCGGGCACCAGCAGCCAGCGCCGGGCCCGGTTGTACGAGCGCGCCGCGGCCTCTTTGGTCGCCGGCTCCCATTCGGGGTGCTGGTTGAAATAGATCTCTGTCAGGGCGAACACGGAGGGCGCCACGGGCCCGGTCGGTGCCTGCCATTCGACGAACTGCTTCGTCTTGAGATCGAAGGGCAGGCCCCGGATGAAGTCCCGCTCGGCCCGCTCCCTCCACGTCTCGGCCAATCCCGCCTTGCGGAAGCGCTTGGACCACTGGACGCCGTCGCACTTGCCCTTGACGTCCCAGCAATCCACGTTGCGCCGCCGGACCTCCCCGCTGGCCCGGTCGGTCACCCGCTGGACCCTCGTCTGCTTGACAACCCAGGTTTGGAACGTCCGGGGGACCGACGGATCCGGGTATTTGCGGGCCATTGCCATTGCCTCCAACTGGCTCACCGGGGTGGTGGACCGTGCCTGGCCGTCCAGGACGGGACCACCATCGTACCGCCGTGAGGTTGGATATAGGTTGGAAAAAACTCCGGAGAGGCGCCAATCGACCCCCTTTCGGACTCGATTTCCGGTCGTCAGAAGGCCCCCGGCGAGCGCCGTCCGGCTGATTGGGTGATGCGGCTATACGCCTTTGAACTGGACTTTTAGTCGCAATTACTCATTCTCCTGCGGCACCGCCAGAGGGCCTAGAATGGGTCTGCCGCCCGAGTAGCTCAGTTGGTAGAGCACTTCACTTGTAATGAAGATGTCGCGGGTTCGATTCCTGCCTCGGGCTCCAACGGAACCTGAACGCCCGGTCCGGCCGCTCCCTCAGCGGGGTGTCTGGCCCCGTTGCCGGGCCACTTCGAACGCCGCCACGGCGCCGGCCACCCCGACGTTGAGCGAGGGCAGGGAGCCATGTTGGGGGATGGAGACCACGGCATCGCAGCGACGGCGCACCAACGGCGCCAACCCCTTCTCCTCGCTCCCGACGACCAGCGCGATCGGCCCCTCGCCGAGTGGCAGATCGTAGAGCGACTGTGACGACTCGCCCGCCAGCCCGACCGACCACACACCCAGATCCGTCATGAGGGAGAGGGCGGCCGGGATGCCCCCGACCACGGCGAACGGAAGGTGCTCGATGGCCCCCGCCGCCGTTTTCGCCACCGTCGGCGAAAGCCGGGCCGACCGATGGCGCGGGAGCACCACGCCGGTGACACCGGCACACTCGGCACTGCGCAACAGGGCGCCCAGGTTGCGGGGATCGGTGATCCCGGCCGCGACGAGGAGGAACGGCTCCACGCCCTGACGGCTCGGGGCACACAGCTCCTCCAGCGCGACCGGCTCGATCGGCCGGGCCAGCGCGAGCACACCTTGCGGCGCTTCGGTCCGCGCCTGCGCGTCGAGACGATGACGCGGCACCGTCTCGACGGGAATGCGGAGCCGGGCCGCCAGCTCCTCTATGCGGTCCAGCTGCGGTGAGGGATCCTGGTCCTCGGCCAGCAGGATCTGGCGTACCGTGCGGCGCCCCACCGAGAGGAGCTCCAGCACGGCCCGCCGGCCCTCGACCTGATCGCCGCCGAGCTCGCTCGGCTCCCGCTGATCCGGACGATGCGGGCGCGCCCGACCGGCGTCACCCCCACGAGAACCGCCGCGTGCACTGATCCCGCCCCGCGCGCCACCACCACCCCGTGGCGCGCCCCCAGAGGCGGCGCCGCGAGCGCCTCGGCCGCCGCCGGCCCCGCCACCTCCACCGGGGCGCCGCGGCGCACCCCGGGGGGGGCTCACGCCTGGTCCAAAAGGACGATGGCCAGGCAGGCGATCCCCTCGGCCCGTCCCAGCGCGCCGATGCCCTCGGCCCGGGTGGCCTTGACCGAGACAGGACCGCCGAAGACGGCGGAGAGCAGCGTGGCCATGGGTGCGGTGTGCGGAGCCAACCGTGGCGTATCCGCCACCACGGTGCAGTCGCCGTTGACGGGGGTGAAGCCCTGCTCGCCCGCCATCCGCATCACTTCGCGCAGGAGGTCCACGCTGTTGGCACCTTCCCAGACCGGGTCGGTGTCGGGGAAATGGCGGCCCAGATCACCGAGCCCTACTGCGCCGAGCACGGCATCGGCCAGGGCATGGCACACGGCGTCGGCGTCGCTGTGGCCGCCGAGCCCCCGCGCCCCCTCTATGGCGATGCCCCCCAGCACCAGGGGCCGGTGGGGATCGTCGGAGAAACGGTGGATGTCGATGCCTTGTCCGATACGCACGCTCACCCTCTCAAGAGATGTTCGGCCGTGTCCAGGTCGGCGGGTGTGGTGATCTTCAGGTTGCGCGCGTCGCCGGGGACCACCCGCACCGTAGCGCCGAGCGCCTCCACCAATGCCGCATCGTCCGTTGCCTCCGCCCCATTCGCATGGGCCCTGCGGAGCAGAACGGCGTCGAAGGCCTGGGGCGTCTGCACGGCCACCAGCGCCGCGCGGTCGAGGGTGGCGGTCACCCTCTGCGACCCGTCCACCACCTTTATCGTGTCGCTCACCGGGACCCCCGGGACAGCCCCGCCGGCCCCGTCCGTGGTGACGGCGGCGATCACGGCGCGGAAGAGGTCCTCGGAGGCCAGCGGCCGTGCCGCGTCGTGCACGACGATCACCTCGGCGGTCTCCGGCACGGCACCCACCCCGCGGCACACGGACTGGGTGCGTGTGGCCCCGCCCTCGACGACCACGTCGGCGCCGAAGTCCATGGGACCGACCTCCCCCGCAGGAAGGACGAGCACGACTCCGGACGACGAGGCCCGGCAGGCGGCCACGGCCCACTCGACCACCGGCCGCTCGGCCAGCAGGGCGAACTGCTTCAACGTACCGAAGCGTTGGCCGGAACCACCCGCCACCACGACCGACCACACCTGCGCCACCGCGCCGCTGTTAGGTCAGCGCGTCGTTCAGACGCTCTTCGGCCGTCTCTTCGTCCACGTTGAGGGCGAAGGTCAGCTCGGAGACCAGGATCTGGCGCGCCCGCTGCAGCATCCGCTTCTCGCCGGCCGACAGCCCCTTGTCCTTGTCCCGGATGGAGAGGTTCCGCACGACCTCGGCCACCTGGTAGATGTCGCCGGAACGCAACTTCTCGGAGTGGTTCTTGTAGCGGCGGGACCAGTTCGTCGGCATGCGCGCTTCCTTCTTGCGCAGCACCGCGAAGACCTCCTCGACCTCCTCGTCGTTGATCACCTCGCGCAGGCCGACACCTTCGGTGTTGTCTGCGGGGACGTTGAGGATCAGGTCGCCGTACGCCAGGCGGAGGACCAGGTACTCCCGCTTCTCGCCGAAGGCCACCTTCGTCTCACGCTTCTCTATGACTGCGGCCCCATGATGGGGGTACACGACTTTGTCTCCGACCTTGAACACGGATCTCCCTTGCACGGACACGGCGCCGGGCCAGCGACGGTTTCAGAGGTGCCATACCGGTCCCGACAGGTCAGCCGGCCGGATGGCAGCTCACCATTTTACCAGATTCGACCGTTATTCGTAGCGCTCGAAGATACTGGCCTCGACCATACGGGCCAGCCCATCACGAACCAATCGGGCCGTGGCCGTATCGATGCCCTCGACCGACTCGAGTTCGGCCACGGAGGCCGACATGATTTCGGGCAAGGTGCCGAAGCGCTCCACCAGACTCTCCACCAACGGGGGTGAAAGCTGGGGGAGGCGGTGCAGCAGCCGGTACCCCCGGGGGGCCATTTCGGCGTGGAGCTGGTCGTCGGGTGCCGGAAGACCGAGTATGGCAACCACCTGGGGCAGGTCCATGAGGGCGTCGGCGGGAAGTTCGCGCAGGTGCGTGAGCGCGGATTCACCCGCGTAGTCGCGCAGGACGAGCGTGAGGACTCCCCTCACACCGGCACTGAGCTCCTCGGTCTGCAGGTGGATCAGGCGCCCGTCCACTCCCAGCTCGACGAGGTGTTCCCCCACCTCCTCGGCGATACGGCGGACCATTTCGCCCGGCTGCAGCACGGCCACGACGTCGCGCACCGAGACCGTGTCCTCCATTTCGAGCCGGGTCAGCTGCGTCAACGCGTCATCGAAGCGGACCCGGAAGCGTTGCTGGGTCGCCAGGGCCTGGCTGGAGCGGTCGATCAACCACCCCGACGACTGGCTGGTGTGCTTCAGATCGTTGCGGTAGACGGCAATGGTGGCCATCGCCTCGGAGACGGCGATCACCGGTACGTCGATGGAGCGGGCCACCCGCTCGGCCGTGCGATGCCGTGTGCCGGTCTCCGTGGTGGTGATGCTCGAATTGGGGACGAGGTGCACGTTCGCCCGGGCGATGCGCGAGGCATCGCCGGCCAGAATGATGGCGCCGTCCATTTTGGCCAGCTCGGACAGCCGTTGCGGGCTGTACTCGGCATCAAGCAGGAAACCCCCGGTGCAGATGGAGAGGACGCCCGGATCGTCGCCCAGGACGATCAGGGCCCCGTGCTTGGCCTGCAGAACGCGATCGAGACCCTCACGGAGGGCGGTCCCGGGAGCGATCAGCGCGAGTGCGTCGTTCAGCGGCTGGCTGCCACGGTCGACCACAGAGGAATGGTACTGGCCAGTGCCTCGGCGAGCGTACGCACGGGCACCACGTCCATGCCGGGCGGGAAGGCGTCGGCGGGGGTGGAGGGAGGGACAAGGGCCCTAGTGAACCCGGCCCTCCAGGCCTCGGCCAGGCGCCGATCGGCGCCGGGCACCATCCGGACCTCCCCGGCCAGTCCCAGCTCGCCGAAGACGACGAGGTCGGATGGGACCACCCGTCCTTCGGCCGCTGAGGAGATGGCGATGGCCACACCCAGGTCGACCGCCGGCTCGGTGATGCTGATGCCACCGACGGCGGCCACGAACACCTCGGCCACCCCGACCACGACCGCCGTACGGCGGCTCAGGACGGCCAGCAACAGGGTGACCCGGGCCGCGTCGATGCCCAACGTGCGCGGCCGCGTCCCTCCTGCGCTGGGACCGAGCAGCGCCTGCACCTCCACCAGCAGCGGCCGTCGCCCCTGCAGGACGGGGACGACCACGCTGCCCGGAATTCCGGCCATCCGGTCTCCGAGCAGCATGGGCCCGGGGTCGGGCACCGCCCGCAGCCCGTCGTCGCGCATTTCGAAGATGCCGACCTCGCCGGCGGGGCCGAATCGGTGCTTGACCGCGGTCAGGACGCGCAGGGAATGATGCCGGTCGCCGTCGAAGGAAAGGACGGTGTCGACGAGGTGCTCGACCGCCCGGGGTCCGGCCAGGTCACCGTCCTTGGTCACGTGGCCGACCAGGACGACCGGCACCCCGGTGGATTTGGCCAGCCTGGTCAGCCGGTCCACACACGCTCTGACCTGCGCCAAGCTTCCCGCCGAGCCCGGCAACTCGTCGTCGGAAACGGTCTGGATGGAATCGACGACGACCAGCGCCGGGTGATGGCGCACGATGGCGGCCTCTATGGCCACCACATCGGGCCCGGCCAGCGCCAGCAGGTTCTCCGGCACCGCGCCGATCCGGGCGGCCCGGCCGCTGACCTGCGACAGGGACTCCTCGGCCGACGCCAGCAGCACCTCGGCGCCGGTGGCGGCCACCGAGGCCAGGACCTGGAAGAGGAGGGTGGACTTGCCGACGCCGGGCGGGCCGAAGACCAGGGTCACCGAACCCGAGACGAACCCGCCCCCGAGGACCCGGTCGACCTCGACCACGCCGGTGGGCATCGGCTCGGCCTCGCCCCCGTCCACCTGGCGCAACGAGACCGCCAGCGCCGCGTCGGGAACGGCGCGGCGCGGCGCGGAACTCGTCAGCGTGTTCCACTGCCCGCAGTGCGGGCAGCGCCCCACCCACTGGGGTGCGACGCCGTCACAGGCGGTGCAGAGGTATATCTCGATCCGTCGGGCCATGCCGGGAACCCTACGAACGCGCTGTGACAACGCGAGAGCGGCGGGCCATGGGCCCGCCGCTCTTCGTGCAATCCCTGCCGAGGCCGGAGGGTGCTGCTGCTCCCCCTCGGCTACTCCCCTTCGACGCCGGCTCCCGCCAGCTCCATCGGCGGGGGCTGGATCCCCTCGATGGCACGGAAGCTGAGCTGGGGGCCTTCCCCGTCTATCGGGGAGTCCTCCACGTCGACGACGATCGTCTCGCCGACCCGGAACTCCTTCCACAGGATGCGCTCGGAGAGCGGGTCCTCCACCAGCTGCTGGATGGCCCGGCGCAGTGGCCGTGCCCCCAGCTGCGGGTCGTACCCCTTCTCCGCCAGGAACTTGCGCGCTGCCGGTGTCAGTTCGAGGCCGATGCCCTGATCCGACAGCTGCGTGATCGTCCGGGTCATGAGGAGATCCACGATCTCGGTGACCTCGGCGAGCGACAGCTCGTGGAACACGATGACCTCATCGATCCGGTTCAGGAACTCGGGACGGAAGTGCGACTTGAGCGCCTCGTTGACCTTGGCCTTCATGCGCTCGTGGGTCACCGCCTCCGAGTTCTGGGCAAACCCGATGGCGGTCTTGCGCAGGTCGGACGTACCGAGGTTCGAGGTCATGATCAGCACGGTGTTCTTGAAGTCCACCGAGCGACCCTGGGCATCGGTCAGGCGGCCGTCTTCGAGAATCTGCAGCAGCGTATTGAACACGTCAGGGTGCGCCTTTTCGACCTCGTCGAAGAGCACCACGGAGAACGGCTTGCGCCGCACGGCCTCCGTGAGCTGCCCGCCTTCTTCGTATCCCACGTACCCGGGGGGCGAGCCGACCAGGCGGCTGACGGTGTGCTTCTCCATGTACTCGCTCATGTCGAGCTGGATCAGCGCATCCTCGTCATCGAAGAGGAACTCGGCCAGCGTCTTGGCCAACTCCGTCTTCCCCACACCCGTGGGACCGAGGAAGATGAACGAGCCGCTGGGGCGCTTGGGGTCCTTGAGGCCGGCCCGCGTGCGACGGATCGCCCGCGAGAGCGCCTTGAGCGCCTCCTCCTGGCCGATGACCCGCTTGTGCAGCTCGTCCTCCATGCGGAGCAGCTTGGCCGTCTCCTCCTCGGTGAGCCGGTAGACCGGGATGCCGGTCCAGGCGGCCAGCACCTCGGCGATGACCTCCTCGTCCACGACGTCGAACAGGTCCACACCTTCGGCCCGCATTTCGGCGTCCTGCAGCTCCTTGCGGTCCAGGCGCTCCTTCTCCTGCTCGGCCAACTTCTTGGCCTGCTCGAAGGCACCCTTCTCGATGGCGGCTTCCTTGTCGGCCCGCAGCCGCGTGATCTCCTCGTCCAGCTTCTTGGTGCTGGTCGGGGTGCTCATGCGGCGGATGCGCAGGCGGCTGCCGGCCTCGTCGATGAGGTCGATCGCCTTGTCCGGGAGGAACCGGTCGGCCAGGTAACGGTCGGCCAGGTTGGCCGCGGCCACCAGGGCCTGGTCGGTGATGCTCACGGCGTGGTGCGACTCGTAGCGATCGCGCAGGCCCTTCAGGATGTCGATGGTCAAGGCGACCGAAGGTTGCTCGACCTTGACCGGCTGGAACCGGCGCTCGAGCGCGGCGTCCTTCTCGAGGTGCTTGCGGTACTCGTCGATCGTGGTGGCACCGACGGTCTGCAACTCGCCGCGGGCCAGCATCGGCTTCAGAATGGAGGCGGCATCGATGGCCCCCTCGGCGGCGCCGGCGCCGACCAGGGTGTGGATCTCGTCGATGAACAGCACGATGTCGCCGCGCGTGCGGATCTCCTTGAGCACCTTCTTCAGGCGCTCCTCGAAGTCGCCGCGGTATCGGCTGCCGGCCACCAGGGCACCGAGGTCGAGCGTGTAGAGCTGCTTCCCGGTCAGGGTCTCGGGAACCTCGTTGGCCACGATGCGCTGGGCCAGTCCCTCCACAATGGCCGTCTTGCCCACACCGGGCTCACCGATCAGGACGGGGTTGTTCTTCGTCCTCCGGGAGAGGACCTGCATGACCCGCTCGATCTCCTTCTCACGTCCGATCACCGGGTCGAGCTTGCCGTCCCGCGCCAGCTGCGTCAGGTTGCGGCCGAACTGGTCGAGCACGGGCGAGCCCGAGGGGTTGTCGCCGGACGCGGCACCCTGGCTGGCGCCGACCGACTCCTTGCCCTGATTGCCCGACATGAGTTGAATCACCTGCTGGCGCACGCGGCCGAGATCGGCCCCGAGGCTGACCAGCACGGTGGCGGCCACGCCTTCGCCCTCGCGCACCAACCCGAGCAGCATGTGCTCGGTCCCGATGTAGCTGTGGCCGAGCTGCAGCGCCTCGCGCAGTGACAACTCGAGGACTTTCTTCGCCCGCGGTGTGAACGGTGGGGAGCCGCTCGGGGCCGTGCCGGCCATCCCGATCGTCTCCTCGACCTTTTCACGCACGGCTTCGAGCGATATCCCGAGGGACTCGAGAGCCTTGGCGGCAACGCCTTCGCCCTCATGGATCAGACCCAGCAGGATGTGCTCGGTTCCGATAAAGCTGTGGTTCAGGAGACGCGCTTCCTCCTGAGCCAACACCAACACCCGCCGTGCCCGGTCGGTGAAGCGTTCGAACACCGTGACCGCCTCTCTCTCTAACTCGTACTTCAGTCTACCTGCGGGCCCCGGTCCAATCGGCGGCAGGTCGTTAGTTGGGATCATATTGGGATCGCGTTGGCAACCGGGCTATGGGCAACCTCGGGCGCGCCGCCTCCGCGCAGGGGTCACGGTCGTTCGGCTGTCGCCTATCGTCACGGGGAATGAATGCGTCACAGGCTCTCGATCTGCCCCTGCTGGAGGAGGGGCTGGACCGCCTCGAGCCCCTGCTCACCTCGACCGTGGTCACCGGGGACGCCTTCTTGGATTCGGTGACCACCCATCTCATCGCCGCAGGTGGCAAGCGGTTGCGTCCCCTGCTGGCCCTCGCGGCGGCCACCGGCGGGGAGCGGCCGGCCACCCAGGACCAACTTCTGGGCGCCGTGTCGGTGGAGCTGGTCCACCTGGCGTCGCTCTACCACGACGACGTGCTGGACGAGGCCACCATCCGGCGCAACGTCGAGAGCGTAAACAGCCGTTTCGGAAATCTGGTGGCCATTGTGGCCGGGGACTACCTCCTGGCCCGCTCGGCCGCCATCGCGGCCGGCCTGGGCACCGAGATCGCCGGTCTGCTGGCCGAGACGCTGGCCCGGCTCTGCCAGGGACAGGTCTCCGAGGTGCGCTCCGCCTTCCAGACCACCCGGAGCCACGAGGACTACACGACCGCGATAGCGGGCAAGACCGCCGCGCTGATGTCCACCTCCTGCCGCATCGGCGCTCTCACCGGGGGCCTCGCTCCTGCCGAGGTGGACGCGCTGACCGAGTACGGCCACTGCTTCGGCATGGTGTTCCAGATCCGCGACGACATCCTCGACATCACCGCCACGGCGGGTGAGCTCCTCAAGCCGGCCGGGCAGGATCTGGCCGAGGGCATCTACACCTTGCCCGCCCTGGTGGCCCTGGCCGATCCCAATTCGGGCCCCGACCTGCGCGCGCTCCTCGGACAACCGTTGGGTCAACCCGAGCGTGAGAAGGCGTGCGCCATTGTGGCCGCTTCTTCGGGAATCGCCGCCGCGGTCACCGAAGCCGGTACCTACGTCGAGCGGGCCCGGGTGGCCACCTCGGGCATCTCCAACCACGCCCTCTCCGAGGGCCTGGCCCAACTGGCCTCCGAACTGCTCAGCGACCTGCCCGCCTGACTCCTTAGGCCCGACGCGCCGAGTCGGCCGGCGGGAACCGGCCGACTCTGACGAACGGGACCAGGGGCCCGAAGGGCCTTACGACGCGCTGGCGCTGCTCCCGCACTTGGCGGAGATTTTGGACAGCAGCGTGGTGCCACGGGTCTCGAGCTTCTGCACCCGGGCGATGCGACGAGCGATGGCCGCCGCCAACTTGGTGTGCCCTGCCGCCGTCGCCTTGGCCTCACGGGCCTGGGCCTTGGGGACCCACGCCACCGCCTTGGTCTCGGCCGCCTGAATCCGGACGGCCAGCTTCTCGGCCTTGGCGCACCGCGTGACGTGCGTTGCCGTCGTCGCGGCCGGCGACACGGTCGGCGTCGACGGTGTGGTGGCACCGGCGACGCCCCCGACACCCAGGGCCAACGAACCCGACACTGCTGCCACTGCAACGAGCTTGCGAATCATGATGGACTCCTCGACTCCCGTTACCTGCGTAACGTCCGTTTCCCCGGGCCCCGGTGCGGGACCCGCTCATCTGTCACTGTGGACGCCAGATATCAGGAACCTGTGAAGAGAGTGTCAGGAATCAGGCCGGAACGGGCATCGCCGTCACGGCGGATCCCCGGGAGTCAACGCTCCGGCCGTAGCGTCGGGAAGGCGATGACCTCACGGATGTTCGCCACGTCGCCCAGCAACATGAGGAGACGGTCGACACCGAGGCCGAATCCCGAGGTCGGTGGCAGCCCGTACTCGAGGGCGCGCAGGTACTCCTCGTCGACGTCGGCCGCTTCCTCGTCCCCGGCGGCGTGCCGTGCCGCCTGCTCTTCGAAGCGGGCGCGCTGGTCGTCGGGATCGGTGAGCTCGCTGAAGCCGTTGCCCAACTCCCGTCCCGCCACCACCGGCTCGTAGCGCTCGACCAGATCGGGCGCGTCGCGGTGGCGGCGGGCCAGCGGAGAGACTTCGGCCGGGTAATCGATCACGAACACCGGGCCCCAGAGCGCGGCCTCGGTCGTCTTCTCGTAAATCTCCAGGAGGAGCTTGCCCGGCCCCCACGCGCGGTCGACCGCGAGCCCCACCTCGGTCGCCACCTTGACGAGCTCCTCACGCGGGCTGGCGACGCTGAGGGAGAACCCGGTTGCCTCGGCAATCAACTCGGACAACGTGGCGCGACGCCACGGTGGCGTGAGGTCCAGCGGGCGGCCGCCGTACGACAGCACGGCCGTCCCCAGCACGTCGTGGGCCACGCCGGCCACCAACTCCTCGAAGAGGACCATTGTGTCGCGGTAGTCGGCGTAGGCCTGGTAGAGCTCGAGCGTCGTGAACTCGGGATTGTGCCGGGGCGAGATCCCCTCGTTGCGGAAGCTCCGGCCGATCTCGAACACCTTGTCGAACCCGCCGACGACCAGCCTCTTCAGATACAGCTCGGGCGCCACCCTGAGATACAGGTCGACATCCAGCGCGTTGTGATACGTGACGAAGGGTCGGGCCGCAGCCCCCCCGGCAATCGGATGGAGGATCGGGGTCTCGACCTCCACGAACCCCAGGGCCCACAGCCGCTCGCGTAGGGCACGGACGACGTTGCTCCGCAGCGTGAGCAACTGCCGGGTCCGTTCATTGGCCCACAGGTCCACCTCCCGCTGGCGGTACCGGGTCTCGACATCGGCCACGCCGTGCCACTTGTCGCCGAAGTTGCGCCGGGCCTCGGCCAGAAGCTCCCATTCGGCCACCTTGACCGAGAGCTCCCCACGCCTGGTGCGCACCACCTCGCCGCGGGCGCCGATCCAGTCGCCCAGGTTGAGACGGACGAACTCCTCGAACCTGGCCGTCACCGCGGCCAGCGCGAACAGCTGCACCGAGCCCGAGGCGTCACGCAGCTCGGCGAAGGCCAGCTTTCCCTGTGGTCGCGCCAGCATGATCCTGCCGGCCACGGCGACCGTCTCGCCGGACTCCTCCCCCGGGGCCAGGCCCGACCAGCGCGCCGGGATCTCCGCCGCTTCGTGCGTGCGCGCGAAGCGGTAGGGGATCCCTGCCGCGTGCGGGCTCACGGGCTCTGGCTCACGGGCTCTGGCTCACGGGCTCTGGCAATGGGGCGCGATGAGCGCGCTGAGCCCGCCCGTGGCCACCACCGTCGACGGTCCCAGCTCCTCCATGAAACGGCGGGCCAACCCGTCGACCTGGGCCGCGAACCCGTAGAGGGTCCCCGATTCGATCGACTCGACGGTGGACCGCCCGATGACGTGGCGGGGCTCGACCATCTCCACCCGCCGGAGCGCGGCGGCGTGCTGGTAGAGCGCCTCGAGGCTGATGGCCACCCCCGGTGTGATCGCCCCCCCCAAATACTCCCCGGCCGCGCTGATGGCCTCCACCGTGGTCGCCGTGCCCATGTCGACGACCACGCAGGGCCCGCCGTAGAGGTCGTAGGCGCCGACCGCATTGGCGATCCGGTCGGCGCCGACCTCCTTGGGATTGTCGTAGAGGATGGGCATGCCGCTCTTGGTCCCCGGACCGAGCACCACGCAGGGCAACCGGGAGAACCAGCGCTGCGCCATCTGCCGGAGCTCGCCGGTGACGTGGGGCACCGAGGAGCTCACCGCGATCCCGGTGACCGAGTTGGCGATATCGAGCCCTTCGAGATCGAGAAGCTGGGTCAGCAGCACCGCGTGCTCGTCCGGGGTGCGGGTGCTCACGGTCGAGAGGCGCCAGTGATGGGTGAGGCCGCGGGGCGCGTTGGGATCGGTCTCGGTGCCGATGCCCACGCCGACGCTCTCCTCGGGATCGAGCGCCGCATCGGTTTCGTCACGGGCGTAGAGCCCGATGACCGTCTCCGTATTCCCCACGTCGATGACCAGCAGCACGCTCAGTCCCCCTCGCCATTTCGCGAATCGACACGCCAGATGAGATCCAAGCCCAGATCGAGCACGGTGGCCGAATGGGTCAGCGCGCCGACTGAGATCCTGTCCGGCCCGGCGGCGGCGTACTCACCGATCGACTCGAGCGTCACGCCGCCCGAAACCTCGGTCACGATCGGACCGGCCGCCTCGGCCCGGGCCGTCTTGACGGCGACCGCCACGGCGGCGGGGTCCATGTTGTCGAGGAGCACGGCATCCGCCCCGGCGCGCGCCGCCTCGACCACCTGCCCGAGCTCGTCGCACTCGATCTGCACGAGGCGGCCGGGCCACAGGGCCCGGGCGCGGGCGACGGCCTCGGTGATGGTGACCCCGGCCAGGTGATTGTCCTTGACCAGCACGGCCTCCGACAGGCTGGAGCGGTGATTGACCCCCCCACCGGCCTTTACCGCGGCCTTCTCCAGCGCGCGCAGTCCCGGTGTGGTCTTGCGCGTGTCGAGCACCTGCACCGCCGGATTACGGGCGTGGGCGGCGGCGACGTAGCGCGCCGTCAACGTGGCGATTCCCGAGAGCCGGCCCAAGAAGTTGAGGGCCGTACGCTCCCCGGTCAGGATCGGCCGCAACGGCCCGGTGACCTCCATCACCGTCATGCCGGCCTCGAGCACGCTGCCGTCGGCGGCGTGCCAGATCAGCGGCAACTCGGGGCTGAGCTGCCGGAAGGTCTCGGTGGCGCAGGCCCGGCCGGCCAGGACCCCGGGCTGGCGGGCCCTGAGCGCGAAGTGGGCCACCGCGCCCTCGGGCACGAGGGCGGCGGTCAGATCGCCATCGGCGAGGAGGTCCTCGGCCAGGGCCCGCGTGACCGCCTCGGTGACGGCGGCGGGCGGCGGAACGTCGGCGGCTGCGGAATTCACCGCACCGCGGCGTGACCGTGCACCTGGCGCCGGCGCCAGACCGGGTCGGTCTCGGGGAAGTCGCTGCGCGAATGCGCACCCCGGCTCTCGGTCCGGGCCCGCGCCGACACGAGCAGCGCATCCGCCATCTGCAACAGGTTGCCCAGCTCTCCCGCGGCGACCGACGTCGTCCGGCTGCCGAGCGCGGCCACCAGGTCGGCGACATCCGCCGCGGCCGCGTCCAGCGACTGGGCGCTGCGCACCACACCGGCGCCCCCGGTCATCGTCCGTTGCAGCGAGTCCCGCAGCTTGGCCACATCGGGCTCCCCGACCGGGGCGGGCGTTCCCGCCGCGTCGGCACCCCACTGCAAGGGCAGGTCCGCCAACGTGGTGCACCCGATGCCGTCGAGAGGCACGCCCCCGAGGAGGGCCCGCAGGGCGCCGCTGGCCTCGGGATCGTGGTGGGGTGAGGCGATGCGCTCGGCCAGCCGGGCGCCGAAGACCATCCCCTCGAGGAGCGAGTTGGACGCCAGCCGGTTGGCCCCGTGCACGCCGGTGCAGGCCACCTCGCCGACCGCCCACAGGCCGGGGAGCGCGGTCGCACCCCACAGGTCGGTGAGCACGCCACCGGAGAGATGGTGGGCGGCCGGGGCGATGGGGAGCCAGTCCGACTCGGGGTCCAGCCCGATGGAGGCCAACGACGCGGCAATGGTCGGGAAACGCTGCGGGAAGCGCTCCAGCCCGGTGGCGTCGAGCCAGAGGTGGTCGGTCCCCTGCACGGCCATTTGGGCCGCCATGGCCCGGCTCACCACGTCGCGCGGTGCCAGCTCGTCCACGAACCGCTCGCCCGAGGCGTCACGCAGCAGCGCGCCGTGCCCCCGCAGGGCCTCGGACAGCAGCGGCCTGGGCATGGCGGGATGGTGCAGGGCGGTGGGATGGAACTGGACGAACTCGACGTCGGCCGTCGGCACGCCGGCCCGGAGGGCCATGGCCACGCCGTCGCCGGTCGACTCCTGCGGGTTGGTGGTGACCGCAAAGAGCTGGCCGGCCCCGCCGGTCGCCAGCACCACGTGGGTGGCACGCACCTCCACCATGGGGCCGCGGGGCGGCAGCGCGGTCACCCCGACGCAACGTCCGTGCTCAATGAGGAGGTCCAGCGCGAACCAACCCTCCAGCACCGCACCCGCGGTGGCATAGGTGGCGTCGACCAGGGCCCGTTCGACCTCGGCCCCCGTCGCCGCGCCGCCGGCATGGACCACCCGGGGCCGGGAGTGCCCGCCCTCGCGGGCCAGGGCCAAGGAGCCGGTGGCCTCACGGTCGAACTCCACCCCGAGAGTGATCAGCTCATGGACCCGGGCCGGGCCCTCGTCGACCAGAATGCGGACGGCCTCCTCGTCGCAGAGCCCGGCGCCGGCGGCCAGGGTGTCCGCCAGGTGCAGGTCGGTCGAGTCCTCGTCGCCGCCGAGCACGGCGGCCACACCCCCCTGGGCCCAGCGCGTGGCGGACTGGGAGAGGACACCTTTCGTCAGCACGCCCAATGACGTCGGCGACCCGCCGTGCGGCGACAGTCCGGCCAGCCGGACGGCGGCCGAGAGGCCGGCCACCCCGCTGCCCAAGACCAGGACGTCGAACGGTCCCGGCCTGACCGGGTCGTTCACGCCGGTTCGGTGAGGGCCAACTGGGCGTCGAGGCGAGCCGACGCCTCGTCGATCACCCGGTTGCGCCCGTCGACGTGCACCACCCTCGGGGTGTAGGCCGTCAGCTCCTCCCGGTCGTACTCGGCGTAGGTGATCAGAATCACCTTGTCCCCGGGCGAGACGAGCCGGGCGGCGGCGCCGTTGAGGCAGATCTGTCCCCGCTCACCTTCGATAGCGTAGGTCTCGAAGCGGGCCCCGTTGTCGATATCGAGGACGGCGACCTGCTCGTAGGGGAGGATGTCCGCCAGCGCCATCAACTCGGTGTCGATGCTGACCGAACCCACGTAGTGCAGGTTGGCCCCGGTCACGGTGGCCCGGTGGATTTTCGACTTCATCATGCGGCGACGCATCCGATCAACCGATCCTTTCCAGCTGACGCCCGTGGGCCGGGTCCGTCCCGTTTGCCCCGGCGCGGTCTGCGCCCTGGGATGTCGATGTCGCGGGCGCCACGACGGCACCGGCGCAGTTGTCGATCAGGCGGACCGGGCCGACGTCGGCGGCGATCAACAGGCGCACCGCGCCCGGGTCCTCGATCACCTCACGCGCCACCAGGTCATGGGCACCGACCGCCACGGCGTAGTCGAGGTGGACCAGGGGCTCCTCCTCCACGGTCCGGCGCATGGCCTCGGCCACCGTCGAGGAGAAATCGACTCCCTGCTCGAGCAGGGACCGGCCCACGGCCAGGGCCCGGGAAAGGACCACCGCGGCCTCGCGCTCCATCGGTGAGAGGCGGACGTTGCGGCTCGACAGCGCCAATCCATCGACCTCCCGGACGATCGGGCAGCCGATCACCGCCACCGGCAGGGAGAGGTCGGACACCATTTGGCGGACGACCGCCAGCTGCTGGTAGTCCTTCTCACCGAAGTAGGCCCGACAGGGTCCGGCGATGGAGAAGAGCTTGGCCACGACGGTGGCCACGCCGTCGAAGTGTCCCGGACGCGACGCTCCCTCCCACCCTTCGCTGACGCCCCGCACCGAAACCGTGGTCGCCACCGGGGCCGGCCAGTCGGGGTACATCTCCTTCACGGAGGGGGCGAAGACCACGTCCACTCCCGCTTCGGCACACACCGCCAGGTCCCAGTCGAGGGTGCGGGGGTAGTGCGCAATGTCCTCGGGATCGCCGAACTGCAGCGGGTTCACGAAGATGCTGACGGCCACCGTCCCGCACTCGGCCCGGGCCCGGGCCATCAACGAGACGTGCCCGGCGTGCAGGGCCCCCATGGTGGGCACCAGCCCGACCGAGCGCCCGGCGCACCGGGCCTGCTCCAGGGCTTCGCGACAGTCGGCCGCGGCCTCGACCACACGCATCGGCACCGCCTACACCGCCGCCGGGACGATGGGCGCAGCCGACTCGGCCAGCTGGGTGGCCAGGGCGGCCCCGGCCTGGTAGCCGGCCCGTTCCCGCGCCGGCAGCGCGTCGAGGTGGCGGCTCAGGGTGTCCCAGTCGCCCCGCATGGCCGGGCCGGTCAACGCCTGCCGCGGCCCGAGCGCCGCCACATCGTCCACCGCCGCCCTGGTCAGGGGCAAGAACGCCTCGAGGTCGAGGCCGGCCGAGGCCGCGACCCGCTCGACCTGGCCCAGCAGGGCCACCACGTGGTTCGCCGCGATGCAGGCGGCGGCGTGGTAGGCGGCGCGGTCCGCGTCGGCCACCTCGACCACCCGCCCGCCGAGCGAGAGGGCCAGGAGGCGGGCCACCGGCTCCCCGCTCACCGCGAACGTCACCCCGGAGGCCAGCCGGGTGGCGCCGACGGCCGCATTGGGCAGGGGTACCAGCGGGTGCAGGGCGGCCCGGCGCGGGTGGAGCGCCAGGACGTCGAGCCCCAGGGAACCGGAGAGGTGGAGCACCGTCGTGCCGGCCTCCGGCGCCACGGCGGCGGCGGTAGGGGCGACCATGTCGTCGGGAGTGGCGATGACCAGGATGTCCACGCCTCGGGCGGCACCGGCGAGGTCGTCGTGACGACCGAGGAAGCCGACCACGTCCCACCCGTGCGCGGCGAGCGCGGCCGCGAGCGATGTACCGGCCCGCCCGGGGCCGATGATGCGGATGGATTGCACGAAACCTCCTTCGGCGTTCCAGCCCCTCGCGGGTGCCGTTCGCCTACAGACGATCGAAACAACGTACGACTACATCCTACCTGTACGGACCACCTTTCCACCAGCGGCAATCAGCCGGTCCCCCGGGACCAGATCGGGAGCGAGGTCGGCCAGGGGCGCCAGCACGAACCGGCGCTCCCACATGCGGGGATGGGGCACGACCAGATCGGGATCGTCCACCACCAGGTCGCCCACCAACAGGATGTCCGCATCGAGGGTCCGGGGGCCGAAACGAACCGAGCGCACACGGTGGGCGGCCTCCTCGAGCGCCTGGCAGCGGGTCAGGAGCTGCCGTGGGCTGTCGGAGGTGGCCAGCTCCACCACGACGTTGAGGAAGGCGCCCTGGTCCTGCGGCCCACCCACCGGCTCGGTCTCGTAGAGCGGGGAGACCGCAGTGACGTCCCCGCCCTCTTCGAGCTGGGCCACGGCCTGGCGCAGTGCGGCCAGGCGGTCTCCCAGGTTGGAGCCGAGCCCGATGAAGGCGCGCCGGACCGTCGGTGGTGCGCCGCCCCCGGGATCGCCGGTTCCGGTAGTGGGGGGATCGCCACTGGGGGGACCGCCGGTCACGACGGCAGGCTCGGGATCCAGCGCTTCATGAACTGGTCGAACATGGGGACGGTGAAGGCGAGCTCGTTGAAGCGGGGCGAGAAGCACAGGGCCTTCTTCATCAGGGTGTCCCGAACCGGGGCGACCTGGGTCGTCTTCTTCCCGAGGAGCGCGGCGACCTCGGCTGACCTGACCACGCCGGGGCCGAGTTCGGCCATGGCCCGCAGGTAGGCCCGTTCCGGCACGGTGGTCCTTCCCGCCCAGACACCGAAGAAATCCTCGTCGAGCTCGGCGGTGGCCAGGGGGATGCTCCGCTCCACATCGCTGAGCCGGATGACCTTCGACCCCTCCTCGGCCAGGTCCCAGGCCTGCTTGCCGAACTCCTGAATGAAGGAGGGGTACCCCATCGTCACCTCGTACATCCGGGTCAACGCCCCGGCCTTCCAGCCCACCCCTTCGGCCGCCGCCGGCACGACCAGGGCGTCCGCCCCTTCGTCGGGCGTGAGGGGTCCGAGGGGACGGAACCTGAACATGCGCTCGAGGTAGGACCGCGCCTCGCCGCTCACCGCCGGCAGCGACGGCAGGCCGGCACCGGCGATCACGACGGGAAGGCCCAGTTGATGGACCCGGTGCAGGCCGACGATGAGGGCTTCGAGGCTGGCCGCCGGCAGATGGTGCATCTCGTCGATGGTCAGGAACACCCCCCCGTCGTGGGCCCGGGCCACCTGGCCGACCTCCTCGAACAGACCGCCGAGGTCGCTGGCCAGGTCGCCCGAGTCGGACGTCCCGGGCACGACCTCGACGTCGAGGAGGAGGGAGCCGCCGTCGGGGAGGGTGAGGGTGAAGGCCTTGAGCACCCCGAGCGCCCGCCGGTTCATACCCTTCACCTTCTTCTTGCCCCCCAGCTTGAGCAGGGCCTTGCACAGCGCCACGGCCAGGCGCAGGGGGAGCCTGCCATCGTCGCCCACCTCAATGTGCTCGTGGATGAAGCCGCGCCGTGCGGCCGCCCGCGAGAACTCGTACAACAGAACCGTCTTCCCGACGCCGTGCAGACCCGTGAGGAGCTGGCTTTTCCCGCTCCGCCCGATGAGCAGCCGCTGGAGCGCCACGTCGAGCTCCCGGACCTCCGTGGCCCTCCCGGCGAGCTCATGGGGACGGGCGCCCGATCCCGGGTTGTAGGGGTTGAGCACCTGGTCCATAGGGCACTCTATAGCTCAGTTAGTCCCTTATAGGGCATTTGCTATAGCAACGGGGCAGGACCAATGGACCAGGATCAACGGGTGCGCAGTACCCGCACCCCGGTGGAGGCAACATGGAGGGCGAGCGGGGGGCGCACCTTGCGCACCGTCACCTCCACCGCCTCCAACCTGGAATCGGTGATGAGGAGAGCGTCGGCCAGGCGGCCGGCCAACGCCTCGAGAAGCTGGAAGGACCGTTGGCCCACGACATCGGCGGCCGTCTGGGCCAGAGCGCCGTAGTCGACCGTGTCGGCCAGCGCGTCGCTGCGCTGGGCCGCCGCCATGTCGAGCCAGGCCACAATGTCGAGGGAGAACGGCTGGGCCCGGTCCCGCTCCTCGGGCAGCACACCGTGCACCCCTACGACGCGGAGGTCCCGGATTTCGATCCGGTCCCCCCCGGGGCCCTTTTCGCTCATCACTCGGCGGAACGCCGCGGTGGGCCCTCCAGGGTCGCCAGGAGCTCCCGGCCCGGCTCGCCCATCGCATGCCCGCACACGTGCTCGATCAGCGCCACCGCCTGAGGCTGGCTGTGCAGGCGCTTGGACCACACGAGGTAGCCGGCCACCACGCCCATCACCCGGTCGCCCAGCTCGTCCTGGTGCACCAGCACCCGCAGCCCGGCGGCCAGGGAATCGTCGATGTCCTGGAAGCACTCCGCCAGCACCGTGCGGGGGTCGCCGGACTTGGGCAGCGGATAGTGGGACCAGGCCAGCCCCTCGTCGTCATAGGCCGCCAGATTGTGCGGGGAGGGGAGCAGGGAGATCACCCGCCCGAATCCCTGGTTGCGCAGCCAGATGATCTCTTCCCGACGCCGCACCTTGCGGTGGTTGGGGGCGTAGCCACCCGGCCGCTCGCTGATGGCCAGATGATCCTTGATGACCCAGGTGAAGTTCCGTGGCGGGATTCCCGCTGCCCACTTTCCCTTCATGCTGCTGGACCATACAACCGGGCGGCCTGCACCGTGACCGCCACGTCGTGCACCCGGAGCACGGCGGCCCCCGCCACCATGGCCAGCGCGGCCGTGGCCAGCGAACCCTCCACCCGCTCGTCCACCCCGAGCGGCTCGTCTTTCCCGGGCGGAGCCGCCAGTTGGCCGAGAAACCACTTGCGGCTGGTGCCCACCAGCACGCCCGCACATCCGGCGTCGGCGGCCGCCGCCACCAGCTCGGGAAGGTGGTGGAGCAAGGAGAGGTTGTGGGCGACGGTCTTGCCGAAGCCGATGCCCGGATCGACCCAAACCTCTCGCACCCCGCCCGCCCGCGCCGCACGCGCCCGGTCCAGGACGAATCCGAAGACCTCGGACACGACGTCCTCATAGTGCGGGGCGGCCTGCATGGTGGCCGGGGAGCCCTGCATGTGCACCGCCACCCATCCGGCGCTCCCGGTGGCCGCCACCTCCCAGATCGAGGAGGAGACATCGTTGACCACCGAGGCACCCGCCCGGAGCGCTGCCGCGGCCACCGCCGGCTTGACGGTGTCGATGGAGACCCGCACCCGGGGGGCGAGGGCCTCGATCACGGGGATGACCCGCTCCAGCTCGACGGTCTCGGGGACCGGCTCGGCCCCGGGCCGACTCGACTCACCCCCCACGTCGACGATGTCGGCGCCGTCCGCCACCATCTCCAACCCGTGGGCGATCGCGGCCTCCGTGTCCAGGTAGCGGCCCCCGTCGGAGAACGAGTCCGGCGTCACGTTGAGGATGCCCATGACCAGGGGGGCGTCGATCCCGGGGCGGTGCATGGATGGCCAGCGTAGGGCAGGGAGCCCACCGCAGGAGCGGCTGCGGGCTCCGGGCTCGCTACGTGCGCACGGCGACGAACAGGCTCCGGCCCCACTGCGCGATGTAATCGTCCTCGACCACGTTGTACAGGGAGTCGTACTGCTCGAAGACGGGGGCGAAGCCCACGTCGATCAGCGTCTGGAGGAGGTGGCGCTTCTCGATCCAGAACGAGCGCCGGTTCCCGATGGAGGACCAGGCCTGACTGAGCATCTCCTCCTCGGTGGCGTCCTCGGGATGCTCGGCGTACCAACGGCCGACAACGCCCTCGTGCGTCGTCAGGTCGGACAGATTGGGAAAGCGCTCCGGCACCGAGTCCGTGGCGAAATGGGTCTGGAGAATCAGCACCCGGCGCGTCAGCCGGCTCACCGTGCGCAGGAAGGTGACGGGGTCCTCGAGGTGGTAGAGCAACCCGCAGCAGAACGTGACGTCGAAACTCCCGTAGTGCCCGAGGTTGTGCACGTCGTCACAGACGAAACGCAGATCGGGCAGCCCCAGCCGCCCGGGCCCGAACTCGCAGCGCGCCACGTTGGCGGGCCGCCCGTCGATCCCCAGCGCGGCGAACCCGGCCCGGGCGAAGAGGGCGGTGTAGCCCCCTTCCAGACACCCGAGGTCGACGATGGAGAACTCGCCGTCGCGGCGGCCGGGGAAGAAGGCGTCGAGCGTCCGGAGCACGGCTCGGGGCAGCGGATGTTCCTCCAGGAGGATCTCGCCGGGAATGCTCAGCGAGCCGTCCGCCAGCACCATGTTGTGCGCGGTGAACGGCACCATGTCGGGATCGGAGATCTGCGGAGCCGATGTCACAGTGCCCGCCTCACCGGCCCCGGATGAACTGCATGGCCTCGGAGCGCGTGGCCACGTCGGAGCGGAACAGCCCGCGCACCGAGGAGGTGACGGTCATGGTGCCCGGCTTCTTCACGCCCCTCATGGACATGCACAGGTGCTCGGCCTCTATCACCACGAGTACGCCGCGCGGCGAGAGCGCCTTGTCGATGGCGTCGGCGATCTCCGTCGTCATGCGCTCCTGCACCTGGAGCCTGCGGGCGTAGCCGTCGACGAGGCGGGCCAGCTTGGACAGGCCCGTGATGCGCCCGTCCTCCGCCGGGATGTACGCCACGTGTGCCCGTCCCAGGAACGGGACCAGGTGATGCTCGCACAGCGAGGCGAACGGGATGTCACGCACCATGACCATCTCGTCGTGCTCGGCCGCGAAGGTGACCTCGAGGTGCCGCCCCGGGTCGTCGTGCAGGCCGGAGAACAGCTCCTCGTACATGGCCGCCACCCGCCGGGGCGTGTTCAAGAGCCCGTCCCGCCCGACATCCTCACCGATCGCGATGAGAATTTCGGTCACCGCTGCCTGTACCCGCTCGACGTCTACCGCCACCCGGTTCTCCTCATCGCATCGTCCGCTCGGTCCCCATCACTGCTCCTCGTCGCCGGATCCGACGTAGAGATGCACGCCGGGGAGGTTGCGGTAGCGCTCGGCCACATCGAGCCCGTAGCCCACCACGAACGAGGCCGGAATCCGGAAGCCGACGTACTTCAGGTCCAACTCCACCCGTTGCTCGCCCTCTTTGACCAACAGCGCGCAGACCTCGACGCTCTTGGGTGAGCGGGCATTGAGATAGTGGCGCAGGTAGTTCAGCGTCAATCCGCTGTCGATGATGTCCTCGACGACGAGGACATGGCGCCCTTCGAGCTCGGAATCGAGGTCCTTGACGATGCGCACGACCCCCGAGGTCCGGGTGGCGCTGCCATAGGAGGACACGGCCATGAAGTCCACCTCGACCGGGAGGGCGATCGCCCGGCAGAGGTCGCTCATGAACAGCATGGCGCCCTTCAGGACGGCCACCAGCAACGGTGGGTCGTCGGCGTAGTCGGCGGTGATCTGCGCCCCCAGTTCGGCTACCCGCGCCGCCAACGCGGCCTGGTCGACGAGCACCGGGCCGACCTGTGGCACGGCCCAGCTGGGGACCGCGTCACCGGCCTCATCGCGGATCACCGGGGTGACACTATCCGAGGTGTGCGGTTCCACCGACAGCCGCCCGCCCCGCCGGGAGACCCGGCGGCCCCCGGAGAGTTGCGTGGCCACCGCTCGCCCCGCCACGACCGCCATGACGCGTTCCACCTCGGCCGACGACGGCGGGTACGCCTGCCCGCCCTCACAGGATTTCCCGGAGGCCTGCAGCCATTGGCGTAGGGCCCGCCGGACCAGGGCGACCGGCAGGGCGCCCACCGCCCGGGCGTTCTCAGGATCGGGGGCCGCCTCCCGGGCCAGCTCGTTGAGCAGCGCGACCTCGTCGCGGAGGACGCCCGCCTGGCGGGCCAACAGCGGCACGGGGTCGCGCCCCGCCACGTCGGCGCACAACGGCAGCAGCTCATGACGGACCCGGTTACGGAGGAAGGCGGGGTCGTCGTTGCTCGGGTCCCGCACCGGGTCCAGCCCCATGGCTGCACACACGGCGTGCGTCTCCTGACGCCGCAACCCGAGCAGGGGGTGCCGGGTGCCGGGCTCCATGCCGGCCAGACCGTCGGCGCCAGAGCCCCGGAGGAGGTTGAGCAGGATCGTCTCGGCCTGGTCGTCCATGGTGTGTCCGGTGGCCGCACCAGGGGGCAGCGTGGCGAACCGCGCCGTCCGCGCCCGGGCCTCGAGATTCGGTCCGGCGCCGACCGAGGCCCTCTCGGCCACGAAGCGCGCGCCGACGCGCGCGGCTGCCCGGGCGACCACGCCGGCTTCGGCGTCCGATCCCGCCCGCAGGCCATGGTCCACATGGATGGCCGTGACCACACAACCGGCCGCGGTCGCCAGGATGAGCAGGGCCAGGGAGTCCGGGCCGCCGGACACCGCACAGTCGATCGCCGAACCCGGGGGCGGGAAGTTGCATCGGGGCACGAGATCGCTGACCAGCCGCGGCCAGTCACCGGCCACGCCACTCACGCCAACGCGCCACCGGCCCGCGCCACCCACTCACCGGGGCTCCGGATTTCGGCCAGGGTCGGCAGCCACTCGGGGCCGCGCCAGACCCGGGCCAGCAGTTCGGGCCCTCCCGCTGCTTCCACCGACTCGACGAACTGCTCGCCCTCGGCGTACTGGCGCATTTTGGCCTCGAGGCCCAAAAAGCGCGACATCATCTTCGTGAAACCCCGCGCATTGGCCCGACGCTCATGCAGCACCTTGGAGAAGATGGCGGCCCCCGGCACCTCTGCGGCACCCGCCCGATCCATGGTCACGTCGCCATGGCCTTCCAGCAGGCTCATCATCCCGGAGATTTTCGAGAGCGCCAGGCGCTGTTCGGGCGTGGCCAGCATCCCTATGACCCCCGACTCCTCCAGAGGGTTGCGGCCGGCCCGCACCTCGACCAGGACCCGCCGCAGCGTGTCGGTCAACCCCGAAGGATCGGCGTTCAGGGGCTCGAGTAGTTCACCGACCAGGTTCACGAAGTGGTCCCGGAGCCACGGCACCGCCGTGAACTGCATCCGGTGGGTGACCTCGTGCAGGGCCAGCCAGAGGCGGAATTGGCTGGCCACGAATCCGTGCCGCTCTTCCATCGCCACCACGTTGGGCCCGACGTAATAGACGATGTCCTGTTCCTCGGGTTCCTCGTCGCGGATAAGGAGGTCGTACTGGCCGAGCACCCGGGTGGACATGTAGGCCAGCATCAGGCCGAGTTGGGTCCCGCTCATGACGCGGCCCGCGGTGAGGGTGGACTTTCCGACCCTCTTCCCGGCGCCGCTCTCCTGGATTTTGGCCAGAGCCGGCCCCACCAGCCGCTCCATGGAGCGGACGTTGGCGACGGCCCACTCGGTGCGATCGCTCACCCTCGCCCGCGCCGCCCCGTGTGCAGAGTGCAAACCGGTGGCCTCGCTGACCAGGAACTCGGCGCGGGCCGTCAGCTCGTCGAACTGCGCCTGCAGCGCGGAGGAGCGGTAGGTGGCGGGTGGCGGCTTCAGAGTGAGGGCGCCGGCCGCTACCCGCTGGGCCAGGTCCCAATCGACCATGCCGGGGAGCAAAGCCGACCCTTCACCCTTGACGGTGATGTCAGTGCCCGCCGTCGTGCTCGCGACTTTCTTCGTCGATGGCCTCGGCGATCCGTCGGATCAGGCTCTCGGGCACGTGATCCCTGCAGTGATTGGCGATGACCAGCCGCAGCTCCGCTTCGAACTCGACCGCTCCGCCACAGGGTGCGCAATAGTTCAAGTGCTCGGCGATCTGCAGCCGGCGTTCCTCGGTGAGCTCCCCGTCGAGGAAGTGGTACAGCTGATGGACCGCCTCGTCACAGTTCACCGTCTGGCCGAAGAGGGCGCCGGCATCCCTGCGTGCGTCCACACCCTCACCCATTCGCGCACCTCCTCATTCGATCGATCCACCTGTCGCACTGCCTACGAGGCCACGCGCGGCCGCTACCTCATGCAACGTCTTCTGGAGCGCCCTTCTTCCCCGGTGAATCCTGCTCATCACGGTACCGATCGGCACGTCGGTGATTTCCGAGATCTCCTTGTAGCTGAATCCCTCCACGTCCGCCAGCAACACGGCCATCCGGAAGGCCTCCGGGAGCTCTTCGAGTGCGGACTTGACGACATCGTCGGTGAAGGTGTCGAGAGCCTCGTCCTCGGCACTCCGGCCTGTCCTGATCTCACCGGCGCCCGCCATGCGCTTGTAGAGGTACAGGTCCTCGACGTCCTCGACGTCGGTCACCTCGGGTCGTCGCTTGGCCGCCCGGTAGGAGTTGATGTAGGTGTTGGTGAGGATCCGGTAGAGCCAGGCACGCAGGTTGGTTCCCTCCTGAAAGGAGGCGTAGGACCGGTAGGCCTTCAGGTAGGTCTCCTGCACGAGATCCTCCGCATCGGCGGCGTTGCGCGTCATCCGGAGGGCCGCGCTGTACAGACCCGGCATGTGCTCCATGGCAACTTCGGTGAAACGGGCCTGATCAGCCATGGACCCAACCCTACCCACCCCGGGGACCGCTGTCCGACCCCTAGTGCTCCGACGGGTCGTCGTCCTCCATGAGCAGCCGGGCCCAGTTCTGGAGAAGGGTGAACGGCGTGACCTGTTCCCGGGCCCCGGAGATCACTTCGACGTTCTCGGCGTCCATCGTCGCAGCCAGGGCGGTCATTTTCATCCCGACCTGTCCCAGGGCGATCATCAGGAGGGTCCAGCGCTTCACGTCGGGCTTCGTGCCGATGGCCGCCCGGAGCTCCTGCTGGAGCAACTTGGGGCTGTCGAGCCCGGCGGTGATGATCGCGATCGCCTGCAGTTGGGCGTCTCGCCCCTCGGGGGAATCGGGTCGATAGTCGACGAAGGCCATGCCGCATCGTAGGCACTCCCTCGAGGTGGACATAAAGTGCAACACAGCCCCATTCGGCACGGCAGACAAAGGAGCGGTCGGTGACGCAGGCCCCTGATGACCTCGGTATTGACCTCATGAGCGGTACGTTCTACGAGCGCGAGCCCTACGACGCCTACGCCTGGATGCGGGCCAACGCCCCCGTGTACTACGACGAGCCCAACGACCTGTGGGCCGTGGCCAGCTATGCCGGCGTCAAGGCGGCGTCCGTCGACACCGACTCGTTCTCGAACGCCGGGGGGATCAGGCCCAAGAACCCCCCGCTGCCGATGATGATCGACTTCGACGCCCCCGAGCACGTACGCCGGCGGCGACTCGTCTCCGAAGGGTTCACGCCCCGGCGGGTCCGGGCCATGGAGGACGACCTGCGCGCCCAGTGCGACGCCATCATCGACGAAGTCTGTGAAAAGGGGAGCTGCGACCTGGTCCGCGACATCGCCTCCCCGCTTCCCATCATCGTCATCGGCAACCTGCTCGGCGTCGCCCCCAGCGACCGGGACGACCTCCTGCGCTGGTCCGACGACATGCTCAAGGCACTCGGGTCGCCCGATCCCGCCTTGATGAACGGGGCCATGAACGCCTTCATCGAGTACACGGCGTACATTCACCCGGTCTTCGAGGACCGCCGGCGCCGGGGCTCCATCGACGACCTCGTCGGGGTCCTCTGTCACGCCACCATTGACGGCGACTCGCTCGATGACGACTCCCTGGTGCACGAGACCCTGCTCATCCTCATAGGGGGCGACGAGACCACCCGCCACGTCATCAGCGGCGGGACGGCCGAGCTCCTGGCCCATCCCGATCAGGCCCAGCGCCTGGCCGCCGACCCCGACCTGATGACGGGCGCCGTCGAGGAGATGCTGCGCTGGGTCTCCCCGATTAAGAACATGGTCCGCACCACCACCCGCGAGGTGGAGCTGGAGGGCACCACCATTCCTGCCGGCCGGGAACTGATGCTCCTCTACCCCTCGGCCAACCGTGACGCCGCGGTCTTCGACGACCCCGACACCTTCGACATCACCCGCTCCCCCAACCCCCACCTCGCCTTCGGTTTCGGGGCGCATTTCTGCCTGGGCAACCAACTGGCCCGGCTGGAGCTCAAGGTCATGACCGAGCGCCTGCTGGCCCGCCTGCCCGACCTCCACCTGACCACCGACCAGGCCACCTTGCCCCGGCGCGCCGCCAACTTCATCTCTGGGTTCGAGGAGATGCCGGTCGCCTTCACGCCGACGGCGCGGAGCGTGCCGGTCGACGCCTGACCCTTGCGGCCCCGGCGGTCGCACCTGCCACGGTTGGATCGACCACCGCGCAGAGGGTTCTCGCGGATTTCTGCGCGCGCTATCCGCCACTTTGTCACACCCGATCACTACGGTCGGGGCCATGAGCCGTCCCAGGGTCTACGACGAACCGCGGGTGGCGACCGCCATCCGCCTCCCCACCTCACTCCACGGAGAGCTCCAGACGGCCGCCACGGAGCGGGACGTCTCGGTCAACTTCCTCGTGACCCGGGCCGTGTCCGCCTTCCTGGCGCAGCTCCCGCCCGCCGGCACCGATCTCCCACCCGAAGGCGAGGCTCCCTCCCCATGACGGCCCGAGCCCCCGAGCCTCCGAGTCCACGTGTGCGTCGGGCCACGGCCACCGCCAGTTTCGGATCCTCGCGCCGCGAGAGTCACGACGCCTCGGCCTTCTACGAGCGGTTCGTCGGGCCCGAACTGAGCGACGACACCGTGGTCGTCACCCCGAAGAAGGTCGATGTCATCTACAAGCGCGACGCACGGGACATGGGCAAGCTCGAGTCGAACTCGATCGCCCTCGTCGTCACCTCGCCGCCGTATTTCGCCGGCAAGGAGTACGAGCAGAGTCTCGGCGAGAACGGCGTGCCCGGCACCTACTTCGAATACCTCGACCTCTTGCGTGGCGTGTTCGAAGAGTGCAAGCGCGTCCTCGAGCCCGGTGGTCGTATCGCCGTCAACGTGGCCAATCTGGGCCGCCGGCCCTACCGCTCCCTCGCCGGTGACGTCACCGAAATCCTCCAGGACCTCGGCCTTCTCCTCCGGGGGGAGATCGTGTGGTGGAAGGGCCGCGCCGCCGGAGGTTCGTGCGCCTGGGGCACGTTTCAACGACCGAACAATCCCGTCCTACGCGACGTGACGGAACGGATCGTGATCGCCAGCAAGGGACGGTTCGACCGTGCGCTGAAACCCGAACAGCGACACGCGCGCGGCATGCCTTCGACCGCCACGATCTCCCGGGACGAGTTCTTGGAGGCGACGACGGATCTGTGGGAGATGCCACCGGAGAGCGCCACCCGGGTGGGGCACCCCGCCCCCTATCCCGTCGAGCTTCCCAAACGGCTCATAGAGCTCTACACCTACGAGAACGACGTCGTCCTCGACCCCTTCATGGGATCGGGCACCACCGCGGTGGCGGCCCTGCGAACATCACGCCATTTCATCGGCTTCGACACGGACCGTTCCTACATCACCCGGGCCAACGCCCGTATTGCCGAGGAGAAGCAGAGCCTCCGCCAGCGGCGCGCCCCCGCCTCGATGCGGGTCCACCTCCCCGCCGTTCGTTCCACCGACGATGCCGTCGACTTCCCGGCGCGCCCGGTACGCGAAGGAAGGCAGGCCAAGGATTTCGCCCGGATGCTGCTGGAAAGCTGCGACTTCGTCGACATCCGCTCCGACGTGAAGTTCTCCCGGTTGGGGATCGAGCTCAGCTTCCTGGCCTTCGACCAGACCGGCCACGAATGGGCCTTCGACGTCTCGGGCGCGTTCTCCTCCAGCCAACCCGGACTGCGGCGCACCGACACGTTGTGGAAGGTGCTCGGCAAGGCAGCCGTCCTGAACCAGGGCCGCGCCGACCTCCCCCTCGTCCTTCTCACCACCGACACCCCCACCCGGGGCAGCGCCGGCGCCGCCGCCCTCGAGGCCCTACGCCAATCCGGCGGCCCGGTATTCGACCTGGTCGAACTGCTCGACGCCAAGGACCAGGAGCGGTTGCGCAACTACGCCCTCAAGGGGCGGCCGGGCTGAGGCCTGGCTGCGCGCTCGCCCTACGTCTGGGTGATGACCACCGTACCTGTCGTGCCTTTGTTGGCCTCGGTTGCCGCAATGGTGCACGTACCCGGGGTAGTGGACGCCGTGTAGGTGCTCGTGACCTGGCCCGCGGCGTTCGTACTGCCAGGTGCTGTTGCAGTGCCACACGACCCCGCGACACTCGGTGTCGTGGTCAGCGTCACCGGGTCGTCAAAGGCCAATCCCGACCCGGTGGTGACGGTCGCCGTGATAACGGACGTGGTGGCCCCGTCGGCGGGAACGCTCGTGGGGTCGGCCGTGACGGTGACGGCCGGTGGGGGCGGTGAGAAGAACCCGAACGCGTCGATGACGATGTTCACCGGAACGGCACTGCTGTTGAAAAGGTAAGTGCCTCCACGATTCAGCGGCGCCAGAGCGAAGCTCTGCACGATCGAATTGGCCGTGAAGTTGGCGTCGCTCGCGGCGGGCGGAGCGGAGTCGGTCGTCGGATAGACGGTCAGGTACCCCGCAGCCGCACCGGCCACCACCGTCACGTTGGCGACCAATG
>JBEKWB010000090.1:0-17963 GCA_049513455.1 Acidimicrobiales bacterium
GGCCGGTCCAGCGCCGGTTGGTAGCAAGTCGGTCATATTCCGGTTGCCACGCGCCGGGCGCTCTTTACCCGGATGACCCAACCCGTTAGGGTCGTGCAACGGCAGTGAAGGATCGAGAGGTTGGTGACGTGCGAGAACGGCGGCTAGTCCAGGCATTCGGCGTCACCGTGTTGGGCTTTGCCCTCGCGTGCGCCCCCATGGCCGTCGCGTCGGCCAAGGCCAAGCCCAAGCATCATCCAAAGCCCAAGCACCACACCACCAAGACCGTGGCCAAGGGTGGGCTCAATCCCGGGAGCAAGCTCTGCGTGACGCTCGCGAACGCTGAGTCGAATTCGGGGAACATCGGCACCAGCGTGGAGAAATCGATCGAACAGGGCATGGCGTCGGGGAACTACGCGTCGGTGAAGGCGGCGATGCTCGCCGACATCAATCTGTCCTTGAAGGACGAGGGACCGGCCGAGTCGGCCCTCAGCTCGGCCCCGGCCAACGTGCAGGCGGCGATGAAGGGGCTCTTCGCCTTCATCACGAGCTACAAGACGGCCATTGCGAACTCGAGCAGCATCACGCAGCTCGAGACCTCCATCGTCTCACTGGCCGGTACCTCTAAGGTCGAGGCCGACAGCCTGACCCTGGCCAACTACGTGACGGCGCAGTGCGGCACGACGACCACGACCTCGGCGTCGATTCCCTGAACCGGTCTTGACGCGTCGGCGTCCACGCGCGGTCGCCACGCGGACGCGGACGCGGTCGACTCCCTACGCCGGCGTTCTCGCTCCACCGGCGACCTCGTGCCCGGTGATCTCGAACGCGTCCCACATGGAGGCATACCGTCCGCCGAGTGCGCGCAGCTCATCGTGCGATCCCACCTCCACGGCTTCGCCGTTGTGGAGCACGACGATGCGGTCTGCCGTCCTGGCGGTCTGCAGCCGATGGGCGATGATGACCGTCGTCCGGTGGCGCGAGACCTGCTGCATCGCCTCGGCCACGCGCGCCTCGGTGGCCAGGTCGAGATTCGACGTGGCTTCGTCGAGCAGGAGGATGACCGGGTCCACCAATTCGGCGCGCGCCAGGGCGATGAGCTGACGTTGCCCGGAAGAGAGCGAACGCCCCCTCTCCAGTAGCTCGTGCAGGTACCCACCGGGAAGAGCGGCGATGAAGGCGTGGGCGCCGACGGCGCGGGCCGCCGCCTCCACCGCGTCGTTGCCCGCGTCGGGTCGGCCGTAGGCGATGTTGTCGCGGATGGTGCCGGTGAAGAGGAAGGCCTCCTGGGGGACATAGCCGAGCTGGCGGCGGTATCCCAGGAGATCCAGGCTGCGGAGGTCGAGACCATCGACACGCACGGCGCCGTGATCGGGGTCGTAGAAGCGGGCCAGCAACTTCATCACCGTCGACTTCCCGGCGCCCGTCTGCCCCACGAGCGCCACCGTCTCGCCCGCCTCGATGCGCAGATCGATGCCACGGAGGGCCTCCGGCGGCCGGGACCGCGTGGCGTCGGCCGCCTGCAGGGAAAGCGGGTCCTTGGGCCCACGCCGCTCGGCCCGGGGCGCACGCCCACGGCTACCGCCACGCCCACCGCCACCGCCACCGCCACCGCCACCGCCACCGCCACCATCCTCCAGTCCCGGCCGCGGGACGATGGACGGGTAGGCAAAGCGGACATTGTCGAGCGTGATCGCACCGCGCAGCCGCTCCGGCATGATCGGCTCGGCGGCCGGCGGGGTGAGCGTCTCGAGCCGCATGAGGTCGGTGATCCGGGCCACCGACACCCGCGTCTGCTGCCAGGAGTCGAAGACCTGGGAGAGCTGCTGGATCGGTGAGAAGAACAGATCGATGTAGAGGATGAAGGCGATGAGGGCACCCGAGGTGAGGTGCCCCGAGGCGATCAACCCGGCACCGACCCCGAGCACGATGGCGTCGGCGACGCCCGAGAGGAACTGTACGAACGGGAAGTAGAGCGCCACCAACCGTTGCGCCGCCACCCGCGACTCGAGGTACTCACGGCCCAGGCGGCGGAAGCGTTTGATGGTTTCGGCCTGGTGCACGAAGGCCTGCGAGACCCGCACGCCCGAGATGCTCTCCTGGAAGTCGGCGTTGACGATGGCGATGCGCTCCCGCGACAAGTCGTAGAGCCGGGCCGCCTTGCGCCGGAAGATCACGGTCGCCACCGCCAGGGGGACGACGACGGAGAGCGTGCACAGTCCGAGCTCGAAATTGATGAGCACGAGGGCGATCCCCACACCGACAAAGGTGACGATGGAGACGAGCGCCGAAAGGAGGCCGTTCTCGATCAGCGATTCGAACTGGTCGACGTCGGTGGTCATGCGGGTCATGATCCGCCCGGCCATCTCGCGCTCGTAGTAGTCCAGCGAGAGACGCTGCATCTGGGCCCAGATACGGATGCGCAAGGACAGCATGATCCGCTCGGCGGTGCGACCGGTGACGAACGTCTCCCCGATCTCGTCAATGAGGTCGACCAAGGTGATGACGAGAAAGATCGCGGCCGCCACGAAGAGCACCGCCTCGGAGCCCTTCGTCACGCCGCTGTCGATGCCGGTCTTGATCAGGATCGGGCCGGCCAGGCTGGCCAGCGCGTCGATCACCACCAGGAGCAGGCCCAGCAGGAGCGGGCGACGGAACTCACGCAGGAGGCGTCGCAGGTCGAAACTCCTGTCGTGGCGCGCCTCTTTCGCCAGGTCGACCCGGGCGACGTCACGCACGGGGCGTAGTGCGGCCACCCGGGCCAGCAGTTCGGGGGTCGGGGCCAGATTGAGCCGCCAGCCTCCGCCGCCCCCTCCTCCGCCGCCCCCTCCGCCCAGGCCTGGTCCGAGGCTCGGCGGGCCGATGGTACGCATGATGGGCTGGCCCGCGTTCGCTCCGCTCGCGCCGGGAGCACCCGCCTGCCAGGCCGAGGCGGTCGTGCCATCGCCCTCCGACCGGGCGGCCAGTGCGGCGAGCGCCTCGATCCGGTCCCCCGCCGCCTTGGCCAGGTCCTCCTCAATGCCCGAGAGCAACGTCCGGTAGACGGCGCTGCGGGCCAGGAGCTCGTCGTGCGTGCCCTGCTCCACCACGCGCCCGCCGTCCACGACCACGATGCGGTCGGCCAGATGCAGCGTGGACTGCCGGTGCGCCACCAAGAGCGTGGTCCGGTCCGCCATGACGCCGCGCAGGCCTTCGTGAATGGCCTCTTCGGTCTTCGAGTCGATGGCGCTGGTGGCATCATCGAGGATCAGGATGCGCGGATCCGACACGATGGCCCGGGCCAGTGCGATCCGTTGCCGCTGCCCGCCCGAGAGCGTCAACCCGCGCTCGCCCACCATGGTGTCGTAGCCGCGCGGGAGCTCGAGAATGAACTCGTGGGCCTGGGACACGCGGGCCGCCGCCTCGATCTCCTCATCGGTGGCGCTCGGACGGCCGTAGGCGATGTTGGCCCGCACCGTGTCGGAGAAGAGGAAGGCCTCCTCGAACACGACGCCGACCTGACGGCGCAGCGACCGCAAGGTGACGCCGCGTACGTCGTAGCCGTCGACGAGGACGGCGCCACGGTCGGGGTCGTAGAAGCGCGAGACGAGCATGGTGGCGGTCGACTTGCCGCTCCCGCTCGGACCGACGATCGCCACTCGCTCACCCGGCGCGACATGGAGATCGAAGCCCTGCAGGACCGGGGCCTCGTCGCTGTAGGCGAAGTGCACGTCGTCGAAGGCGATCTCTCCCCTCAGCAGAGGCAATTCGAGTGCATCGGGGGCATCCGCAATGGCGGGAGGGAGATCGAGGAGCTGGAAGATCCGCTCGATCCCGGCCCGGGCCTGTTGGCCGATGGTCAAGACGCCGGCGAGCTGGCGGGCGGGTGCGACGAGCTGGACGATGTAGGTGGAGAAGGCGAGGAAGGTTCCGAGGGTGATCTCGTGGTGCAGGGCGAGCCACCCACCGAAGGCGAGGATGGCGACCTGCCCGATGGTCGGGATGGCCTCGAGCAGCGGCTGATAACGGGACTGCAGGCGGACGGCACGCATCTGCGAGCCGTAGACGATCTGGGAGGCGTCGGCGACCCGCTCGAGCTCCCGGTCCTCCTGGCCGAAGGCCTTGACCACGCGCACACCGTTGACGTCCTCGTCGACGATCTGCACCACTTCGCCCTCGCGCTGCTGGCCGTCCCACGTGGCCGGAAAGACCCGGCGGCGCATGCGGTAGGACACGATGAGCAGGGAGGGGGCGATGACCACGCTGACCACGGCGAGCAACGGCGACAGGTAGAACATGACGCCCAGCGAGAAGAGCATGAGGAGCACGTTGCCGCTCATGATGGAGAAGAAGCTGAGGAGCCCCTGCACCAGTGTCGAGTCGGAGTTGGCCCGGGCCACCAGCTGACCGGTCGGCATCCGGTCCAGGTTGTCGAAGTCGAGTACCTGGAGGTGCTCGTGCATGGCGTTGCGCAGATCGAACTGCACGCCGAGCGCCATTCGGCCGCCCCGGTAGCGGCGGATGTAGCTGAAGCCGAACGCGGCCAACGACAGGACGACGAGGAAGACGAGCCACGGCCAGAGCGATGAGGTATGGGTGACGATCACCGTATCGACGATCTGGCGCTCGATGAGAGGGACGATGGTCTGGCACACGCTCGACAACGCCGCCGCCGCCAGCGCCAGCACCAGATCCCGGCGGTGCAACAGCATGTAGCCCCACAGCCGTCGCACCCAACCTGGCTTGGCGGGGGACGTCGCCAGCACGGCGTCGTCGGTGGCGGCCGACGACGGGGACGGGGACGGGGACATCAGTCAGCCCGCCGTTCAGCCGCCCGCTGCGCCTGCCAGTCATCGATGGCGGCGCCGAGCCAGACCAACGACTCCATCAACCGGTCGGGGTCGGGGGTGCGCCCGCAAAGCTCGTCGAGGCGACGGATCATCTCCGCCTCGACACGGGCCAGGAGCGCCTGGCCCTCCGGCGTGAGATGCAGAACCGCCACCCTGTGGTCCCCGTCGACGGCCGACCGGACCAGGAGCCCCCGCTGCGCCAGGGCCTCGACCGCGGCACTCACCGTCGGCTTCCCTATGGCCAGCCGGTTGGCCACCCGAGAAGCCCGCTCGTCACCCGAGGCGATGGCCGCGAGCACCCGGTAATGCGCCAGGCTCAACTCTCCCGAGGCCCGTTCGAGCACCCTGGTGGCGCGAGCGAGAGCCCGCACCGCCTCGATCCGCTCTGCTGCCGTGACCGATCTCATTCAGCGCCAGCGTACCAAGATGGTTCGGTTATCGAACCATCCGACGGGAGCGGGACCACGGGCGCGAAGTTGTCTGCGTTACAACTGCGGTTCCAATGGGTATAGGAGGACTGTGCCCAGCCCCGAAGTGCAGTTCGAGACCGTTGATGACCTCCCGGCGAACGACCGGGGGTCGGATGCGGTCGGGACCAGGGCAAAGGGTCGAGGGCGGCGGGGCCGTAGGGCGAATACGGACGGGGCCCGCCACACCCGCATAAGCGGGGCCTGGGTAGCCGTCGCCGTGGCGGTCGTGCTCGGTGCGGCCCTCATCGACTTCATCGTGCAGAACACCCGCTCCGTCCGCATCGAGTTCTTCGCGGCGAACGGGCAGATGCCCGTAGCGGTGGCGCTCCTGGGCGCCGCCCTGGCCGGAGCCTTCCTGGTCCTCGCCGTCGGAGTCGCCCGGACCACCCAGCTCCGCCTGGCCAACCGCCGGGGAAAGAAGCTGCAGAAGCAGACCGAGTCGCTGGTGACCGGTTCTTCGACCTGAACCATCGACGAGGCCGTCTCCTCACCCTGAAGAGTCCCCGGGCCCGGCACCACGGGGGTTGACTCACGCCCCGGGCCCGGCCGCGGGCCGGCCGCGCCCGCGCCCCAGGCCCATCCCGATTCCCTCTAATTTGCGCGCCTCGCCTACTAAACAACTAAAGTTGACCGATATAGTCACCTTTTACCCCCTCACCCCCACGAATCGAAAGATCCCATGACGACAACCACCGCTGCACCCGTCACCCTCGACGTCGCCCCGCTGTCGGGCACCATCGGCGCCGAGATACGCAATGTCGATCTCCATCAGCCTCTCGACCCCCCGACGGTGGCGGCCATCCGGCAGGCCCTGCTCGACTACAAGGTGATCTTCCTGCCCGGGCAGCACCTCTCGCCCGCCGAGCACAAGGAGTTCGCGCTCCACTTCGGCGAGATCACCAACGCCCACCCGGTGGTCCCGGGGATCGGCGAGCACCGCGAGGTCTTCGAGATCGACTACACCAAGGCCCGCGAGCTGTACGGGGTGGACAAGTCGGCCAAGGTGGACCGGAGCGAGTACGAGACCTCCGACAAGTGGCACACCGACGTGACCTTCGTCGAGACTCCCCCACTCGGATCCATCCTCAACGCCATCGTGATCCCCGAGGCCGGTGGCGACACCCTGTGGGCGGACACCAATGCGGCCTACGAAGGCTTGTCGCAGCCGATCAAGGACCTGGTCGACGGGCTCACCGCCATCCACGACGGCAACCGGTCCTTCGGCCGGCTGCTCCAGGCCCTCGGCAAGGGCGAGTGGGACGGCAAGGAGTTCACCGAGCTCACCCCGGTAGAGCACCCGGTCGTGCGCACCCACCCCGAGACCGGCCGCCGCAGCTTGTTCATCAACCCGGGCTTCACCATCAAGATCAAGGGACTTACCGCCAAGGAGAGCGATGCGCTCCTGCAGTTCCTCTATGCGCACATGGCCACCCCTGAGTACATCGTCCGCTACAGGTGGGAAGCGGGTGATGTCGGCTTCTGGGACAACCGCACGACGATGCACTACGCCATCACCGACTACGGCGATGCGCACCGGGTGATCCAGCGGGTGACGATCAAGGGAGACAAGCCGTTCTAGGTCCGCAACGACTGCACTCTTCGATTCTCGCTCTGCCGTCGGGCGTCGCGCCCTCCACTCTCTAAAGGACCTTCACCACTCATGCTGCAACGATCACATGGCGCGCTCCGCCATTTCGGCACCCGCCGCCTCCGCACCCGCCGCCTCGATACCCACCTGCTCGGCGCCCGCCACCTCTTTGCGGCACTCGGGACGATCGTCCTCTTTGCGTGCACCACGACGGCAGCGTTGACGTCCGACGCTTCGGCCTCGACGAAGTCCACGAAGGCCGCGGCGCCCAATCTGTCGGGCGTGACGATCACCTTCGCCGACCAGTTCAAGGAGTACCAGACCATCCTCACCGCGGCCAACGCACTGGCGGGCGCGCAGTACACGGTCAACTGGCAGGAGTTCGTCGGCGGGCCCCCGATCGTCGCGGCGGAGACGGGCGGCTCGGTCGACCTCGGTGACATGGCCGAGACGCCGACCATCTTCGCCCAGGCCGCAGGGGACCCGGTCAAGGTCGTCGCCGCCACCGTGAGCGCCAACCCCAAGATCTCGCCCTTCGACCTGGCGGTTCCGGCCTCATCTTCGATCACGAAGGTCTCCCAGCTTCGGGGCCAGACGATCGGCGTCCAGGAGGGCACGGTGGAGCAGTACGTCCTCATTCAGATACTCAAGAAGGCGGGTATCCCGTACTCGGCCGTCACCATCGAGAACCTCTCGGTCATCGATGCCGCGGCCGCCGTCTCGAGCGGGAAGGTGGCGGCGGCGCTCATCAGCCAACCGCTCGTGGCCATCGACCTCGCGGCCGGCAAGATCCGTGTGCTCACATCGGCCGCCGGCTACGCCGAGACACTCGGCTACCTGACCGCCAGCCAATCGGCCCTCGACAACCCAAAGGAGGCGGCCGCCATCGCCGACTTCGTGGTGCGGTTCTACAAGGCCGCGGTCGTCCTCAAGAAGGACCCGCTCCTGGCCGAGGAGGCCTACGTGAAGATCTACGGGGTGACGCTGGCCGAGGCCAAGGAGGCGGCCGAAACCGTGGTGCAGACGGCCACGCCGATCACACCGGCGATCATCAGCTACCAGCAGACCGAGGCCAACGAGTTCCTCAAACTCGGGCTCATCACCAAGAAGCTCAACGTGAAGGGGATATTCGACCTGCCCCTGAACAAGACCATCGACGCCACGGCCGGCGTGAAGTGACGCGTACCCGCGGGGGCCGAGACTCGGCATGACCGACGTCACCGAGAGGGTCGATCGGGCCGCGAAGGCAGGGCATCGTCCCGGTGACGCTCACGGCGCGGACCCGGCCCCGATCGGGCTCGTACGGCCGGTCGTGGAACAACCCCGGCAAAGGAGCCGGCCCGCGACCCTCGCCCTGCGCGCACTCCTGCCGGCCGCCATCTTCGGCCTGTGGTGGGGGTTCACCGGCTCCGGGGTGATCAGCGGCACCGATCTGGCGTCGCCCAGCGCCACGTGGAGCGCCTTCGTCACCCTCCTCCTGCACCAGGACCTTCTCGGCGACATCGGCATCTCGGCCCGGCGCGCCGCGATCGGCCTGCTCATCGGTGGCGGCGTGGGCCTCATCCTCGGGGTCATCGTCGGCCTCTTCGCCCTGGGCGAGGAGATCTTCGACTCGTCCCTCCAGATGTTCCGGACGCTGCCCTTCCCGGCACTCATCTTCCTCTTCATCGTCTGGTTCGGGATCGGCGAGAAGGCCAAGGTGCTCCTGATCGCCCTGGCCTGCCTGACCCCCATGTACCTGAACGTCTCCAATGGGGTACGCAACGTCGACCGGCGGGTCGTCGAGGCCGCCCGGACCTTCGGACTCCGCGGCTGGGGACTGGTCCGCAAAGTGATCTTGCCGCTCGCCCTGCCATCGATCCTCAACGGCCTCCGTTTCGCCGCCGGCATCGCCATCGTCGCCCTGGTGTTCGCCGAGACGATCGCGGCGAACCTGGGGATCGGCTACCTCGTCACCCAGGCCAGCAGCCTCCTGCAGGTGCCCACCCTCATGGTGTGCATCATCATCTACGCCCTTTTGGGCCTCACGGCGGACGTGTTGGTGCGGATTCTCGAGCGCTTCTCGATGCCGTGGCGCCGTCACCTGGCCGTGCGATGACCGGCACCTTGGTGGACGCTCCGGCCGTCGTCGTACGCGGCGTCACCAAGACCTTCGGCGCGCGGGATGTGCTCTCCGACCTCGACCTCACGGTCGGCCGCGGCGAGTTCGTCGCCCTGCTCGGGGCATCGGGCAGTGGCAAGACGACCCTGTTGCGGATCCTCCTGGGACTCGAGGGGACAACGCGAGGCGACGTGTTCGTGCCGGAAGTGCGGACGACCGTCTTCCAGGAGCCGCGCCTGGTGGTTTCCATGAAGGTGTGGCGCAACGTGGTCATCGGGCAGCCGCGCCAGTTGTCCAGCCGCGCGCGCGCCGTGGCCGCCCTCCGTGAAGTCGAGCTGGAGGGACACGCCGACGCCTGGCCCGGAACCCTCTCGGGAGGAGAGGCGCAGCGCGTCGCCCTGGCCCGGGCCCTGGTCCGAGAACCACAACTCCTCCTGCTCGACGAACCGTTCGCCGCCCTCGACGCGCTCACCCGCCTCAAAATGCAGGCACTGGTGGCCGACCTCTGCGCACGCCACAAACCGGGGGTCCTGCTGGTCACCCACGACGTGGAGGAGGCCGTCCTTTTGGCCGACCGCGTCTTCGTCCTCAAGGAGGGGCGGATCTCCTTGAACGTCGAGGTGAACCTGCCCCGACCCCGCCGGGTGGGTGGGGAGGAGTTCGACGCACTCAGGGATCGCTTCCTGGGCGAGCTCGGCGTGCAGCAGCCACACTGAAGTGCCCCCACCAGCCAGGCCCCCGAGATCGTCCACTGCGGCCGCCGGATAGCGTGACGTCGGCGATGACCCCAACGAAAGGCACGAACGGATGAGCATTGCGGTTGTCGTGGGAAATCCAAAGGCCGGATCGCGGACCTTGCGGGTCGCGCAGGCCGTGGCCGACCTTCTGGTCGAGCGGCTGATCGCAACCGACCAACTCGGCGAGAACACCGAAAGGTTTGTGATCGATCTGGCCGACGTGGCGGGAGAGTTGTTCGACTACCCATCCCAGAAGATCGACGATCTGCTGGAGTCGGTGGCGGCCAGTGACCTGATCATCGCGGCCTCGCCGACCTACAAGGCCACGTACACCGGTCTGTTGAAGGTCTTCTTCGATCGCTACGGCAACAATGCCCTCGCCGGGACGGTGGCCGTGCCGGTCATGACGGGCGCCGCGCCGATTCACGCGCTCGCCCCGGAGTTACACCTGCGGCCGCTCCTGGTCGAGCTCGGCGCGACGACCCCGACCCGCGGGCTCTACGTCACCGAGTCGCAGTTCGACGACCTCGATGGCGTCATCGGCGCCTGGGCCGATGCCGCCGCTCCCCTCGTGGGAAACGCCCTGCCCGCCCCGTGACCACCTTGGCCCTGGCGCACCCGTGACGCCGCGGGCCCAAAGTGGCTGCGCACCATAACGGCAGAGGCCGGTCCGACAACCTCCGATAAACCCGCCACCTGCTCGAACGCGCTTCTCAGGCAGGAATCAGCCCGCACGCACCGACTAATCCCAACACCAGCAACGCACGGGGCGGGAAAGTTGGGTTGCCGTTGGGTTGCGGTGGAGAGCCTGGAGACTCCCGCCCGTCAGGCTGGTACCCATGCGTGACGCCCTGGCATCCGACCTCTCCCCGAGGGTTTCGTGAAGCACCATCGGATCACCCTCCTGGTGATTGTGGTCGGTTTCGCCACGAGCGTGGGAGGCTTCCTGGCCGATCAATTCCCCTGGGTCTCGCTCCTGCTCGGGCTCCTGCTGACCCTGGCCTTCGCCGCCGTGCTCGATGTCGCAGTCGGTCGTCGCGACGTGGCACTCCGGCTGGTCCAAGAGCTCGAAGTGAAGAACTCCCAGCTCGACGAGGCCCTCTCCCGTCAGGCGGAGACCGAGCAGAGCCTCCGCCAGGCGCAGCGCATGGAGGCGGTCGGGCAGCTCGCCGGGGGGATCGCCCACGACTTCAACAACCTGTTGCAGGCGATCCTGAGCTACTCCGAGTTCCTGGCGGACGGCCTCGCCCCCGAGAGTGACCTCCAGCAGGACGTCGTAGAGGTGCAGAAGGCCGCCCACCGAGCGGCCGGCTTGACCCGGCAACTCCTCGTCTTCAGCCGGCATCACGTCACCGAGCCGGTACTCATGGACCTCAACGCATCCGTTCGGAGCGCAGAACACCTGGTGCGCACCACCGTGGGCGAGGACATACAGCTCGAGTGCCTGACCGGAGATGATCCGTGCCTCGTGCTGGCGGACCCCGGCGACCTCGAACTGCTCCTGATGAACCTCGCCATCAATGCGCGGGACGCCATGCCATGTGGCGGCGACATGACGGTCAGAGTCGATACCGTCGAACTGGGCGAGAGCGACGACAGCGCTTCGAACCTCCCCGCCGGATCCTTCGCACGCATCGGGGTCACGGACAACGGCGACGGCATGACCCCCGAAGTGGCGGCCAGGGCGTTCGAGCCGTTCTTCACGACCAAGGAGACGGGGCGGGGCGCCGGCCTGGGCCTCGCCATGGTCTACGGGATCGCCACCCGGGCCGGAGGCAGTGCATCGATCTCGTCCGTCGGCGGGGTGGGAACGACGATCACCGTGCTCTTCCCACTCCCGGACCGACATTCCCTCCCGGTCGACCGACCGCGGGCGCACGACCTGCGCGAGAGCATCACGGTGGCTCCATGAGCTCTACCGTGACCTTCCCGAGAACGGGCCCGGACGCGAAGATCCTGATTGTCGACGACGAGGAGCCGATCCGTCGCTCTCTCGTCCGCCTGCTCGACCGGATCGGTTTCGAGTGCGCCACCGCGGCCGACGCGGCCGAGGCCCGCCGGCTCCTCACGGCGGATCAGTTCGATCTGATGCTGTGCGACGTGACCATGCCGGGAGAGAGCGGGTTCTCCCTGCTGGCCCACGCCCACCACGCGCACCCGGAACTCGCCGTGATAATGGTCACCGCGATCGATTCGCCCAGCACGACCGAACCGGCGGCCCGTCACGGCGCCTACGGCTGCATCCTCAAACCGTTCGACACCAATGTGATCCTCATCAACATCGTCGGTGCGCTGAATCGCAGAGCCGAGCTGATCAGCGAGATCGCGCGGGACCGAGGCGCCGAAACCGACAACTCCGCCCGCATCGCCGAGGTGGTCTCGCTGCTGGAGACACTGGCCACCGAGGACCTGGCGCAGTCCCCGGCCCGGGCGGAAACGGTCAAGCGCGTCGCGCTCGCAGCAGAGTGGCGCGACCCCAACCCGGAGACCACTCTCCACCTGGAGCGCGTGCGGCAGAATTCCGCTCGACTGGCCACCCTGATCGGCCTGCCCGCTCAGGAAGCTGAAATTCTCGGACTGGCCAGCCAATTGCACGACGTCGGTAAGGTCGCCATACCCGATTCGATCGTTCTCAACCCGAGGCTGTTGACCGAAGACGAACGCCTCACCATGCAGGGTCATACCGAGGACGGCTTCAAGATGCTCATGGGATCCGACTCGCCCCTCCTCAAACTGGGCTCCCTCATCGCCCTGTCGCATCATGAGCGATTCGACGGGAACGGCTACCCCAATCGCCTGGCCGGGAACGTCATTCCACTGGAAGCGAGAATCGTCGCCATTGCAGACGTGTACGACGCGCTGCGGAGCAAGCGGGCCTACAAGCGGGCCTACTCGTTGCAGGAGTCGTTCGAGATCCTCCGGAACCGGCGGCGCGCGCAGCTCGACCCCGAGCTCCTCGATCTGTTCATCAACGACCTCGAAAAGAACGCAGGGAGGTAATCATGCTCGCACTACTGGTGGGCTACTGCGCCCTGTTCGGATTGATCGTCGGATCGTTCCTGAACGTGGTGATCTACCGCGTTCCCCGCAAAGAGTCGATCGTGTCGCCGCGGTCCGCCTGCCCGACCTGCGACGTCCCCATCGCACCGAGGGACAACGTCCCGATCCTGTCCTGGCTCTACCTCCGGGGGCGGTGCCGGAACTGTCACTCCCCCATATCGATGCGCTATCCCCTCGTCGAGGCCGCAACGGCGGGGCTCTTCGCCGGAGTGGCGGCCCGCATCGGCTTCTCCTGGACCCTGCCGGCCTATCTCGTGCTGGCGGCGGGGCTGCTGGCGTTGGCTTGCACGGATATGGAACACCTGCTGCTGCCGAAGCGAATCGTCTACCCGGTCCTCGGACTTTTCGGCGCCCTCCTCGTGGTGGCGGCCGCCATCACGGGCCACTGGCACAACCTCTTCGTGGCGGGGATCAGCGGGGCCGTCTGGTTCGCCGTCTTCTTCGCCATGAACGCCATAAGCCCCCGCGCCCTCGGCTTCGGCGACGTCCGGCTCGCCCCGGTCTTGGGGTTGGCGCTCGGGTGGCTCGGGGTGCGCTACGTCCTGCTCGGCTTCTTCGCGGCAAACCTGATCGGTGCCGTCATCGGGATCGCCCTCATCGCCTCGAAGCACATGAGCCGCCGGCAACAGATCCCTTACGGCGTGTTCCTGGCCCTCGGGACGCTGCTGGCTATTTTCGCCGGACCCGAACTGCTCCGGCCCTTCCACTCGCTCCAAGTCTGAGACCCCGCGAGCTACGGCTATGAATCGGGCATCGGCCCGCGGCGCTCGAACCGGTAGCCCACGCCTCGCACGGTCGTGATCCAGCGGGGATGATCGGGGTCCACTTCGATCTTCCGCCGTACCCTGCGGATGTGCTCGGTCACGGTCGCCTCGTCCTGCCATTCGCTCGATGACGCCCACACGTTCTGGAGCAACTGCTGGCGCGAGAACACCTGACGGGGTGACGAGGCCAGGAAGGCCAGGAGATTGAACTCCATGGCGGTCAGCTCAATGAGCTCGCCGGCCCGTTCCACTTCCCGGGTGGTGAGGTCGATGCGCAGCTCGCCGAAGGACAGAATGGAGCCCGAACCCTTGACCTCAGGAGCGGCACTCGGGCGCGCCCGGCGCAGCACCGTCTCAATGCGCGCCGAAAGCTCGCCACGTGAGAAGGGCTTCACGATGTAGTCGTCGGCCCCCATCCGCAGGCCGGCGATCCGGTCCCCCTCCAGACCCCGCCCGGTCAGGAAAACCGCCGGCACATCGCTCTTCTCACGCAGCTTGACCAGCAGGTCGCGGCCGTCCTCGCCCCCGAGCACCACGTCCAAGAGGACCAGGTCAGGTGCGCCTTCGGCCACCGCCCGGAGTGCTCCCGCCGAATCGGTGGCCATCTCGACCTCGTACCCGTCGGATTCCAGCACCCTCCTGAGCAGGTCACTTATGTCAGGATCGTCCTCGACGATCAGGATCTTCACCAAAACCTCCGCGCTCACCCCCATCCCGACAAGCGTAATCCTATTCACCCTGGTAAACGTGGATTACCAGCGGCAGCCTGGAATCAATCCCCAGTCGGGCCTCGGGATTCAAGGCGAGGGCTGTCGAACCCGAGAGTGCCCGGGCGTTGCAAAATTATTCAGCGGACGAACTCCATCCGCAATCCCTCCTCGTCCCACTCAGGTTCGGTGGGGAGGCGAGTGCCCGCGCGGGCGAAGATCCTTCGCGCCGTCCATAGCAGGGCAGCGGCGTCGAGCAGATGGGCCAGCGGCACGTCGTCGAGCTCGGTATCGAGGACCCGATCGATGCCCGGGATCCTTTTCAGCAAAAGCGCCCGGCGCTCCTCCCGTCCCACTTCGAACTTCTTGGTCCAGCGGAGCGGCACATCACCATTGATCTGGAAGAAGCTGAGCTCGGGATGGACTTCATAGACGGTGCGCTGCCGGTAGGGGGCCATCTCGGCCGCCACCTCGCGATAACGGGGAAGGAGCGCTGTACTTACAGCGTCGAGGTGGTCGTCCGTCACGACCGAACCTTCTTTCATAGTGGCCCGAATAGGAGCGTTGTGGACCGTGGAGCCACGGCGTCCGAGGAGCGCCCGGGCCAAGCGGTCACAGGTTCTGCCGCCCGCGTGGCTCCCTTCGACATAGCCGATGGGAGCATTCAGCGCGATCACCGAGAAGGAAGGCCGTTCGTCGAGCACCTCCGCAAAGGTGCCGAATAACCGAGGAAGCTCTGGGGCGAAGGTGGCACCATTCAACTTCGCACTGGCGACAAGCCAGCCAGGAGCACAGGGCGTGACTCCCGCTACTATCGAATAAGGCAATTCGGGCCCAGGACGCTTTGGCATTTGAAATCAACCCTTTCGGACGTGCTGAACGGCCTCAAGGGCACGGGCCAGCTCTTTGGGGTGCGCGGAGACATCAACGGCATCCTCGTAGGTGATGGTGCCGGCGACAATGAGCTCGGCCAAACTGGTCTCGAGGGTGCGCATCCCTTCCTTCTGGTTCGTCGTCATGATATTCAAGAGCTGGTTGGACCTGCCCTCGCGGATGAGGTTTCGCACCGGGTTGTTGGCGATGAGCACTTCGAACGCTGCCACCATCCCACCGCCGACCTTGGGTACGAGGCGCTGCGCCACAATTGCCGCGAGCGAGGCCGCTAGCTGGACTTTGGTCTGCTCCTGGCGCCAGGCGGGGAACACGTCAATGATCCGGTCGATGGCCTGGGGAGCGTCGTTGGTGTGCAAGGTGGCAAAAACCAGGTGGCCGGTTTCGGCCATGGTGAGGGCGATCTGGATCGACTCGATGTCACGCATCTCACCGATCAGCAGGACGTCGGGGTCCTCGCGCAAAGCCGAGCGGAGTGCCCGCTCGAACGACGGGCTGTCAAGCCCGATCTCCCGCTGGCTGACGGCAGCGAGCTTATGGTGATGCACGTACTCAACCGGGTCCTCAATCGTGAGGATGTGGCACGCCCGGGTCTCGTTGATGCGATCGATGATGGAAGCCAGGGTGGTCGACTTTCCCGAGCCGGTCGGCCCGGTGACCAGAACGAAACCCCGGGGCAGATTGGCCAGCCACTCGGCAACCGGCGGCAGGTCGAGTTCGGTGAAGCTCGGGACCCGGGAGGGGATCATCCTGAGCGCCAGCGCCGTCTCGCCCCTTTGGGTGAAGGCGCTGCCACGCAACCGGGCCCTATCCAACCAGGAGAAGGCGAAATCGACGTCTTGCTCGACGTCGAGTGTGCTCTTCTGCGAGGGGGTGAGGAGAGTCCGGACCAGCGTGTCGATCTCCCCGCCGGAGAGCATCGGGGCGCCTTCGACCGGACGAAGCTTGCCACTGACCCGGATCCGTGGTGCCGAGTCTCCGGACAGAAGCAGGTCGGAGCCCTTCTGATCCCAGAGGATCTCCAACCACGGCGAGATCGCCTCGACGTTGATATCGTTCACTGATTCGCTTCTTTCATGAGGAGTGAGGGTGAAGAGGATGAGAATCACCGAAGAGCCCGGCCCTGAGGCCGGGCTCTTCGGATCAACTTGCAAAGTTGTTGCTCTTGATTGCCTTAGCTGACTGCCCCGCAACCACCAAGGGCCAGTGTCTTACCAGTCTCGGTGTTGTAGTTGACTGTTCCTGCACCCGTACCCACGGGCGTCACGTCAACCTGGCCGGGAGTGGTGGCGTCGAAGCTGATGGCGTAGTGCGACGCATTGCTCGGCCACGACTGCAGGAACGGACCACCGGTGATTGGCGGAGTCGCTGCGGCTTCGGTCGTGGCGTTGTCCAGCAGGCCGGGCCCATTCGCAGTCGTCAACAGGAGGGCTGAGTTGCCATCAGCCTGGTACGCCGCAACAGCCGTCTCCACTGTCTTCGCGTCTGCGTTACAGGCAGACACCGCACTTTGGCCGGTGACTCCACCCAGGGCGAAGACGACCACTGCGGCCAAAATGCCGAGGACCACAATGACGATGAGGAGTTCGATAAGGGTGAACCCTTCTTCTCTTTCCCCAGCGGCCTTCTGGCGCTTGATTTCACGATACCGCTCTATCATTTCGTTGCCTTTCGTCTAAGGGGCTTGCCGGAAATCGGTGGTGCCCGTCTCGCTTCCGATGAGGTGCCGGCGGGTGCCTGCCCCTTCGTCTACAAGGATGAACGACGCACATCACATCCCCGGCTACGCAACCTCAACGTTCCCCCAACGCTGCATTGCACATTGCAGTCACACTTTGGGCTGGTGCTGGCCGCTAGCTCTGGCGGCGATGGCATTGCGAACAACCCCCGGTAGCCCAGAGCTCGATTGAGGGTCGATCGGCCGCACTTTCGACTGTGGTCGTCTCTCGAAGGACACGACAGATCCGAAGCAATGTCTACCGAGATGCACGCAACCTTTAGTCGAAATGAGAGTATGACAGTCCACCCACATCCGATCCAGCTAGCTATCCCAGAGCCAACTATTCACCGTCATGGTCGTGCCGCAATAGACCGCGCACTCTCCCGTTGTCGGAGGGCTGATCTGATTGGCCGGGTAGTCGCCAAAGGTGACATTGGCCTGGAGCGTCGGATTCGAAGCGCACGACGCGGCGATTTGAGGATCGGTCTCAGTTGCCTCTTCACTCGCCGTGACTGGACAAGCCGAGAACGTAACTTGTCGAGTGATGGAGCTCAAGGGAGTCCAGACAGTGCTGCACCAGACAGCCACATCATCACCATTGGTGGTGAGATCGGACATTGGACCCGACCCCCAGCAAGAGGTAGGTTGGCTTGGGGTTGCATTTTGCGAAGTCTGAGTTGACCAGAGCGGCGTGTAACGGATGCTCTGGATGGCCACTTCCGTGGCACTACTGACCCCGTATTGCAGCGTGCGGGCCGACGTGAATGCCCCAGTGTTGTTGAGGTCGTTCATGCCCCAGGTCGCCAAGGCGCTGATTACTCCACCCACCACGATGAGAAAGACGAGAGCCAACACGAGGACAGCACCGTTTTCGTTCCGCGCCCCAACTGTGCGGACGCCCGTGTCGCGGCGGAGTCCTCGGGGGCTGCGCGTTCTGTCACGACGACCTCTGCGTGACCCACCTTCGAACAGGTTGGCGGTCATTCCTCTCACCCCTGTGATCTCGCGACGGGAACCACGCTGAACCGCTTCTTTGGGTTCGCGTACTTCCATCGAACAGTCCTCATTAGTCGCTCCACGTTTCAAATAGTCCATAGCGTCCGACTCAGAACCGAGA
>JBEKWB010000091.1:0-28850 GCA_049513455.1 Acidimicrobiales bacterium
CGACGGCGCGCACCGCCGCCGGGATGGGCACGCCGACGGCGTAGGAGATCCCGGTGCCCGCACCCAGAACGCCGATTGCCGCGCCGGCGAGCACGACCGGGCTGAACCGGCGGGGCAGGGTCCAGCGCGGCCGGCGCGCCGCGGCGGTCGACTGCGTCGGCGTGGTCGTGGTCCTCTCGCGCAGTTCGGCGACCGCCATGGAGAGCCGGTGCAACTGTGCCGCGTCGGGCTCGACCGGCTCTATGGGGAATGACGCCGCCAGCGCGCCGAGGAGCTCTTCGTCGCTCAGCCGGCCCGCGAGGTCAGCCACCATGGTGCACCATCAACTGGCGGAGATGGGCCAGGGCACGCGACTGCGCGGTGCGCACCGCACCGGCCTTGTGGCCGAGCACCTCGCCCACATGTTCGGCGGAGAGGCCGGCGATCACCCGCAACTCGAGCACCTCCTGCTCGGCCGGAGTGAGTTGGGTGAAGAGGTCGCGGATGAGGGCCTGGTCGTCGCCGATCACCAGGTCCTGCTCCACCGGCGCGGTGCCGTCGGTCTTGTTCCCCGAGAACATCCGGCTGATGTGGTGGTAGCGGCGCACCCGGTCCTGGCGACGGTGGTGGTCGACCGCCACGTGCCGGGCGATGCCGAACACCCACCCGTCGAAGCCCGCATCGGTCCAGACGAAACGATCGATGGAGGCGACGGCCCGCATCATCGTCTCGCCGACCGCGTCATCGGCGTGCTCGTCTCCCACCCGGCGGACGAAGAAGGCGCGCAGGCGGGGGTGGAGCGAGCGGTAGAGGGCCTCCCAGGCGGCGTCGTCACCCGCGGTGGCCGCCTCGACCAGGCGACGGGCTTCCGCGGGATCCATCTCGGGTCGCGCCCGCAGGCGACGTTCGACGCCGTCCGGTGCGCCGCCGTCACGTGCGACATCAGGAGGTGCGACGTCAGGAGGCGCGGGCAGGACACGACCGGTACTTCGCTCACCGAAGGCCGGCGTTACGGGGATTTTGAGCGGGTTCGTGGTCAAGGAGTTTTCGTAACGCGCGGGCCTGAGGACCGATGTATCTGATGACAGAGCAACAAACGCCATCGGTCCACGGGAATGCAATTACATCAGTTGAGCCATACCCGTACGGGTCGGTATTCACCAGGAGGCACAGATGGGGCAGTGGAAACGGACGTTGAGGAATACAGGGATCTCGCTCGCCGTGGTCGGCGTGGGCGTCGTGGGTGCGGCAGGCGTCGCATCGGCGCACGGTGACGGCTCGCAATTCGTGCGGGGCACGGTGAGCGCACTCGGCACCGGGAGCTTCACCATCACGACCCACAACGGGACGACAGAGATGATCGACACGACCATGAACACGACCTACGCCGAAACCGGAACGCTGGTTGCGCCCACGGGCGTGGTGCAGGGCCAGGACGTGGCGGTGCGGTTGGATCCCGCTGACGCCACGCCCACCGCGGTGGAGGTCACGGTCATCCTCGACCGGGTGAGCGGCAAGGTGACCGGCTTCACCAGCACCAGCATCACGCTGTCGGGTCCCCGGGGCACGACGCGGGACGTGGAAGTCTCTTCGCCCGGCACGACGTACTACGACGGCAAGACGACGGCCACCGGGGTGACGGTGGGCGAGTTCGTGATCGCCTTCGGCACCTGGGACACGACAACGCCGTCCCAGCTCGACGCGCTGTTCGTCGACATCGGCTCGACGACCGTGTGCCCCCCCAGGAGCCCCAGGATCACGCCGTCGGGAACGGTTCCGCCCAAGGGCACCGACCCGTCGACCGCAACGTGGGGGACCCACATCCCCGCAGCGGCGCCTGCCGCCGTATCGAGCGCCGACCCGGCACCGAAGGTCGGAACCCCGCTCTTCTCACGCAGCTCAGACCCGCAGACGACCGGCGCAGCCGGACCCTCGGGCGGTGGCCAGTTCGGCCACGGCTTCTCGGGCGGTCCGGCAGCGGGCAGCTTCGGGGCCGGCGGTCCCGGAGCAGGCGGCCACGGCTTCTCGGGAGGGGCCGGAGGACCGGGTAGCCGCGGCGGGCGCGGCTAACCAGCCTGGCGGCTCACGGCGGCGGCTGCTGCGGCGGCCGTCGCCGGGTCGCCCAGGTAACGGGACGAGTGCACCGTGAGGTCGTCGTTCAGCAGCATCCGGAAGGGGATCCCCGTCGGAATTTCGAGTCCGGGGATGTCGGCGTCGCTGATCCCCTCCAGGTGCTTGCGCAGGGCCCGGATGCTGTTGCCGTGCGCGACGACCAGAATCGCGCTGTTGGTTTCGGCCGCCCAGCGCAGGTCGGGCACGATCATCTCCCCCCAATAGGGGAGGGCCCGCAGGACCACGTCGGCCAGGCACTCGGTGACGGGGATGTCGGAGGGCGCCACGTCCCGGTAGCGGGGATCGTCGGCAACGGACCACGGATTGTCCTCTGAAAGCGGGGGCGGCGGGGTGTCGTAGCTCCTGCGCCACAACTGCAGCTGTGCTTTCCCGAACTTGGCCATGGTCTCGGCCTTGTTCTTCCCCTGCAGGTCCCCGTAGTGGCGCTCGTTGAGCCGCCAGTCCCGCCGCACCGGGAGCCAGCTGCGCCCGGCGGCGGCCAGGGCGAGCTCGGCGGTGCGGATGGCTCTGGTCAGGACCGATGTGTGCAGGATCCGCAGGTCGAGCCCGGGCTCCTCGGCCAGGAGCCGCCCCCCGTCGCGGGCCTCGGCCTCGCCCAGCTCGGTGAGATCGACGTCGACCCAGCCCGTGAACAGGTTCTCCGCGTTCCAGATGGACTGTCCGTGGCGGAGAAGGACCAGGTCGAGCACGTCTTGATCGTAGGCCACCCGGGTGGAGCGTCGACAAGTCCGGGTCCTGGCGCCCCCCGGGCACGGGGTGCTCCCAAGGGGCACGGCAGTTGCACCCCTCTTGAGCTGGCTATTTCCACTTTTTCTGGTCCGAGAAGCAGAAAAGTTGACACAAAGCCACTCAGGTTTGATACACTGGTTCCCAAGCAAGAGCGGACGTAATCCCCGGCAACGAGAAGAATGGAAGGACTGCAGATGGCCAAGGCCGTTGGAATCGACTTGGGGACCACCAACTCGGTGGTCAGCGTGATGGAGGCGGGCGAGCCCGTCGTCATTCCGAACGCGGAAGGTGGGCGGACGACTCCTTCGGTCGTCGGCTTCTCCAAGACCGGTGAGGTACTGGTGGGCGAGGTCGCCAAGCGCCAGGCCATCACCAACCCGGACCGGACCATCCGTTCGGTCAAGCGCCACATGGGCACCAACTGGACCGTCGACATCGACGGCAAGAAGTACAAGGCCCAGGAGATCTCCGCCCGCATTCTGGGCAAGCTCAAGAGGGACGCCGAGGCGTACCTGGGCGACACGGTGGACCAGGCGGTCATTACCGTGCCGGCCTACTTCGACGACGCCCAGCGCACCGCGACCAAGGAGGCGGGGGCGATCGCCGGGCTCGAGGTCCTGCGGATCATCAACGAGCCGACGGCCGCCGCGCTGGCCTACGGGCTGGACAAGGAGGACTCCGACCGCACCGTGTTGGTCTTCGACCTCGGTGGTGGGACCTTCGACGTCTCCGTGCTCGAGATCGGCGAGGGCGTCTTCGAGGTCAAGTCGACCTCGGGGAACACCAAGCTGGGTGGTGACGACTGGGACGACAAGGTCATGGACTGGTTGGTCAAGACCTTCAAGGACACCGAGGGTGTCGACCTGTCGACCGACAAAATGGCCCTGCAGCGCCTGAAGGAGGCGGCCGAGAAGGCGAAGATCGAGCTGTCCAGCGTGCAGGAGACCCAGATCAACCTGCCCTTCATCACCGCCACCAGCGAGGGCCCCAAGCACCTCGACATCAAGCTGACGCGGGCCAAGTTCAACGAGCTCACGGCCGACCTGGTGCAGGCCTGCGTGGGTCCGTTCGAGGCCGCCATCAAGGATGCCGGGCTCAAGACCTCCGACATCGACCACGTGGTCATGGTCGGTGGATCCACCCGGATCCCCGCCGTCCAGGAGCTCGTGCAGTCCCTCACCGGGAAGGAGCCCCACAAGGGCGTCAACCCCGACGAGGTGGTGGCCATCGGCGCCGCCGTGCAGGCCGGTGTCCTCAAGGGTGAGGTCAAAGACGTCCTCCTCCTCGACGTGACGCCGCTGTCCCTCGGCATCGAGACCAAGGGTCAGGTCATGCACCGTCTCATCGAGCGCAACACGACCATCCCGACCAAGCGGTCGGAGATCTTCACCACGGCCGAGGACCATCAGCCCTCGGTGGAGATCCACGTGCTCCAGGGTGAGCGCGAGATGGCCATGTACAACAAGACCCTGGGCAAGTTCCAGCTGGTCGACCTGCCCCCGGCCCCCCGCGGGGTCCCGCAGATTGAGGTCACCTTCGACATCGATGCCAACGGGATCGTCCACGTGTCGGCCCAGGACAAGGCCACCGGCAAGGAGCAGTCGATGACCATCACCGGCCAGTCTTCGTTGGCCAAGGACGACATCGAGCGCATGGTGCGCGACGCCGAGGCCCACGCCGAGGACGACCGCCAGCGCCGCGAGGAGGCCGAAATACGCAACTCGGCCGACACGCTCGTCTACCAGACCGAGAAGCTGCTCAAGGAGCAGGGTGAGAAGTTCGAGGGCACCGAGAAGGACGACGTCGAGTCGGCCGTGGCGAACCTCAAGGACGCCCTGGCCGGCACCAATGTGGAGTCCATCAAGGACGCCACCGAGAAGTTGATGGGCGTCAGCCAGAGCTTCAGCCAGCGGCTGTACGAGCAGGCCTCGCAGGCCGCCAGTGCACCCAGCGGCAGTGGTGGCGGCGGCGACGGCGGAGCAGGCTCCGACGACGAAGTGGTCGACGCCGAGATCGTCGACGAGCAGTGAGCTTCTCCGACGAGGCCGTCCCCGCCGAGGAGGTCGCGCCGGAACCCGGGTTGGTCGACGAGAACTCCGACGAAGGGGTGGCCGATTCGGAAATAGTGATCGAGGAAGAGGTCGACCCGATGGGGGTGTTGAAGCGTGAGCGGGACGAGTACCTGCTCGCCCTTCAACGCACCCAGGCCGATTTCGAGAACTACCGCAAGCGCATCCAGCGCATGCAGGAGGAGCAGTCGGCCCGGGCCGCCTCGGCCCTGGTCACCAAGCTGCTCCCGGTGCTCGACACGCTCGACCTGGCCGAGGCGCACCAGACCGCGGTCAGCGCGGGCAGCGACGACGCCAAGGCGTTGACCGCGGCCCGTTCCATGCTGCTCGACGTTCTCCTCAAAGAAGGGTTGGAGCGGGTCGACGTTCCCGGCGTGCCCTTCGATCCCGCCGTGCACGACGCGGTGGCGCGGTCCGACGGGGAAGGCGGCGAGGTGGTGATCGACGAGGTGCTCCGGTCGGGCTACCGCTGGCGGGGCCAGGTGCTGCGTCCCGCCATGGTCAGCGTGAAAGGGTGAGCTGAACTATGGCCGCCCAGCGTGAGTGGTTCGAGAAGGACTACTACAAGGTGCTCGGGGTCGTGTCCACGGCCACCGACAAGGAGATCACGCGCGCCTACCGGAAACTGGCCAAGCAGTATCACCCAGATGCCAACCCGGGCTCCGAGGACCGCTTCAAGGAGCTCAGCGCGGCGTACGACGTCCTCGGTGATGCCGACAAGCGCAAGGAGTACGACGACATACGCAAGCACGGGCCGATACCCGGAGGCTTCGGGACCGGCACGCCCGGCGGCGGGACCTTCCGCGTGGAGGACATGGGCAACCTGGGCGACCTCTTCGGCGGCCTGTTCGGCAACCGGGGACGGACGACGACCACCACGCGCGGTCCCCAACGCGGCGCCGACATGGAAGCCGCCCTGCACCTGTCGTTCTCCGATGCCGTGCACGGGGTCACCACCTCGGTCAACGTGCCCGAGGACGCCCGCTGCTCGAACTGCCGCGGCACCGGAGCGGCGCCGGGGACGGCGACGCACACCTGTCCGCGCTGCGGGGGGACCGGGAGTCTCAACGACGACCAGGGCCTGTTCTCGCTCAGCACGGTGTGTCCCGACTGTGTCGGGCGGGGCACCCTGTTCGACAAGCCGTGCCCGGTCTGCAAGGGCTCGGGGACCGAGCGCAAGGTGCGCTCGGTCAAGGTCCGCATCCCGGCCGGAGTCGAAGGCGGTCAGCGCATCAGGGTGAAGGGGCGGGGCGCCCCCGGACAGGGCATGGCCCCCCCGGGGGACCTCTACGTCGTGGTCCACGTCGGGAAGCACCCGACGTTCGGCCGCAACGGGCGCAACCTCACCCTGACCGTGCCGATCACCTTCCCCGAGGCGGCGCTCGGCACGACCGTCACCGTCCCCACGTTGGACGCCAAGGTGACGCTCAAGGTGCCGGCCGGGACAGCTTCGGGCACCGTGATGCGGGTGCGTGGCCGCGGCGTTCCCGCGGGGTCCGGTCGCAACGCCGGCAAGGCGGGGGATCTCATGGTCAAGCTCGAGGTCATTGTGCCGACCGAGCTGACCGACGAGCAGCGGGCCGCCGTGGAGTCACTGGCCAAGGTGTCCGACGAGGCGCCGCGGGCGGCGCTGGAGGGCTGAGGTGGATGAGCGACGTGGCTGAGAACGACGCCAACCGGGCCGTCTATGTGATCTCCGTGGCCGCCGAGCTGACGGGCGTGCATCCGCAGACATTGCGCATTTACGAGCGCAAGGGCCTGCTCGATCCCTCGCGGACGAGCGGAGGGAGCCGCCGGTTCTCCGACGCCGACCTCACGCGCCTGCGCCACATCCAACAACTGACCGCGACCGGCTTGAACCTCGAAGGGGTGCGCCGGGTCCTCGAACTCGAGAGCGAGCTGGAGCGGCTCCGGGGCGAGCTCGAAGAGGCGCGGGCGCAGTCCCGGGCCGCGGTGGCCGCCACCCATCGGCAGTACCGCCGGGACCTTGTTCCGCTCCGTCAGTCGCCCGTCGCCTACACGAGAAGGTAACGCACCCATGCCTATCGACCCAGAACGTTGGACCAACAACACCAAGGCCGCCTTCAGCGCGGCCACGGGGCACGCCGCCTCGGCGAACAACCCCGAGATGACGCCGGCCCACCTGCTCGACGCATTGCTGGCCCAGGACGAGACGATGACCCGGCCCCTGCTGACCCAGGTCGGCGTGGACCCCGATGCGCTGGCCGACAAGGTGCGCCAGCAGTTGAACCGTTTGCCGCGGGCCCAGGGCGGTGCCGAGCCCGGCCTGTCCCGCGAGGCCCGCAACGTGCTCGAGGCAGCCGACGAGAGCCGCCGCGAGTTGGGGGACGACTACGTCTCGGTCGAGCACCTCCTGCTGGCCCTGGCCGACGAAATCGGGGTCACCAAGGACGCGCTGCTCACCGGGCTGCGCGCCGTGCGGGGCAGCCATCGGGTGTCGTCGCCCGACCCCGAGCAGACGTACCAGGCGCTGGCCAAGTACGGCCGTGATCTCACCGAGGCCGCGCGCAACGGGAAGCTGGACCCGGTCATCGGACGCGACGAGGAGATCAGGCGGGTCATCCAGGTGCTGTCGCGGCGCACCAAGAACAACCCGGTGCTGATCGGCGAGCCCGGCGTGGGCAAGACCGCCATCGTCGAGGGGTTGGCCAACCGGATCATCGAGGGCGACGTGCCCGAAGGGCTCAAGGGCAAGCGGGTGATCGCGCTCGACCTCGCCTCCATGGTGGCCGGAGCCAAGTACCGGGGCGAGTTCGAGGAGCGGCTCAAGGCCGTGCTCAAAGAGATCACCGACGCCGAAGGCGAGGTGGTGACCTTCATTGACGAGCTCCACACCATTGTGGGCGCCGGCGCGGCCGAGGGCGCCATGGACGCCGGTCAGATGATCAAGCCCATGCTGGCGCGCGGCGAGCTCCGTCTCATCGGCGCCACCACGCTCGACGAGTACCGCACCTCCATCGAGAAGGACGCGGCGTTGGAGCGCCGGTTCCAGCCGGTGTTCGTCGGCGAGCCTTCGGTCGAGGACACCATCGCCATTCTGCGCGGGCTCTCGGAGCGCTACGAGGTGCACCACGGCGTGCGCATCCAAGATGCGGCCCTGGTCTCCGCCGCCATCCTCTCCGACCGCTACGTGACCGGGCGCTTCCTCCCGGACAAGGCCATCGACCTGATCGACGAGGCGGCGAGCAAGCTGCGCATTGAGATCGATTCCCTGCCGACGGAGCTGGACCAGGTGATCCGGCGCATCCGCCAGCTCGAGATCGAGAAGGTGGCGCTGGAGAAGGAGACCGACGAGGCCTCGGCGGAGCGGTTGGACCGCCTGGAGGCGGAGCTGGCCGACCTGGCCGAGCAGCGCGACGGGATGACGGCGCACTGGCAGCAGGAGAAGGCGTCCATCGACACCATCCGCCTGCTCAAGGAGGAGCAGACGGCGCGCGGTGACGATGCCGTCCGGCTCGAGCGCGAGGGCGACCTCGCCGGTGCCTCGGCCATCCGCTACGGCGAGCTGCCCGACATCGAGCGTCGTATTGCCGAGGCCACCAACGACCTGTCCAAACTGCAGGCGGGGACGCGCTTCTTGAAGGAAGAGGTCGACGCCGAGGACATCGCCGAGGTGGTGAGCCGCTGGACCGGCGTGCCGGTCTCCCGTCTGTTGGAGGGCGAGATCCAGAAGCTGGTCCGCCTGGAGTCGACCCTCCATGAGCGCGTGGTGGGGCAGGACGAGGCGGTCTCCGCCGTGGCCAACGCCATCCGGCGCAGCCGGGCCGGGCTGTCGGATCCCAACCGCCCCATCGGCTCGTTCCTCTTTCTCGGACCGACCGGCGTGGGCAAGACCGAGCTGGCCCGGGCCCTGGCCGAGTTCCTCTTCGACGACGAGCGGGCCATCACGCGCATCGACATGAGCGAGTACATGGAGAAGCACGCGGTGAGCCGGTTGGTCGGCGCCCCGCCGGGCTATGTCGGCTACGACGAGGGCGGCCAGTTGACCGAGGCGGTCCGCCGGCGCCCCTACGCGGTCGTCCTGCTGGACGAGTTGGAGAAGGCCCATCCCGACGTGTTCAACATTCTGTTGCAGGTGCTCGAGGACGGGCGGCTGACCGACGGGCAGGGCCGCACGGTCGACTTCACCAACACCGTGTTGATCATGACGTCCAACCTGGCCGGGGAGCCGTCCCAGTACTTCAAGCCCGAGTTCATCAACCGCATCGACGAGATCGTGCGCTTCCGGCCGCTCAGCCAGGCCGACCTCGCCGTGATCGTAGGGGTGCAGCTCGGCAAGCTCCAGGCGCGCCTGGCCGAACGCCGGCTCAGCTTGTCGGTGGAGCCCGACGCCGAGGCCTGGCTGGCCCGGGCCGGCTACGACCCCGACTACGGGGCCCGGCCGTTGCGCCGGGTGCTGCAGCGCCAGATTGAGGACCCGCTGGCCCTGGCCCTGCTCGAGGGCCGCTACCTCGAAGGCTCGACGGTCGTGGTGAAGGTGGTGGACGACAAGATCGTCCTGGACTGATCGGCGTGGGGGGCGTGCGGGGCGCCCCCGGGTTGCCCCGCGGCGCGCCGGCTCAGCGGGCCCGATCGACCTCGTCGGCCGCCCGGCGTGCCGCGGGCTCGCCGACGTACGCCTGGTAGGTCGGCGGCCCATCGCCTGCGATCGTCACGTAGGGCGAGGCCGAGGTGCCGGCGGAGCTCCCGTCAAAGGGCGCGTCACCGAAGGCGAAGATGCCGCCGTCGGAGGCCATCAACCAGTACCCGCCCCCGTCCGGTGTGGCCGCCATGCCCACAATCGGGGCGTTCAGGTGGATGGCGCCCGTGGAGCCGTAGTAGACGGCGTCGCCGAAGCTGAAGACCCCGCCGTCGGAGGCGACGAGCCAGTAGCCGCGCCCGTCGGGTGTGGGCGCCATGCCGACGATCGGCTTGTTGAGGTGGATGGCGCCCGTGGAGCCGTAGTAGTTGGCGTCGCCGAAGCTGAAGATGCCGCCGTCGGAGGCGACGAGCCAGTACCCGCCCCCGTCGGGCGTGGGCGCCATGCCGACGATCGGCTTGTTGAGGTGGATGGCGCCCGTGGAGCCGTAGAAGGGGGCGTCGCCGAAGCTGAAGATGCCGCCGTCGGAGGCGACGAGCCAGTAGCCCCCGTCGTCGAGCGTGGGCGCGATGCCGACAATCGGTTTGTTCAAGTGGATGGCGCCGGTGGAGCCGTAGTAGTTGGCGTCGCCGAAGGTGAAGACCCCGCCGTCAGAGGCCGCCAGCCAGTAGCCCGAGTCGTCGCCCGTCGTCGTACTGGCCACGATGGGCCGGGTCAGCGTGGTCCCCGTGAGGCCGCCGAGGCTGTTGGCGTCGCCGTGGGCCGCGACGGCACCTTGCGCGGTGACCTCGTAGTACCCCTCGCTGCCCGTGCCCTCCAGGGTCACGACCGGTGGTGAGGCCGACCCGTCGACCGGAGTGAGCGTGGCCCGGCGCAGCCCGAGAGCGCCGGGCTGAAAGGTCACATCGACGGTGCAGGACGCACCGGCGGCCAAGGTCGTGCAGTTGTTCGTCTGGGCGAAATCGTTGTAATCGGCTCCGCCGATGGCGATGGAGGTGATCGTGTCGGCGCTGGTGCCGCCGTTGGTCAGCGTCACGGTGTCGGGGACCGCCGAGACGTCGCCCACGGTGATGTCACCCAAGTCGAGGGAGGTGGGGGCGGCCGTGAGCGCATCGCCGGTCGCCGCCGCGGTCGCCGCCGCGGCCGCCACGCCCGCGCCGCTCCACAGCGGCAGGGCCAGCGCGACCAGAAGGCCGGCAGCGCCGGCAACGAGGAGCGCTCTCGGCGCGGGTTTGATCACCCGGCACACACTAGACATGCCGGGCCGAAACTGTCGCCGCGCCCGGTCACGGGGGTGGCGCAGTTCGGGCAGCGTAGAGGGTTCGCATCGTCCGTCTCACCCGGCCGACCCCTCACTTTCCGCCGGGTCAGCCGGGGGCGCTACAATTGCGCGTAATCCGACATAGCGAACGGAGATGACGCGTGCCCGCAACCGTGGTGGTGGGAACCCAGTGGGGCGACGAGGGAAAGGGCAAGCTCACCGACCTCCTGGCTCGCGAAATGGACATGGTCGTGCGCTACCAGGGTGGTCACAACGCCGGCCACCGGATTGTGGTCAACGGCGAGGCCTTCGCCCTCCAGCTCGTGCCGAGCGGCATCCTCTACCCCCACATCACGCCGATGATCGGCAACGGGGTGGTGGTCGACCCGGCCGTCCTTTTGGCCGAGCTCGACGCGCTCAACGCCAGGGGGGTCGACACCAGCCGCATGGTGGTCAGCGGCAACGCCCACCTGATCATGCCGTACCACCAGGAGCTGGACCGGGTCACCGAGCGCTTCCTGGGCAAGAACGCGCTGGGCACGACCAAACGGGGCATTGGCCCGGCCTATGCGGACAAGGCCACCCGGGTCGGGCTCCGGGTCCAGGACCTCTTCGATCCCAAGATCTTCCGCCAGAAGCTCGACGTGGTGCTCAAGGAGAAGAACGCCGTTCTGGCCAAGGTCTACAACCGGCTCCCCCTGTCGGCCGACGACATCGCCGACCGCTACCTCAACGAGTACGCCGCCCGCATCGAGTCGATGGTGGGCGACACGGTGGGCCTGGTCCACGACGCCCTCGATGCCGGCCGTTCGGTCCTGCTCGAGGGGGCCCAGGCCACCTTCTTGGACCTCGACCACGGCACCTACCCCTTCGTGACCTCGTCCAACCCGGTGGCCGGTGGTGCCTGCACCGGTTCGGGGCTCGGCCCCCGCGACATCGACCGGGTCATCGGCATCGCCAAGGCCTACGTCACCCGGGTGGGGGCGGGGCCGTTCCCCACCGAGCAGGACAACGACACCGGGAACCTGCTGGTCGAGCGGGGCCACGAGTTCGGGACCAACACCGGCCGGCGCCGCCGCTGCGGGTGGTTCGACGCCGTCATGCTGCGTCAGGCGGTGCGTCTCAACTCCATGACCGAGGTGGCGCTGACCAAGCTGGACGTGCTCGATACGTTCGAGACGGTCAAGGTGTGCGTGGCCTATGAGGCGGACGGCGTCCGCTACACCCACGTGCCCTACCACCAGTCGGTCTTCCACAACGTGACGCCGATTTACGAGGAGCTCCCCGGTTGGCGCACCGACCTGACCGCAGCCACCTCACCGGCGGACGTGCCCCGGGCGGCCCGCGACTACGTGACCTTCCTGTCCGAGCAGATCGGCGTCCCGGTACGCCTGGTCGGCGTCGGCCCGGGCCGCGAGCAGTTCGTCTCGTTCGCCACCGCGTGAAGGGCGCCACCGCGTGAAGGTCTGCGTCGTCGGCAGCGGGGGCCGTGAGCACGCGCTGGCCCATGTGCTGGCGCGCACGGCCGAGGTGGTGGTCACGCCGGGCAATCCGGGCATGGCGGCCCCGATCACGGTGACAACGGCTCCGGCCAACGACATCGAGGCCGACCTGGTGGTGATCGGCCCCGAGGCCCCGCTGGTCGACGGGCTGGCCGACCGCTTGCGGGCCGACGGGCGCATCGTCATGGGACCGGGGGCCGACGGCGCCCGCCTGGAAGGCTCGAAGGCCTTCATGAAGGAGGTCCTGGCCGACGCCGGCGTGCCGACGGCGCGCTTCGCCACCTTCGATGCCGCGGACGGCGCCGACGCGCTGGCCTACCTGGAAACGCTGCCCGGCCCCTGGGTGATCAAGACCGACGGCCTGGCCTCCGGCAAGGGTGTCCTGGTGGCGCGGACCATGGCCGAGGCCCGGGCCGACGTCGAAGCCAAGCTCTCCGGGTCCACCTTCGGGGAAGCCGGGCGGCGCATCGTCATTGAGGAGGGGCTGGCCGGCGAGGAGTGCTCCCTCCTCGTCCTCTACGACGGCACGACCGCGGTGCCCCTGGTGCCGGCCCAGGACTTCAAGCGCCTCGGCGACGGCGATCGCGGTCCCAACACGGGCGGCATGGGCGCGTACGCCCCGATGCCCCATGTCTCGCCCGCCCAGGTGGACGAGGTGATGGCCACCGCGGTGGAGCCCCTACTCGCCGCGCTGCACCGGCGCGGCATCGACTACCGCGGCGTGCTCTACGCCGGCCTGATGCTGGGCGACGCGGGGCCCCAGGTCATTGAGTACAACGTACGCTTCGGCGATCCCGAGGCCCAGGTGGTGCTCCCGCTGCTGGCGGGCGATGCCGCCGAGCTGTTCATGGCGGTGGCCACGGGCACGCTGGGCCGGGTCGGCGCGCCGGCGTTCTCCGGCGACGCCGCCGTGTGCGTGGTGATGGCCAGCCCGGGCTACCCCGCGCAGCCGCGCCCCGGTGGCACCATCAGGGGGTTGACGGCGTTCGGGCAATCGACCGTTCCGGTCGAAGGGGTGACCGTCTTTCATGCCGGCACCAGCCGGCCCGATCCGGCCGGGCCCTTCGTCACGGCCGGCGGCCGCGTCCTGGCGGTGACGGCGGTGGCGCCGACGCTCGCCATCGCCCGGGCCAACGCCTACACCGCCCTCGAGCCGATCAGCTGGGACGGCGCCCTGGTCCGCCGCGACATCGCCGCCGGCGCGGCGACCGCGGAAAATCGAGAGGAGCTCGTGCCATGATCCCGCGCTACTCGCCCCCCGACATGGCGGCCCTGTTCACCGACGCCGCCCGCTTCGAACTGTGGCTCGAGGTCGAACTGCTGGCCACCGAGGCCCAGGCGCTGTTGGGCGTGGTGCCGGCGGAGGACGCCGCCATCTGCCGGGCCAAGGCGCCCACCGTGGACGACGCCTTCGTGGCCGACGTGCTGGCCCGCGAGGAGATCACCAACCACGACGTGGCCGCCTTCGTCGACGTGGTCCAGGAGCGCATCGGCCCCCCGGCCGGCTCGTTCATCCACTTCGGGCTGACCTCCTCGGACGTGGTGGACACCGCGCTGAGCGCCACCCTCACGAGGGCGGCCGATCTGCTGCTGGCCGACCTCGACCACTTCGTGGCGGCCCTGCGCGCCCGGGCCCTCGAGCTCATGCACGTCCCGGTCACCGGGCGCACCCACGGCATGCACGCCGAGCCCACCACCTTCGGGGCCAAGTTCGCCCTGTGGGCCCTGCAGGCCGACCGTGACCGCCGCCGCATGCGCCAGGCCCGCGACGGGATCGCCGTGGGAAAGCTGTCCGGGGCCGTGGGCACCTTCTCCAACATCGACCCGGAGGTCGAGGCCACCGTGTGTGCCGCCCTCGGCCTCGAGCCGGTGCCGGCGACCCAGGTCATCGCCCGCGATCGCCATGCCGAATTCCTGTGGGCCTGCGCCTCGGTCGGGGCCACCGTCGAGCTCATGTGCACCGAGATCCGCCACCTCGCCCGCAGCGAGGTGGGGGAGGTGGAGGAGCCGTTCGGCGCCGGGCAGAAGGGCAGCTCGGCCATGCCCCACAAGCGCAACCCGATTCTCTCCGAGCGCCTGTGCGGCCTGGCCCGCCTGTTGCGCGGCTACCTGGGCGCCGGACTGGAGGACGTGGCGCTGTGGCACGAGCGGGACATCTCGCACAGCTCGGTGGAGCGGGTGGTGCTCCCCGACGCGTCCCTCCTGGCCTGTTACGTCCTGCGCAAGGCCACCGGCCTGGCCTCGGGGTTGGTCATCCACGCCGACCGGGCGCTGGACAACCTGATCAACGGCAGCTTCGGCCTCGTCTTCAGCCAGTCGGTGCTGCTGGCGTTGGTCGCGGGCGGGCTGACCCGCGACGAGGCCTACCGCATCGTCCAGCGCGACGCCCGCACCGCGTGGGAGGAGCGCCGGCCCTTCCGTGAGGTGCTGGTCGCCGACCCCGCCGTCACCCTCACCGGTGCCGAGCTCGACGACGCCTTCGATCTCACTCGCACCCTGCGCCACGCCGACCGCTTCTCCGACGCCCTGGCCGATCTGCCGTGACCATTACGCTGTGGTGCAGACCAACCATGGCGCTCTCGCTCTCGCTCTCGCTCTCGCTCTCGTGACCATCGATCTTCCCAAGGTGCTCTCGGGCAAAGTCCGCGAGCTCTACGACGCCGGGGACGACCGCCTGCTCATAGTGGCCTCGGACCGGGTGAGCGCCTTCGACGTGATCATGGCCGAGCCGATCCCCGACAAGGGACGGGTGCTCACGGCCATGACCGTCTTTTGGTCTGCGGAGATGTCCGACGTCGTCCCCGGCACCCTCCTGGCCGAGGACCCCCGGGAGATCGAGGGCGCCCTCGGCGACGCCCGGTTCCCGTCCGAGTGGGCCGGCCGGGCCGTCCTGGTGCGACGGGCCGACATGTTGCCGCTGGAATGCATCGTGCGCGGCTACCTGGCCGGGCAGGCCCACGAGGAGTACGAGAAGTCGGGGACCGTGCACGGGAAGGCGATGCCGGCCGGTCTCAAGCTGGCCGACCGCCTGGCCGAGCCGATCTTCACCCCGTCGACCAAGGCGCCCGAGGGGCACGACGTCAACATCGACTTCGCCCAGGCGGTCGACCTGGTCGGCGCGGAGGCCGCCACGGCGGCGCGCGACATCTGCCTGGAGCTCTACGCTCGGGCGGCGGCGCGGGCGGCCGACGTCGGCTTCATTTTGGCCGACACCAAGTTCGAGCTCGGCTACGTCGACGGCGTGCTCTCCCTGTGCGACGAGGTGTGCACCCCCGACTCCTCGCGGCTGTGGCCGGCCGATCAGGTCGTCCCGGGGCACACCCCTCCGGCCTTCGACAAGCAGCCCCTGCGCGACTGGCTGGCCGCCCAGCCCTGGGACCGCACCCCGCCCCCGCCGCCGCTGCCGCCGAGCGTGCGCGACGCCCTCTCGGCGCGTTACGTGGCCGCCTACGAGCGGGTCACCGGGCTCTCCCTGGACGACTGGTACGGTGCGAGATCATGAGGTTCTTCGCGCGGGTCGAGGTGCAGTTGCGTCCCGGCATCGCCGACCCCGAGGGCGCCACGATCGAGCGGGCCCTCCCCGCGCTCGGCTTCGACGGCGTGGACCACGTGCGGGCCGGGCGCTCGTTCCGCTTCGAGGTGGACGCCGCCGACGAGAGTGCGGCGCGCACCAAGGCCACCGAGCTGGCCGACCGGTTGCTGGCCAATCCGGTGATCGAGGAGAGCCGGCTGGAGCTCGAGCTCCTCGGAGGCTGAGTGGCGCCGCGTATCGGGGTGGTCGTCTTCCCGGGGACCAACTGCGAGCATGATGTCGTCCTGGCCATTGAACGCCTCGGCGGGCGGGGCGAGCTGCTCTGGCACGGTGACACCGGGCTCGGCGCCGTCGATGCAGTGGTGCTGCCGGGCGGCTTCGCCCACGGTGACTACCTGCGGCCCGGTGCCCTGGCCCGTTTCTCTCCCATCATGGATGCGGTCATCCGCTTCGCCCGCGAGGGCGGGCCCGTCGTCGGGATCTGCAACGGCTTCCAGGTCCTGACCGAGGCCGGGCTGTTGCCCGGCGCGCTGCAGAAGAACGGGCGCCTGCGCTTCTTGTGCCAGCCGACCCGGTTGCGGGTCACCTCCACCGCCTCGGTGCTCACGGGGTTGGCCGAGCTCGGCGAGGAGCTGGTGATCCCGATCAACCACTTCTCGGGCAGCTACACCTGCGACGCCGAGACCCTGCGCGCGCTGCAGGACGGCGACCGGATTCTGCTGCGCTACACGGACAACCCGAACGGCTCCATGGACGACATCGCCGGCATCGCCAACGAGGCCGGCAACGTGGTCGGGCTGATGCCGCACCCCGAGCGCGCCTCCGACGCGTTGCTGGGCTCCGAGGACGGGTTGGTGCTTCTCCGCTCGCTCCTCGGTGCGGCGACCGCCCGCGCCGCGGCCTGAACCGTCGCGGCCTGAACCGCCGCGGCTCTAGCTACGGGCGCGTGAGATCCCCGCGGCCTGCAGCACCTGTGCGCTGACGCCGGCGGCGCGCCAGGTGCCGTAGGAGATGCCCTTGCGCTTGCCGTAGGCCTCCGCCACCTTGATGAACTGCTTCTCCAGTGCCGTCAGGTCCTTGACCTTGGCCACGCGCAGCCGCTCGTCCGTCAGGTCCTTCTGTTCTTGGAGCAGGTGCAGTTTGGTGAGGGCGTCGGCGTTGACGAGCTGGCTCTCAATGGACGCCAGGCGCTTGTCGATGGAAGCCGGGGTGCGTTTGCGACCCCGCTTGGGCTTCGAGGTCTCGAGCGCCTCGAGATAGTGGCGGACCGAGGCGCTCTCGGCGCGCCCCCGGGCCAGTGCGGCCTTGTGCCCCGTACTCATGGGTTTGCGGGGGGCCGACGTCTTTGCTTTTACCATACCCACTATTGTGGCGCTTTCGCCCCAATCGCGCATCCATTTAGGTAGAATTTCCCCGTTCGATTCGGGACTTTCCTTGTGAGGTATTTCATCAAAACACGACCGCCCATCCACCTGTCAGCGGGCGCTCCCCGGCTATATTTTGGTGCCGACACCCATGCGATCGGACGAATTGTCGGCAATGAGGCTTCCAATCCCATGACGGTCCAGTCGCCTGCGACGCCGAGCACGCACCCGAATCGCAACCAGACGACACCGGAGTTGCCACACCCCGGGGCCAATGTGGTGCCATGGTAAAGCGGCCGTCAAAGACGCACGGAGAGCAGGACACCGACACCAAATGCGCCGAGCCCCTGCCGACGCTCAAGGCGGGCCGTGAAGTGGGTTGGTTCTTCTTGGACGGCGAGGCGGTGGCCATCGAGCGCCACGAGTCCGACCCCCGCACCGGCGAGGACGGCTGATGGTCAAGGTCATCCACGTCGATGACAACGGAGCCGAAATGGCCACCGTGGAGATCGACGACTTCACGATCGAGACGGTCTATGCCGGCATCGCCACCTTGCTGCGCACCGCGTCGGCCGCGTCGGCCAAACCGCCGTCTTCGCCACCCGAAGGGCTCTCCCGCCAGGAGCGTCAGCGTCGCGAGAAGATCCTCACCCGTATTCACAGCTGACCCGCCATTTACGGCGTACCTGCCCGGCCATTTCGGCAAATGGACGAGGATCGGGCGTCCGATATCCGTTGCCTTGCGCCTGCGCTGCGGGCGCGTCGGACCCCGGTGGACGCGGGCGCTGGAGTGGTGAGCGACGACCATTTTGATCCGGCCACGTACCACGAATGGGTACGCGGCGAAATCCCGCACTACGACCAGCTCCAGGAATCGATCGCCGCGGCCACCGCCGCGATCGACGCGGCCGCCATCCTCGACCTGGGCTGCGGCACGGGAGAGACCCTGGCCCGGGTCCTCCACTGGCATCCCTTCGCCCGCGCCGTCGGGGTCGACGAGAGCGAGGGCATGCTGGCGGTCGCCCGGGGCCGCCTGGAGAAGTACGACGTCACGCTGGGCGTGGCCGACCTCCTCGACCCGTTGCCGGCGGGCCCCTTCGACCTCGTGGTCTCGGCCCTGGCCGTGCACCACCTCGACGGGGCGGGCAAGGCGACCCTGTTCGCCCGGGTGGCCGGCGCGCTGCGCCCCGGCGGCCGGTTCGTGCTGGGAGACGTGATCCTGCCCCCCGACGTGTCATCGGCGGTGATCCCCCTCACCGACGGCTGGGACAAGCCGAGCACGGTGGCCGAGCAGGTGGGGTGGATGGAGGACGCCGGGCTGGTGGTGACGGTGCTGTGGCAGGAGGACGACCTGGCGATCTTCAGCGCCGACCGCCCGCCGGGGACGGCCGCGCCCGGCGTCTGACGCGCCATCTGACGCGCCATCTGCGGGGCCTGCCGGTCCCGCCCACTAAGTTGGAGGGACCATGACTCCCGCCGCCGAGGAGCCGCCGCCGTTGCACCGGGCCCTCGGCCTGACCGACGACGAGTTCGACGCCGTGGAGAAGATTCTCGGGCGGGCGCCCAACCACCTCGAACTGGCGCTCTACGCCGTCATGTGGAGCGAGCACTGCTCGTACAAGTCGTCGCGCATGCACCTCAAGCGGTTGCCGACCGAGGGCCCCCGGGTGCTCGTCGGACCCGGGGAGAACGCCGGGGTGATCGACGCCGGGGACGGCATCGCCGTGGCCATCCGCATCGAGAGCCACAACCACCCCTCGGCGATCGAGCCGTATCAAGGGGCGGCGACCGGGGTGGGAGGGATCCTCCGGGACATCTTCACCATGGGTGCCCGCCCGCTGGCGATCATGGACCCGCTGTTCTTCGGCTCGCCCGACGACGCCCGCCAGCGCTGGCTCATCGAAGGGGTGGTGAGCGGCATTTCGGGGTATGGCAACTCTGTCGGGGTGCCCACCGTCGGGGGCGAGCTGACCTTCGATCCCTGCTACGCCCAGAACCCGTTGGTCAACGTGCTGTGCCTGGGGGCGCTGCCCACCGACCGCCTGGTGCTCGGCATCGCATCGGGCCCGGGGAACCTGGCCGTGCTGCTCGGCAGCAGCACCGGGCGCGACGGCATCGGCGGGGTCAGCGTGCTGGCCTCGGCCGGCTTCGCGGGCGACGGGCCCGCGAGCGCGGGCGCGGGGGCCGACGACACCAAGCGCCCGAGCGTCCAGGTGGGTGATCCCTTCGAGGAGAAGCGCCTGATCGAGGCCTGCCTCGAGCTGCTGGACAAGAAGCTGGTGGTGGGCATTCAGGACCTGGGCGGGGCGGGGCTGGCCTGCGCCACCAGCGAGACGGCGGGCCGGGGTGGGGTCGGCATGGACGTCGACGTCTCCGCCGTGCCGCGGCGCGAGGAGGGCATGGAGCCCTGGGAGGTGATGACCAGCGAGAGCCAGGAGCGCATGCTGGCCATTGTCACCCCGGACTCGTGGGAGGCGGTGGCGAAGATCTGCGCCCGGTGGGAGGTGCGGGCCGCCGTGGTGGGCAAGGTCACCGCCCCCGATCCGGCCGAGGGCGGGCGCCTGCGCATCCGTGACGGCTTCGACGGGCCGGTCCTGGCCGACGTGCCGGCCGCCTCGCTCTCCGACGATGCCCCTCTCTATGACCGGCCGCGCCAGGCGCCCGTCGCCGTCACCGCGGCCCCGGTCGCCCCGCCGGACGACTGCGCCGCCGACCTGTTGGCCCTCCTGCGCTCGCCGCGCTGGGTCTTCCGCCAGTACGACCACCAACTGTTCTTGAACACGGTGGTCGGGCCGGGCGGTGACGCCGCGCTCCTCCGCCTGGCCGGTCCCGGCCTGCCCCCCTCCGCCCGCGGGGTAGCCGTGACCACCGACTCCAATCCCCGGGCCTGTGCCCTCGACCCCCGCGCCGGGACCGCGCTCACCTTGGCCGAGGGCGTGGCCAACCTGGCCTGCGTGGGGGCGACGCCGGTGGCCGTCGTCAACTGCCTGAACTTCGGCAACCCCGAGCATCCCGAGGTCATGTGGCAGCTCTCCGAGTGCATCGACGGGATGGCGGAGGCGTGCCGGGCCTTCTCGCTGCCGGTCATCGGGGGCAACGTCAGCCTCTACAACGAGAGCGCCGGGGCCGACATCGACCCCACGCCGGTCCTCGGGCTGCTCGGGCTGGTCGAGGCGTTGCACGCGCCGCCTCCCGGGCTGGCCTGGCAGGAGGGCGACACCCTGGTGCTCCTCGGCCCCCGCGCCGCCGCGGGTGGCTCGTTCCCCCTGGACGCGACGCGCTGGGCCACCGAGCGCCGGCAGCACCGCGGCGGGACGCTGCCGGACCTCGACGTCGCCGGCCATGCGGCCGTGTGCGCCTTCGTGGCCGGGCTGGTGGCCGCCATCGTCGCGGGCGGTCACGACTCTCCGGTGCTGCGCGCCGTGCACGATGTCTCCTCGGGTGGTCTCGCCGTGACCCTGGCCGAGATGGCGGTGGCCGCCGGCACCGGCTGTGCCGTGGCGCTCGAGGATCCGGCCGAGCTCTTCACCGAGTTGCCCTCGCGTTTCGTGGTGGCCACACCCGAGCCCGACGAGCTGGCCGCCCGGGCCGAGAGCCTCGGCATCCCGTGTTCCGTGCTCGGCCGGGCCGGCGCCGACCGCGTCACGCTGGGGGATCTGGTCGATCTCCCGTTGGCGTCGTTGCGCCAGGCCTACGAGGGCAATCTGGCGCGCCTGTTGGGGGATTCTTGAGGGCGCGGCCCTGTGCGACAATGGGGACACCGTGAAGGAAGCCTGCGGTGTCTTCGGTGTCTACGCCCCCGGGCGCAAGGTGGCCAATCTCACCTTCGACGGTCTCTTCGCGCTGCAGCACCGGGGCCAGGAGTCGGCCGGCATGGCGGTCACCGACGGTGACACGGTCACCGTGGTCAAGGACATGGGCCTGGTGGCCACCGTCTTCGACGAGCGCAAGCTCTCCGGCCTGCAGGGGCATCTCGCCATCGGCCACACCCGCTACTCCACCCACGGCGCCTCGGACTGGGACGGCGCCCAGCCCGTCTACAGGCCCGTCGGCCGGGCCGGCTTCGCCCTCGGCCACAACGGCAACCTGACCAACACCACTGAGCTGGCCGAGAAGGTGGGCATGCTGCCCGGGTCGATCGCCACCGACAGCGACGTGGTGGCCGAACTGCTGGCGCACGCCTTCCCCGAGACCGGGGAGCTGGCCGCGGCGCTGCAGGCCGTGCTGCCCATTGTCGAAGGCGCCTTCTCGTTCGTGTTGATGAACACGCAGAAGCTGTTCGGCGTGCGCGACCCCTACGGCTTCCGGCCGCTGTGCCTGGGCCGCCTCGGTCCGGCCGAGGCGCCGGAGGGCTGGGTCCTGGCCTCCGAGTCCCCCGCCCTCAGCGTCATCGGCGCTGCCTTCGTCCGGGAGATCGATCCCGGCGAGCTCGTCGTCATCGACGGCGACGGCGTGCGCAGCCTGCAGATCCCGTGGCTCAAGGAGGTCTCCCCCCGGCTCTGCATCTTCGAGTTCGCCTACATCGCCCGCCCGGACTCCAAGCTCTACGGGCGCGAGGTCCACGAGACCCGCTGCCGCATGGGCGAGCTCCTGGCGGCGCAGTCCCCGGTGGAGGCCGACCTGGTCATGGGGGTGCCCGAGTCGGGCGTCCCGGCCGCCGAGGGGTTCGCCCGCGCCAGCGGCATCCCCTACGGGCAGGGGCTGGTGAAGAACCGCTACATCGGGCGCACCTTCATCGCCCCCGATCCGCAGGCCCGCGGCGACGCCGTGCGGCGCAAGCTCAACCCGCTGCCCGAGACCATCGCCGGGAAGCGGCTCGTAGTGGTCGACGACTCCATCGTGCGGGGCACGACGCAGCGCTCGGTGGTGCGCATGCTGCGCGAGGCCGGGGCCACCGAGGTGCACCTGCGCATCTCCTCGCCGCCCTGGCGCTGGCCCTGCTTCTACGGCATCGACACGCCGTCGACCGACGAATTGCTGGCGGCCAACCACACCGTCGCGGAGATGACCGAGCTCTTGGGTGCCGACTCGCTCGACTACATCAGCGTGGAGAACCTCAAGGCGGCCATCGGCGTGGCGGAGGGCGGGTTCTGCGACGCCTGCTTCACCGGCGACTACCCGACGGCGACGCCCACCGCGACCCCGGTGTTGTTCACGAAGCCCGACGAGCCGGCGGAGGAGTATCAAGCGCAGTTCCCCGGGGTCTGACCCCGATGGGCATCCGTTAGATGGGCACAGGCGGGGCCACCTACGCCGGGGCCGGGGTCGACATCGGCGCCGGCGACGCCGCGGTGGAGTTGATGAAGGGCCTCGTGGCGGGCATCGGGGGCTTCGGCGGGCAGTTCCCGCTGGACACGGCGCGCTTCACCCATCCGGTCCTCGTCGCCTCCACCGACGGGGTGGGCACCAAGCTGGTGGTGGCCCGGGCCAGCGGCCGCTACGACACCGTGGGCATCGACCTGGTGGCCATGTGCGTGGACGACCTGGTCTGTGTGGGGGCCGAGCCGCTCTTCATGCTCGACTACATCGCCACCGGGAAGGTGGAGCCGGCGCGCATTGAGGCCGTGGTGGCCGGGGTGGGCGAGGGTTGCCGGCAGGCCGGCTGCTCGTTGATCGGCGGGGAGACGGCGGAGCACCCCGGCGTCATGGCGCCCGACGACCTCGACATCGCCGGCTTCGCCGTGGGCGCGGTCGAGCAGGGTACCCAGCTCGGCCCCGAGCGGGTGCGGGTCGGCGACGTGATCGTCGGCCTTCCCTCGCCGGGCCTGCGCTCGAACGGCTACACCCTGGCCCGCCTGGTGTTGCTGTCCCCCGAGTACGGGGGTCGGGGTCTCGACGACCCGGCCTGGGAGGGGGCGGAGGTGACCGTGGCCGACGAGCTGCTGCGCCCCTCGGTGATCTACACGCCCGCCGTCCTGCGGGTCCGGGACGCCCTCGGCGACGGCCTGCACGCGTGCGCGCACATCACCGGTGGGGGGATCGTCGGCAACCTGCCCCGCGTGCTGCCCGAGGACACGGCGGCGCGCCTCGCGCGCGCGTCGTGGGTCGAGCCCCCCATTTTCAGGGAGATCCAGCGCCTCGGCTCGGTGGACGAGGCGGAGATGGACCGGGTCTTCAATCGCGGGATCGGGATGGCACTGGTGGTGCAGGCGGATCGTGCCGCCGCCGCCCTCGACGTCCTCGCCGCCGCCGGCCACCCCTCGACGGTGATCGGCCACGTAGTGGCGCGGGCGCCGGGTGGCCCGGGCGTCGTGATCGCGTGAGCGGCGCCGACGACCACCCCGAGCTGGCGGCGCACCTCCTGGCGCACGCGGTGCGCCGGGGCGACTTCGTCCTCAAGTCCGGCCGGCGCAGCAGCTGGTTCATCGACTCCAAGCAGACGGTCTGCCGCCCCGAGGCCATGGTGCTGGTGGCCGACGCCGTGCTCTCGGTGATCCCCCCCGAGGCCACCGCCATCGGGGGCCTGACCATGGGGGCCGACCCGGTGGCCTTCGTCACCGCCGGCGTGGCGGCGACGCGAGGACGGGCGCTCAAGGCGTTCAGCGTGCGCAAGGAGGCCAAGGACCACGGGGGCGGGGGCCGCATCGCCGGGGCGCTCGACCCGGGCGACAAGGTGGTGGTGACCGAGGACACGGTGACGCGGGGCACCTCGTTGCTCGAGGCCGCCCGGGCCGTCCGCGAGGCGGGGGCGGAACCGATCCTGTTGGTCGCGGTGGTCGACCGCGGCGGGACGGCGGCGGCGCTGGCGGCCGCCGAGGGGCTGTCGTTCCGGGCCATCCTCACCGCGCCCGATCTGGGGTTCGACTACGAAGGGGCGTGAACGGCCCGCACCACGTCGGCTCGCCAGCGGGCGAGGTCGGGATAGTTGGCCGCCGCGGTCTTGCCGAGGCGCACCACCACGAGGTCGTGGGTGGGGCAGATGGTGATCGACTGCCCCTCGTAGCCCGAGGCGCGGAACGTCCCGAGCGTGTCGCCCGCCACCCCCCACCAGTGCGCGCCGTAGGGGCCGTCCTCGGGGTCGACCGACTGCACGGTGCGCCCGTAGTCGACCCACCCTGGCGGCAACAGGCGCGCGCCGTCCCAGGTGCCGTCGCGCAGATAGAGCAGGCCGAAGCGGGCGAAGTCGCGCGCCGTGGCGCGCACGTAGGAGGAGGCGACCCAGGTGCCGGTCGGATCGAGCTCGGGCTCTGCGCTGTGCATCCCGATGGGCTCGAACAGGCGCGCCCGGAGATACTCCTCGTACGGCTGGCCGTGACCGACGGCGCGCGCCACGACCGACGAGATGATGTTCGACGTCCCCGAGGAGTAATTGAAGCGCGCGCCGGGCGGCGCGGCCAACGGCCGGTCCGCGGCGAAGTGCGCCATGTCGTCCCGCCCGGCGCCGAAGAGCATCTCGATCACATCGGAGATGCGCTCGTCGACGTAGTCCTCGACGAAGTCGAGCCCGTCGCGCATGGCCAGCAGGTGGCGCAGGGTGATGGCGTGCCGCGGGTCGTCGGGGTCCGACCATTCCGGCACGGCGGTCGGGCCGTCGAGATCGAGCAGCCCGTCGCCGACCAGCAGGCCGACGACCGCGTGCAACATGGACTTGGCCATCGACCAGCTGAGCAGCCGGGTCTGTGGCGTCACCGGAGCGGGCGGCCGGTCGAAATGCTCAAGCTGACCCTGGTAGCGCTCGGCCACCACCGCGCCGCGATGGACCACCACGACGGCGTGGGTGCGGGCGAGCGGGCCATCGTCGTCGCACACCGCGTCCAGGAGCCCGTCGAGCGCCCCCTTTACGTCGGGGGGCGGCGGGGCCTCGGCCCACGCGGTCGTGGGCCACGGCACCCCGTCGGGCTGGGAGGGGAGCGGGACCAGGTCCGGGCCGCCGGGGCTCATGTGACGGCGCTCATGTGACGGGGCTCATGTGCCGAAGCTCATGTGACGGGGCTCATCCGTCCTTTCGGGCGAGGAGCCCGTCGAGCGTGACACCCTCGGGCAGCGGGACCAGACCGCGCTGGGAGAGGGCCCGCAGAACACCCTCCCAGGAGGGCCGGGTCGCCACGAGCTTTTGCGCCCCGACCGCCGCCTCGTCAATCCGGCCCACGCCGATGAGGGCACCGATATGGCTGAGGAGGAGGTTGCCCTCGCCCGGGAGGAGCGCCAGACCCGCCGCTGATCCCGCCGTGCGGCCGCGGCGTCGCCGGCCACGAGTGCCTCCTCGGCCACGTCGCACAGGTGGTAGGCCTCGGCCACCTTCGCCAGGCGGGCCAGCTCGCCCAAGGGGTCGGGATGGTGGTCGACCCGGACATCGGTCAGCACGCCCTGCCACGGGTGCTCGGGCCGCTCGCCTTCGACCACAATCAGCGCGGCCGACATCTGCCCGCGCGCGTCGCCACCCATGCCCTCGGCCGCCACCAGCGCCGCCACCAACCGCGTGGCCAACGAGCCCGACGTCGAGGTGAACGCGTGCCCCATCGCCTCGCACACGCCGGGTCCCGCCATCATGTTGGCCTGGGCCGAGAAGCCGTCACCCTCGGTGTGGCCCACGTGGTCGATGCACGAAGAGCCGGTGAACGACGACACGGCGCCCGACGCGTCGACCACACCGACCTGGCGGACCTCGCGGCCCTCATCGGCCGCCCGCACCTGGGCCAGCGCGACGGCGGCCCCGACCCCGCCCGCCAGCAGGTCCAGGCAGCGCGGGCCGTAGCCGGGATCGACCATGGACTGGGTGGCCACCGTGCCGACACCGGCCCGGGCCCACGGGAGCACCGCGCCGAGCGCGAAGTAACAGCTCTGGGCCGCCACCCCGAGCTGGCCGGTGTCCGCGTCGCGGGCGACGATCGAGTAGGTCACCGCACGTCGGAGAGGAACGCCAACAAGGCGGCGTTGGTCTCCTCCGGCCGCTCCTGCTGCACCCAGTGGCCGGCACCCTCCACGGTGGTGCCGCCGCGGAAGTCGGGGAGCGACCCGGCCATGGCCTCGATCGCGCCGGGCATCATGGTGGCGACCGCATCGAGGGAGCCGGTGAGGAAGCCGACGGGCATGGTGAACGCGGTCGGCCCGATGTCCTTGCTCCGCTCCCAGTTGGCATCCATGTTGCGGTAGTAGCTCACCGGACCGAAGAACCCGCTCTTCTCGAAGGCGGCGGCGTAGACGTCGACGTCCTCTTCGGTCAGCCAGGGGGGCAGTTGCGCCGGCGCCGGCGTCAGGGTGTCGACGAAGCGCGTGCCCTCGCTCGGGAAGTCGACGAGCAGGGCGTTGCCGTTGGCCATGGCCTCCCCGCCGGCGGCGTAGAGGATGGTGCGCAGGAAGTGCCGGGGGTCGGCTTCGAACTCGGCTTCGGCCGGGCCGACCGGCTGGAAGTACATGATGTAGAAGAACTTGCCCTCGAAGATCACCTTGAAGGTCTCCGTCGGGGGCCCGGGGGACTGCGAGAACGGCACGCTCAGGTTGTAGAGCGACGAGACCCGTTCGGGGTGGAGCCGGCCCATCTCCCACAGGACGAGGGCGCCCCAGTCGTGCCCGACGAAGGCGGCCTGGTCGTAGCCGTAATGGTCGAGCAGCGCGCACAGGTCACCGGTGAGGCTGTCCGAACCGTAGGCACCGACCTCCTTCGGGCTGCTGCTGGCGCCGTAGCCGCGCAGGTCCGGGGCCAGGACGCGGTAGCCGGCCTCGGCGAGCGGGCCGAGCTGGTGGCGCCAGGAGTACCACAGCTCGGGGAAGCCGTGGCAGAGCACGACGGGCGGGCCGTCGGCCGGGCCGGCTGTGGCCACGTGGAGCTCGATCCCGTTGGCCGGGATCTGTTCGTGCATGACGGGGGGCGCAGCAGAGTCAGGCATGTGCGTTCTTGTTCGCTTTCTCTTCCTGGTGCTTGACGATGGCGGACATGACGGCGTTCCCGGCCGCGCCGATGAACTCGGGCCGGTTTTCCGCCGCCCAGTCCCGGCTCGCGGTCAACGTGCGCGACGAGTCCTGGAACTGCGGCGCCACGTAGCGGGCAAAGAGTTCGTAGGAGTGCCGGGTGGCCGCAGTGTCGGCCCATTCGTGGCCCATGAGGAGGAAGGTGCCGAACCCGCCCGACTGGACTCGCAGCCGCTCGATCTGCGCCACGGCGTCGTCGACCGTGCCGATGACGGCGAAGCCCGACGCGATGAGGGCGTCCACCAGCGTGTCGAAGTTGGTGGTGTCGGGGGCGATGGGCAGCGCGGCCACCCGCTGGAAGTAGTCGACCCACTCCTCCAGTCCGAAGGCAACGTCGGCGATGGCCTGCTCTTTGGTGTCCGCGATGTGCATCGGCCCGACCAGGCGCCACTTCGAGCGGTCGACCGTGGTGCCGAACTCGGCCGCTCGCTCGTCCATGACCTCCCAGTGGCTGCCGAGGATGTCGAACCCGCCGGCGGCTGACGTCGCCCCGATGGAGAGGAGACCACAGCCGAACTTGCCGGCCGCCCGGGGGCCGGCCGGCGATATCTGCGCCGCCACCGCCACCTCGGGATAGGGGCGCTGGAAGGGCCGCATCTGGAGACGGGCCTGGACCAGCGTGAACCACTCGGTCTCCATGGTGACGGGGGCCTTCCCCTCGAGCAACAGGAGGATGGCTTCGAGCCCCTCCTCCATCATGTCCCGCTGCTTGGCCGGGTCGATGCCCATCATGAAGGCGTCGGAGGGCAGCGCCCCGGGACCCACGCCGATCATCAGGCGACCCCGGGTCAGATGGTCCAGCAGGACCAGGCGGTCGGCCAGCATGAAGGGGTGGTGATAGGGCAGCGATGAGACACCGGTCCCCAGCCGGATATGGCGGGTGCGCTGGGCGGCGGCGGCGATGAAGACCTCGGGGGAAGCGATGATCTCGCGCTGGGCGGCGGCGGCGATGAAGACCTCGGGGGAAGCGATGATCTCGTACCCGGCCGAGTGGTGCTCGCCGAACCAGGCCTCGTCGAAGCCGAGCTCGTCGAGGTGCTCGATGAGCTGCAGGTCGCGCTCGAGCGCCAGCGTCGGGTTCTGGCCCACCGGGTGGAACGGGGCCAGGAAGATCCCGAATTTGAGGCGGCCGTCGGCGTCAATGGTGGTCATCGCTCTCCATGTCTGTCGGTGTCGTTCGGGGTGTCGGTGTCGTTCGGGTGTGTCGGTGCGCCTACGGCTTCACGAGGATCTTGCCGTGCTCGCCCGGCGTGCGCAGCGTGTCGAAGGCGCCGGGCGTACCGGCCAGGTCGACCACGGACGTGACCAGCAGGTCGGCACCGGGGACGCCGTCGGCCAGGCGGGCCAGCGTGGCGGCGAACTCGTCGGGGGTGTAGCCGAAGGAGAAGCGGAGCTCCATCTCCTTGACCACCGCCATGAAGGGCTCGATGGAGTCGGTGTGCATGCACACCCCCACCACCACGATCCGGCTGTGCGGCGGGGCCTCCGCGATCAGCGACTGGAGCATGCCCGGCACGCCGACCGCCTCGAAGATGACCGGGTCCTTGACGGCGGCCCCGAGCATGCCCGCCCCGATGCGCTCCATGAGGGTGCGGGCGATGCCGAAGTCGGGCCAGCGGTCGTGGGGTGAGCCCTCGGCGGGGTCGAGGACCTCGTCGGCCCCGAAGGCCTCGGCGAGGCGGCGCCGGGCCGGGGAGAAGTCGGCGGCCAGGACCGGGCCATGGCCCCGTCCCTTCAGCGCGGCAATCACGGCCAGCCCGACCGGTCCGCAC
>JBEKWB010000092.1:0-17644 GCA_049513455.1 Acidimicrobiales bacterium
CATGGTAATGAACCCGGTTCCGACCACGTTGCTCGACATGTCGGTCCAGAGGAAGGAGTGCTGCCCGAGCACGCATGCGCAGACCGCCACCCGGAAGAAGTCGAACATGGTGAGATAGCCGGTCGGGGCAGACCTTCGGCCCTCCGCGCCGACGCCGCCACCACCTACGCCGGGGACCGCGTCAGCCTCAATCGTCAACTGCGGCGCGTCCGTCACATCCCCGATCATGTGCTGACATCTTGCCCTACGTTCCTGAACAGAAGGTCATTGGTGTCTGGGAGAACGCTGAGAGCCATCGGATACATCCGGCGCAGCAGGACGCCGGATCCCGTCTACGGACCCCCGCTCACGGACCGCCGCTCACGGACCGCCGTTCACGGACTCCGTTCACGGATCCCGTGGGAGGCCGAGCACCTTCTCCGCCACGATGTTGCGCTGCACCTCTGCCGTCCCCCCGCCCACGGTCAATGCCGGTGAAAACAGGAAACCACGTGACCAAGTGGCATCGCCCGCGCCCGCGCCGCCTGCGCCGCCCGCACCCGCACCCGCACCCGCACCCGCACCCGCACCCGCACCCCTATCCGCCCATCCGCCGACGGGTCCGGTCCCGCACAACATCCCGAACGGGCCCGCCAGGTCCCGCCCCATACCCATCACGTGCTGCCCGTGCGCGTCGGCGATGGCCTTGCGCACCGAAGCCTCCGCCCCCGGCCCACGCCCCGCCAGCACGGCCGAGACGGTGCGCAGCCGCAGCACGCGCAGAATCTCGCTCTCCATCCACACGGACACCAGTCGGTCCGACAGCACCGGATCGACCCCAACCCCAACCCCCCGGACCAACTCGACGAGATCATCGGCCGTCGGCCCCATGCCCCACAGTGCGCCCTCCCCCGACAGGGACACACGCTCGTTGCCCAGAGTGACTTTGGCCAATTCCCAACCACCGTTCTCCGCCCCGACGAGGTGGTCGGCGGGGATGCGGACGTCAGTGAAGAAGACCTCGTTGAAGGCGTGCTCGCCGGTCATATCGATGAGGGCGCGCACCTCGATACCGGGAGAGCGCATCGGGCAGACGAAGTACGAGATACCGGCATGCTTCGCCGCGGTCGAATCGGTTCGCGCCAGAAGGATTCCCCATCGGGCGATGTGGGCGTAGCTGGTCCACACCTTCTGCCCGTTGAGGACGAAGTGGTCGCCGTCGCGCTCGGCCCGTAGCGTCAACGCCGCCAGGTCGGAGCCCGCACCGGGCTCGCTGAACAGCTGGCACCAGAACTCCTCGCCCGCCAGCAGCGGCCACAACCACCGTTCCTTCTGTTCCGCCGTCCCGGCGTACAGCAGCGTGGGCCCGGCCCACCCGATACCGATGGGGTTGACGGGCCGGCGCACCCCGGCCGCCCGCAACTCCTCGTCGATGACCAGCTGGGTCAGCGGATCGGCGTCCCGCCCGAAGGGAGCGGGCCAGTGCGGCACCACGTAGCCCGCTTCAGCGAGCTGGCGTCCCGTCGGCTTTGGGTGAGCCGCCAACCACTCCCTCACATCGCTCCGGCGGGGGTCATCGTCTCCGGGCAGGCCGAGGTCCACGCCGGGAAGCGTAGGCTGAAGGTTGCGCCGCAGGGGGCGCCGGGGGACGCGGCTCAGGAGCGTGGGATGACGAACTGGAATTACGCAGATGTGTGGGAAACCGTGGCCGACGTCAAGCCCGACGCCACCGCTGTCACCCAGGGCGAGCGCCACGTGAGCTGGAGCGAGTTCGACCGTGGCGCTGACGGCGTGGCCCAGTTCCTCCTCGACCAGGGCGTCGTCCAGCAGGACAAGGTCGCGGTCTATCTGTACAACTGCCCTGAATATCTCCAGGCCTGCTTCGCCGCCATCAAGATCGGGTTGGTCCCCGTCAACACCAACTACCGCTACGGCGATGACGAGCTCAGCTACCTGTGGAGCAACGCCGATGCGGTGGCCGTCGTCTTCCACGGGACGTTCGTCGGCCGGATCGAGCGCATTCGGGAGCGGGTACCCGATGTCAGGTCCTGGCTCTGGGTCGACGACGGGAGCGGGCCCTGCCCGGACTGGGCGATCCCCTACGACGAGGCGGCCAAGTCGGCCACCGCCCGCGTCGCGGCCCCCTGGGGCCGCAGCGGCGACGACCTCCTCATGATCTACACCGGCGGGACCACCGGCATGCCCAAGGGGGTCATGTGGCGCCAGGACGATCTCTTCGCCCGGCTCATCGCCGGCGGCGTGCGCCAGTATCCCCTCGACGGAGGGATCGACGCGGTGCGCGAGTCGCTCGTCGCCAACCCCGGTGCCACCACCCTGTTGCCGGCCTGCCCGCTCATGCACGGCACCGGCTGGTTCACCACCAACACGTGCCTGGCCGAGGGCGGGAGGATCGTGCTACTGGCGAGCCGCAAGTACGACCCGGTCGAGCTGTTGGACACGGTCGAGCGCGAGAAGGTGAACGGCCTTGTCATTGTCGGCGACCCCTTCTCACGCCCTCTGCTCGATGCGCTCAACGCCCGGCCCGGGCACTGGGACCTGAGCTCCCTCATGCTCATCATCTCTTCGGGGGCCATGTGGAGCGAGTCGATAAAGAAGGAGTTGCTGCACCATCACCCCGGCATGCTGCTCGTGGACGCGTTCAGCTCGTCGGAGGCCCTGGGCATGGGGATGTCGGTGTCGGGCGCGGGCAGCGCCGCTGCGACCGCCAAGTTCACACTGGGGCCCGACGTCAAGGTGCTCGCGGACGACGGCACCGAGGTGACCCCGGGCTCCGACGAGATCGGCGTGCTCGCTCTGGGCGGCCGCAACCCTCTCGGCTACTACAAGGACGAGGAGAAGTCCGACCGCACGTTCAAGGCGATCAACGGCGTGCGTTACTCCGTGCCGGGCGACTTCGCCCAGGTGGACACGGACGGGACGATCCAACTGCTCGGGCGCGGCTCGGTCTGTATCAACTCGGGTGGCGAGAAGATCTTTCCCGAGGAGGTGGAGGAGGTCCTCAAGACCCACGAGGCCATACGCGACGCAGTCGTCGTGGGCATCCCCCACCCGATCTTCGGCGAGGAGATCGTGGGCGTCGTTGAGCTGTCCGGCCCCGACGCGGGGCCGACCGAGCCCGAGATCATCGACCACGTAAAGCAACGCCTGGCGGGGTACAAGGCTCCCCGCCGCGTGCGCGTCGTCGACACCATCGGGCGGGCGCCCAACGGTAAGGTCGACTACCGGCGACACCGCTCCCAGTCGATAGAGGACTTCGAGACCACGGTCTGAACGGCGCGCCCCGCGTATGGACCCCGCGTATGGACCCCGCGTATGTACGTAGCTCCGGCTGACGCCACCTTCGGCGAGGCGGAGTGGCGCCCCTTCGTCGAGGCCACCGGGTTCGGGCATCTGGTGGCCGCCGGCCGAGATCGCGACGTCCCCGTCGTCGTCCCCACCCAGTTCCTGCTCGAAGACGACACCGTCCGGCTGCACCTGGTGCGCACCAACCCGCTCTTCGGTGCCATAGCCGAGAACCCGCGCGTCCTCCTGAGCGTGGCCGGCGACTGGGCCTTCATCCCGTCGTCCTGGAAGGCCACCGGCGACGAAGATCCGGAGCTGGGCATCCCCACCACCTACTACGCCGCCGTGCAGCTGACCGGTACGGCGACGGTCCACGACGAGCGTCACGAGCCGGGCAGCGTGGCCGATGTCCTGCGCCGGCAGCTGCACGCCCTTCAGCCCGGCGTCGCCGTGGCGGACCCCGCGGTGGCCCACCCCCGGGAGATCCAGTCGATCCTCGGCATCAGCATCGCCGTCGACTCGGTGGCGGCGAAGTTCAAGTACGGCGGCAATGTCGACGAGGCCCACCGGCTCGCCGTCGTCGATCACCTGCAGGCGCGTGACGGCCCCGGTGACGCCGCCGCGGCCGGCCACGTCGTGCGACGGCTGGCTCCGCCACCGCAAGACACGTCGAATTCCCGACCTGACTAGGCGCCGGCCTCGGTGTCCGATTCGGTATCGATCCGGGTGTCCATCTCGTTGATCAGCGGCGAGCCGTCCAAATAGCGACGCACGTTCTCCCGGAACAGCGAATAGAGATTCGTATAGAACCGGTCCGTCGAGGTGGAGCAGTGGGCCGAGATGTAGAGGTTCGGAGCCTCCCAGAGAGGTGAATCCTCCGCCAGCGGCTCGGCTGCCACCACGTCGATCGCCGCCGCCCGCAGCTGTCCCGAGCCGAGCGCGCCGACCAGCGCCTCCTCGTCCACCGCGCTGCCGCGGCCCACGTTCACGAAGATGGACCCCGGGCGCATGGCGGCGAACTCGGCGGGCCCGAACAACCCGACCGTCTCCGCGCTCTCCGGCACCGCAGCAACGACGGCGTCGCTGCGACCGAGCAGTTCGTGGAGCTTCTCCGGTGGAAACAGTGCGTCCACGTCGGGGTCGGTGCTGCCCGTCGTGGCGGAGCGACGACATGCCAGCACGTTCATGCCGAGCCCGTGCCCGCGCCGGGCGACCTGGCGGCCGATACCTCCCAGCCCGACCACGCCCAGCGTGCTCCCGGCCACCTCCTTGCCGTAGGCGGGTTCCCAGAGGTGACGGCCCTGGGAGGAGTCGATCTCCGGCAGGCGCTTCCAGATCTGCAGGAGGCGGGCGATTACGAACTCGGAGATCGACACGCCGTTCACGCCGGCGGCCGAGGTGAGGCGGATTCCCCCTTCAGCCAAGCCGGCGGAGAGAAGCTGGCTCACTCCCGCGCCGAGGCTCTGCACCCAGCGGAGGTTCGGGGCCACGGTCGCCACGTCGAAGGGGAGGTCCAGGGTCAGCGCGACGGCGACCCGGCTGAAGGCATCCCGCTGCGCGGGAGTGAGGGCCGGGGAGAGGTGGCGCAGGTCGGCACCCGGGGACGACCCCCGCCGGGTACGAAGCTCGGTGCTCTCGACGTAGGGAACCTCGAGGATCTCGATCGCGGGGTCGACGGCACGCAGCGCGGCCAGGTCGTCATCCAGATCCTGGCGCGGGCGCGTCTCGTATTCCGCGGGGTACATGATGGCGATGACGACAGGGCCGTCCGGCGTGACCGCCTCTGCCGTTCGGCCTGGGGGCGCTGCGCTCATGATGTCACCTCTCCTGTCCTCACCTCTCCTGTCCTCACCGCTCCGGCCGCAGGCTGCGCGCCCCCAACGGCTCCGGGCCGAGCAGATCCCGCGGGACGTCCTGGGGGTGGCGCGCGCCGCAGTAGGCGAGGGCGCGAGCGAGCTGATCCGTCAATTCCCCGATGACGGCGTTCGCTCCCTCCTCGCCATCGGTGGCGAGGCCCCAGAGGATCGGGCGCCCGATCAGGACGGCCCGGGCGCCGAGCGCGAGCGCCTTCACAATGTCGGTGCCGCTGCGAATGCCCCCATCGACGTAGACCTCGCCCTGCCCGTCGACGGCGTCGACCACCCAGGGCAGTGCCCGGGCCGTGGCCACGCAGTGGCCGAGCTGCCGTCCCCCGTGATTGGAGACCGACACCGCCGAAGCGCCGGACTCGATGCACCGGCGGGCATCGTCACCCCGGATGACGCCCTTGACCACGACCGGGAGACCGCTCCACTCCCGGAAGCTCGCGAGATCGTCGAAGGTGACGGCGGCGTCGAATCCCGCCACCAGTTTTCCGAGGACGCGGTCCTCTCGGCCAGGGTCCGCGACGTCGAGATTGGGCAACGGCAGATCGGGCGGGACGGCGAACACCCCTCCTTCGAACCGGCGCATGCGGGCGACGACGGGAGCGTCCACCGTCACACAAAGAGCCTCGTACCCGGCGGCCGCGGCCCGTCGGCACAGTTCCCTGGTCAAACCCCTGTCCGTTTGCATGTAGAGCTGGAGCCACCGACGGGCCTCAGGAACCTCGGCTGCGATGGCCTCCAGCGACGTGGTGGCCGTCATCGAGAGGATGAACACGCTTCCGGCGCGTGCCGCCGCTCTCGCGGTGGCCGACTCACCGTCGGGGCAGAACAGACGGTGCATCGCGGTGGGAGACACCACGACGGGAGTCGCCACCGGGCCACCCAGGACCGAGGTCGCCGTTGACACGTTCGCCACATCCCGGAGCACGTGTGGCCAGAGTTCCATCTGCTCCCATGCGGCGACATTCGCGCGCATGGTGGACTCATCCTCCGAACCGCCGCTGATGTAATCGAAGACCGTTTGAGAGAGTCGCGCACCCGCGGCGGCTTCCAGATCGGACGCGTAGGTCACGGGACCATCTACACGTCTGAGGATTCGGTGGGGCGGTCGGCCACCGCAGCGGCGAAGTCCGGGTGCACGCCGCGGATCGTCACCCAGCGACGCGAGGCGTCCAATACCAGCTGGACTTCCGCCCGACGCACCTGTCGCGTCTGGAGCGCCACCTTGATCACGGCGCCCACTGTCGCGACGCCGAGGGCGATGGCGGCCGCCTCGGATGCCCGGCTGTGAATGGCCAGGCCCAACAACGCCAACAGTCCGACCACGATGGCGGCGACGATCCAGACGTTCTGCATCCGTTGCGCCACCACCAGTCGCCGGTAGGCGAACTCGCTGAACGGGAGCCTCCCCGTCACGCCACCCCCGCCAGCCAGGGAGAGGTACAAGAGCACGATCCAACCGATGGGCCCCAGTAACACCAGCAACCAGGCCGCACCGAAGCCGGGGCCGCCCGACGCGTCACGGACGGTGAGGTGATCCTCCGTCGGGACCCCCTCCTTGACGCACAACGGAGGGAGCCGGCCGAGCACGACGTCGTCGACGAAGACGGTGACCTCGGCCATGCTGCCTCCTTTCACGTTGCCTTCCGGACCCGGGAGCGTACCCCTTGCCGGTTCTGCGGTGCGGGGGCGGCGGGGGCTTCCCCGCCCTTGCGACCAGAACGAGAACCTGTTCTAATCGGCGCCCCATGGAGTGCAACCTGGCCAACCTGTTCGAGATCGCCGTCGATGCCTACCCCGATCGTGAATACCTGGTGGCCAACGGGAAACGCCGCACGTACGCCGAGATGGAGGCGCGGGCCAACCAGCTGGCCCACCACCTGGCCGCACAGGGCATCGGGCCCGGCGATCACGTCGGCATTTACGCGTACAACAGCGTCGAATGGGTCGAGACCCTGTGGGCCGTGTTCAAGCTGCGGGCGGTGTGGATCAACGTCAACTACCGCTACGTCAAGGACGAGCTGCACTACCTCCTGACCAACGCGGACCTCAAGGCGCTGGTCCACCAGCGCGAGTTCTCCCCCCTGGTGGCCTCGTTGCTGCCCGACCTACCCGACGTCCGCCACGTCATTGTGATCGAGGACGGCACCGACGTCGCCTACCCCTCACCGGACGCCGTCGGCTACGAGGACGCCTTGGCCGGCCAGTCAACGGCGCGTGACTTCGGCCCCCGCTCGGCCGACGACATCTACATCCTTTACACGGGCGGCACGACCGGCATGCCCAAGGGCGTCGTATGGCGCCATGAGGACGTCTTCTACGCCCTGGGGGGCGGAACCGACGCCATGAGCAACACGCGGATAGAGGATCCGGGTCGGATGGTCGAGCAGGGTGCCGATGGGACCATGACCCACTTGCCGGTCGCACCCCTGATGCACGGGGCCACCCAGTGGTCGGTCATGGGGCGGAGCTTCGTCGGTTCGAAAATCGTGCTGATGGCCAAGTTCGACCCCCACGAGGTGTGGGACCTGGTCGAGAAGGAAGACATCAACTCGATCATGATCACCGGCGACGCCATGGGTAAGCCACTGATCGAGTCCCTCGACGACGCCGGCACCAACCACGACCTGTCCTCCCTGTACGCGGTCGTCTCCTCCGCCGCGCTGTTCAGCGCCCCGGTCAAGGACCAGTTCTTCGCCCGCCTCCCCAACATCATGATCACCGACGCGATCGGGTCGTCGGAGACCGGCAACAACGGGATGTCGCTGGTCACCCCGGGCCACACGGCGATGAAGAGCGGCCCCACCGTCCAGGTCATCGGCCGGTCGGTGGTCCTCGACGAAAATCTGGATCCGGTCGAACCCGGTTCGGGCGTCATAGGCAAAATAGCCCGCTCGGGCGACATCCCCTTGGGGTACTACAACGACCCGAAAAAGACGGCGGAGGTCTTCCTCACCATACGGGGGACCCGCTACGTCATGCCCGGGGACTTCGCCACCGTCGAGGCCGATGGGAACATCACGCTGCTCGGGCGGGGCTCCATCGTGATCAACTCGGGAGGCGAGAAGATCTTTCCCGAGGAGGTTGAGTCGGCCGTGCGCTCGCACCCCGGCGTGATGGATGCCATCGTCTGCGGCGCGCCCGACGAACGGTGGGGTCAGACGGTGGCCGCCATCATTCAACCCCGGGTGGACCATGCGCCACCGTCGCTCGAGAGCATTCAGGAGCACTGCCGCACCAGCATCGCCGGCTACAAGCTCCCCCGCCGCCTCCACGTCGTCGACGCCGTGGAGCGCTCCCCCAGCGGCAAGCCGGACTACACATGGGCGGCATCCATCGTCACGACAGGCGAGGCTGCCTCCCCCGAGAGCGACACGTGAGCTGGCCGGCACCCTCGCCGGACACGCGATGATGCAGGGGTGCCCCCCGGTCAACTTCTCCTCCTGACCGGGGCGCCCGGGTGCGGCAAGACGACCATCGCCCCCCTGGTGGCCGATCACGCGCCCCTCTCGGCCTGCCTCGATCTCGACTGGTTCTTCGCCAAGCTCCGCTCAGGCGCCATGGAACCGTGGCGGGAAGAAGCGCACCAGCAGAACAGGGTCGTGCTCTCCGCCGCCGCGTCGGCCGTGGCCACCTTCACGGCCGGGGGCTACTTCACGGTGGCCGAGGGCATCCTCAACCCGTTCATGCTCGACCTTTTCGTCTCTGCCTGCGAGCCCTTGGGGATCGAGCTCAACTATGCCGTGCTCCGTGCACCGTTCTCCGTGGTGTGGGACCGAGTGCAGGCCCGGACCACCGAACCCGAGCATCGCGGCGCCCTGACCGACGCGACGGTCGTCCAGGCTCTCTGGAACGGGTTCGAAGCCCACGGCATAGACGATCGCCACCGGGTCGATTCGGGCGAAGGACCCCCGGGACTGATCGCGGACGAGATCTATCAACGCTGCGTCGAGGGCGACCTGCGCCTTTGACGTGCCCAGAGCGTTCCCCGCTCCGGATGGAAGGCAGGACGGGTAGCTTTGCGCCATGTCCGAGGAGCTGCTGCTCTTTGCCGGGTCCGCCAGCCGCAAACTCGGGGGGGCCATCGCGGACTACCTCGATTGCCCGCTCGGGGCGAGCGAGACGCTGCGATTCTCGGAAGGCAACCTCTTCGTCCGGGTGCTGGAGAACGTCAGGGGTCGCGACGTGTACCTGGTCCAGGGCACGGGATTCCCGGCCAATGACAACTTCATGGAGCTGCTCTTTTGGATCGACGCGTTCAAACGGGCCAGCGCGGCATCGGTCACGGCGGTCATCCCGTACTTCAGCTATGCCAAGGGGGACAAGAAGGACGAGCCGCGCGTCTCGATACGCGCCCGGGTGTGCGCCGACGCCATTGAGGCGGCCGGCGTGGACCGTGTCATCACCCTCGATCTGCACGCCCCCCAGGTGCAGGGCTTCTTCAAAGTGCCCGTGGACGACCTCTATGCGTTGCCGGTCCTGTGCGACGCCATCAGCGCAGCCGGACTCTCGGATCTCGTCGTCGTCGCCCCCGACGCCGGATTCGCCAAAAAGGCCCGGCAATGGTCGGATCGACTGGAGGCGCCGCTGGCCATCGCCGACAAGCGGCGGGTGGACCATTCAGAGTCGGCTGAGATCGTCGAACTCATCGGTTCCGTCGAGGGCCGCACGGCCCTGATCGTCGACGACTTCACCATTTCCGCGGGCACCCTCGTCGACGCAGCACGCGTGGTGGTCGAGCGGGGAGCCACGTCGGTCTATGCCGTGGTGAGTCACGGCCTCCTGACCGCGCCGGCCATCGCACGCCTGGACGCCAGTCCGATTCGGCGGCTCTTCATGACGGACAGCGTCGAGACGCAGCCGGTCGCACTGTCACCCAAGGTGGAGGTGGTCTCTGTCGCCGGGCTCTTCGGGGAGGCGATCCGGAGGATTGCCCATCGCGAGAGCGTCTCCGTGCTCTTCACCTGAGGTGGGAACGCCAACTGCTCGGGTCCCAATCCCAACCAACCCGACTCCGGAGGACGCCCGCGCCGCCCTCGGGGCGGAACGGGCGATCACACTGAACCGTATCGGTGCCATGGAATCCGAGTTCGACGAGATCGTCTCCGGATCGGCCGATTCCAACGCCGATGACGAGCATGACCCCGAAGGATCCACCATCGCCTTCGAACGGGCGCAGACAGCGGCACTGCTCCAGGATGCCCGGGGCTATCTCGAAGAGTTGGACGGCGCCGCGGCGCGGATCGACGCCGGCAGCTATTGGACGTGCGTGCGCTGCGGCGGCGACATTGCCGCAGCGCGGCTGATGGCACGACCCGCCACTCGCACCTGCATCTCCTGCGCCGCGGCACCGCGGCCGGCACCCTAACGGTCGATGCCGAGGACCAGCCCGCTGGTGGGCACGCCGGTGCCGGCGGTCACCACGACGTGCTCGAGTGCGGGGACCTGGTTGCACGAGGTGCCCCGCACCAGCCGCACCCCTTCGGCGATCCCGTTCATGCCGTGCAGATAGGCCTCGCCGAGTTGCCCACCGTGGGTGTTGAGAGGAAGGGCGCCGCCGAGCTCGATCCGGCCATCGCGTAGGAACTCCTTGGCCTCGCCCTTGCCGCAGAATCCGAGCTCTTCGAGCTGGTACAGCACGTACGGGGTGAAGTGGTCGTAGAGGATCGCGGCCTGCATGTCGTCGGGTCCCAGGCCCGAGGTCTCCCAGAGCTGGCGGGCCACGACGCCCATCTCGGGGAGCCCGAGGAGGTCGTCACGGTAGTAGCTGGTCATCATGGCCTGGCCGGCGCCTGAGCCCTGCGCCGCGGCCCGGATCACGACGGGCGGGCCCGGGAGGTCGCGGGCCCGCTCCAACGAGGTCACGACGAGCGCCTGCCCACCGTCGGACTCCTGGCAGCAGTCGAGAAGGTGGAGGGGCTCGACGATGAAGCGGCTGGCCTGATGCTCCTCCAGAGTGATCGGCTGACCGTAGAACCATGCCTTCGGATTGGTGGCGGCGTGCCGACGATCCGCCACCGCGACACGGCCGAAGTCCTCACTGGTCGCGCCGGTGACGTGCAGGTAGCGCTGCGCCGCCATGGCCACCCACGAGGCGGGAGTGAGAAGGCCAACCGAAGCGTACGGCGCCAACTGCGCGCTCTCGGCCGTCGCCATCGGGGGCCTTCCCTGGACGCCGGTTCCGAACCGGTGCCCTGAGCGTTCGTTGAACGCCCGGTAGCACACGACCACGTCGGCCACCCCGGCCTGCACGGCCAATGCGGCCTGCTGGACCGTGGCGCAGGCCGCCCCACCGCCGTAGTGGATGCGGCTGAAGAAGGTGAGGTCCCCGATGCCCAGACTGCGAGAGATTTCGATTTCGGGATTGGTGTCGACGCTGAAGGTCACCAGGCCCTCCACCTCGCTCGGGGCGATCCCCGCGTCGGCGAGAGCGAGACCGACGGCCTCCACCGCCAGGCGGAGCTCAGACCGCCCGGACTCCTTGGAGAATTCGGTGGCGCCGATGCCGGCGATCGCCACCTGGCCCGAGAACGAGTGCGGACCCACGGTCAGTCCCCGAGCCCCAGGGGCAGGACGACGTTCACCGTGCCGGTGACGTGGTCGCCCAGCTCGTTGGTCCCGCGTATGGCCACGGTGACCAGTCCGCTCTTGCCGTCGGCCGCCAAGGGGCCCTTACCGGTCACCGAGCCGGTGAGGGTCATGACCGACCCGGGGTAGTTGGGCGCGCCGAGGCGTATGTCGATCTCCGACAGCCGGCTCCACGGCCCGGACCAGTCCGTCACGTAGCGACCGACGAGTCCGTTGGTGGTGAGGATGTCCATGAAGATGTCCGGAGCACCGTGCGCCCGGGCTGCGTCGGGATCATGGTGCCCGTCCCGGAAATCGCGGGCCGCCAGCGCCCCCGCCACAATGAGCGTGCGGGTGATCGGCACCGCGAGTTCGGGCAGGGCGTCGCCTATCGCAACGTCGAAGAAGGTGAGAGCGGCGCCGCCGTCGGACAAGGAGGGCTCCATCAGGCGGGGCCGGTGCCGGGTGCGGGCTCGGGGCCGGGACCGGGGCCGGGGCCGGGACCGGGGCCGGGGCCGGGACCGTCGGGGACGAACACGGGCAGGGCGAGTCCGGGGTCGTAGTCGACGAACGTTGCCACAAGTGGGAGCCCGATCCGCAACTCTCCGGGGGCGATGCCGTCGAGATTGGCCACCAACCGCGTGCCTTCTTCCAACTCCACCAGCCCGATGGGGAGCGGGTAGTCGAACGGCTCCACTTGGGGGTAGTGCACCACCACGAACGAGTACAGCGTGCCGCGCCCGCTGGCCTCGAGGGTGTCCCATGCCAACGATTGGCACACGCCGCACGCCGGCGCCGGTGGGTGACGCAGGGTGCCACACGACGCGCAGCGCTGGATGAGAAGCACATGGTTGCGGGCGCCGTCGAACCAGAAGGCGTTGTCCTGGGTGACAGACGGACGCGGCCGTCGGGGGTGGGCGACCCCGTGCTCGGCGACGGCGCGTGCGCTGGCGCCGTCGCCGTCGCCGTCGCCGTTGACGACGCTGGCGCTCGCACTGGCCACGGCACTGGCAGCGGCAACGTCCGCCGGGAGGTAGCGGAGGATGCCGAAGCGCATGATGGCCACCGGCTCGCCTGCCGCGGCGAGAGCGGCGATCTCGGCAGGAGTCGGGGACTCGGGAACGCCCGCGTCGGGCGCGGCCGTGAACTCGTGACGGGTGGTGATGAAGCGGCCCGGCCCCAGGCGGGTGCGCGTGGGTTCCGAGATCGACTCGATGAACGTGCGGGCGAAGAGTCGGTCGCCGAGCACCAGCGATCGGCCGTAATGCTGCATGCAGTTCGTGCCCCGGACTCCAGTCAGCCCCTCCTCTTCCAGCAGGGCCGACATCGTCTCGTAAGGACCGAGCACTCCCTCATCTCCCGGACCGTCCGCCGCCTCCGTCGAAGTCACGTCCCGCAGGCCGCGCATGATCCAGGCCTGCAGCATGGCGGGCGGCGCCACAATCCGCTCGTGACCGTACGCCCGTGCGGCCTCCTCAGACACGTAAATGGGGTTTGTGTCCCCCATCGCTTCCACCCAGTGGTGGATCATCGGCGCGTTTACCGCGTGGGGCGACAGTTGCGGCGCACCCGACTCCAGCCCGATCAACGCCTCGAGTTCGACGCTGCGGTCGGGGAACGGATCCAGCTCTGCGAGGCGCCCGCTCACCGTGGCGCCCTCGGCCGCATTCCGGGGCCGTCCTCGAGAACCATGTGCGCACCCCCGGTCTGATCTCCCGACCGCGGCAGTCCCGGCAGGTACAGGCGGCTCCGCCGGGCCACTTTAACAGGACCACGTTCGGGCAACGCGGGTCCGTGCGGGCGGTCCCGAACCGGGAAACCGACCTTGACCTGCGGTCCCCTGGTCCCAGAACGTGAGCCTATGATCACTGACACACGTTCTAGAAATTGCCCTCGAAAGGGGCGAGTCCGGTCGGCTGGCCCGATCGGCCGAAAGGGGGACCATGGACACCATGCGACTCGAGGACATCGATCTGATCGACGGGAGCAACTTCGTCGCCGGGGTGCCTTTTGAGTGGTTCCGCCAGCTGCGCCACGAGGCCCCGGTGTACTGGCACCCCGAGCCGACCGCCCCCCGCGGCGGGTTCTGGACGGTGACGCGCTACGACGACTGCATCACGGTGAACCGGGACTGGGAGCACTTCTCCTCGGCCCGGCGTTCCGCCCTGTTCGGCGACATGGACGCCGACGCCCTGGCCCAGCAGCAGCTGATGATGCTGAACATGGACCCCATCATGCACACCCGGTACCGGCGGTTGGTCAACAAGGGCTTCACCCCCAAACTGGTACGCGACCTGGAGAAACAGATCATCGGGTATGCCGACGGCATCATCGACTCCGTGTGCGAACGGGGCACGGCCGACTTCGTCGAGGAGATCTCGGCCGAGTTGCCGCTGCTGGTCATCGCCGAGCTGCTCGGCGTGCCCCAGGAGGACCGGCGCAAGGTCTTCGAATGGTCGAACCGCATGATCGGCTCGGAAGACCCCGAATACCAGGTCGACGGGGCCGAACCGAACGAGGCCGCCATGGAGGTCTTCAGCTACGCCGAGGAATTGGCGGCCAAACGAAAGCTGGCGCCGCGCCAGGACCTGGTCTCGGTGCTGATCAATGCCGAGGTGGAGGGCGAGAAGCTGGACCAGCTCGAGCTCGACCTCTTCTTCATGCTCCTCATTGTCGCCGGCAACGAGACCACCCGGAACCTGATGTCGGGTGCCATGACCGCCTTCTTCGACCATCCGGACCAGTGGGAACTGTTGCGTCGCGACCGCAGCCTGCTCTCCGGCGCCGTCGAGGAGATGCTGCGCTACGTCACCCCGGTCATGCACTTCCGTCGGACCGCCACCACGGACCTCGAGCTCGGCGGCCAGAAGATGCAGGAGGGGGACAAGGTCGTCTTCTGGCACATTTCGGCCAACCGGGACGAGAGGGTGTTCACCAACCCCGATACGTTCGACATCACACGGAATCCGAACAACCACATGGCCTTCGGCGGCGGCGGGCCGCATTTCTGCCTCGGCGCCAACCTGGCCCGCATGGAGATCATGGTGATGTTCGACCGCCTGCTGGACCGCATACCCGACATCCGGCTCGACGGCGAGGTGAAGCGGCTGCAGTCGAACTTCATCAACGGGACGAAGCACATCCCGGTGGCGTTCGCACCGTCGGCACCGGTCGGCGGCACCCCGCTGCCTGCCCGGGCCAACTGAACGGCGTGGGGGACATACCGGTCCGCTTCCATCACTCGATCGCCTTCCTGCCCGCGAACCAGGTCCTCCCCCTGGCGCGGGCGTGCGACGAGCTCGGTTACGGCGGCATCTACGTCTCGGACCACATCTTCAACCCGCGCGCCCTGGCGTCGCGCTACACCTACTCCGTGCGCGAGGACGGCGCCCCCGGTTGGGAGCCCGAGACGCAGTGGCCCGACCCGATGTGCCTGATCTCGGGGTTGGCCACGGCCACCGAGCATCTGGCCTTCACCACCGGCGTCTACATCGCCCCGCTCCGCGACCTCATCACCGTGGCGAGGACCGTCGGGACGGCCGCCGTGCTCTCGAACAACCGGGTGCGCCTCGGTGTCGGGGTGGGCTGGTGCAAGGAGGAGTTCGACCAGACCGGGCAGGACTTCGCCTCCCGCGGCCCGCGCCTGGGCGAAATGATCACCGCCCTGCGCGCCCTGTGGCGGGGCGGGTGGGTCGAGTTCCACGGCGACTACTACGACGTGCCCGAGTGCCAGATTGAGCCGGCGCCCACCGCACCCGTCCCCATCCTCGGTGGCGGGCACTCCCCCGTGGCGGTGCGCCGGGCGGCCACGCTCTGCGACGGCTGGATCGGGGCCGGGGCGTACAGCGAGGAGGAGGCGTGGGCCCGCCTCGACGGGTTGGAGGCGGCTCGCCTGGCGGCCGGCCGCGAGAACGAGCCCTTCGCCATCTACCTCGCCCTCAACGAACGGCCCAATGTCGACATGTACCGCCGTTTCGCCGAGGCCGGCGTCTGCGACTTCGTATGCGCCCCCTGGATGTCCGTCAAGGTCGATCCGGGTACTCCCGACGACGAGGTGCTGGCTGATCGGCTGGTGGCGGTGAAGCGGTTCGCCGAAGAGATCGTGGCCAAGGTCTGAGCGCAGGAGACGACACGATGAAGCAGATGAAGATCGGCTTGCAGCTGGGCTACTGGGGTGCGGGACCTCCTCCCCGTGCCCTCGAGTTGGTGGAGGAGGCCGAACGCCTCGGCTTCGACTCGGTATGGACGGCGGAGTCCTGGGGCTCCGACGCCTTGACCCCGTTGGCCTGGTGGGGCTCGCGCACCGAGCGGGTCCGGCTGGGCACCTCGCTGTGCCAGCTCTCGGCCCGCACCCCGACGGCCATGGCCATGGCCGCCCAAACCATGGACCATCTCTCCGGCGGTCGTTTCGTCCTGGGTCTGGGTGTCTCCGGGCCCCAGGTGGTCGAGGGCTGGTACGGGCAGCCCTTCCCCGCGCCGTTGGCCCGCACCCGCGAGTACGTCGACATCGTGCGCCAGGTGCTGGCCCGCGAGAAGCCCGTGACCAACGACGGGCCCCACTACCCGCTCCCCTACCCGGGTGGCAGCGGCCTGGGCAAGCCACTCAAGTCGATCGTGCACCCCCTTAGGGCGGACGTACCGATCATCCTGGGGGCCGAGGGGCCGAAGAACGTCGCCCTGGCCGCAGAAATCGCCGACGGCTGGTTCCCCATCTTCTTCTCACCCAAGGGCATGTCCTCCTTCGAAGCCTCGCTCGACGAGGGGTTCGCCCGGCCGGGGGCGCGGCGTTCCGTCGACGACTTCGAGGTGCTCGCGCTCGCACCGACGGTCATCACCGACGACGTCCACGCGGCCGCGGACGGGTTCCGGCCGTATCTCGCCCTCTACATCGGCGGCATGGGGGCCAAGGGGATGAACTTCCACTTCGACGTGTTCGCCCGCATGGGCTACGAGGAGGCGGCCACGAAAATTCAGGACGCGTACCTGGACGGGCGCAAGGACGATGCGGCGGCCGCCGTGCCCACGGCCCTGATCGAGGAGATCGCGCTCATCGGTCCCGTCGAGAAGATCCGTGACGACCTCGAAGCCTGGCGCGCCTCACGTGCCACCACCTTGTTGATCAGCGGCGACTTCACCACCATGCGCGCCATGGCCGAGCTGATCCTCGTCTGAGCGCGAGATCCTCGGCTGCACGCGCCGTCGGCTGTGCCCTACTTCAGCACGGCGATGGTGATCAGGATGGCGTCGAAGAGGAAGTGCGCCACAATAGGGCGGGTGAGTCGCCGCCTCTTCTGGAACGAGCGGGTGACGAAGTACCCGAACGGCACCGTGAAGATGAAGCCGATGCCGTAGTACACGTGGTAGCTGGTCCGCAGGATGAGGCTCAGGATCAACGCCCGTCGCGGTGACCAGCCCAGCTGTTCCAGCCGCACCAGGAGGTAGCCGTTGACCAACACCTCTTCGGCGACCGCGGTCGTGGCCGAGATGGCGATGCCGTAGACCACGTAGTACGCGGGCACGTTGCCGACGACCGTCTTGCTCACGAGCGAGGGGTGGCTCGTGAGGATCGGCGTCAGGACGAGGATGAGCACTATCTCGGAACCGAAGGACGCACCTATGAGTCCGATCGCCGGCCACACATCGAGGCGAAAACTGGGACGGCGCAAGCCGAGCGTCCGCGGCGGCTGCCCCGTCCGCCCGAGCAGATGGAGTGCCAACGGCACCGTCGCGGCCACCGGGAGATAGGCCAGGATCCCGATGATCAGGTTGCCGACCGGATTGTCCCCGAGCAGCACGGGAAAGCGTGTCACCGGTCCGACGCCGTTCACGTGCTGGGCCAGCGCGACGACCGCTCCCATGACGGCCGGCAAGAGGAAGGCGAACATGACGAACCGGGTCTCCCAGACCAGGGTCCTCCTGGTCGGCTCGAG
>JBEKWB010000093.1:0-17505 GCA_049513455.1 Acidimicrobiales bacterium
GCGCTCTTCGAGTTCCTCAACACTTCCAAGCGGTCGGTACTCGGCGAGGCCGACGACCTCGCCGCCGCCGCCGACCTCCTCGTGGCGGGCGCGCCGGTGGACCTCGACGCGCTGTGGCGGGCCAACCCCGCCCTCGTCGTGGTGACCATCACCCCGTTCGGCTGCGACGGCCCGTGGGCGCAGCGCCCCAGCACCGAATTCACCCTGCAGGCGGCCTGCGGATCGACGGGGCAGCGCGGGCTGCCCGAACAACCACCACTGGCCGCCGGGGGCCGGATCGGAGAGTGGGTGACCGGCACGTACGCCGCGCTCGGCGCCGTGGCCGCGTACAGGGAAGCCCGGCGGTGCGGGAAGGGCGAGCACGTGGACGTGGCCATGCTCGACTGCATGGCCGTGACGATGGTCACCTATCCCTCGGTGTTCGCCTCGTTCTCGGGATGGCCCGAACAGCGCGGCACGGGCAGGGTGATCGAGGTGCCCTCGGTCGAGCCCAGCAAGGACGGCTACTTCAACGTCACCACGAACAGCGCCCAGCAGTTCCAGGATTTCCTGCTCATGATCGGGCGGCCCGACCTCCTCGAGGAGCAGCGCACGACGGCTGAGCTGCTCGACGAGGCCTCGTTGTACCGGATTCCGGCGGGGCCGGTGCTCGACGGGTCGACCATGCCCGAATTCGAGCAGTTCGTGGCCCGCGGGGTCTTCGAGCCCAATCCGTCCGGACGGTTCGTCCAACCTAGGGTGCCCTTCCGGATTTCGGGAACCTCACCACGCCCGTTCGAGCGGGCACCGTCGCCCGGCCAGCACACCGGGACGATCGACTGGGGGTCTTCGGCGCCCGCGGCGTCCGCGTCGGACGCCGACACCCCGTGGCAGCTCCCCTTGGCCGGCGTCAGGGTCATCGACTGCACCGCGTGGTGGGCCGGACCGGCGGCCGCCGCCGTCCTGTCGGCCTTGGGGGCCGACGTGATCAAGGTGGAGTCGGTCAGTAGGCCGGACTACATGCGCTTCGCCAGCGCCCGCCCCCCGACGGATGAACAGTGGTGGGAATGGGGCGCCCTGTTCCACGGGGCCAACGTCAACAAGCGCGGCATCACACTCGACCTGACGCAGCCGGCCGGCGTCGAGGCCTTCGAGCGCCTCGCCGCCACCGCGGACGTCCTCGTCGAGAATTACACGCCACGGGTGATGGAGCAGTTCGGCCTGGGTTGGGAGCGCATGCACGAGGTCAATCCCGACCTCATCATGGTCCGCATGCCGGCCTTCGGCCTGAGCGGCCCGTGGCGGGACCGGACCGGGTTCGCGCAAACCATGGAGTGCCTGACCGGCATGGCCTGGCTGACCGGGTTCCCCGACGGCCCACCGGTCCTGGTCCGGGGGGCCTGTGACCCCCTGGCCGGGATGCACGCGGTGATCGCCACCTTGTTGGCCCTCATCGAACGCGACCAGTCCGGGAGTGGCCGCCTGGTGGAGACGGTCATGGTCGAGGCGGCGCTGAACGCCGCCGCCGAACAGGTGGCCGAGTACGGCGCCTCGGGCACGGTGCTGCGCCGCGATGGCAACCGGGGACCGGTGGCCGCACCCCAGGGGGTCTACCCGTGTACGGGCGACGATCGCTGGCTGGCCCTCGCCGTCGTCACCGACGAACAGTGGAGGTCCCTCCGTGCCGTCGTCGGCGACTCCGGGTGGGCCGCCGACATTGCGTCGGACACGACCGAGGACCGGCGGCACAACCACGATGCGATCGACGCTGCGCTGGCGCGGTGGACGACCGACAGGGACGCCGAGGAATTGGCGACTGCGCTGGTGGCGGCCGGCGTGCCCGCCTGCACCGTGATTCCCTCGCGCGAAATTGTCGCCAACCCTCAGCTGCGGTCCCGCCGGCTGTTCGAGGTAGAGCCGCATCTGGTCACCGGCGACCACGAGATCCCCATGCTCCCGTTCCGCTTCTCCCGGGTGGACCACTGGCTCCGCTCGCCGGCACCCACCCTGGGCCAGCACAACACCGAAGTGCTCAGCGAGATCGGCCTGGCGCCCTCGGCCATCGACGAGCTCCGGCGGGCCGGAATTGTGGGGGAAACGCTGCGCGGTTCATGACATGAGGGTCGTGGCCTTCATGTGGGGGAACGCGGCGTGGGTGCCGCCGTCGACGATGATCGTCTGGCCGGTGACGAAGGTGGACAAATCCGAGACGAGGTAGACGAGGGCTCCGGCGATCTCCTCGGGTTCCCCGAAGCGACCCAGTGGGACACCCTGCGCGCGGGCTTGGTCCACCAGGTCGATACCTTGCGCTTGGTAACTGGCGACCACCCGTGGCGTGGCAATGCAGTCGGGTGCGACCGCATTGACGCGGATGCCGTAGGAACCCCACTCCTGGGACATGGTGCGCACCAGGTCCATCACCCCGGCCTTGGCGGCACCGTACGTGCCGTGATTGGGGGCTCCGTAAATGCCGGACACCGAGGCCACGAGGGCCAACCGCCCTTGGGTTCCGTGGTCGATCATGTGGCGGCCGGCGGCCCGGCTGACGTAGAGGTGCTGGGTCAGGTTTCTCGAAATATCGAGCTGCCATACCTCGTCGTCGATCTCGAAAATGGTCTTCCAGGCGGCGAAGCCGACGATGTTGACGAGCACGTCGAGCTGGTCCCCGTGGAATTCGGCGGCCGAATTGACCGCCTCCACCGCCTCCTTTTCAACGGTCACGTCACCACCGACGGTGCCGGCCCTGACGCCGAGCGCCGCGACTTCGGCGGCAACATCGGATGCGTTCTCCAAAGAGAGATCGCCGACGACCACATCGGCGCCGGCCCGCGCCAGCAGGAGAGAGGTCGCCCGGCCGATTCCCGAGCCTCCCCCGATGACGAGTGCCTTCTTTCCCTCCAGACCAAGCAAGTTCGAGTCTGTCACAGCGTTGCTCCTTTGTCTCGTAAATCCACCTGTTCCATCCGTTCGGTCACCACGTCCTACGGGCCTCTCAGAACGCCGTGAAACCCCCACCGTCGACGACGATCGTCTGGCCAGTCACATACCGCGACAGATCGCTGGCCAAGAACACGGCCACCGGTCCGATATCGGGCTCCGGCTCGCCGATACGGCGCAGCGGCGTGCGATCCATCAGCCGGCCCTCCAAGAACACCGGGCTGTTCTGCGCCGAGACGGCCATGGCGGGGGTCATGGCCACCGGTGCGATGCAGTTGACCCTGATCCCGAGCGGCCCCCACTCGCGGGCCAGGCTCTTGGCCAGTCCGCGCTGGGCTGCCTTCACCACCCCGTAGGCGGGGATATAGGGGCTGCCCTCGACGCCGGCGGCCGAGGTGAGGAGGATGAAGGTCCCCCCACGCTCTTGGAGTTGGGCGAACGCCGCCTGGGCGCAGTAATACGACGCCCGCACGGCTGTGCTCATCATCGCCTGCCACGTCGCATCGGGCACGTCCTCGACCTTGTGCGGCTCACCCACGGGCGCCACGGCATTGTGGATGAGGCAGTCCAGGCCACCGAAGCGGTCCGTGGCCGCGTCGACGGCCCCAGTGACGTCGGTGGCGACGGTGACGTCACACCGCACGGACAACGCGTTCCCGCCCCGGCGGGTGATCTCGGCCGCAACCTCGTCACCGGTCTCGACCCTGCGGGCGGCGATGACGACGTTGGCCCCATGTGTCGCACACGCCAGCGCGATGCCCATCCCGACACCACCACCGGCGCCGGTCACGATGAGGGTCTTGCCCTCCAGCAGACGCGGTGACGCGGGCGCGCTCACAGTCCCATCCACAGTCCACCGTCGGTCACCAGTGTTCCCGCGGTCAGGAAATGGGCTTCATCGGTGCCGAGCAGCTCGATCACCGGCGCCAGATCGCGGCCGGGATCCCCGACGCGCCCCATCGCGGGCACCGAGAGCGAAATTTCGCGAAGCAGGCGTTGACCATGGTCGGGTGTGACCCACAAGGCGGGCGATGTCGCCAGCGTATTGACGGCCACGCCGTCCTCCCCCCAGCACCGCCCGCACCCCTTGGCCAGCACCCTGAGGCCCTCGGCCACGACCGAGAGCATGACGAAGCCGGATGCGCCCGTGAGGCCCACCGTCGGGACCACGAAGACGATGGAGCCTCCCCCCGATGCCCGCAAGGGACCGATCAGGGCCCGGACCAACCACCACGCGGCGTCCAACGTGCCCTCGCAGGCGCGGGCCCATTCCTCCTCGGACACGTCGGTGAAGGTCGTCGTCCCGGTGAGCTCGTCGGGGTACCACGCGTAGACGAACTGGTCGACGCCGCCCAGTGCCTCGACCGCCGCGGTCACACTGGCCCCGACCGCGGCCTCGGAGGCGAAGTCAGTTGCCACCTCGTGGATCGACCCGTGCTGCGTGACGGCGTTCCCCTGTCCGTCGTGCCCCGGTTCCAGCACGGCGACGCGGGCACCATCGGCCGCCAGGGCCGCCGCGATCCCCGCTCCGGGACCTGAGGTTCCCGCCACGACGATCCGGCGGCTCGTCGCGAGGCGGCGCTTTTCATCGAGCGGCACTGCGTGTCCTCCCCCTAGCCGCTCCTGGACCACGCGGCAGGCTCATCCTAGGGCGTGGTGCGCGGCGCGGCCCAATTGCGCGGCGTGCGTCGCCCGTTTCCGGCCCCGACCGCCAGGGTCACGCCCCCGGCGGAAGCCGGGTGAAGTCGGCCGGACGTTTCTCTGCGAACGCCGCCAGAGCCTCGGCGTTGGCCGGACCCCCCATGAGCTCCGCGAAGGACGCGGACTCCCGCTCCCGCGCCGCATCGAGCTGTTCGCGAAAGGGAGCCACAATGGCCGCCTTGGTGTGGACGAGGCTGGAGATGGGTTTGGCCGCCAGCAGCGCGGCGTACCGGTGTGCCTCGGGCAACAGTGCGTCAGGCTCGGTCACCTTCCAGACCAATCCGATGGAATGCGCCTCCTCGGCTTCGATCCACTCGGAGCTCATCAGCACCCACGTGGCATTCTGCCGGCCGAGAAGGGTGGGAAAGGTGAAGCTTGATGCCGCTTCGGGAGAGACACCGAGGCTGGTGAAGGGGCATTTGAGCCGCGCCGCGGTCGACATGAAGGCCAGATCGGCAAACCCCAAAATGGTGGTACCGATACCGAGGCCCAAACCGTTCACGGCGATGATCAACGGTTTCGGGAACGCGATCAGGGCATCGATCAATCCGAGAAAGCCGTGCACCCCTGCTTTGAAGTCGGGATCCGAGGTGCGCGCCGCCATCTCGAGGAGGTCGGTCCCGGCACAGAAGGCCCGTCCGCTCCCCGTGAGGAGCACCACGGCCACGCGCGGATCCTCGGCGGAACTGAGGAGCGTATCGGTGACGGCGTCGTAGAGCGCCTCGTTGAATGCGTTGAGCGCCTCGGCACGGTCGAGCGTGACGGCGCGCACGCGGTCATTGTCGACGACGCGCACCAGTCCGGGACGGTCGAGGGCGTCGGCACTGGTCACCGGGTTCTCCGACAAAACAGATCCTCCTACGCGTCGAGATGGGCGGTGGGCGTGAAGCGAACGGGCATGGCGCACGACACTACGCCGTACCCGGCTCGGCGCCCGCCGGCGCGGCTCAGCGCACCAGCGCGAAGAACGACCGGAGCTCGTGGACGAACAGGTCGGGCTGTTCGAACGCTGCGAAGTGCCCGCCGCGGTCCAGCTCGTTCCAGTAGCGGAGATCGGTGAACCGCTTCTCCGCCCAGCGGCGCGACAACCGGATGACCTCCTTGGGAAAGATCGAGCACCCGGTGGGTGCGGAGACGACGCTGAGATCCACGCTGCGGTAGCTCTCCCAGTACAGGCGGGCGGACGACGCGCCGGTCCCGGGCAGCCAGTACAGCATCACGTTGTCCAGGAGCTCGTCGCGGGTCAGGACGTTTTCGGGGTGCCCGTCACAGTCGGTCCACGCCCTGAACTTCTCGACGATCCAGGCGCACTGGCCCGCCGGCGAGTCGGCCAGCCCGTAGCCCAGGGTCTGGGGCCGGGTCGACTGTTGGCCCGAGTAGCCGGTCTCCCACTTTTGGAACTCGGCCATGTGCGCCAGCGTCGCCTCCTCCTCCGCGGTCAGATTCTCCATCGACATGGCGTCACGACCGACGACCGGCATGTTGAGGTGGATGCCCACGACGTGATCGGGGTCCTGCCGGGCCAAAGAGGCGGTGACCATCGACCCCCAGTCCCCTCCCTGTGCTCCGTAGCGCCCGTACCCAAGAAGCGCCATCAACTCCGCCCAGGCCCGGGCGATGCGGTCGATGCCCCAGCCCGTGGAACCCGGGCGCCCGCTGAAGCCGTAACCCGGCAGGGAAGGACAGACGACGTCGAAGGCATCGGCCGGATCCCCTCCGAACGCGACCGGATCGGTCAGGGGCCCGATGACCTTGAGAAACTCGACGATCGACCCGGGCCACCCGTGGGTGATGATCAGCGGCAGCGCGCCGGGATGGGGCGAGCGGACGTGGACGAAGTGATGGTCGAGGCCATCGATGGCCACGAGGAACTGGGGCAACGCGTTCAACCGCTGCTCCGTCTCCCGCCAGCGGTACTCCTCCGCCCAGTAGCGGCAGAGCTCCTGCACGTAGGAGAGCGGCATACCCTGCGACCAGTCATCCACCGTCTCCGCCTCCGGCCAGCGGGTACGCCGCAGCCGCTCGTGCAGGTCGTCGATCTGGTCCTCGGGTATCTCGACGAGAAACGGCCGGATGAGGCCGTCACCCCCTTCACCTGGTGCGGCTGGGACCATGGACCACTCCTTGCCACTCGGGACAGGCGCCAGGCTATGCGCACCCCGCCCGGCCGCGCTGGCGAATCGACGAGAGCGCCGAGGCGCGGTGGGTGCTTTCGCACGGCCGAACCAATCCCGCTAATCTCACGCCGACCGATCATCTGCAAGAAGTGGGGGCATGAGCGAATCCAACGGAACTCGTTCCGAATCTCGACATGATGGAGGCCGGGCGCGGTGAGCACGTTCGTCGACAACACCATCACCTTTCCCTACAAGCGCTCGCTCGGACCGGTCGTCGGCGCCTTCATGACGGCCTTGACCGAGAAGCGCATCCTCGGGATCCGCAGCGGGGACGGGGTGATCGTCCCGCCGATCGAATGGGATCCGGCGACGGGCGCTGAGCTCGCGCCCGATTTCGTCGAGGTCGGGCCGGTCGGCACCGTGACGTCGTGGACCTGGGTCCCCAACCCCTCGGTGCAACATCCCGTCGACCGACCCTTTGCCTTCGCCTCCATCCTTTTGGACGGGGCGAGCACGCCCCTGCTCCACGCCGTCGACGCCGGCACCGCCTCCGCCATGGAGGTCGGGTTGCGGGTCGTCCCACGCTGGCGGGCGGAGCGGCGCGGCCGCATCGACGACATCGAGGCGTTTGTTCCCGGCGAGAACGCGGACCCTGCGGTCACTGGGGAGGCCCCGCACGAGCCCGTGACCATGATGGACTACAACGCCTCGATCTCGTATCACAACCCCGTTCCGGCGGCGAGCCTGCGGGCCGCCGCGGCCAGTCGAGAGGGCCGGCTGCTCGGCCAGCAGTGCCCGTCGTGCGCGAGGATCTACGCCGGCGGCCGCACGAGCTGCCCGGTGGATGCGACCGAGCTCACGGCCGACCACGAGGTCGACCTCGCCCAGAAGGGCACCATCAGCAACTACACGGTGATCACCCCGATCCAGTACCCCGGCCAGACCGAGACGGAGCCCTTCGCCCGTGTCTTCGTGCTGCTCGACGACGCCGCGGTTGTCCTCGGCTACCAGCCTGTGGTGGACCTCCCCGCGGCCGAGGTGCACATCGGCCAGCGGGTGGCGGCCGTGTGGGCATCACCGGCAGAGGAGGAAGACATGTCAGGAATGGGATTCGGCGCCCTCGTCGGGTGGGTCCCCCTCGACGAGCCTGACGTCGTGGACCCCGATCTCATAAACCGGATCTACTGATGGCCGCTATCGAAAAGAGCGTGGCCGTGGTCGGGTGGGCCCAGACCCCGATGGTTCGGCGCACCGACCTGTCCGAGAGCCAGCTGCTCGTCCGCGTGATCACCGACGCGCTGGACGGCCTCGGACTCACCCGGGCGGACATCGATTTCACCTGCCAGGGCTCCTGTGACTACATCACCGGGCAGGCCTTCTCGTTCGTCCAGAACATCGACGCCATCGGTGCCTGGCCGCCCAAGCGCGACTCGCACGTGGAGATGGACGGTGCCTGGGCCCTCTACGAAGCGTGGTTGCGGCTGCAGGAGGGCGACATCGAGATCGCCGTCGTGACCGGATCCGGTCGTTCGTCAACCGGGGACCCCGCACTCATCTACCCGATGGAGATGGATCCGTACTACCTCGCGCCCCTCGGCGTGGACCCGGTCACCTTCGCCGCGCTCCAGGCCCGGGCCGTCATTGCGGCGGGCATCGCCGACGAGCGGTCGATGGCCGAGGTGGCGCTCCGATCCCGGCATGACGCCATCGGCAACGAGTTCGCGCAGGTGCAAGGGGACGGGGACATCGACGCCCTGCTCGCACAGGACTACGTGCGCGAGCCCCTGCGGCTGCACGACCTGCCCCCCATCACCGATGGCGCCGTCGCCGTGGTGCTCGCCACGGCCGAGCGGGCCCAGAAACTCCGCTCGCGCCCGGCATGGATCACGGGGATCGACCACCGCACCGAGTGCCACAATCCGATGTACCGGGAGCTCGGCGATGCGCCGTCCGTCCGGATCGCCGCCAAGGCGGCCGGGCTGGCGGCGGGCGACGTGGAGGTCGCCGAGCTGCAGACCGCCTTCACCCACGAGGAGCTGCTGCTCCGCCGGGTGCTCGAGCTCGGCGACGAGGTGGTGGTCAACGCCTCGGGCGGTCCTCTGGCCTCCAACCCGATCATGGCCAGCGGCCTGGCCCGGATCGGCTACGCCGCAGACCACATCTTCGGCGAGGGTCGGCGGGCACTCGCCCACGCCACCTCCGGGCCGTGCCTGCAACAGAACCTGATCTGCATACTCGAGGGAGATTCATGAGCCACCGACCATGTGCCATCGTCGGCGTCGGCCAGACCCACCACAAGTCGAGGAGGCTGGACGTCTCATACGGGGGGTTGGTCCGCGAAGCGGTCTTCCGGGCCCTCGACGACGCCCACATGACGCTCGACGACATCGACGCCGTGGTGGTCGGCAAGGCGCCCGACCTCTTCGAAGGGGTCATGAAGCCCGAGCTCTACCTCTCCGACGCTCTCGGAGCGACCGGAAAGCCATGTTTGCGCGTCCACACCGCGGGCTCCGTGGGCGCCACCACCGGGATCGTGGCCGCATCGCACGTGTCCGTGGGCAAGCACGACCGCGTCCTCGCCGTGGCCTTCGAGAAGCAGTCGGAAGGCAATGCCCAGTTCGCCCTCGGCAGCGGCCGCGGCGCTTCGCTCGGCGCCGGGGGCGCGTTCGCCCCGTACATCAAGTCCTACATCCACCGGACCGGGGCCCCCGAGCACATCGGGTGGCTGGTCGCCGTCAAGGACCGCCAGAATGCGCTGAAGAACCCCTTCGCCCACCTGAAGATCCAGGACATCTCGCTCGAGAAGGTGAAGTCCTCCCCGATGCTGTGGGAGCCCTTGCGCTACCTCGAGTCGTGCCCGTCCTCGGACGGGGCCTGCGCCATCATCATCGGCAACGAGGAGGTGGCCAACGCCGCGGCGGCGGACGGGCGTCCGCCGGCCTGGATCCTCGGCACATCGTCGAGGAGCGAACCGTCGAGTTTCCCGGGCCGTGACCCGGTGCGCCCGCAGGCCTGCGTGCAAGCGACGCAGGATGTGTACAAGCAGGCGGGCATCACCGACCCTCGGCGCCAGATCGACGTGGCCGAGCTCTACGTGCCGTTCTCGTGGTACGAGGCCATCTGGCTGGAGGGACACGACATCGCGGAGCCTGGCGAGGGATGGCGCATGATCGACTCCGGGGAGACCGCGCTCACCGGATCGTTCCCGGTGAACCCGAGCGGAGGGGTGTTGTCAAGCAACCCCATCGGCGCCTCCGGTCTGCTCCGCGTCGCCGAAGCGGCGAACCAGGTGCGAGGCCTGGCGGGCGAGCACCAGGTGGATGGTGCGAAGGTCGCGCTGGGCATGGCGTACGGCGCGGCCAACCAGTACTTCTCCCTGGCCCTCCTCGGAAGCTCGCTGCACCCCTTCGATTGACCGGTGCGCGGGGCCCCGGTGGGGCGGCGTCGTCGGATAACCTCGGGGGCATGCGTATCGAGATCGACCGGGACGTGTGCATCGGCACGGAGAACTGCAACCGGTACGCCCCCGGGACGTTCGAAGTGGACGACGAGGGCAAGGTGGTCCAGATCGGCAGCGATGTGGATAGCGACGACGCGATCCGCACGGCGGTCGAGTCGTGCCCCACAGGGGCCCTCTCCATTGTCGAATAGTCCCGCTCCGACCGCCGGTCATTTCGTAGTGCGCCCGTAACATTCGTCCCCATTCGGGCCGGCGGCGGCGAGTTCCCGGTCTGCCCTCTGGGTCGATCGGCCCTGGCTCGGGCCGTCGACCGGGGGCGTACGAGCCCGTATACGGATCCCACGGCCACGCCCGACGTCAGGTCAGGCGGTTGGCCGGCGGCCTTGAGATCCTTTTTGGTCTGCTGGACGGCCGGGATGTCGTTCTCGTCAGCCGGAAACTCGTGTCTCGGTCGCCCTGTCCCCTGTCCGGGAGCACCGCCCTGTCCCCCGTCCGGGAAACGTCGTAATGTGGCGCCGCCACAGTCATCATTTCGTTCATCTACGTTCACTTGGGGGTCTAGGCAATGTGCGCTGATCGGGTTTTGGTCGGGGAAGGGCCGAACAACTGGGGCCGGTGGGGCAAGGAGGACGAGCGAGGTGCGCTCAACCTGCTCACCCCGGAGGTCGTGCTGGCCGCGACGCGGGTCTGCAAGACCGGCGTCGTCTACAACCTCGGACTGCCGATCCAGATGCAGGGCAGCGGACCACTCTTCGCCTACCGGGGCACGCCCCAGCGACTGACCCTCACGAATCAGGCTGATCCCGGGGCGTTCGTCGACTACGGCGCGTCACCCGACGTCGGCGCCAACGAGGACGTGCTGGTGTTCGCGTCACACACGCTGACCCACATGGACGCGCTCAGCCACGTCTTCGCCGAGGGCACGCTCTACAACGATTTCCCGTCCGACGCCGTCCGGACCAACCAAGGGGTCCCCAACTGCGGTATCGACAAGGTGCGCGGCGTGGTCGGACGGGCCGTCCACCTCGACCTGCCGCGGCACCAGGGCGTGGAGTGGCTGGAGCCGGGCTACGCCGTCACCAGTGCCGAGCTCGAAGCGTGCGCCGCCGCCCAGGAGGTGGAGATCCGTTCGGGGGACATCCTCCTCGTCCGCACCGGGTTCCTCGAGTACTGGCACTCGATCGGCGAACCCGAGGTGGCGCTGCAGGCCGGGCTCGGGCTCGATGCGGTCGACTTCATCCGGGAGCACGACATCTCCGTCGTCGGATCGGACAACTCGGCCATCGAGCCGGTCCCGTTCGACCGCGGCATCTTCCTCGGGGTCCACATAGAACTGCTGATCAAGCTCGGCGTCCACCTGCTCGAGCACGTCAACCTGGCCGCCCTGGCCAAGGATCAGGTCACCGAGTGCCTGTTCGTGGTGGCGCCGCTCCCCGTCACCGGTGCCTCGGGAAGTCCCATCAACCCCATCGCCATCGGATGAAGGTCCCCCGATAACGCCCGCAGAAACCGGCCCGCCCCCGGGGGACGATCGTCCCGCTGACGTCCTGATCGTTGGTGCGGGGGCGTCCGGCGGCGTGGCGGCCGCCCGCCTGGTCGACGCCGGGTACCGCGTCGTCTGCCTGGAGCAGGGACCGTGGCCGGACCGGTCGGCATTTCCCGGGGCAAGCGATGAGTGGGAGTTGGCCGGCCGCCAGCGGTGGTCCGGAGACCCGAGTGTCCGTCGCGCCCCGGCGGACTACCCCATCGACCTGAGCGCCTCCGATGTCGGCGTTCTCAACTACAACGGCGTCGGCGGGGGCACCGTTCTGTATGCGGCCCAGTGGCCGCGACTACTGCCGTCGGACTTCACGAGGAGGACCGACGAGGGTGTCGCCGACGACTGGCCCCTCACCTACGCCGAACTGCTCCCGTTCTACGAGCGCACCGATCGGCAATTCGGGGTCTCGGGCCTGGGCGGCGACCCGGCCTTCCCCGATGGCGCCGATCCCCCACTGCCCCCGCTCCCCATCGGGCCCGGCGCGCTCAGGGTCGCCCGTGCCCATGCCCGGCTCGGATGGCACTGGTGGCCGGCGACCAACGCGATCCTGTCGGCACCATGGTCGGGCCGGCACCCGTGCGTACAACGTGCGACCTGCCTGCTCGGGTGCAACGAGGGAGCAAAGGGCTCCACCGATCTGACCCATTGGCCCGCGTTCGTGGCGGCCGGCGGCCGGCTCATCACCGGTGCGTGCGTCGTGGCGCTCCAAACCGATGCGCGCGGACTCGCCACCGGCGCCGAATGGGTCGACGAGGAGGGCAGGGCTCATTTCCAGGCGGCTGACGTCGTCCTCCTGGCGGCCAACGGCATCGGCACCCCGCGCCTCCTTCTCGCTTCCGCCTCGGCCCGTGCGCCCAGCGGGTTGGCCAACTCCTCGGGGCTCGTCGGAACGCGACTGATGGTCCATCCGCTTGCGCTGGTCAAGGGGCTGTTCCGCCAGGACCTCGAGAGCTGGCGGGGACATGCGGGCGGTTCCATCGTCTCCTACCAGTTCTACGCCAGCGATGAACGGCGGGGGTTTGTCGGTGGCGCCAAGTGGGCCATGGCGCCGACCGGCGGACCCCTGCGCGCCGCCTTGACCAACGGAGGGTCGTGGGGCGACGACCACCACCGCCACGTGCGTGAACGGTTCGGGTGCAGCGCACACTGGGGACTGGTGTGCGAGGACCTGCCCAACCCCGAGAATCGGGTCGACCTTTCGCCGACGCTCACCGACCGCTGTGGCCTGGCGGCGCCCCGGATCGCCTACCGCATTGACGACAACACCCGTGCCCTGTGTGAGTGGCACATCGACAAGGCGCGGGAGTCGCTCGTCGAGGCCGGCGCCTGGCACACCGAGGTCGAGTTCCGCTATCCCCCCAACGGGCACTTCATGGGTACCGCACGCATGGGGGACGATCGCGACCAGTCGGTGGTCGACCGTTGGTCCATGGCTCACGACGTCCCCAACCTGGGGATCATCGACGGCAGCACGTTCGTCACCTCGGGGGGTGTGAACCCAACCAGTTCCATCTGCGCGCTGGCACTCCGGGCGGTGGACCATCTGCTGGCGCACCGCGGCGACGTGCCCACCCCCGAGCGCCGTCGCTCCGTGCACACCGGCGCCCCGTCCGCCCGGCGCGGTCGGCCCGTCACCCTCGGCCGCCCGCCGAACGACGCCGCCACCGTCGACGACAGCGTCCGGTTCCGGCTGGCCCGCGTCGCCCAGGTCCTGATCCCGGCCGATGACACCATGCCCTCCACCGATGAGGTGGGCGTGGCCTATCACCTTCTCGACCGGGTGGTGGCTACCGTGCCCTCCCTCGCCGCCGCGCTCACCGCCGCCCTCGACGCGGACATCGCCGAGGAGGACATCGCCCCTTGGCTGGACGGGCTCTCCGCGCGCGACCCCGCCGCGTACCGCTCCCTCGTCCTGGCCGTGGCCGGCGCCTACTACCTCGATCCCGGTGTCCGCCGCAGACTGGGCTACGAGGGACAGGTCCCGCAAGCGGTCCGGCCGGCCGCGTTCCCCGAGTACGTGGACGAGGGTCTGCTCGACGCCGTCCTGTCGAACTGGACCCGTTCGCCGGACGGGTTCACCACTGCGAGCCCACCTCATCCTGGTACCGGTTGAGTTGGTCCCGCAGCTGGGGCAGCTCGTCGGGCCGGTCGATCCTGACGTGCAGGACCAGGCGGGTGGCCCCGGCCTCCACGTAGCGGCGCACCCAGGGCACGGACCGCTCCGCTGTGGGATCGGCGCTGCCGGGCCAGGCGGTCATCTCGACCGCCCAAGGCTCACGGCCGTTCGCCGCCGCCGCGGCCCGCACGACCTCCGCCTTGGCGGTGAACTCCTCGGCGGTGATGGTGAACGGGAACCAGCCGTCGGCCATCCGACCCGCGCGTTCGACGGCGGGGTCGCTGTGTCCTCCGAGAATGATGGGGACACGTCCGCGCTCGGGAGGGGGTTCGGAGAACACCCGGGAGAACGAGACGTGCTTCCCTTCGTACGACGCCGGGTGGTCGGCCCACAGCGCCCGCATGGCCTCGATGCACTCTTCGAGGCGCCTCCCGCGATCGTCGAAGGCCGCACCCACCGCGGCGTACTCCTCCCGTTGCCAACCGATCCCGAGACCGAGCTCGACCCGACCCCCCGAAAGGCGGTCGACCGTGGCGGCGCGCTTGGCGAGCACGGCCGGGGAATGGAGCGGCGCGACGATCATGGCGGTTCCCAGCCGCAGCGAGGAGGACGCGCACGCGAGGAAGGCTAGGAGCTCGAGCGGGTCGGGCATGGGCACCGAGCCCGGCGTCCCGGCCATCCGGCCGCTGGGCGAGTACGGGTAGCGCGACTCGTAGGTCTCCGCCACCACGACGTGTTCGACGGTCCAGACCGACTCGACCCCGCACTCCTCGAGCACCCCGGCGTAGTCCGCAAGGAACGCGCCCGACGTGATCAGGCCGTCGACGAACGGAGCGATGACTCCTACCTTCACGGGACCGGGTCCCCGTGCACCGATGGCGGCTCAGGCAGCGATGACACTCGTACCCCCTGTGAGAGGGACCGCCGCTCGACGGTCCACCGGGCAGATTAGCGATGCGGCGGACCGCGCAACTCCCAGCGGTTGCCCGCCGGGTCCTCGCAGAAGACGATGCGCATGTCCTGACTGTCGAGCGGCGTGTAGGCGTAGCCGGCCTGGTCGAACAACCGCTCGAGGGCACCCAGCTCCTCGCCGAGTTCGACGGCGACGTGTGCCCGCGCCGCGGGGCGGTGCTCGGGGTCCTCGCTGAGGTGGATCTGCGTGCCGTCCGCGTACTCGAACCATTTGGCCACCGACGCCAGCGACGGCGGGGGCTCGACCCGCTTGTAGCCGAGCAGATCGACCAGGAACCCCGCTTCGGCGTCGGTCCCGCCGACGGGAATGCCCAGGTTCACGTGGTGCAGGCGCGCCATCGCCCCAACCCTACCGCCTATGGGGACGCGGGACTCAGGTAGAGTCACCTCTCCAGCCGGCCACCAGGGTCGGGGCCCACACTTTGCGCAGGGGGAGGATCATGACCGCGAGCACTTCGCCGAGCGAGAAGGTGCTGCTCGACTACGACGGACCGGTCGCCATCATCTCCAACAACAACCCCGACAAGCGCAACGCGTTCGACGACGAGATGGACCTTCGCCTTTTCGAAATCCTGGCCGAGCTGTCGGAGCGCCGCGACATCCGGGCCGTCATCTGGCGCGGGACCGGTCACTCGTTCTCCACCGGACGCGACGTGTCGGCCATCGGGGCGACGACCGATGTGAGCCACCACGAACTGATGCGGCGGGGACACCGCGGCATCCAGAAGCTCTTCGAGATCGACGCGCCGATAATTGCCGCGCTGCAGGGGTGGTCCATTGGCGGGTCGTTCCAGCGTGCACTCCTCTGCGACATCCGGGTGGCGGCCGAGGGGGCGCGGTTCATGCTGCCCGAGCTGACCCACGGGGTGATCCCCGACACGGGAGGCGTGGGTGTGCTCTACGAAATATGCGGACACGGTGTCGTGAGCGATCTGGTGCTCACCGGGCGGGCCATGGGCGCCTCGGAGGCTTTGGCGCACGGCGTCGTGTCGCGGGTGGTGGCAGCCGACCAGCTGGATGCGACGGTGCGCGAGATCGCCGACAACATCGCCGCCAAGCCGCGGGTCACTGTCAACATGGCCCGGCGCATCATCCGCAACCTCGCCGAGCCCCAGATCCGCTCGTCCATGTCCGACGAGCTGATCGGTCAGACCTTCATCAACAAGTCGAGCGATTACGCGGAGCTCCGTGCCGCACGGGCCGAGGATCGCGCGCCGATCTACACCGGGAGTTGAGCGTGACGAACCTACTGGGCCTGGCCGAGCCGCCGGAGGAGGGCTCCAGTGCCCTACCCGCCGGCACGTACGACGACCAGACCGTTCTGGTCACCGGTGGGGGCACCGGCCTGGGCCGAGCGATCGCCGTCGAGTTCGCCCGGCTCGGCGCCAATCTGGTGGTGGCGAGCCGCAAGGCCGAGCACCTCGACGCCGCCCGTGCCGCCATCGAAGCCGTCCCGGGGCCGATCGAGGTCGTGACCTGCGACATCAGGGACCCCGAGCAGATCGCCGCCGCCTTCGACCAGGCCACCGCCGCCTTCGGCCTGCCCGACGTGCTGATCAACAACGCCGCCGCCAACTTCCCCGTGCCGGCTGAGGACATGTCGCCCAATGCGTGGCGAACCGTGGTCGACATCACGCTCAACGGGACGTTCTTCATGGCGCGCGAGTTCGCGCGTCGGCACCTGAGCGCGGGGACGCCCGGCTCCATCGTCAACGTCGGGGCGTCGTACGCCTGGACGGGTGGGCCCGGGTTCGCCCACTCGGCCGCGGCGAAGGCGGGCGTGAAGAACATGGTGGAGACGCTGGCGGTGGAATGGAGTCCGTACGGCATTGCGGTCAACGGGCTCGTGCCGGGGCTGTTCCCCCATGCCGACATGACGGCCGACATTGTCGAGAACTTGGACCGCAGCAGCGACAAGGACGTCTGCCAGCCCGCCCTCCGCGTCGGCAGGCTCAGGGAGCTCGGATGGGCGGCCACGTTCCTCGCCTCACCGTACGCCCGGTTCATTTCGGGCCATACGCTCGTGGTCGACGGTGCCAACTGGCAGCGGCGACTGCTCACGAACCCACCCGTCGTCACCGTGCGCGACCAGATGGGGCGCGGACCCTTCGAGGCACAGTGAGCTCTCGGTCCGAGTCCACTCTGGTGGTGGAGCGCCACGGCCGGGTGGGATGGCTCGTGTTCAACCGGCCCGAGTCGGGCAACGCCATGAACGCCGCCATGATCGAGGAACTGGAGTCGGCGTGGCGCGAGCTGGACGCCGACCCTTCCGTACGCGTCATCGTCAACACCGGTGTCGGCCGAGCCTTCCAGACCGGTCTCGACGTGGTGGAGCTGGCCCAGAATCCCGCCGCGTTGCGTGAGCAGTCCCGCCGGACGAAGCGGGCCGAGCTGCGGCTGACGGCATGGCACAACGGCGTGACGAAGCCGGTGATCGCCGCGGTCAACGGCGTGTGTGCCGGAGGGGGGCTGCACTTCGTGGCCGACGCGGACATCGTCATCGCCGCGTCGAGCGCCACCTTCCTCGACCCGCACGTCTCCATCGGCCAGGTCACCGCGTACGAGGCCATCGGGCTCATCCGCAAAATGCCGGTCGAGGCGGTGATGCGCATGGCCCTGGTCGGTCGTTACGAGCGCATCGACGCCGCCCGCGCCTATGAGCTGGGCATGATCAGCCAGATCG